>NZ_QXFM01000127.1 GCF_003584015.1 Aurantiacibacter xanthus
CGCCGAGCTATGGTGCAGCGATCACCGAATTGAAGCGCGAAGGAAAGCTGGACCGGGAGACGGCCCACCGGCAGGTGAAGTATCTCAATAACGTGATCGAGGCCGATCACGGAAAGCTCAAGATACTGATCAAGCCGGTGCGCGGTTTCAAATCGATCCCCACGGCCTATGCCACGATCAAGGGATTCGAAGTCATGCGAGCCCTGCGCAAAGGACAGGCTCGCCCCTGGTGCCTGCAGCCCGGCATCAGGGGCGAGGTGCGCCTTGTGGAGAGAGCTTTTGGCATTGGGCCCTCGGCGCTGACGGAGGCCATGGGCATGCTCAACCACCATTTCGCAGCAGCCGCCTGATCGGCGCAGAGCGACAGCCTACCTCTGACTGCCGCCAATCTTTGCAACAGAGCCGGCGAAGTGGATCACGGCCGATTCAGTGGTCCGCCCCTGCGGACGCACGACAATATCGACCTTACAGCCAAGCCGGGTGAGCATGGCCAGAAGCCGCTCAACCGAGACGCTGCGGAACTGGCCTCGCAGGATGCGCGACAATTCCGGTTGGGTAGATCCCGTAACCTTGGCGGCGGCGATCTGCGTCAATTTACGTTCCTGCATGGCCTCGGCTACACGGGTAACGAGCTGGGCTTTCAAAAGGTGGGTGTCGGGGTCGGCAAAGCCTAGATCGGCAAAGACATTGCCGCTGCCTTCCTCAATGATTTCGTCCTGTGCGCTCATGCTGTGCCTCGCGGGGTCTGGTGTTGCCGGTGATGCTCCTCGGCGGATTTCAGCCGCGTTCGGATCAAATCCATATCGGCCTGCGGCGTGGCCTTGCCCTGCTTGGATTTCTTCTGGAAGGCGTGCAGGACATAGACCGCCTCCGCGAATTTGACCGTATAGACCGTGCGGAACGTATCGCCTTGGTGGTCGTCTATGATCTCGACCACGCCAGCGCCGCCAAAGCCCTTCAACGGCTTAGTGCTGGCGTGCTGCCCGCCTTGCTGCGCAAGGTGCAGGGCATAGCCCATTACGTCCTGCACATCGTCCGGGAACTCCCGAAAATCGCGCTTTGACGATGCCACCCATCGAACCGGCCGTTCCGTATCCATCGCGGCTATTATGCACAAATATACATAGCCCGCAAGCGGAAATTATGCGCGTATGTGCATATTGCCAGCTCGCTATGCCGATTGAGGCGACCGCGATCGGGGCGGCTCAATCGAGCGCCCTGCGCGACGAATGTATCAACGCCGGGGATGCAGGGCCGTAATTTTATGCTAGAGGCCCGGCGCGGCCCACGCCCCCCAATTGGCTCTGTTGCAAAGATTGGCGGCAGTCAGAGGTAGGCTGTCGCTCTGCGCCGATCAGGCGGCTGCTGCGAAATGGTGGTTGAGCATGCCCATGGCCTCCGTCAGCGCCGAGGGCCCAATGCCAAAAGCTCTCTCCACAAGGCGCACCTCGCCCCTGATGCCGGGCTGCAGGCACCAGGGGCGAGCCTGTCCTTTGCGCAGGGCTCGCATGACTTCGAATCCCTTGATCGTGGCATAGGCCGTGGGGATCGATTTGAAACCGCGCACCGGCTTGATCAGTATCTTGAGCTTTCCGTGATCGGCCTCGATCACGTTATTGAGATACTTCACCTGCCGGTGGGCCGTCTCCCGGTCCAGCTTTCCTTCGCGCTTCAATTCGGTGATCGCTGCACCATAGCTCGGCG
>NZ_QXFM01000128.1 GCF_003584015.1 Aurantiacibacter xanthus
CGCCGAGCTATGGTGCAGCGATCACCGAATTGAAGCGCGAAGGAAAGCTGGACCGGGAGACGGCCCACCGGCAGGTGAAGTATCTCAATAACGTGATCGAGGCCGATCACGGAAAGCTCAAGATACTGATCAAGCCGGTGCGCGGTTTCAAATCGATCCCCACGGCCTATGCCACGATCAAGGGATTCGAAGTCATGCGAGCCCTGCGCAAAGGACAGGCTCGCCCCTGGTGCCTGCAGCCCGGCATCAGGGGCGAGGTGCGCCTTGTGGAGAGAGCTTTTGGCATTGGGCCCTCGGCGCTGACGGAGGCCATGGGCATGCTCAACCACCATTTCGCAGCAGCCGCCTGATCGGCGCAGAGCGACAGCCTACCTCTGACTGCCGCCAATCTTTGCAACAGAGCCATCAAAAGAAACCTGAGATCATCTGCTCAGGTACTTGAAAGCCCGGCTCAGTTTTTGTCCCAGACCAGCGGAAGCCCCTTGAGAACCGTCGTCGCCACGGAAGGCATGTATTCCAGCTTGAAACCATCAGCGAGACGCATGTTGGGAATACGGCGCATCAGTTCTTCGTAGGCCGCTTTTGCTTCGATACGGGACAGGTACTGTCCTGCGCAGACGTGACGACCGAAGCCGAAAGAGACCATTTCCTTGATATTGTCGCGGTTCAGGCGAAACGTCTCAGGTTCGGGGAATACATCGGGGTCAAGATTTGCAGCGGTGAGATCGAGGTAGACGATCGATCCGGATTCGATTTTCTGGCCGCATAGTTCTACATCCGACAGCGTTCGCCGGAACAGCCCGTCGACCGGACAGCGACGGCGCAGCGTTTCGGAAATCGCCGCGGGGATCAGCGACGGATCCTCGGTAAGAGTGTCCTTGAGGTCCGGCGTGGTCAGCACGAAATAGGTGAGGTGCGCGATCAGCGTTGCCGTGGTGTCATGACCAGCCGCCCCGAATTCCAGTGCGTTGCAAACATTGGCGCTGATCGTGATCGTGCGTGAGCCGTCCGGTTCGCGCAGCTGCAACAGGTTTGACAGCATGTTGTTGCCGGGATTGCGATCAAGGTTCTCGACGACTTCGCGCAGGTAGTCGTTCGCCTCCGCCAGGTCTTCCCAGTTCTGCCGCAGTACCTCTTCCGGCATCGGCACGAAGAATCTTGCGTCGGCGCGCTCCGGTACCTTAGGGGTGAACAGCTGGAAGAAGCAGTTGGACCAGCGATGATAATCTTCCGCCCGTTCCTTGGGGATCCCGAGCATATCGACGATCAAGTAGAGCGCAAGTTTGTAGCTGAAATCGTGGAGGAGATCGCATTCGCCCTTGTCGATGAAGGTATCGATAAGTTCGTTGGCGATCCGGCGAACGACCTCGTCCTTACCCACCAGCCGACCGGGGAGGAGGGCTTGCTGGACGGGAACCCTGAGCTTGGTGTGCTCCGGCGGGTCCATCGAGGGCAGATGCACGTCGGTGTAAAGGTCCGGCACGCGCGGCGCGATATCATCGGGCGGGGGGAGCAGGCCAAACGCGACAGAAGAAAAGACCTGCGGAGTGAACAAGGCCGAGCGCACATCCTTGTGCTTGCTGACGATCCACAAATTCAGCGGCTTATAGAAGTGCAGCGGATAGTCCCTAAGGGCGCGGGCTGCGTATTTTTCGCGGTTGCAGGCATATTCGGGCGAAAAGATGTCGAGGTCTGGAAAGACCGGCAGTGTCTGAGGGTTCATGTTCGGATTCCCGCTCATTTTCGAATTGGGAAGGAAGGACGGCGTCGGCGCGCGTGCGCAGACAGCCTAGGCGCTCAGGAGTCCGGCGGGATCGTGAGCTTAAGGCCATCCAGTTCGGCCGTGACCGGTATTTGGCAGGAGAGCCGCGACCGTCCGGGGGTCGAGACCAGGCCGGAAAGCAGCATCTCCTCGTCGGAGGAGACCGGCGGCAGGGTCCCGGCGGGAGCAGCGTCGATGTAGACGTGGCAGGTCGCGCAGGAGCAGCATCCGCCGCATATCGCCTCGACGCCGTCGATATTGGCGTCGCGAAGGGCTTCCATCAGGAACCCGGAGGCTGCGACGTCGAGTTCGCGTATCTCCCCATCGCGGGTAGTCACTTGGATATGAGGCATTTTCTTCCAACTCCCGTCAGGCTCGCTTGGCTGGTGTAGGCATTGGCAAACCGAAGATCCGACGCCTCGTCGCCCGCTTGGTCGCGTTCTGTTCGACCGAATCGTGCGGCGTCAGAGCGCTTGCTATGCTATATTGATCCCTTTATCAATAGCGGGAAGCGTGCGGACTTCTGCGGCCAAGCGACGTTTGCAATCAGGCTGTGCGGAGGCCATAGGGCCGCTGGCTCTGTTGCAAAGATTGGCGGCAGTCAGAGGTAGGCTGTCGCTCTGCGCCGATCAGGCGGCTGCTGCGAAATGGTGGTTGAGCATGCCCATGGCCTCCGTCAGCGCCGAGGGCCCAATGCCAAAAGCTCTCTCCACAAGGCGCACCTCGCCCCTGATGCCGGGCTGCAGGCACCAGGGGCGAGCCTGTCCTTTGCGCAGGGCTCGCATGACTTCGAATCCCTTGATCGTGGCATAGGCCGTGGGGATCGATTTGAAACCGCGCACCGGCTTGATCAGTATCTTGAGCTTTCCGTGATCGGCCTCGATCACGTTATTGAGATACTTCACCTGCCGGTGGGCCGTCTCCCGGTCCAGCTTTCCTTCGCGCTTCAATTCGGTGATCGCTGCACCATAGCTCGGCG
>NZ_QXFM01000129.1 GCF_003584015.1 Aurantiacibacter xanthus
CGCCGAGCTATGGTGCAGCGATCACCGAATTGAAGCGCGAAGGAAAGCTGGACCGGGAGACGGCCCACCGGCAGGTGAAGTATCTCAATAACGTGATCGAGGCCGATCACGGAAAGCTCAAGATACTGATCAAGCCGGTGCGCGGTTTCAAATCGATCCCCACGGCCTATGCCACGATCAAGGGATTCGAAGTCATGCGAGCCCTGCGCAAAGGACAGGCTCGCCCCTGGTGCCTGCAGCCCGGCATCAGGGGCGAGGTGCGCCTTGTGGAGAGAGCTTTTGGCATTGGGCCCTCGGCGCTGACGGAGGCCATGGGCATGCTCAACCACCATTTCGCAGCAGCCGCCTGATCGGCGCAGAGCGACAGCCTACCTCTGACTGCCGCCAATCTTTGCAACAGAGCCCTGCATCGCATCGTCCCTCAAACCACACGGCTGCGATCGGACCCACTCGACCTTGCGGCGACCCTGATCGCGCTATCCCGCTGCGAAATCCGCTTCACGCGGCGTGAAGGCGCGCTCGCACCCATGATTACAATCCATCCTGATCCAGCCCACTCTCCCAAAGCGATGATGCTTATCGACCAGTTCAGCACCGCCATCCTCCAGACAATCCATAGTCCCAATACCCACTTCTCCATCAGCCTCGAACAGACCGTCAACGACAGCGGATATCTCGATCTCGTCACCGATCTCGTTCTGTCCGGCGCCGACCACCGCCGGATCACGGACATGACGCAGACGATCGGAACCGCGATCCTGCAACTGCGCGAGCGCTTGGTCGAACTTATGCAGGCCCATCTGCGCGCCATCTTGTTTCGTGACCTTGGTTATCGCTCCGGCAACAAGATCCTTTCGCTCGGTCGCATCATCCACTGGGCGCTCGCAACCGATCTCGAAGGTGACCCGGGTCGCAAGACCGTGATACGCAACCGCGGCCAGGCGCTAAGCCTCTACGGCGCCGTCGCCACCATCCTGCTCAAGCCGGAGGTCACGGCCGCGATCGATGCCGCGCAGCCCCTCAAGCCGGTGCTAGCCGCCGCGGTCGGCATCAGCGAAGCGCAATTGCGCCGCCTGCGCCGTGCAACGCCCAAAGACGCTGCATACAACGCCCTCTATGACCATATGCCCGCCGTGCGCGCTCTGGTCCGCCACGACATCCCCCTCGAACAATGGCCGGACAGCAGTGAATGGGGCCGCCGTGTCTGGGAGCAAAGTAACTGCGATCCTCTTTTCCGGCCTGACTACCTCGATAGCTCGGTCGAAACCCGCGATACGCTCCAGGCGCTGCGCGAGGATCTCCTCTACCCACTCGCGGGCGCACGTCTCGAAGCATTGGGCCTATCTCGGCGAATCCACGCGCTCGACAATTTCGTGGCGACCCTGGGCGTTCCACTGAAACTCTGCGACACCGCTGCCCATCGCAAACTCCTGCAAAGCTTGCATCGTGGGATCATCGGACCCCGCAGGCCGCGCTCGTTCCAGAAGGCCATCGCGAAATGGCACCGCCGCGCAGCCAGCGCCGCCGCGCTGCGCCATGAGAACAATGCCGATCGGCCCGGTTGGCCGGCGCTCTGCCCGACCTGGCAGTCCCCCTGCGGGCCGCATAGCTTCATACCGCTCACCAGCGCGCAAGCCCTTGTCGATGAGGGCAATGCGCTCAACCACTGCGTTGGTGGATATTATTCCCAATGCCGGCGGGGCGACACCCAGATCCTGTCGCTGCGGTCCGGCTCCAACCATGTGGCGACCCTCGAACTGCTGATTACCGACTTGCCGGGCAATTCCCTCAATATCAACGTCGGCCAGTTCAAGGCCCGTGGAAATGTCAGGCCCAACCCCGAAGCCTTCGCAGTGCTACGCGACTTCCTCGCCGACCTGCGCGACGGGCTTCACCCGGTGGCGATCAAGGAACTTGCCGCGCATCGCGATGCCGTAGCCGATGCCGATGACTACTATTATCGGCGTAGCAGGCTCACCCTCGACCATGCCCGCCGCGCCTGGCCACTCTACCGCGTTCTGCTCCCGCGTGGCGCGCCGGAGACCTACGACGAATGGTGCGAGCATTCCGGACTCACCGCCGCGCTCGATGATATTCTCAGCGCGCTCGCTCGATCGCTCTGCACCTCCGATCAAAGAGAACTCTATTATGAACCCTTTTGATCACGCGCGCTCTTCCGCGCGAGTCCATGGCGGCCGCTGGCAGGATTACCACCCGATCCACGCCTGGTTCGACGCCACCAAGGCCGCACACTGCCATTTTACACACCGCGCGCTGCGCCACCACCACGAAGGGATCGCCGAAGCGGTTACCGTCTTCGGAGACACGATCACCAACGCGGATGGCGCAGAAATCGAGGTTCGTGCGATCGCCGTCCAGCATATCGAGGAAGACTGCAGCTATCTTCCCTCCGCTGCGGATTGGCTCGACGATTTCGACACGCCAGACTGGCTTCACGTCCCGATGCCCGACGCAGAACACCTCTCCCGAACCAGTGCGCGGCGCTTCGGCGGCGAGGAAACCGACTATCTTCCGCTTCATCGCTGGTTTCTCGAAACAGCATCGTGGGCGAACACGCCCGCCCACCTCATATTTCGTCACCATGCCTTCGGAATATATGAGGCCGAACACCGCTTTGGGCCGGCGATCGACAACGGTGCATCTGGAGCACCAACGCGTGTGGTTGCCGAACAGCATGTCCGTACGATGCTTGGCCGCATGCCCGCCGCGCCCGATTTCCTGCGACGGCTGAAGGGCCAGCGTTGGATGCTTCAGGCGACCTCACCGGCATTGGTCGGCTTGACCTGATACTCCGCTGCACAAGCAACCGCGGGGGAGAGGGAAGGGGGCGAGGAATGGGAGCCGGGATCGGAATGCCGGTCATTCCACCGGATTTTCCCATTTTTTTGGAGGGCTGCACCATGGCCAACAACTATCTCAAACTCTCCTTCGTCTTGACGCCGACGGGTGAGGAAGAAGCATTGCTCGACGAATGCCACGCGCTGTCGGAAGAACTTGCCGATATCGACGAAGATGACCTGGCAGCACGCTACGATGCGATGTCGGACGCCTTCAAGGCAGCCTTCCCGCCACCGCCGGATCAATCGGAGGAGCCGGACCAGCCCCCGCCCGATCCGTTCGCATCCTTTCTCGAGCTGTTCAGCGATCAGGATTTTCCAACCTTCGACTGCGAGTATTTCGGCAGTGCGGAGGTTGACGGCTATCTGATCGCCGGAACTCAGGCAGATCCCCATGCGATCGCCAGCCTGATCCAGAAATGCGCACCCAGCGTTCTGCCCTTCGGTTTCGAGTGGTCCCAGGATTGCGACCGCCTGCGGCCCAGCGAATTCGGCGGCGGCTACTACATTATCACCGACGATGATATCATCGGCGGCAGCACAAGCTGGCTTATGCGCGGGCAGATTGACGCGCTGAAGGAGCCCCCAATCACTCACACAAACAGCGTGACGCTCAAAACAGTCGTCAATGACCCCCAGGCCCTCTGGGATCAGACGTTCAAGCTCTTCATTCGCGACCATCTGCCATACAAGGTGTTCGACCCATCAGAGCCCACTCGGCTCGCCGATGAACTGCTCGACAAGTTCACCGCGCTATGTGGACCACGCGACCATGCCGATCCCGCTGCTTGTCTGCGCATTTGCTTCGATCCACGCGACGATATTCCCGGCGTCGAGCTGGTAAAGATCACCGCCGCCGCCCAGGATGATCCCCAATCCCTCGATATCGAAACCTGTCTCGTCCTCACGACCGGACATATCACCCAGGAAACCGCGCAAAAGCTTGACGACTGGGGTTCGCGCGGAAGGCTCGACGTCCCCCTGACCATCGGCAAGACACCCTACGGCTGGTTCATCCCGGTTTCCTGCGCCGACCCCGATACACTTGGAGGCCTGCCGGCCGATCTCCTGGCGGTTATGCGTTTCACCCTGACTCGCGGTTGCGATCATCTCCTGCTCGACTGCGACGGACCGGCCGTCGACGGACTCGACTCCTATGAGTGGTGAACGGCTGCCCCACGCTATGCAGCGAACAGTCCACTTGCCCCTCAGAGAGGGTCTACGAACACTCGCCAATGCGGCACAAACTGCTGCACATTACGCGGCACATACGGCGATCAAGACAATTGGAGGCAGAGGAGAGGGGGAATGGGAGGGTTACGCCCCCCTATGCCTGGAGTTCCTTATGCCAATCTCCGACAACGGTCCGCCACGCCATACCGACGGCCGGATAGACCGCCGCTACTGCATCCGGCTTGAATTCTGCGGATATGCCGAACGCCGCTTCGTCATCCGTTTTTGCGATACCTATGTTGGCAATGCTCCGATGCGCGCCGACGCAAACGCCCTGGCACGGGCCCATTCGAGCGAGCGGCGCCGGAACATGCTCGAATGAACGCCACCTATTCCGTTTCATCAACAAAAACGGCGAAGCGTATGACGGCCTCCCGGCCGACAACAAGAGGAGGGGGAGGAGCAGGTGTGTTCCCATTCATAGGAGACACCCGATGTTCGATCCCGCCGCCCGTCACCATAAGGCTCTAGCCGCCCGCTCTATTGCCACGATCGCGGAAGCGCTCACCACGCTCAACGCCGCAGTTGCGGATTGCGAAAAGTCCCGGCACCAGATCGATCAAGATCCCGCCGTGCTTCTGCTCGCCCGCCACATCGGTTGCCTTGCCCTTGAAGACAGGCCCGAACAAGCCGTGCTGCGCACGGCCTGTATGGAAGCCATCTCCGCCCTCGGGAAAACCCCGATGCTGATTGCACTGGCCAAACGAGGCGTCTCCTACGACGCTGATGCCAAAGCCACCTTCCATGCCGAGGGACGCAAGGCCATCAAACGCCTCGCTGCTGCCCTCGGCCTTGCCCGTGGAAGCCACCAAGTGCGTTTCTGCCAGGGCGGCATCGCCGTCGCCGGTGAAATTATCCTTCACTCCGATCAAATCTATGTCCAGCTCTCCATCGGACTGATGGGCCGTGGCCACGATGTGATGTTCCGGCGTGTCGAGGGCCGAAACGACTATACTGGCGGCCCCAATCATTGGGCTTCGATCGACGAGCTCCTCGATCCTGACACCCTGGCAACCCGCATACGGCATGAATTGCGCCTCGATGGCCCCGCCGATCTCGCCGCCTGACGCGGCACGTTCCCCAACATCCCGATCATATCCGGAGACGCAACATGCGTATCAGCCATCTCCAGGCGCTCGCCGATATCGTCCTCGGCGATCCCGAAGCGCTTGCGCTTGCCTATCACGAAACCATCACCGGCGCCGAGCCGGTCTTCGAAAGCGATGCGGCGCGCGGCCGCTTTGCGGTCGCGCTCAAAGCGGTTGGCATAGCGACCGACGCTGCGCGTTTTCAAGCGGCTTATGCGAAGCTGCAACAGAGTGCCGACCGAAAAGACGAGCCGGTTGAGCCGGCCTGCCGCGATTGCGGAAGCACCAACCTGACACGCGACGCCTTCGTGGCCTGGGATAGCGATACCCAACAATGGGTGCTGAGCGCGACCTACAAGTCCACCACCTGCCATGCGTGTGACGCCGAGAGCGACGATCTCTGCCGTTGGAAACCGATCAAGGATCGCCTTGACGAACTATCATCGCCGGCATCGCAATGACGGCCCCCGCCAGTCCGCCGGTCATCGTCGCCTGGGGCGCCGGCGTCGACTCCACTGCCATGATCCTCGAAATGGCAACACGGCGCGAACGCATCGACATGGTGCTGATCGCGCAAATGCCAGAAAAACCCGAGACCCAGGCCTTCATTCCGGCGTTCCGTCGCTGGATGGACGATCGCGACATCCCAAATAAGATCGTCGTCAACAGGCCGCGGCGTTTCGGCACATCCCCGGCCTATTTTGACCTTCTCGAAGCCTGTCTGGTCAACGGCGCTCTCCCATCGATCGCCTTCGGCCGGGGAACCTGTTCGCTCCGCTGGAAGGTCGGCCCACAGGATGCCTGGACCAAAACCTGGCCCCCGGCACAGAAGGCCTGGGCTGCCGGTCAGAAGGTGATCCGGCTCATCGGTTTCGACAGCAGCCCGCGTGACAGCCGCCGCTATGCCCACGCCGAAAGATATTCCAGCAGTCTCTACACCTGGCTCTGTTGCAAAGATTGGCGGCAGTCAGAGGTAGGCTGTCGCTCTGCGCCGATCAGGCGGCTGCTGCGAAATGGTGGTTGAGCATGCCCATGGCCTCCGTCAGCGCCGAGGGCCCAATGCCAAAAGCTCTCTCCACAAGGCGCACCTCGCCCCTGATGCCGGGCTGCAGGCACCAGGGGCGAGCCTGTCCTTTGCGCAGGGCTCGCATGACTTCGAATCCCTTGATCGTGGCATAGGCCGTGGGGATCGATTTGAAACCGCGCACCGGCTTGATCAGTATCTTGAGCTTTCCGTGATCGGCCTCGATCACGTTATTGAGATACTTCACCTGCCGGTGGGCCGTCTCCCGGTCCAGCTTTCCTTCGCGCTTCAATTCGGTGATCGCTGCACCATAGCTCGGCG
>NZ_QXFM01000130.1 GCF_003584015.1 Aurantiacibacter xanthus
GGCTCTGTTGCAAAGATTGGCGGCAGTCAGAGGTAGGCTGTCGCTCTGCGCCGATCAGGCGGCTGCTGCGAAATGGTGGTTGAGCATGCCCATGGCCTCCGTCAGCGCCGAGGGCCCAATGCCAAAAGCTCTCTCCACAAGGCGCACCTCGCCCCTGATGCCGGGCTGCAGGCACCAGGGGCGAGCCTGTCCTTTGCGCAGGGCTCGCATGACTTCGAATCCCTTGATCGTGGCATAGGCCGTGGGGATCGATTTGAAACCGCGCACCGGCTTGATCAGTATCTTGAGCTTTCCGTGATCGGCCTCGATCACGTTATTGAGATACTTCACCTGCCGGTGGGCCGTCTCCCGGTCCAGCTTTCCTTCGCGCTTCAATTCGGTGATCGCTGCACCATAGCTCGGCGCTTTGTCGGTATTGAGCGTGGCAGGCTTTTCCCAGTGCTTCAGGCCTCGCAGGGCCTTGCCCAGGAACCGCTTCGCTGCCTTGGCGCTGCGGGTCGGCGACAGGTAGAAATCGATCGTGTCGCCCCGCTTGTCGACTGCCCGGTACAGGTAGGTCCACTTGCCCCGCACCTTGACGGGCTCTGTTGCAAACATGGGGCACGGCCGCGCGGCGTCACCCAGTTGGGGGATTAGGCAGCATTGGCGAAATGCTTATTGAGCATAATCATGGTTTCGGTCAGGGCCGAGGGTCCAATTCCGAATGCTCTTTCAACCAGGCGCACCTCCCCCATGATACCTGGCTGCAGGCACCATGCCTGGGCCTGTCCTTTGCGTAGGGCGCGCATGACCTCGAAGCCCTTGATCGTGGCGTAGGCCGTTGGCATCGACTTGAAGCCACGTACCGGCTTGATCAGCATCTTCAGCTTGCCGTGGTCGGCCTCGAGCACGTTGTTCAGATATTTCACCTGCCGGTGCTCGGTTTCCGCCGCCAGTTTGCCTTCGCGTTTCAGCTCAGCGATTGCTGCGCCGTAGCTGGGTGCCTTGTCGGTATTGAGTTTGGCCGGCTTTTCCCAGTCCTTCAGGCCACGAAGAGCTTTGCCCAGAAAGCGCTTCGCCGCTTTGGCGCTGCGTGTCGATGACAGATAGAAATCAATCGTGTCGCCCCGTTTGTCGACCGCCCGGTACAGGTAGGTCCATTTGCCCCGCACCTTTACGTAGGTCTCATCCAGACGCCAGCTCGGATCAAAGCCGCGCCGCCAGAACCAGCGGAGACGCTTCTCCATCTCCGGCGCGTAGCGCTGCACCCAGCGATAGATCGTCGTATGATCGACATCGATCCCACGCTCGGACAGCATTTCCTCGAGATCACGGTAGCTGATGCCGTATCGACAATACCAGCGCACCGCCCATAGGATGACCTCGCCGGTAAAATGCCGTCCTTTGAAATCGTTCATCGCAACTGACCTTGACAGTACATGAGCCCAATCTTGGAAACCGTGTCAGAGTTTGCAACAGAGCCAACGATACTGTACGGTCCATTTTTGCGTTGACTTGGAGCGCGGCGCGGGTTTACCCAAAGGGCAACCGAGGCGTTGAAAATGTTCTCGGAGGTACATGGAGAGGAGAACCCATCATCGCACGGATGGGGCCGGAAAGCGTCGCGGATGCCGCGGTTTTCCTCAGTTCCGAAGAGAGCAGATTTATCACCGGGCAGACGCTGTTCGTCGATGGCGGAGCGATCATGCACTGACACATGGCGGCTTCGATCCGGGAGACGAGTTCGGACGAAGCCAAGGAAGAGGGGAGGATGACGATGAAGACGACACGTTTTCTAAACGGCGCACTTCGGATCAGCACAAGCATGGCGGCAACGGCCATGACGCTGCTGATGGCGGCACAGGCGCAGGCTCAGGAGCAGCCGCAGGGGCAGCCTCAAGGGCAGGGCGAAACGGCGGCGGAATCGCCGCGCGGCATAGATGAGATCGTCGTGACCGCACGCAAGCGAGCGGAACGGCTTTCGGAAGTCCCGGTTTCGGTCAGCGCGGTAACGGGCGAGGGACTGGCGAACCTTGGCATCACCAAGACGTCCGAGGCGGTTCAGCTGGTTCCTGCCGCCAAGATCGTGATTCAGGATCTCGGCACATCGGCTTATCTGCGCGGTGTGGGTTCGGGCTCCTTCAATCCCGGCTTCGAGCAGACCGTGGGTCTGTTCGTCGATGGCGCCTACTATTCGCGCGCGGCCTGGGCGCGTGCCGGTCAGCTGGATATCGAGCGGGTGGAAGTGCTGAAGGGACCGCAGGGCGTGCTCTTCGGCAAGAACACCGTGGCCGGCGCGATCAACATCACGTCCAAGAAGCCGACGGATGAATTCGAAGCCTATGTCCGCGCGGCCTATGAATTCGAGGCAAGCGATCAGGCCAGCATCGAGGGGGCGATTTCCGGGCCGCTCAATGCCGATCATACGCTCAAGGCACGCCTCGCGATGCGCTACAGCGACGAGTCCAAGGGCTACATCAAGAACAATGCGCCGGGTGGCCCTGACGGCCCCATCAACGACCAGTTCCTGACGCGCGGCACGCTGACCTGGGAGCCGTCGAGCAATTTCGACAGCACGCTGAGCGTCACTTACGTGAAGTCCGATACGAAGGGATCTTCGGCGGAGGTCTTCCGCTGCGAGCCGCGTGCACCGGCAGCGGGCGATCCGCCGTCGCTCAACACCGCGCTTGCGGTGGGCGCCAGCCACGAGGACTGCAAGGCCAACTTCCGGAATTCCAGCATCAACCTCGATCCGGCGAGCGCGGCTGTAGTCAGCGCGATCACAGGGGAGCAGATCGATCCGGTCGACAACGGCGACCGCTTCCGGGGCCTGGCGCTGACCAATACGGCGAACTGGCATGCCGGCGATCTGACGCTGACCTCGGTGACCAGCTATATCCGCCACAACCAGCGCAACTACTCCGAAATCGACAACACCGACGTGCCGTTCACGACGCTGCGCCGGTATGAGCGGTTCAACACCTTCATGCAGGAACTGCGGCTGGCCTCTCCGCGCGAGAACAAGCTGTCGTGGGTGGCAGGCGCCTACTTCGAGCGTTCGAACCTTGAATTCATCGAGGACGATTCTGCTTACATCTTCCCCTATCCGGGCTTCCCCGCGCCCGCTCCAGGAACGGTCGTTCCGCCTTCGGGCACATGGTACAAGCGGTCCGACCAGAACGGGCGTTCGATCGCGCTGTTCGGCGAGGCGACCTTCGCCTTTACCCCCACGCTCGAACTCAGCGCGGGCCTTCGCTACACCAATGAGCGCAAGGACATCGATCACCGCGTCTGCGTAGGTCCGCTGAACCATCCCACCTGCGGGATCACGTCCGACGATACGCCGGCCATCGTGCCGCTGATCGCGGAAGACCTGCACTATCGCGCCAAGCTGAAGGAGAACAACCTCTCGCCCGCCGTGACGCTGCGCTGGCGACCCAACCGCGACGTGATGGCCTATGCCTCGTTCAAGCAGGGCTTCAAGGCCGGTGGTTTCGACATGGAGATGCGCAACCTGCCGGCGCAGCTTACCGCAGGCCCGCCGACCCGCGTGGACTCCAACGGCGATGGCATTCCCGATGCCTTCGTGTTCAAGAACGAGAGCGTGAACGCCTATGAAGTGGGCACAAAGCTGACGTTCCCGGCCGCCAATCTTCAGGTCAACATCGCGCTGTTCCAGAACGACTTCAAGAACCTGCAGGTATCGCAGTTCGATGGCATCGCTGGTCTCAACATCGTCAACGCGGGCAAGTCGCGTTCGCGCGGTATCGAAGTGGATGCGCGCTGGCGGCCCATCGACAGGCTGACGCTGGGCGGCAGTCTCTCGCTCCTCGATTCCAAGTTCCTCGACTTCCCGGGGGCGCAGTGCCCGAGCGATGCGACGGCTGGCGAGGTCAGCGGGGTGACGCCCACCGGGTCTCCGGCCTGCAACCTCAAGGGCCGACGCACGGCCTTCGCGCCCAAGGCGGCGTTCACGCTGACGGCGGACTACACCGTTCCGCTCACCGGTCCGTGGGAACTGGCTCTGAGCGGTGCTGCGCAGCATTCCAGCAAGTACTTCATGGAGAACACCGGCGAGCCGGAGAACATGCAGCAGGCTTACTGGAAACTGGACGCCCGCGTAGCCCTGCAGACCTCGCGCTGGAGCATCGCGCTGGTCGGCCGCAACCTGACCAATACGCTGACCTACTCGCACGCGACGTCGGTGCCGCTGGCAGGGCCGGGATACTTCTTCGGCTTTGTCGAGAAGCCCCGCACTCTGGCCGTGGAGGTTGGCGCCAAGTTCTGACGGCTGGCATCGTTGAACGATCACTGATGAACGGCCCGGTTCTGGTGGACCGGGCCGTTTGTTGTTCGGGATGCGCGAGTCGCTTGTTGGGAGGCTTCGTGATGCTGTCAGAGGGGCGGCGCAGGGGTGACCGTCGGCTAGCGAATTAGGATCACAACGTTTTCAGAAATTTTAGATGATTAACATTTGCATTGCTTTTTATATCATTGAAAAAACGTTGAAATCATAATTAGTAAACGATTACAGAAAATGGCTGTTTGCACGGCTCTGTTGCAAAAATCGTGAAGCTTGAGCATGCTTGGCGGAGATTGGACGGACGGAACGATGACGGATTTCAAGTGGCGCCATTTCCAGGGTGATGTGATCCTGTGGGCGGTGCGCTGGTATTGTCGCTATCCGATCAGCTATCGCGACCTTGAGGAAATGCTGGCGGAACGCGGCATTTCGGTCGACCATACGACGATCTATCGCTGGGTCCAGTGCTACGCCCCGGAGATGGAGAAGCGGCTGCGCTGGTTCTGGCGGCGTGGCTTTGATCCGAGCTGGCGCCTGGATGAAACCTACGTCAAGGTGCGGGGCAAGTGGACCTACCTGTACCGGGCAGTCGACAAGCGGGG
>NZ_QXFM01000131.1 GCF_003584015.1 Aurantiacibacter xanthus
GGTGAGAAATCGACCATCGCGATTTTCTACAAGAGCTACACCAAGGAGGTCGAGAACGCTGAAGGCGAGGCCGACATTGAAAACCGGCGCGTGCTGAAGGCCTATGCCGTGTTCAACGCTGACCAGTGCGACGGCCTCCCTGCATTCTACCATCCCAAGCCGCTGGTTGCCGCACTTGAGCCCGAAGGACGCGAAGACCGCCTTGATGCCTTCTTTGCCCATATTGGCGCCGACCTTCGCCACCATGGCGCGCAGGCCTATTACGAGCCGCTGCGTGACCGCGTTACCCTGCCGCCAGCCGAACTTTTCGAAGCCTACGACTCCTACTATGCGACGCTCGCGCACGAGCTGTCGCACTGGACGGGGCATTGCTCGCGACTCGATCGCGATCTCAAGAACCGCTTTGGCAGCGATGCCTATGCTGCCGAGGAACTCATCGCCGAGCTGTCCTCAGCCATACTTGGGGCAGAACTCGGTCTTCCGGTCACCCACCTCGACCATCACGCCAGCTACATCGCGTCCTGGCTCAAGATCCTCAAATCGGACGAGCGCGCGATCCTGACCGCTGCGGCCAAGGCCGAGGAAGCGGCCAGCCTATTGCTTGACCTTGGGGGTCACCAATCGCGTGAAAGCGAGAGCGATTTCGATCTCGCTGACGCGGCTTGAGCAGGTGACTGGTGATGGGACGTTCCGTCAGCTATCCGACCGGCTCCGTGGTGGCCTTTCGCCTGCTTGATGACGGGGAAGACGAAGATACCGACTGGGTCTACGAGTGCCTCGTAGACGAGGTCATCGATGCCGCGAAAGCGACCTTTCCTTCCTTCGAGCGTTTCGATGGATGGCGCGGCCGCGAGGATCGTATCCTCCTGCGCAACGCCTTCGCCGATTGTGGCATATCGACCTGGTGCGGGCTCGCCGCGATCTGGCTCGTCGAGCGCGACGATGCCCGGTACTGGGAGGCGGATTCCTACATGCCACGAACGGCAAGATCACGGCACTGGCTCGCCCAAGTGTCGGGAAGGTTCATCGACCTGTTCGGTGAGCTGCGCATGGTCGGTCGGTTCTCGAATGGCGAAGCGATCTTCGAGCGCTCCCGATCCAACTGCGACACCGGGTCCTGATCCTGCCTCATCCCTCTCCGCCGGGAGAGGCCCTTGGGCCGGTCGGGGCGAGCCGCAACCTGCGGCCCGTCGGCCCGTGTTGCCCGCGCCAGCCTAGGGCCGCAGGTTTCCCGCTACGCGGTGCGTCTTGCCCCTTTCCCCGGCCCTGATCGGGCTCCGGCGGACAGGCCCGAGGCAATGGTGCCTCCTCTCCTTGTCCCCGCGATCAGGAGACACCCCATGTACGACAGCTTCATCGA
>NZ_QXFM01000132.1 GCF_003584015.1 Aurantiacibacter xanthus
AGGCTGGCCGCTTCCTCGGCCTTGGCCGCAGCGGTCAGGATCGCGCGCTCGTCCGATTTGAGGATCTTGAGCCAGGACGCGATGTAGCTGGCGTGATGGTCGAGGTGGGTGACCGGAAGACCGAGTTCTGCCCCAAGTATGGCTGAGGACAGCTCGGCGATGAGTTCCTCGGCAGCATAGGCATCGCTGCCAAAGCGGTTCTTGAGATCGCGATCGAGTCGCGAGCAATGCCCCGTCCAGTGCGACAGCTCGTGCGCGAGCGTCGCATAGTAGGAGTCGTAGGCTTCGAAAAGTTCGGCTGGCGGCAGGGTAACGCGGTCACGCAGCGGCTCGTAATAGGCCTGCGCGCCATGGTGGCGAAGGTCGGCGCCAATATGGGCAAAGAAGGCATCAAGGCGGTCTTCGCGTCCTTCGGGCTCAAGTGCGGCAACCAGCGGCTTGGGATGGTAGAATGCAGGGAGGCCGTCGCACTGGTCAGCGTTGAACACGGCATAGGCCTTCAGCACGCGCCGGTTTTCAATGTCGGCCTCGCCTTCAGCGTTCTCGACCTCCTTGGTGTAGCTCTTGTAGAAAATCGCGATGGTCGATTTCTCACCTTTGCGGACCTGTCCGCCGAGCGCCTGACACTGGCGGTAGGTCATCCAGTAGGGCGAGGCGTAGCCGCAGCCATCGGCCACCATCCACAGCCAGAAGGTGTTCATGCCGCGATAGGGCGTACCGCAAGAACGAAGGGGCCGCGAGACCGGCACACCGCGCCATGGCTTGACCCAGGGCTTTGTCCCTTGCTCGAGCTGTTCGATGATGGCGGCGGTGATGCGCTGGGCTGGCGAAGCTGAAGCCGCGCGGCGGGACTTGGTCATTGGAATTCTCCTGATCGCCGGGACGGACATGCCCCGGCTCAGGAACAGCAAAGCTCCCTCCCCTCTCCGCCTCTGAAGCAGCCGACATTCAGCGAAAACGCGAAAGGGCGGCCCGTCCCGAGAGGGACGGACCGCCCGCCGAGTGACCTGGACCTGTCAGGAGGGGTCAGGCAGCCTGCTCGGCAATCTCGTCGGTCACCTCGCCGCTGACCGTTTCGTCAGACGCAGCTTCCTCCATTTCGGCTGGAACGTCAGCATCAGTGAACCGCATGATCGCCGGAACCCAAGCCTGCGCCCGTTCCTTGACCTCAGCTTCGCCGATGAAATTGCCCGAGAAGATGCGTTCAGCAGCGCTCGCCAGTTCGGCCTTCTTCGATCCGGCATAGCGACTGACCAGTTCGGGACCACCAGCGGCATCGAGTGCTTCGAGCGTGCGGGCCTTGGCCACGCGGTCGAAGTAGTTGGCCGCTGTGGGACGCCACCAATGCGCAGTCTCGATGTCGAGGAGCGAGCCGAGCGTCTCATGCATCGGCACCGAGCGCTCGCCTTCACAAGCGAGGCTGGCAATCAGAGTGCGCGAGACGACATGACCAAGCCAGGCCGAGCGCGCCTCGTCGGAAAGCGCCCGGAAGTTAGCGAACCGCTCGACATCGCTTGTCCCAGCGCGCCAGCTTTCATCGAGCGAGCCGGCGAACTCGGCCAGAGCAGCACTTGCCGGTGCGTCCTTGGCCTCGAACCCGGTGACAGGCCCGGACGCGACCGAGCCAACGAGGGTCGACGCTTTCTTGGCGCGCCAGTCGTGCCCATCGGCATCGGCGAGCGTGAAGACCATGAAGTCGAGCGCCAGTGCCGGGTCGTTGGCGAGATGGATTGCCAGGATGTCGCGGCGCTGCATTGCGAGTTCGTCGAGCAGGCGCTGGGAAAGCGAGCTCCCCTTGGGCTTAGCCGCACCGCTCTCTTCGATGGCCTCGACCACGCCTTCGTCAGCAAAAACTTCGGTCTCGGTGTAGTACTGCGGGACCAATGTCGGCTCGCCATTGCGCGAGAGGACGAGGAATGCGCCAGCCTTGGATTTCAGTTCGTCGGCGAGTACCGGCGGCCGGTCATTGAGCGCGCGCATGGCGCGGTCGATGACGACGAGTTCCCGTTCGGCCTTGGCTACCTCGTCCTCGTCGCTATCCTCGTCTTCGAGCACGGCGGCGACGCGGTCGTAGTCGGCCTCGAGCTCGCCGAGCTCCTGCGCTTCCTGCTCGGTCATCGGTGCAGGTTCGCAAGGCAAGCGGCTCATACCTTCGACAAGGTCGTGGCTGACATAGGTGCCAAGGGTCGGCCGAACCCAGGCAAGGCCATATTCGATCGCGACCTTTTCTGCGGCTTCTTCCATGGCCTTGTGTGCGAGGTCTTCGAGCAGCGCGACATCGATCCAGCTTTCGCTGGCATCATCGTCGAACAGTTCGCGCTCGATCCGGCCACCCGCAGTCAGGTAGGCATCGCGTCCGACGAGAACCGCTCGCGGATCGGAGCCACGAACGGTTGCGTCGAGCACCATGCGCCGGATCGTGTCGGGCGTGATTTGGTACCAGGCGTCCTGCAGCTCGGCATAGACATGCGCCTGGCGCTCGACGTCCGAAATCGCGCCATAGGCCTTGGCCATGTCGAGCGTGATCGTGCCCTCGGCGAGTGCTTCGAAGACGCAGGGTGCCAGACTTGCCAAACGCAGGCGCCCTTCGACGAAACGGACAGTGAGGCCGAAGCGGCGCGCCACGTCTTCAACCGTGGCACCTGCGTCGATGATCGATGCGAAGGCCTGCGCCTCGTCGGCCGGATTCATCGCGAGACGCTGGAAGTTCTCGGCAAGGCTCGCTTCACGCACTTCGCTTTCCTCGCCTTCGATGACGAGGCAAGTGACCTCGTGGTTTTCATGCAAGGTGCCCTCTTCGGCCAGCGCCTGCAGTGCGGCGAGCCGGCGACCGCCGGCCTCGACCTCGAACTTGCCGCGCTTTCCTTTACGCACGACGAGGTTCTGCAGCAGGCCGCGCGCAGCAATGTCTGCCCGCAGCTGGAGGTCGGCGAGGACATCGCTCGACTTGCGAACGTTGCGCGGGCTCGGAACGAGCTTCTTCAGGGGGATCGACTGAATCATGGGTGTTCTCCTGATGGAATGAAGGCGCACGCGAGGATCACGAGGCCCACATGCCCAAAGGGCTCCCTCCACTCTCATTGTGTGATTGGGGCCTGCCCGAGGGATCAGGCGGCAAGCGCGGGGAGGACCGATGAGGCTCTCGACACCGGGACGAACAGCCGTGTGCGGTAGCGGATGATCTCGGTGAAGCAGCCCTTGCCCTTGTACCAGTCGAGCCGATCGGGCGAGAACCCGGTCAGTTCGAGGCGCTGTTCGCCGCCTACCAGCGAGCGCTTCACGGTAAGTGGATCGTGGCTTGCAAGGCCCAGCGGTTTGCCGCTGGCGATGACGAGGTCGCCGATCTGCTCAGCCGCTGGTCCGGCAACTCCGGAGAGGCCAAAGGTCTCGGCGATCGCGGCGAGATCGATATCGAGCACTTCGCGGCCGATGATCGACTGACCGTCCTCGGCAACGAGCCGGGTGACGCGGACATGATCGCCGGGCAGGCGCTTCCAGACCGGCAGCAGCAGCCCGGTGGCGAGATGGACGCGCTCGGTCATCGGTGAAGCGGCGGCCTCCTCTTCCTCGGCCCGCCAGGCGCTGGTGAACGCGGTGACGCCAATTTCTTCCCAGTGGCTTTCACCGAGCGCCTCAAGCGTCCAGTTCGCGGACTTGAGCGGTCGAAGCAAGCGTCGGCGTTCGATCACGGCCCCGTCGTCAGCGATGAGGCGCCGGGCAGGAACCGAGAGCGCGACCTTGCCCGAGCGCGCATTGCGCATCGGGATCGCGTACTTGCTGCCGATCTCGTGCATCCGCACCAGTCGCTGCAATCGCAAAGGCCGAAGGTGCCTCGTCACTTCGAGCGAGACGAGGCGGGTCTCGGCACCGGTCACGGGATCGGTGCGCAGGAGTTCATCTGCCAGGACCGTGAAACGATCGACGCTGACGGTCTCAAGACCCTGGTCGAGCGTTCCGGCTTCGCGCGCGGCTTCGATCCGCGCCTCTACCAGTCCGAGATATTCGTCGAAGATTGCGTTCTGCAGCGCGATCGGCAGCGCAAGAATGCGATTGAGCCAGCGCTGGATCGTGGGGAGATTGTCGGTCAGCCCGCCATCGGGGTTTTCAAGCCGGAGGCCGGTACGTTCGACGAAGTTACCGAAGTTGGTGGCTTCGAGCTTGCCCTCATAGAGCAGCTGGAACCAGCGGCTGAGCGCATCGCGCGCATAGTCGCTTTCGAGATTGTCGGCCGGGTCGAACAGGTTTTGACCGCCCGTCTGGCGCTGGCCGCGCGTCAGCGCGCCCAAGGCATCGAGCCTTCGCGCAATGGTCGAGATGAAGCGGCGTTCGCCCTTCACGTCGGTGGTTACCGGCCGGAACAGCGGGGCCGAGGCCTGGTTGGTGCGGTTCGTGCGACCGAGACCCTGGATGGCGTTGTCGGCGCGCCATCCCGGTTCAAGCAGGAAGTGAACCCGGCGTTGCTGATTCCGACAGCCGAGGTCGGCATGATAGGAACGCCCCGTGCCGCCCGCATCCGAGAAGACGAGGATGCGCTTGGTCCCTTCCATGAAGCTTTGCGCTTCGGCGACATTTGCGCTCGGGCTTCGCCGTTCGAGCCGCTGCTGGCCGTCACGGCCCAGGATCAGCCTGCGGGTGCGGCCCGTCACCTCGGCCACCGCCTCGGTCCCGAAGCGCTCGATGATCGCGTCGAGCGCGGTAGCGATGGGCGGCAGTGCGCAGAGCTGTTCGATCAGCGCATCGCGCGCGGCAAGGGCACGCGAGCAGAAAACGGGATTGCCCTCTCCGTCGCTCATTGCCTCGGAGCGAAGATTGCCGTCCTCGTCGGCGAAGACCTGCATCAATCGTACCGGGAAGCCCTTCGTAAGGTAGTCGATGACGTATTCACGCGGTGAGAGATCGATATCGAGCGCTTCGCGTTCTTCCACGCTAAGGTCGGCAAGGCGCCGGTCGAGCATGGCCTCGGAAGTCGAGACCAGCTGCACGACAACCGAATGGTCTTCGCCAAGCGCCGCTTCCATCGCGGGGATCAGGTTGGGCAGTTTCATCGAAAGCAGAAGCTGGGCAAAGAAGCGCTGCTTGGTGCCTTCGAAGATCGACAGCGCCGCAGCCCTGGCGTTGCGATTGAGCGTATCGCCGCTGTCCTCGTCGACCACGCGGGTTGCTTCGAGCGCAGCTTCCAAGTTGCGGTGAATGATCGCCCAGGCATCGGCGTAGGCGTCATAGATTTTGACCTGCGCTTCGGTCAGGCTGTGTTCGAGGATCTCATACTCAACCCCGGCGAAGGACAACGCACGAGCAAGATAGAGGCCCTGGGCCTTGAGGTCGCGGGCGACGAGCTCCATCGCCGCGACGCCGCCAGCGCGGATCTCGGTCATGAACGCCTCGTGGGTCGGGAAAGCGGTCTCGGGTCCCCAGAGGCCAAGCCGGGAAGTATATCCCAGATTGGCGATATCCGAAGCGCCAGTGGCAGACGCGTAGAGCACCCGGGCGCGCGGGAGATGGTTCTGCAACCTGAGCCCCGCCATGCCCTGTTCGGAGCCCTTGACCTTGCCGCGGGTTGAAGAGCCCCCGAGCGCATTGGCCATCGCGTGGGCTTCGTCAAAGGCGATCACGCCGTCGAAATCCTCGCCCGCCCAGGCAAGGATCTGATCAAGCCGCGTATCCTCGGCGCGGCCCGAGCGCAGCGTCGGATAGGTGACAAAGAGGATGCCTTCGGACATCGTTACAGGGTGGCCGAGCTTCCAGCGCGAGAGCGGCTGGAGATCGAGCGGCAGCCCTCCAAGCGCTTCCCAGTCGCGGCGTGCATCTTCGAGCAGCGCCTCGTTCTTGGTGATCCAGACATG
>NZ_QXFM01000133.1 GCF_003584015.1 Aurantiacibacter xanthus
TTCCGGCACGGCTTCGAACAGATCGGCCACCAGCCCCAGGTCGGCGACCTGGAAGATCGGCGCATCGGGGTCCTTGTTGATCGCCACGATCACCTTGGAGTCCTTCATCCCCGCAAGGTGCTGGATCGCGCCCGAAATGCCCACGGCAACGTAAAGCTCCGGCGCGACGATCTTGCCGGTCTGGCCGACCTGATAGTCGTTGGGCACATAGCCCGCGTCCACCGCCGCGCGGCTCGCGCCGATGGCAGCGCCAAGCTTGTCGGCCAGCGGGGTGACGATCTCCTGGAAGGTCTCGCCGTCCTTCAGCGCACGGCCACCCGATACGATGGTCTTGGCGCTGGTCAGTTCGGGGCGGTCGCTCTTCACTGCTTCGAGGCCGACGAAGCTCGACAGGCCCGCATCGCCGGGGCCGCTCACCGACTCGACGCTGGCCGAGCCGCCCTCTGCGTCCGCCTTGTCGAAGGCGGTGGTGCGCACGGTGATCACCAGCTTGGCATCGCTCGATTCGACCGTCGCGATGGCGTTGCCGGCGTAGATCGGGCGGGTGAAGCTCTTCGGACCTTCGACCGAGAGAATGTCCGACACCTGCATCACGTCAAGCAGCGCAGCCACACGCGGGGCGACGTTCTTGCCGGTGGTGGTGGCAGGCGCGAGGAAGGCATCGTAGCCGTCCATCAGACCCGCCACGAGCGGGGCGACGTTCTCGGCCAGCATATCGGCATAGGCGGCGTCGCCAGCGTGGAGCACCTTCTCGACACCGGCAATCTTGGCGGCCTCGTCAGCCGCGCCTTGCGCACCGGCCACGAGCACATGCACCTGACCACCAAGCTGCGCGGCAGCGGTGACGGCAGACAGCGTGGCGGGCGCCACCGCGCCATCCGAAAGTTCAGCGAGTACGAGGGCAGTCATCAGGCAACTCCCAGGGATTTAAGCTTGGCAACCAGCGTATCGACATCGGGGACGATCTCGCCCGCCTGCCGCACGGGCGGTTCGCCCACGTGGGTGGTCTTGAGGCGCGGGGTGACGTCGACGCCAAAATCGTCGGGCGTCTTGGTGTCGAGCGGCTTCTTCTTCGCCTTCATGATGTTCGGCAGCGAGGCATAGCGCGGCTCGTTCAGGCGCAGGTCGGTGGTGACGATCGCCGGCAGGGCCAGTTTCACCGTCTCCAGACCGCCGTCGACCTCGCGGGTGACGCTGACATGATCGCCGTCGATGGCGACCTTCGAGGCGAAGGTGCCCTGCGGACGGCCCATCAGGGCGGCGAGCATCTGCCCGGTCTGGTTCGAATCGTCGTCAATCGCCTGCTTGCCGAGCATTACAATGCCCGGCTGTTCGGCCTCGGCAATCGCCTTGAGGATTTTGGCAACCGCCAGCGGTTCGACCTCGGCGTCGGTCTCGACGAGGATCGCGCGGTCGGCACCCATGGCGAGCGCGGTGCGCAGCGTTTCCTGCGCCTTGGCCGGGCCGATCGAGACGGCGATCACTTCTTCGGCAGCGCCCGCTTCCTTCAAACGGATCGCCTCTTCGACGGCGATCTCGTCAAACGGGTTCATGCTCATCTTGACGTTGGCGAGGTCCACCCCGGAGCCATCCGCCTTCACCCGCGGCTTCACATTGTAGTCGATCACCCGCTTAACGGGCACGAGGATTTTCATGGCTGTCCTCTCTCAAAAAACAGATGCCGAATATGTAAACCGCCTGACGTATACGTCAAGTGGACTGGCGACCGCTGCCGCTGAGGCGCTTGGCCCCGGCGGCAGCGGCAGTGCGCGGCGGATCAGGCCGCCTTCTTGACCTCGCCCACGATCTTCTGCGCGGCATCGCCCAGATTGTCGGCGGGAACGATAGGCAGGCCGGAGTTGGCAAGGATGTCCTTGCCCTGCTGCACATTGGTGCCCTCAAGGCGGACCACCAGCGGAACCGACAGGTCGACTTCCTTGGCCGCGGCAACGATGCCCTCGGCGATGGTGTCGCAGCGCATGATCCCGCCGAAGATGTTGACGAGAATGCCCTTCACCGCCGGATCGCTGAGGATGATCTTGAACGCCGCCGTCACCTTCTCGGTGGTGGCGCCGCCGCCCACGTCGAGGAAGTTCGCCGGGAACGAGCCGTTCAGCTTGATGATATCCATCGTCGCCATGGCAAGGCCCGCGCCGTTGACCATGCAACCGATGTCGCCATCGAGCTTGATGTAGGCGAGGTCGTACTTCGAGGCTTCGACCTCCATCGGGTCTTCCTCGGTCTCGTCGCGCATGGCTTCGACATCGGGGTGGCGATAGAGCGCGTTCGAATCGAAGCTCATCTTGGTGTCGAGCACCAGCAGGTTGCCGTCTTTGGTCTCAACCAGCGGGTTGATTTCGAGCATGTCGCAATCGAGCGTGGTGAAGGCCTCGTAAAGCTGCTTCGACAGCTTCTGCGCCTGCTTGTTGAGGTCGCCCGAGAGCTTCAGCGCGAAGGCCACTTCGCGGCCATGGTGCGGCATGAAGCCGGTGGCCGGGTCGATGGTGATGGTGGTGATCTTCTCGGGCGTCGAGTGGGCGACTTCCTCGATGTCCATGCCGCCCTCGGTCGAGACGATCATGGCGATCCGGCCCGAAGCGCGGTCAACCAGCATCGAAAGATAGTATTCCTCGGCGATGTCGACGCCGTCGGTGACGTAGAGGCGATTGACCTGCTTGCCCGCATCGCCCGTCTGCACGGTGACGAGGGTGTTGCCGAGCATCTCGCCCGCGTCCTTCTCGACGTCCTCGATCGACTTGGCGAGACGCACGCCGCCCTTGGCATCGGCGCCCAGTTCCTTGAACTTGCCCTTGCCGCGGCCACCCGCGTGGATCTGCGCCTTCACGACATAAAGTGGCCCGGGCAGCTTCTTCGCCCCTTCAACCGCCTCGGCAACGGAAGTGGCGGGATAGCCGGTGGGGATGCCGATGCCGAACTTTGCGAGCAGTTCCTTGGCCTGGTATTCGTGGATGTTCATGGGCGGTGCCTGTTCTCTTGCGTAGATGAGAGGAAAGGGTTTGCGGGTGCCTTAGGCACTATCGCGGCGCTTGCAAAGCCTTCGCACGTGCATCATCTGCAAGCTGCCCATGATCGATATCGACCGACTAGAGCTGATCTGCCGCGAGGCGGCCCGGATGGCGCTGTTCCTGTGGCCGGGGCAGGGCCACAAGCTGTCGAGCTGGGACAAGCTGCCGGGCAACCCGGTGAGCGAGGCAGACCTCGCCGTCGATGCCTTTTTGAAGCGTGAACTGGGCAAATTGCTGCCGTCTGCGGGCTGGCTATCGGAGGAATCGGTCGATTCGGACCAGCGGCTGGACCGCGATCTGATCTGGCTCGTCGACCCCATCGACGGCACCCGCGACTTCATCCGGGGCCGCACCGGGTGGGCGGTGTCGGTGGCGCTGATCAGCGGCGGACGGCCCCTGATCGGGATGCTTGTCGCGCCTGCGCGGGATGAGGTCTGGACCGCCACCGCTGGCAACGGCGCCTTTCGCAATGGCGAGAGGCTGGTGGCGAGTCGCCGCACCCGCTTTGCCGGAGCACGGGTGCCCGCCGATTCGCTGGAGCAGGAGGATCGTGACCTGACGATGGTCGACAAGCCCAACTCGATTGCTCTGCGCATTGCCATGGTCGGCGCGAACGAGGCGGATCTGGTGGCGACGCTGCGCTGGGGTTACGAGTGGGACATCGCCGCGGCGACACTGATCGCGCGTGAGGCGGGGGCGCAGGTGAGCGATGCCTTCGGCAAGCCGCTGGTGTTCAACAAGCGTGATCCGCGTGCCTTTGGCCTGCTGGTAAGCGCGCCGACGATTCACAGGGACGCGGTGGCCAGACTTGCCGATCGCGCGAAGGCGATTGCCGCGCCCGATTGAAGGGTGCTCACAAAAACGGCCTCCCGAAGGAGGCCGCAAGGGCGACTGTCCGCCGCCTTCGGCTGCCTGTTGGCAGCAGCAGCGAGGACGCCGGCCCGGATGGGCCGGCGCAACGATCAGTAGGCCGCGTTGACGTCAGCCTGAGTGATCGGGGTGATGCGGATTTCCACGCGGCGGTTCTGCGCGCGGCCCGCTTCGGTGGTGTTGTCGGCCACCGGGTACTGCTCGCCGTAACCGATCGATTCGATCCGGGCACGGGCCACCCCGCGCGAGACGAGGTAGTTCGTCACCGAATCGGCACGGCGGCGTGACAGGTCGAGGTTGTACTGGTCCGACCCGGTCGAGTCGGTGTGGCCCATCACGTCGATCAGCGAATTGGGATGGTTCACCATGCTCTGTGCCACGCCATCGAGCGTGCGGCGCATTGCAGGGGAGATGTCGGCCGAGTTCACCGGGAAGGTGACGTCGGGCAGATTGACCAGAATACCGTCGCCGTTGGGGGTCTGCGACACGTCGACGCCCGAGCCTGCGGTGGCCTCTTCCAGCTCCTTGATCTGCTCGTCCATGCGATAGCCGACATAGCCGCCAGCCGCCGCGCCGATGCCAGCGCCCACGATCCGGGCGGTCTTGCCGCCGATCAGGCCGCCGAGCAGGTAGCCGAGACCGGCACCGCCCACGCCGCCGATGGCGGTGCGCGAGGCATAGCGCTGGCCGGTGTTCGGGTCGGTCACGCATGCGCTGACCGTGAGGAGCGAGAGAATCGCGCCCGAGGCGACGAGAATTTTCCTGGTTTTCATGAATGTCCCTCTCTGATGACGACCGCCTGCGAAGCCGATCGGCAGGCCTGTCCATGCGCCCACAACGCGCCGTCTGCCAGTCCGTTCCTTAACGCAAGCCGTCTATCCCTTGCGCTTGGCCATTCGCCTTTGCCGCGCAATCTGCTAGCGCTCGAGGCCTGATGTCACCATTTCCCTGGGATTCGCTCGCCTATCTTGCCGCACTGATCGTGCTCAATGGCATTTTTGCCATGTCTGAGCTGGCTATCGTGTCGGCGCGTACCTCCAAACTGAACCAATCCGCCGAGCGTGGCAGCAAGAGCGCGCGCATCGCGAAGGATCTGGCGGCCGATCCGGGCAAGTTCCTCAGCACCGTGCAGATCGGCATCACGCTGGTCGGCATCATCAACGGTGCGGTGTCCGGCGCGGCGCTGGGCGGCCCGGTGGGCGAGCGGCTGGTGCTGCTCGGCCTCGATCCCGAGAATGCACCCGAGGTCGGCTTTGCCCTCGTGATCGTGGTGACAACCTACCTCAGCCTGGTGATCGGCGAACTGGTCCCCAAGCAGATCGCGCTGCGCTCTGCCGAACGGATCGCCATCATCATGGCGCGCCCGATGGACCTGCTGGCCCGCCTTGCCGCCCCGTTCGTCTGGCTGCTCGACAACTCTTCGAGCCTGCTGCTGCGCCTGCTGCGTGTGCAGCATCGCGGCGAAGAGACGATCACCGCGCAGGAACTGCAGATGATCTTCGCCGAGGCCACCCGCAGCGGCGTGATCGAGGAAGGCGAACGCGCGATCCTCTCAGGCGTGATGCGGCTGGCGAGCCGCCCCGTGCGCGAACTGATGACACCGCGCACCGAAGTCGAATGGCTCGACGTCAATGCCAGCGAGGATGAGATCCGCGCCCGCATCGCCGAGACCAGTCACTCGCTGTTGCCCGTGGCCGAGGGCGCGCCCGACGACAAGGTGCTGGGCGTGGTCAAGGTGCGCGAGGTGCTGGCGCAGATGGTGGCGGGCAAGCCGCTGGTGCTGTCGCAACTGGTGCGCAAGAGCGAGGTCGTGCCCGACCAGCTCGACGCCATCGACGCGATGCGCGCGTTGCAGCAATCGGGCACCGCGATGGCCATGGTCCACGACGAATATGGCCACCTCGACGGGATCGTCACTTCGGCGGACCTGCTGGCGGCGATTGCGGGCGATTTCGCCAGCCATCAGGACGAGGGCGACAGCCCCATGGTGGCCGAGCGCGAGGATGGCTCGCTGTTGATTTCGGGCGCATTGTCAGCCGATGCGCTGGCCGAGAAGCTCGATATCGAACTGCCCGAGCAGCGCGACTATGCCACTGCCGCGGGCTATGTGCTGGATGTGCTGAAGAAGCTGCCGACCGAGGGCGAGCATTTCACCGAGCACGGCTGGCGGTTCGAGGTCGTCGACATGGACGGCCGCCGGATCGACAAGCTGTTGGTGAGCCGGGCGGGCTGACCCCGGACCGGCTCAGAGCTCAAGGTTCAGGAAGGAACCGCGACGCGCGCGGCCTGTCCGTCACCTTCGGGGGCGACGAGGATCGTGCGCGTGGCATTGCCCTTGTCGACCGTGTGGGTCTGCGGATCGCCGACCATGGTGCGGATGCCGACCTCGGCATCGCCGGCGCTGCGCAGGGCGCTGGTCTCGATGGCGCTGCGCGCCGCCTCGCCGCCGAACAGCGCTTCGAGCGCCTGTTGCGCCGCAGTGCCTTCGGTGGGGCGGGGGGCGCCCGGATCGGGCGGGGTGAGGTCGAAATCGGGCGGGATCACCAGCGGCGCCTGACGCTGCACGGCGAATTCGTCGGGCCGGTCACGGTCGAGCTTGAGGCCGCCACAGGCGGTTGCGCCCAAGGCGGCGGCAACGATGATCGCGGTGCGGATGGAATTGCGCATAAAATCTCTCTTGGCCGTTGGCGCCTGTTCAGGCGGGGCTCTGCTCGTCGTCGGGTTTCTCGCGCATGAACAAGGCGCGGGCAAGGATAATCACCACGCCGATGCTGATCGCTGCGTCGGCGACGTTGAAAATGAGGAACGGGCGGAATTCGCCGATGTGGAAATCGGCAAAGTCGATCACATAGCCATAGGCGGAACGGTCGCGGATATTGCCCAGCGCCCCGCCGAGGATCAGCGCATAGGCAGCGATGTCGCCGAGCCGCCGCTCGCGCAGCATCAGATAGAGCACGACGCAGGCGATCAGCCCGGTGACGGCCACCAGCACCCAGCGCATTTCCATGCTCGTCGCCTCGAACATGCCGAGCGAGACGCCATAATTGTTGGTGCGGGTGAAATCGAAGAACGGCAGCAGCGGATAGTGATCGCCGATGGCGGTGAGGCCGAGGTCGTCGACCACGAAGCGCTTGAGCCACTGGTCGGCGAAATAGATCACCGCCGCAATGGCGAGCCCGAGGGCGCGCAGCTTGTTGGCGGCGCTCATGCCTTTTCATCCATCCGGGCGACGACGGTTTCGCAGCGGCCGCACAGGTCGCCGTCCTCGGCGACTTCGGGCAGGTGCCGCCAGCAGCGACCGCACTTGTGGTGGTCGCTCTTCGTCACCGCCCAATCGCCGTGATGGACGGTGGAGGAGATGAACAGTTCGGCCCAGTCGACGCCTTCGATCTCGGTCGGTACGGTGACCTCGGCCTGCAGGCTCGATCCGATGACCTTTTCGCGGCGCAGCGGCTCGATCCGTTCGAGCGCCTCGGCGCGGGTTTCACGGATGGTCTCCCAGCGGGCCATGTCGGCCTCCACCGCAGGCACCTCCGGCCACTCCAGCAGATGCACCGAGCCACTTGTCGGATAGCGCGTGCCCCAGACCTCTTCCGCCGTGAACACCAGCACCGGCGCGGCATAGCGCACCAGTGCGTGGAACAGCACATCGAGCACGGTGCGATAGGCGCGGCGCTCCAGCCCGTCGGGCGCGTCGCAATAGAGCCGGTCCTTGCGGATATCGAAGAAGAAGGCCGACAGGTCTTCGTTCGCGAAGTCGGTCAGCGCGCGGGTGTAGGCGTTGAAGTCGAAGTCGGCGATGGCTTGCCGCAGCTTGCCGTCCAGCTCGCCCAGCAGTGCCAGCACATAGCGCTCCAGCTCGGGCATGTCGGCCACTTCGACCTTTTCGTCGTCCGAGAAGCCATCCAAAGCGCCGAGCATATAGCGGAAGGTGTTGCGCAGCTTGCGATAGCTGTCGCCCACGCCTTTCAAGATTTCAGGGCCGATCCGGTGGTCCTCGGTGAAGTCGACCGACAGCGCCCACAGACGGATGATGTCGGCACCGAACTCCTCCATCACCTTCAGCGGGTCGATCGAATTGCCGAGGCTCTTCGACATTTTCCGACCGTCTGCCGCCATGGTGAAGCCGTGGGTCAGCACCGCCTTGTAGGGCGCGCGGCCACGGGTGGCGCAGCTTTCGAGCAATGACGACTGGAACCAGCCGCGATGCTGGTCGCTGCCTTCGAGGTAGAGGTCGGCGGGGCTTTGCAGGTCGGGCCAGCGGCCCGATTCGAGCACGAAGGCATGGGTGCAGCCCGAATCGAACCAGACGTCGAGAATGTCTTTGACCATCTCGTAGTCGTCGGGGTTGTAGTCGGGGCCGAGCAGCTGCGCGGCGCTATCGGGGTCCCAGCCATCGACGCCCTCGGTGCGGATCGCCTCGATGATGCGGCGGTTGACCTGCGGGTCGACCAGATATTCGCCGCTCTTGCGGTCGACGAACAGGGTGATCGGCACGCCCCAGGCGCGCTGGCGCGAGAGCACCCAGTCAGGGCGGCCCTCGACCATCGAGCGGATGCGGTTCTGGCCCTTGGCGGGGACGAAGCGGGTCTTCTCGATTTCGGCCAGGGCGGTTTCGCGCAGGGTGGCGGTGTGGTCGGCCTGCACGCCCAGCGCCACGGCCGCGCCGAGCGCATCGGGCACGGCGGTGGGGAAGTCGAACGGCTTCACCGGCTTGTCCATCGGCACGAACCACTGCGGGGTGCAGCGATAGATCACCTTGGCCTTCGAGCGCCACGAGTGTGGGTATGAATGGCGAGTGGTTTCGTCATTCCTCGCCGACAGCAAGGCCCCAACAGCCCTCAAGTCCGAGCAGATCGGGCCATCGGGCGCGTTGAAGCCGGGGTTGATGACCGAACGGCGGCGCGGCTTGCCCTCGTCGTCGAGATCGTCAGCGCCGAGCCAGAGCCAGTCGTCCTTATAGACACCGCCCGCATCGACCACGAACTTGGGGCCGATGCCGTGGGCCTTGCACAGGTCGAAGTCGTCCTCGCCATGGTCCGGCGCCATGTGGACGAGGCCGGTGCCGCTGTCGGTGGTGACGAAGTCGCCGGGGAGGAGTGGGCGCGGCTCGGCGTAGAACCCGCCGAGGTGATGCATCGGGTGACGGGCGACGGTGCCGGCTAGGCTTTTGCCGGAATGGGAATATCGACTGTCGTATGGGTCGAAATCACCCACTTCCCGATAGTAGTCTTCAGCTGTCACTGTGAAGGTTTTTCCATCGGTACGGTCACTAGCCGCGTTCAGAGATGCTTCGATTCTAGATGCAAACTCTCGAATTCTGTCACGTGCCACGAGAAAAACTCGCCCGTCACTTACGTAACCGGACATTACGTTTGTCGATGTGGTCCCAGCCAAATGTTGGGTCGTTTCGCTAATTCTTAGCCTGACCAGCAGGTAATCAACCTCAGGCCCATAGGCCAAAGCCTGGTTCACCGGGATCGTCCACGGCGTGGTCGTCCAGATCACCGCATAGGCACCCTTGAGCGCTTCAATCGGCGATTCGACAATCTCAAACGCCACGTCGATCTGCGTCGAGGTGATGTCCTCGTATTCGACCTCGGCCTCGGCCAGCGCGGTTTTCTCAACCGGCGACCACATCACCGGCTTCGCGCCGCGATAGAGCTGGCCGCTTTCCGCGAACTTCAGCAGCTCGGTGACGATCCCCGCCTCGCTGTCGAACTGCATCGTAAGATAGGGATTGTCCCAGTCGCCGCTGATGCCGAGCCGCTTGAGCTGGCTGCGCTGCGTGTCGACCCAGTGCTGCGCATAGTCGCGGCATTCCTGGCGGAACTCGCGCGGCGGCACCTCGTCCTTGTTCTGCTTCTTCTTGCGGTACTTTTCTTCGACCTTCCACTCGATCGGCAGGCCGTGGCAGTCCCAGCCGGGCACATAGGGCGCGTCCTTGCCGAGCAGCGACTGGCTGCGGCAGACCATGTCCTTGAGGATATGGTTCAGCGCATGGCCGATGTGCATGTCGCCATTGGCATAGGGTGGGCCGTCGTGGAGGATGAATTTCTCGCGGCCTTCGCGCGCGGCGCGGATCTGTTGGTAGAGGCCTTCCTCTTCCCAGCGTGCGGCAATACGGGGCTCCTTTGCGGGGAGCCCGGCCTTCATGGGAAAATCGGTCTTCGGGAGGAAGACGGTGTCTCGGTAGTCGCGCTTTTCGGTCATTGGCCCGGGGCCTTAGCGGGGGCGGGCGCTTTGGGCAATTTGGTTTCACGCGGAGACGCGGAGGCGCGGAGAGGTTATGCCATCGGCGAAGCCGCCCATATTCGCCTGCGTCGTGACATCGGAACTGCCGTTCCAGTGGGAAGAGCGGCTCCGCCGCAAGCGCTCTATCTCCGCGTCTCCGCGTCTCCGCGTGAGTCGGAAAGCAACTCCCGCGCCCGGTCGCAATCGGCGGTCATCTGCGCCACCAGAGCATCGAGCGAGTCGAACTTCGCCTCGGGGCGCAGGAAGTGGTGCAGGGCCAGCTCGATTTCCTGCCCATAGAGGTCGCCCGAAAAGTCGAAGAAATGCGGTTCGAGTACTTCGCGCGGCGGGTCGAAGCTGGGGCGCACGCCGAGATTGGCCGCGCCTTTCAGTTCCTGCCCCGTCGCCACGATGCGCCCGGTCGCGGCATAGATGCCGTAGCGCGGGCGCAGGTAGTGGCCCATGTCCATGTTGGCGGTGGGAAAGCCGATCGTGCGCCCGCGCTTGTCGCCGTGCACCACCACCTCGCGAATCGCGAAGGGGCGGGTAAGCAGCCGCGCGGCGACATCGCATTCGCCAGCCTTCAGCGCGTCGCGGATGCGGCTGGACGAGACGACCTGATTGTCAAGCAGCACGGGCGCAATCGCCCTTGCGCCAAGCCCGCAGGTCGCGCCGACATCGCGCAGCACCGCGACATTCCCGCCGCGGCCCTTGCCGAAGGTGAAGTCTTCACCCGTCACCACGCCCGCCGCACCGATTCGGCCTGCGAGCAGATCGCGCACGAAGTTTTCTGCGGGCATCGCCGCCAGTTCATCGTCGAAGGCGAACACCAGCATTGCGTCGGCCCCGGCGGCGGCGAACAGCTCGGCGCGCTGGTCGAGCGTGGTCAGGCGGAACGGCGGGACATGCGGCGCGAAGTGGCGCACCGGATGCGGATCGAAGGTGGCGATGATCGCGGGCCGACCCTCGGCGCGCGCCCAGTTCACCGCCTCTTCGGCAACCCGCTGGTGGCCGAGGTGAAAGCCGTCAAAGTTGCCTAGCGCAACTATTGCCCCGCGCAGGGCCTCGGGCAGCGTATCGCGATGGCTAAGGCGAATCATGCCGCGCTCACCCGCTCCAGGCTCACGAAGTCGTAAGCGGGGAAGCCATTGGCGGCGGGGCGACTCTCGCGCGCAACCTCGCGCCAGCCGGTCTCGGGCGAGGGGGCGGGCATGAAGGTGTCGCCCTGGGTCTCTTCAAACACCTCGGTCAGTTCGAAGTGGGTGCCCATATCCCACATGGCCTTCCAGATTTCCGCCCCGCCGATCACCGAGAGATCGCCGTCGCCTGCGAGCGCCAGCGCCTCTGCGGGCGAATGGGCGACTTCGGCGCCCTCGGCCTGCCAGTCGGCCTGGCGGGTGATCACGATATGGCGGCGACCCGGAAGCAGGCCGGGCAGGCTCTCGAACGTCTTGCGGCCCATGATCATGGGTTTGCCCATGGTGTGGCGCTTGAAGTGCTTCAGATCTTCGCTGATGGCCCAGGGCACCTGCCCGTCTTTCGCGATGCAGCCGTTGGTCGCCCGCGCGACGATGAAGAGAACCTGCCGTGCCATCAGCCGACCCGCGTGATGTGGCCCATCTTGCGGCCTTCGCGCGCCTCGAGCTTGCCATAGAGGTGCAGATGCGCGCGCGGGTCAGCGAGGTGGCGGGCAATAGCGAAGGCCTCGGGGCCGATCAGGTTGTCCATCACGACCTTGCCCGCCACGCTCGACGTATCGCCCAGCGGCAGCCCGGCGATGGCGCGAATATGGTTCTCGAACTGGCTGGTGACCGCGCCCTCGATGGTCCAGTGTCCCGAGTTGTGCACGCGCGGGGCCATCTCGTTGAACACCGGGCCATCATCGGTGGCGAAGAACTCGCAGGTCATCACCCCGACATAGCCGAGCGCTTCCGCGATCCGCTGCGCCAGCGCGCGCGCCTCGGGCACCTGCTCGCCGACAATGGCGGGGGCGGGCAGCACCGAGTGGGCGAGAATGCCCTGCTCGTGGGTGTTGTGGGTCGAATCCCAGAACCGCACCTCGCCATCGCGCCCGCGCACGAGGATCACGGAGAATTCGGCCTCGAAAGTGACGAAGCCTTCGAAGACCATCGGCGTGGCGACGACTTCGCTGGCAGAGATATCGGCGGCGCTGGCGATGCGCCACTGGCCCTTGCCGTCATAGCCGTCGCGCCGGGTTTTCACGATGGCAGGGGTGCCGAACCGGGCAATCGCGGCCTCCAGATCGGCCATCGAATCGACCGCCGCAAAAGGCGCAGGCGTACCGCCCAGCTCGCTGACGAAGCTCTTTTCACTGAACCGATCCTGCGCCACTTCGAGCGCGCGCGGCCCCGGCGCGAGCTTCGCCTGATCGAGCGCCAGCAGCGGGGCGACCGGCACGTTCTCAAACTCGTAGGTGATCACGTCGCAGGCCTCGGCGAAGGCAGCCAGCGCGGCGCTGGCGCTCCAGTCGGCGCGGGTGTGCGCGGGCGAGACATCGGCGGCGACCGAGTGCTCGTCGGGCGCGAAGACGTGGACGCGGTAGCCGAGCTGCGCGGCGGACATGGCCATCATCCGGCCCAGCTGGCCGCCGCCCAGAATGCCGATAGTGCTGCCGGGTGCGAGCATCCGCGTCAGTCGACCGGCTTTTCGGCGACCGCTTCGGTCTGCGCGGTGCGCCAGTCGATCAGGCGCTGGCGCAGGCCCTCGTCGGTCAGCGCGAGGATCGAGGCGGCCATGAGCCCGGCATTGGTCGCGCCCGCTTCGCCGATGGCGAGTGTGCCGACCGGAACGCCCGCAGGCATCTGCACGATCGAGAGCAGGCTGTCCTGCCCCGACAGGGCGCGCGATTTGACCGGCACGCCCAGCACCGGCAGGTGGGTGAGCGCCGCCACCATGCCCGGCAGGTGCGCCGCGCCGCCGGCGCCGGCGATTACGACCTCAAATCCCTCGTCCGCCGCGCCCTTGCCGAAGCTGTGCAGCCGGTCAGGCGTGCGGTGCGCCGAGACGATCCGCGCCTCGTAGGCGACGCCAAGCTGGTCGAGCACCTTGGCGGCACACTGCATGGTTGGCCAGTCGGACTGGCTGCCCATAACGATAGCGACTTTGGGTACGGCCATGAACCTCAAGCGTCCTTTAGGTAGTAGTACGGTGCGGGATTCAACGTAGAATCGAACTCGTAGACGATGGGCTGGCCGGTGGGGATTTCCAGCTCGGTGATTTCGTCATCGGGAATGTTCGACAGGTGCTTGACCAGCGCGCGTAAGCTGTTGCCATGGGCAGAAATTATCACGGTTTCGCCCTTGGCCAGCTCGGGCAGGATTTCCGCCTCCCAATAGGGCAGCACCCGCTCGATAGTGAGCTTCAGGCTCTCGGTATCGGGCACGTCGATCCCGGCGTAGCGCGGATCGCCGGCGAGATCGAACTCGCTGCCCGCTTCGAGCGGCGGCGGCGGCACGTCGAAGCTGCGGCGCCAGACCTTGACCTGCTCTTCACCATGCTTTTCGGCGGTCTCGGCCTTGTTGAGCCCGGTCAGCCCGCCATAGTGGCGCTCGTTCAGGCGCCAGTCCTTGGTCTCGGGGATCCACAGGCGGCCGCATTCTTCGAGCGCCAGATGCAGCGTCTTGATCGCGCGCTTCTGCACCGAGGTGAAGGCGCGGGTGGGCAGCACGCCCTTGTCCTTCAGCAACTGCCCTGCCGCGCGCGCCTCGGCCACGCCCTTTTCGGTCACGTCGACGTCCCACCAGCCGGTGAAGCGGTTTTCCAGGTTCCACTGGCTCTGGCCGTGGCGGACGAGGATCAGGGTGGGCACGGGCGCTGTTCTCCTGCGGGGACTAAATTAGCGAAGGCAGCGCGTTAGCGACCTGAGCCGTCGTTTGGAAGGGGGCTCGCCGTGTCTGTCCCCTCGCGAATCGCACCGGCGCGCGCCTGGGCCTTGCTTTGCGTCTTGCGACGCCGCAAATTCTCGCGCAGTTTTTCCGCGAGCCGTTCCTCGCGTGTTTGTTTGCCACTCATGGGCTATGTCATGGCGCGATTGCAGCGCAGGCTCAAGCTTGCCTTGACATTCGTCTCGCCCGCGACAATAGGGCCCGCCTGCTTCGCATGATGGCGACGCTGCTGTAGCTCAGTGGTAGAGCGCACCCTTGGTAAGGGTGAGGCCGGGAGTTCAATCCTCCCCAGCAGCACCATCATTTGCCGGAGCGGACCTTCCCCGCACACCAGATGCAAAAAGGCCCCGGATCGCGCCGGGACCTCTTGCGTCGATGTTATCTGGTGCGGTCAGTAGAGCAGGCCGTAGTAAGCGTAGATTCGCTGCCCGAATTCCTGATCGTAGCTCGGCTGGTCGCTTTCGGCGAAGCGCGGCGCATCGCGCAGGCGCTCCTTGTCGATATTCACGACATAGCCGCCGACCGATTCGTCATAGTCGAGCGCTTCCCACGGCAGTGGGTGCTGCTCTTCCCCGATGCCGAGGAAGCCGCCGAAGCTCATCACGGCATATTCGACGCGGCCCGAGCGCTTGCCCAGCATCACTTTCTTGATGTGACCGATCTTTTCACCGTCGGTGGCATAGACACTGGTGCCTTCCACCCGGTCGGAACCGATGAGGTCAGCGCTCGAATCGCGTTCGAGCGGGCGCGAACGGTCGAAGTCGCGGCGTTGTGCCAGTTCAGCGTCGGAATAGGTGCGGGTGGTGCTCATCTCAGTCATGGCTCTCTCCTGGACTGTCGGGATGGGTAAAACGCGTTTCGTTTCAGCCCTTTCACCTACCCAACGGGCGGGAGTGAAACCCTATCCCGGTTTCGCCCCATCGCAGCCACGACTCGGCGAAGAGATGCCTATTCGGGCAAGGCTGCCCGCACGTCGGCCCAGTCAGCATGTTTGCGGAACTGCGCCTCGACATAGGGGCACTGCGGCTCGATGGTGAAGCCGTGCTCGCGCGCGTCGGCCACCATTTCCTTCACCAGCGCCAGCGCAATGCCTTTCCCGCGCGCTTGCGGAGGAGTGAAGGTGTGTTCGGCGATTCGCGCCTCGCCGCGTGCGGTCCAGGTGAGGACGGCGGGGCGGTCTGCGCCTTCCACGGGGGCCGAGTAGGTGCCGTGGGTGGTCTGGTCGTCGTGGGTGATTGCGATGCTGTCGCTCATGGCCGTGATGCTCCTTCTTGCGTCCAACGGGCGGAGGCCTATGGCTGTTCCATGCTGTTTCTCTCCGACAATACCGCGCGTGTCCATCCGCAGGTGTGGGCGGCGATGCAGGCTGCCGACGCGCCCGATGCTCCCTACGACAACGATGCGCTGAGCCAGCGGCTCGATGCGGCGTACTCCGAGCTGTTCGGGCGCGACTGCGCGGCCTTGTGGGTCGGCACCGGCACGGCGGCCAATTGCCTGTCGCTCGCCACGCTGGTCGAGCCGCACGGCGCGGTGATCTGCGAGGAAAACGCCCATATCGAGCGCGACGAATGCGGCGCTCCGGGGTTTTACCTCCACGGCGCGAAGTTGCTGCTGGCCAGCGGCGAGGGCGCGAAGCTGACCCCGGAGGCGATCGAGGCCGTGGCGGCGGGCATCACCCGCGGGGTGCATCAGGTGCCCGCGCAGGCGGTATCGATCACGCAGGTGAGCGAATATGGGCTCGCCTATAGCCCTGACGAACTGGCCGCCATCGGCGCAGCGGTTTCACGGCTCGGCCTGGGCCTGCACATGGACGGGGCGCGATTCGGCAATGCGGTGGCCTTTCTCGGCTGCGCTCCGGCTGCGGCGGCAGGCCCGGCTGACGCGCTCAGCTTCGGCTTTACCAAGAACGGTGCGATGGACGCCGACGCTGTGGTGCTGTTCGACCCCGCGCAGGCCGACCTCGTGCGCTGGCGGCGCAAGCGGGCGGGGCATCTGCGCTCGAAGGGGCGCTTCATGGCCGCGCAGCTGCTGGCCATGCTTGAGGGCGACCTGTGGCTCGACCTTGCGCGCAAGGCCAATGCGGCGGCGGTTCTGGTGGCCGAGGGCGCGGGCGAGCGGCTGCTCTATCCGCACCAGTCGAACGAGCTGTTCGTCCGCCTCAGCCCTGAAGAACGCGCCGCGCTGCGCGCCGAGGGCTTTGCCTTCTACGACTGGGACGACGCCCACGCGCGCATTGTCGCCGCCTGGGACACCCGGCCCGAGCATGCCCAAGCGCTGGGCCGCGCCATCGCCCGTCTATGAGCGAGGCCCCGCCGCACACCCTGCTGCGTCCCGCGATTGCGCTGCCCTTTTTGCTGGTAGCGCTGATCTGGGGCTCGACCTGGTTCGTGATCACCACCCAGATCGCCGCAGTGCCGCCCGCATGGTCGGTGACATGGCGCTTCGTGCTGGCGACTCCCGCCATGTTTGCGCTGGCGCTGGCTATGCGGAAAAAGCTCGCCATGCCGGGGCGGGCACATCGGCTGGCGGTGCTGATGGGGCTGTTCCAGTTTTGCGGGAACTATATGTTCGTCTACTGGTCGGAGTTGCACCTGACCTCGGGCATCGTGGCGCTCTTGATAGGGATGATGCTGGTGCCCAATGCGATACTCGGGCGAATCTTGCTGGAGCAGGCGATCACCGCGCGGTTCCTGATCGGCAGCGTGATCGCGCTGGCGGGCATCGGGCTGCTGCTGCTGAACGAGGCGCACACCGCGCCGCTCGGCGGGAATGTCGCGCTGGGCGCGCTGCTGGCGCTGACCGCGATGCTCTCGGCCTCGATCGCCAATGTGATTCAGGCGGGCCCCGCCGGAAAAGACGTGCCGCTGGTGAGCCTGCTGGCATGGTCGATGCTATACGGCGTGCTGTTCGACGCGGCGATTGCCTTCGCGCTGTTCGGCGCGCCGGAAGTGCCGGGCGATCCGGCTTACTGGCTGGGCACCGCATGGCTGGCGCTGGTGGGTTCGGTCGTCACCTTCCCGCTTTACTACGATCTGGTGCGCAAGTTGGGCGCGGGTCGCGCGGCCTATAACGGTGTGCTGGTGATCGTGGTGGCGATGGCGGTTTCGACCGTGCTCGAAGGCTATCACTGGTCGGCGCTAGCCATTGGGGGCGGTGCGCTGGCGATGGTCGGGCTGCTGGTGGCCTTGCGCGGTAGGCAGGTCAAAGCATGCTCCTGAGCCCCTCGCGATAGGTCGGGTAAAGCGGCCGGAACCCGAGTACCCGCCTCGCCTTGCCGTTCGCGACCCGGCGGTTCTCGGCATAGAACCCGCGCGCCATCGGCGACAGGCCTACCTCCTCCAGCGACACCAGCGGCGGCGGCTCCACCCCCAGCAGGCGGCAGGCCTCCTCGATCACGGCGTTCTGGCTGGCGGGCAGGTCGTCGGCGAGGTTGTAGGCCCCCGGCAGTGCCTGCCATCCGGCCATCACCCCTTGCGCGATATCCTCGACATGGACCCGGCTGAACACCTGTCCGGGAAGGTCGATCCGGTGCGCCTTACCGCTCGCGACCCGCTCGAACGCGCTGCGACCCGGACCGTAAATCCCCGGCAGGCGAAACACCCGCGCGTGCAGCGCCAGCCATTGCGAATCGGCCTCCGCGCGTTTGGTGCGGCGGCCCGTGGCGACCGGTGCGCTCTCGTCGACCCATGCCCCGCCGGTATCGCCATAGACGCCGGTCGACGACAGATAGGCCAGCCGCTTGCCTGCCAGCGCCTTGCCATAGCGGGCAAGCACCGGGTCGCCCTCGTCGCCCGGCGGGACCGAGGACAGCACCAGGTCCGCCTCGCGCAGCGCCGCCAGCACCGCATCGGCATCGCCGAAAGCCACATCGCCATCGCTGCCCGTCGCCCGTACCGAAAGTCCGGCGGAAACCGCGAGGTCGCCGATGCGTTTCGCACTGTAACCGAGTCCAAATATCAGCAATCGCGTCATCCGGCCTTCATACCCCCTCGACCTTGCAGCGAAAGTGCCTAGATCGTCCCCATGGATATTGCCCGCACCCCCGACATGGCTGACGCCGCTCCCGAACCTCATGACCCCGTGACGATCCGTCGCGAGGACTATCAGCCCTTCGGCTGGCTGGTGCCCGAGGTGGCGCTCGATTTCGATCTGGGGCTTGAAACAACGCGGGTGACCGCGCGCCTCACGCTGGCCCGCAATGCCAAGGCCCCGCGCGCCGAGGCGATCCGCCTCAACGGCGACGAGCTGGAGCCGGTCAGCGTCAAGCGCGATGGCGAGGTGGTGAACGACTGGCACCGCGACGGGGCCGACCTGATCGTGCCGCTCAGCGGCGATGCGCACGCGCTGGAGATTGTCACCGAAGTCGCACCGGCGAAGAACACCAAGCTGATGGGGCTCTATGCCTCCTCGGGCATGCTGTGCACCCAGTGCGAGGCCGAGGGTTTCCGCCGCATCACCTTCTTCCCCGACCGGCCCGACGTACTCTCGACCTACCGCGTGCGCATGAGCGGCGACAAGGCGACCTTCCCCGTCCTCCTCTCCAACGGCAACCCGGAGGCGAGCGGTGAGGGGGATAACGGCACCCACTGGGCCGAATGGCACGACCCCTGGCCCAAGCCGAGCTATCTGTTCGCGCTGGTGGCGGGCGATCTGGTCGCCAATTCGAGCAGCTTCACCACCATGAGCGGGCGCGAAGTGGCGCTCAACATCTACGTGCGCGAGGGCGATCTGCCGCGCACCGGCCATGCGATGGACTCGCTCAAGGCCTCGATGCGGTGGGACGAGGAGACCTTCGGCCGCGAATACGATCTCGACGTGTTCAACATCGTCGCCGTCTCCGACTTCAACATGGGGGCGATGGAGAACAAGGGGCTCAACGTCTTCAACACCAAATATGTGCTGGCCGACCCCGAAACCGCCACCGACGCCGATTTCGACGCCGTGGCGGGGGTGATCGCGCACGAATACTTCCACAACTGGTCGGGCAACCGCGTGACCTGCCGCGACTGGTTCCAGCTCTCGCTGAAAGAGGGTTTTACCGTGCTGCGCGACCAGTTGTTCAGCCAGTACATGGGCTCGGACGCGGTCAAGCGGATCGAGGACGTGCGCGTGCTGCGTGCGGCGCAGTTTCCTGAAGATTCCGGCCCGCTGGCGCACCCGATCCGGCCCGATTCCTATCGCGAGATTTCCAACTTCTACACCGCCACCGTCTACAACAAGGGCGCCGAAGTGATCCGCATGATGCGGACCATGGCGGGTGAAGAGGCCTTCCGGAAAGGCAGCGACCTCTATTTCGACCGCCACGACGGCGAAGCGGCCACCTGCGAGGACTTCGTTCGCGCGATGGAGGACGGCGCGGGGCTCGACCTCAAGCAGTTCCGGCTGTGGTATTCGCAGGCGGGCACCCCGAAAGTCCGCGCGCAGCTCACGCACGAGGGCAACACCGCGACCCTGCACCTGTCGCAGATCGTGCCGCCCACGCCGGGCCAGCCCGAAAAACAGCCGATGCCGATCCCGCTCAAGGTCGCGCTGTTCGACCGCGCCAGTGGCGAGCGCGGCGAGGAGCATTTGCTGGTGCTCGACAAGGAAGAGGCGAGCTTCGCCTTCGCGGGTTTTGCCGCGCTGCCCGCGCTGTCGATCAACCGCGGCTTTTCCGCCCCGGTCTCGATCGAACGCGAGGTGGCGCGTGAGGAACTGGTGTTCCTTGCCGCGCACGACGACGATCCCTTTGCTCGCTACGAAGCGATGCAGGATCTGATCGTCGGCCATCTGGTCGATGCGATCGAGGGCAGGCTGGATGAGGCGCAGCGCGCGGCGGGCCGCGCCGACATCGCCGGGGCGCTCGGCGCGGTGCTGCGCGATGCGGCGCTCGACGATCTGATGCGCGGCGAACTGCTGGTGCTGCCGGGCGAGGGCTATCTCGCCGAGCAGCAGACTGTCGCCGATCCGGGCAAGATCCACGCCGAGCGGCGGGCCCTGCGCGCCTATCTCGGCGCTCAACTGGCGAGCGACTTCACCGCGCTGTACGAGCGCGCCGCCAAGGTGCCCTTCGCGCTCGACGCCGAGGCCAGCGGCGCGCGCAAGATCAAGACGCAGGCGCTGGTCTATCTCGCCGCGAGCGATCCGGCCAGGGCAGCCGAGCTTGCCGCGCAGCAATACGATATGGCCGACAACATGACCGACCGGCAGGGCGCGCTGATGGTGCTGGCTGGGCTCGACAGCCCCGAGCGCACGCACAAGCTGCTCGACTTCTACAACCGCTATCAGGGCAATGCGCTGGTGATCGACAAGTGGTTCGCGTTGCAGGCGGGCTCGCTGCATCCCAATGTGCTTGAGCACGTGCGGGCGCTGGCCAAGCATCCTGACTTCACCCTGTCGAATCCCAATCGGGTGCGTTCGCTCTATATGGCCATGGCGGTGAACCCGCAGGCGTTCCACGCCGCCGACGGCGCGGGCTATGCGATGATCGCCGATCTCATTCTGGCGCTCGACCCGATCAACCCGCAGACGGCAGCGCGGTTCGTGCCGCCGCTGGGGCGCTGGCGGCGGATCGAGCCCCTGCGCGCCGAGCAGATGCGTGCGCAGCTCGAGCGAATCGCCGCGGCGGGCAACCTGTCGCGCGACACGCAGGAACAGGTGGCCCGCAGCCTTGGCTGACCTGCGCGAAATCCTGCGCGCCGAGGCGCTCGCCGGGGTGCCGCACGGCTTCCTCACCGGGCTCGGCCACGAAGGCGAGCCCGATCCGGCCCGGATCGTGGCAGGCGCCGAACTGGTGCGGGTAAAGCAAGTCCACTCGCCGCGCGTGGTCTTCGTCGAGGCGCCGTTCGCCGGAGACGAGCTGCCCGAGGCCGATGCGCTGGTGACCGACCGTCCCGGCCTCGTGCTCGGTGTGGTCACTGCCGACTGCGCGCCGGTGCTGCTGGCCGACCGTGCGGCGGGGGTCGTTGGCGCGGCCCATGCCGGCTGGCGCGGGGCCTTCGGCGGGGTGCTCGAAGCGACCGTGGCCGCGATGATCGAGGCGGGGGCGACTCGCGAAACCATCGTCGCCGCCATTGGCCCGACCATCGCGCAGGCGAGCTATGAGGTCGATCAGGCCTTCCATGATCGTCTGGTCGAACACGACGCCGACAACGCGGCGCTGTTTGCGCCCGGTGCGCCCGCGCATCACCAGTTCGATCTGCCCGCCTATGTCCGGCGGCGACTGGAGTCGGCGGGCATAGGCCGGATCGACGATCTCGCGCGCGATACCTACACCGAGGAGCAACTGTTTCATTCGTTCCGCCGCGCCACCCACCGGGGCGAGCCGACCTATGGACGCCAGTTCTCACTGATCGCCTGCCCGACCTGACCCGCTGCCAGGCGTCTTATTGCGAAAGGCTCGCAATTCCGCGGCTTTGAGGACCAAATTTGGTCCAAATCGCGGCTTGGCAGGCGCGCCTTGCTGGTCTATCAGCCGCGCCAAGTCGCATCCGGGGCACATCTGGTCGCGTGCGGCTTCAGGGTTACTTTTCGGTTCGCGAGCCCGGCATAAGGCCGGCGCGGCGAACCGGCAGGCAAGGCAGGGTAATGGCTAGCACTGGCACCGCAGACGCGCACTCAGAAGCAAATGGGGCCGCAAGCGTAGACGGCGTTCGCCGTCGCGATTTCATCGAGATTGCCGCAGTTTCCGCGGCTGGCGTGGGCGGCCTGGCCGCTATTTATCCGCTCGTCTCGCAAATGGCACCCAGCGCGGACGTGCTGGCGGAAAGCTCGACCGAGCTGGACATTTCGTCGCTTGAGGAAGGCCAGTCGATCAAGGCTGTGTTCCGCAAGCAGCCGGTGTTCGTCCGTCACCTGACGCCGGACGAGATCAAGCAGGCCAACGATGTCGATATCGACAGCCTGCGCGATCCGCAGACCCTGCAGGAGCGCACCGAGGACGGGCATCACAACATTCTCGTCGTCATGGGCGTTTGCACCCACCTCGGCTGCGTGCCGCTCGGTGCCGCCGAAGGCGAGAACAAGGGTGAGTTCGGCGGCTATTTCTGCCCCTGCCACGGCTCGCACTACGACACCGCCGCGCGCATTCGCAAAGGCCCTGCACCGAAGAACCTTCAGGTGCCGACCTATGAGTTCACCACCGACACGACCATCGTGATCGGCTGAGGCAAGAGAGACTGACCATGAGTTTCCCCTGGGCCAAGAATTACGAGCCGGTAAATCCGGTGATGAAGTTCATGGACGAAAAGCTGCCCTTGCCGCGGCTCGTCTACAATGCGGTCGGCGCTGGCTATCCGGTGCCGCGCAATCTTTCCTACTGGTGGAACTTCGGCGTCCTCGCCGGTTTCTGCCTCGTGCTGCAGATCGTCACCGGCGTGGTGCTGGCGATGCACTATGCGGCCAACTCCGGCATCGCCTTCAATTCGGTCGAGCACATCATGCGCGACGTGAACTGGGGCTGGATGCTGCGCTACATGCACGCCAACGGGGCAAGCTTCTTCTTCCTCGTGATCTACATCCACATCTTCCGCGGCTTCTTTTACAGCTCGTACAAGGCCCCGCGCGAGATGATCTGGCTGCTCGGCGTGGTGATCTTCCTGCTCACCATGGCGACCGCCTTCATGGGCTACGTGCTGCCCTGGGGCCAGATGAGCTTCTGGGGTGCCAAGGTGATCACCGGCCTGTTCTCGGCAATCCCGCTGGTCGGTGAGCCGATCCAGATCTGGCTGCTGGGCGGCTTTGCGCCCGACAATGCCGCGCTGAACCGCTTCTTCTCGCTGCACTTCATGCTGCCCTTCGTGATCCTGGGTGTTGTCATCCTGCACATCTGGGCGCTGCACATCCCCGGCTCGTCGAACCCGACCGGCGTGGAAGTGAAGCAGGAAAGCGACACCCTGCCGTTCCACCCGTACTATACGGCGAAGGACGGTTTCGGGCTGGGCGTGTTCCTGATCATCTACTTCGCCTTCGTGTTCTTCTTCCCGAACATGCTGGGCCACCCGGATAACTACATCGAGGCGAACCCGCTCTCGACCCCGGCGCACATCGTGCCCGAATGGTACTTCTATCCGTTCTACGCGATCCTGCGTGCCTTCACCTTCGACTTCATCATCGAAGCCAAGCTGTGGGGCGTGCTGGCGATGTTCTCGTCGATCCTGGTGTGGTTCTTCCTGCCCTGGCTCGACAAGAGCCCGGTCCGCTCGGGTCACTATCGCCCGCTGTTCCGCAAGTTCTTCTGGTTCGGCCTGATCCCCTGCATGGCCGTGCTGTTCTACTGCGGCGGTGCCCCGGCGGCAGAGCCCTATGTCATGATCTCGCAGATCGCGACCGCGTACTACTTCCTGCACTTCCTGGTGATCCTGCCGATCATCTCCTCGATCGAACGGCCCGAACCGCTGCCGTTCTCGATCACCGAGGCCGTGTTGGGCAGCGATGACAGCGCCGTGATCGAACCCGCCGCCAAGGCGGCCGAGTAAGCCCGGACCCAAGAGGAAAGACGAAACGATGATCCGCCTTGTTGGAATTCTGGTCGGCCTGGGCTTCACCTTCGTGGTGCTGCTCACCTTCGGTGTCGGTGCCTATACGGCCGCAACCGAGCCTGCAGCCGAGACCGCTGAACACGCCTTCCATCTCACCCCGAAGGAAGATGTGCACTTCTCCTTTGAAGGCCCCGTCGGCCGCTGGGACGTTGCCCAGTTGCAGCGCGGCTACAAGGTCTACAAGGAAGTGTGCTCAGCCTGTCACTCGCTGAAGCAGGTGGCGTTCCGCAACCTGGCCGATCTCGGTTATTCGGAAGCTCAGGTGAAGGCCGAGGCCGCCGCCTGGCGCGTGCCGGGTATCGATCCGAACACGGGCGAGGCGACCACGCGTCCAGGCCTGCCGACCGACGCCTTCCCGTCGCCCTATCCGAACTCGGTCGCCGCAGCTGCTGCGAACAACAACGCGATCCCGCCGGATCTCTCGCTGATGACGAAGGCGCGTCATGAGGGCTCGCACTATGTCTACTCGCTGCTGACCGGCTATCAGGAGCCTTCGGCCGAGCTGGCGGAGCGCTTCCCCGACTCGCTGCCGGGTCCGGGCCTGCACCACAACCCGTACTTCGCGAACCTCAACCTCGCGATGGCCCCGCCGCTGACCAGCGAAGGCCAGGTCACCTTTGACGACGGCACCGTCGCCACGGTCGACCAGATGGCACAGGACGTTGCTGCCTTCCTCACCTGGACGGCAGAGCCCAAGCTGGTGAAGCGCAAGCAGACCGGCTGGCCGGTGCTCGGCTTCCTGCTGTTCGCCACGCTGCTGGCCTGGTTTGCCAAGAAGTCGGTGTGGGCGAACGCCAAGCGCCGCGAGGATTGAGCGGGCGGGAGAATGCCTCCCGCCACGCCAACGGCGAGTGACCTGAAGGCACTCGTCCGTGCGGTGCCGGATTTCCCGGCCACCGGAATCCTGTTCCGCGACGTCACCACCCTGATGTCCGATGGCGCTGGCCTTGCCGGCGCCATCGACGCATTGGCCGCTCTCGCTGCGGATCTGTCGGTCGATGCCGTGGCCGGGATCGAGGCGCGTGGCTTCATCTTCGGTGCTGCTCTGGCGCAGCGCCTTGGCACCGGCTTCATCCCTCTGCGCAAGGCGGGAAAACTGCCCGTTCCCGCGATGGCCGAGGACTACGCGCTCGAATATGGCGAAGCGCGGCTGGAACTCGATCCCACGATCATTCGCGCGGGCCAATCGGTCCTGCTGCTCGACGATCTTCTGGCGACCGGCGGCACCGCGCTCGCCGCCGCCCGGCTTTTGCGCCGCGCGGGGGCGCACTGTACCCATGCCCTGTTCGTCATCGATCTGCCCGATCTCGGCGGTATGACCGCGCTGAGCGAGCAGGGCATCGAAGGACGGGCGGTCATGGCTTTCGACGGCCACTAGCAGCACACACCAGGCGGGCGGTTTCGGAACCATCGCGCTGCTATGGGATTGGCTAGATGCCAGTTCCGCACGGTCGCACTGGCACCAACAAGGGGGCCCATGGAAGAGCAGGCAATTGTTATCGCGCTGGTTGGCGTGCTCGGCATCGGGGCGCAATGGGTCGCCTGGCGCACGGGCTGGCCTGCCATCGTGCTGATGCTGGTGGCCGGATTTCTGGTGGGTCCGGTGTTTGGGATCATCGACCCCCAACGCGCCTTCGGTGATCTGCTCGACCCGATGATCTCGATTGGCGTCGCCCTGATCCTGTTCGAGGGCGGGCTCAGCCTCGATTTTCGCGAACTGCGCCAGAGCGGCAGCAGCATCGGCCGGATGGTCTTCCTTGGTGTGCCGCTGGGTTGGCTGTTCGGCGCGCTCGCTTGTTATTATGTGGCGGGCCTCGTGTGGCCGGTGGCGATCCTGTTTGCAGGCATTCTGGTGGTGACCGGGCCGACCGTGGTCATGCCGCTGCTGCGCCAGTCGGCAATCAAGCAACGCCCCGCGACGCTGCTGAAGTGGGAAGCCATCGTCAACGACCCCATCGGTGCGCTGTGCGCCGTGCTGGCCTACGAATATATGCGCATCTCGCAGGTTGAAGGTGGGATCGCGCTCGAAGTGATTCCCCAGATCGTGGCCGCGGGGTTGATCGCAGGCGCGCTGGGCTATGGCGCGGCCTGGCTGATCGCGTGGAGCTTCCCGCGCGGCTATGTCCCCGAATTCCTCAAGGTGCCGGTGCTGCTCGTGGCTGTGATCGGCACTTTCGTGGTCACCAACCTGATCGAACACGAAGCGGGATTGGTCGCGGTGACGGTGATGGGCGTGGCGCTGGCCAACATGCAGGTGTCCAGCCTGCGCTCGATCCACCCGTTCAAGCAGAACGTGGCGGTGTTGCTGGTGTCGGGCATCTTCATCCTGCTGTCGGCGGGGCTGGAGTTTTCCGACCTCAGGTTCTTCGACTGGCGCTCGGGGCTGTTCCTGCTCGCGCTGATTCTGCTGGTGCGCCCGGCCACGGTGCTCATCAGCCTCCTGTTCAGCGACGTGCCGTGGAAAGAGCGGTTGTTTCTCGCCTGGATTGCCCCGCGCGGCATCGTGCTGGTGGCTATTTCGGGCCTGTTTGCCCTGCGCCTCGGCGAACTGGGCTTCGAAGACGGCTCGATCCTTATCGGCCTCAGCTTCGGTGTAGTGGTGGCGACCATCGTCACCTCGGGCTTCACGCTGAACCTGGCCGCACGCCTGCTCGGGGTGAAGGGTGCGGAGCGACCGGGCCTGCTCATCGTCGGCGCCACGCCCTGGACGATTGCGCTCGGCAAGATGATGCACGAGCTGAAGACCCCGGTGCTGATCGTCGATGCGAGCTGGACCCGGCTCAAGCCCGCGCGTGCCGCCGGGCTCGACACCTACAACGGCGAGATCCTCAACGAGGCGACCGAGCACAACCTCGACCTCACCCCGTTCCAGGTGCTGGTGGCGGCGACCGACAACGAGGCTTACAATGCGCTCGTGTGCTCCGAGTTCGCGCCCGAGATCGGGACCGACAAGGTCTATCAGCTCGGCGATGGCGCAGACGACGATCAGTTCGCGCTGCCCTCGTCGCTGCGTGGCCGCTCGCTGTTCGCCTCGGGCTATGCGGTGGAGGACGTGCACCAGCGCCAGCTGGAAGGCTGGGTGTTCCGCCGCACCAAGCTGTCCGAACAATACGATCTCGACGACGCGCGCGAGAACCTGCCCGATTCCGCCAACATGCTCCTGCTGCTGCGCCCCGATGGCGAGCTGCAGTTCTTCACCCACGCCCGTGCGCCAGAACCGGCGCCGGGTGATATTATCGTCTCGTTCTCGCCGCCGCGCGATCAGGTCGCCGAGGCGGAGTCGCGCCGCAAGTCCACCCGCAAGACAGCGCCCGCCTGAAGCCCAGCCAAGGATGAAGCCATGCTCAGACTGACCAAATCCGCCCCTGCCGCCAATGTGATCGCGGCCGTGCTACTGGCCTCGACCCTGAGTGCCTGCCAGGTCCGTCACGATGGCCCGGAGGAGAGCGAGCCGGCCCCGAGCGATACCGGCGCGCCAGGCGAGGCACCCGCTGCGACGCCAAGCCCGAGCGGCGTTTCGATCATCCGCGAGGAGGTGACCGAAACGCCGTCTACGCCCGCGCCTCCGAAGCCGCTTGATGTGGTGCTCCCGTTCCCCGACGGGACCGATGTGTCGCCCGATGCGGAGGAACTGCTCGAACTGGTGCTGCAGAGCGGGGCGATGCGCGAAGGCTGGCCGATCACGCTTGCCGGACATACCGACAGCGCGGGCAACGATCAGGCCAACCTGCGCGCCTCGCGCTCGCGGGCGGAGAACGTTGCGGCGTGGCTGATTGAGCGCGGGGTCGCGCCCGAGCGGATCAGGGTAATTGCTTTCGGCGAGCAGAACCCGCTGCTGCCCAACGCCAGGCCCGATGGTTCGCCCGACGAGGTCGCGCGCCGCCGCAATCGCCGGGTGGAACTGAGGGTTGCACCGCCTGCCGATGCAGCCCAGTCGCCCGAGAAGCAGGGTGAGACTACTGAGGCACCTTGACGCGGGGCATGTGCTGATGGCAAGCGCAGTTTCTGCCTGAGCGGGTATAGCTTAGTGGTAAAGCTCCAGCCTTCCAAGCTGGCTATGCGGGTTCGATTCCCGCTACCCGCTCCAAATTCCTGTTCAGCCACCTTCGTATCTGTCTGGACATACCCCTAAAACCCACGGTATTTGGCGGATTATCGGGCCGCAAGTGTTCATTCCCGTTCAAGCCTAGTCGCACCCCGATGGGGGCACAGGCTTGGGGCATTCGCGCTGACAGATGTTGAAATCCGAAACGCCAAGCCGCGTGCAAAACCCTACAAGCTGGGGGATGCGCGGGGGCTGTATCTCTTCGTCACCCCAGCCGGCGGCAAGTCATGGCGGTTTAAATTTCGGCTCGACGGCAAAGAGGGGCGGTTGGTTATTGGGCCGTACCCAGAAATCAGTCTGAGCGAGGCGCGCAGGCGCCGCGAGGAAGCACGCGAGATGGTCGCGCATGGCAAAGACCCTTCGCGAGAAAAGCAGCGCGCCAAGGAACGCAGGCAGGTGGAGGCGAAGAACACCTTCGCGATCATATCTGCCGAATATTGCGCCAAGCGCAAAGCGGACGGGCAAGGCGGCTGGTCGCCAGCAACAGCCAAGCGGAGCGAATACTTGCTATCTCGCCTGAATGGCCCGCTCGGGAGCCTACCGATTGGCGAAATCGAGCCAGCCGACATTCTGGCCGCCGTCCGCAAGATCGAAGCCAAAGGCACGCTGGAAAGCGCGCGCCGGGCATTGCAGCTAGCGGGGATGGTGTTTCGCTATGCCGTGACCACGCAGCGGTTGAAGTCCGATCCTACCCGCGACCTGCGCGGGGCGCTCGCTACGCCCAAGGTGACGCATTACGCCGCGATCCTTGACCCTGCGAAGGTCGGGGAACTGCTGCGGGCGATTGACGGGTACGAGAGCCTTGGAATGACCCGGCTGGCGCTCCAGTTGGCGCCACACGTGTTTGTGCGGCCCGGCGAACTGCGCCACGCCCAATGGGATGAAATCGACCTAGATGGGGCGCTGTGGACCATCCCAGCCGAGAAAACCAAGATGCGGAAGGATCATCGCGTGCCGCTTTCGCGGCAAGCTGTGGCGATCCTGCGGGAGATTCACGCCATCACCGGCCCCAGCGGCTTTGTTTTCCCGTCCGTCCGCACCCGTGCCCGCCCGATGAGCGAGAACACATTGAACGCTGGTTTGCGGCGGCTGGGCTATGGCAGCGACGAAATGACCGCCCACGGGTTCCGCGCCATGGCCGCAACGCTGCTGAACGAAAGCGGCAAGTGGCACCCCGACGCTATCGAGCGTGCGCTTGCTCACGGCGATGCCGACAAGGTGCGAGCGGCCTATACGCGGGGCGCACACTGGCAAGAACGGGTGGAGATGGCCCAATGGTGGAGCGACCATCTCGATACGCTCCGTAAGGGCGCGGACGTGGTGCCATTTCCAGAGCGCGGCACGGGATAGCCCGATAGCCTAGCGGGGACGTCCCAGCCGGGAGCACCCGAAAAAACAACAACGCATCGCCGGGGGCATTCCCCGACAACCGGACCTGCCACGGCCCGGACAGCAAAGCCGTGCGCGCTATGAAAAGGAAAGACCTGATGACGGCATATACAGCATATATCGCGAAGAACCGCCGCCGATCCCGCGAGGTCCGCGACTGCATCACGGCGTTGCTTTTTGAGGCAGCGGAAAGCGCAGACGAATGGTGGCGCTACGACCTTAGCAACGCCATCCGCGCGATAGCTATGGACTTCGACAGGGATGGCGGCATCAAGACCGCGCCAAACCGTCGCGCTCCCGGCCAGCCGAGCCAATTTGTGGCCAACCGGCTCCGCGCGCGAGTGGATATGGGCAACTATCACCCTAGAACCGGGTCAGTCCGATAGACGGCCATAGCCGCGTTACTCGCGTTGTTCCTGCCGGCCGTTTCCAGAGCGGCGACGGCTCGGCGGGGCGCGGCCATCCGCGACTTTCCGTCTTGGCTGATTGGCCCGGCTGGTGCCATCGCTGCAATCATAAAGCTGTTGCGGAAATATCACGCACATTTCATTTGGCGCGGGCCATTTGTCCCCGCGTAAGATCGGCTTAGCAAGGACCCTGACCGGGGGGGGCGCGCCCGTCGCGTTGTCTCGCTCCCCCGGTTCGCGTCGCCTCGTGCGGCGCTATCCCGTTGGCGGCTGGTGTGCCTCATTCGACACTGCTGGCCCCAGCCGCCACGCGCCCTGTTTCATCACCAGCGTTAGAACTGATGGCCCACCACTTCGCGCCGCCGCAGAATGTTGCGAATTTGGCGCTCGGTCAGATGGAAGGCGCGCGACAGGTCGGGAATGCTCGCGCCCCCGTCATCCGCCCGGCGCCTAATCAGTTTGTCGCGCACGATCCTGCGAGCGATGCGCGCATTCGCGGGCTTGAGCATTTCCCCGCCGAAACCCTCGGCCAGCTTGTCGGCAAGTTCCTGCCCTAGAATTTTCGCAAGGTGATGATCGGGGGAAATGCGCTTGGGCACGTAGAGCAAGGCGCGCTCGCTCCAACAACGTCCGCTGCGCTCGCGATAGGTGGGCAGCGCCTCGATAAGTCGGACGGCGTTGTCCTCGCCAATCACGTCCGCGATTTCTCGAAAACTGTTCGGCGTTGCCATCGGTGCCCCTCATTGAATGCCCGACGGTTCTAAAGATTGTTGCCCGCAACCTGAATCGCGAATGCCCCGAGCTATCTATAAGGCGCGGCACGGTCAGGGGTGTAGGCGGGGTGTGGGCTGCTTGATAGCCTACACCTCCAAAGCGTTCCCACTAAATCAGACACTTAAGCCTTAGAAGGGGGTGGGGTGTAGGGGGGTGTGGGCTTTTAGAAACTTTACTAAGTTTAAGGGGGAGAGGGGGAAACAGGGGATAACATGGGAAAGTTGCTGCCACCCCTACACCCCCTGCCACCCCTGCGCGCGCTTTCCCCCGTAATTCCCGTCATTTAGACCGATGGCGGCGGGGTGTAGGCAACCCTACACCCCGCACCCCTCGCCGGCCCATGCTTCCCGCTGGCGCGAGGGCCTGCGCGGCGGGCGGCGGTGGGCGCGGCGTTTAAACGCACTGGCGCGAGCGGCGGGCATGAAAAACCCGGCGCGGTGGCCGGGTCATTCGTTCCAGATCGGTGGCGGGCGGGTTAGGCGTTGCGGGCGCGCCGTGTCGCCCACGCGCGTTTCGCCGCTCGACTTCGCTTTGCGTGCGCCCTCACGTCGGCGCGCAACCGCGCTGCGAATGCCCAATGCCGGCGCACAGCCTCGACAGCAGCGGCAACGCCAGCGCCGGCCTTGCGCGCGTCGCGGTAAACGCTTGTGGTTCGGATCAAGTCAATGCGCGTCATGCTCACGCCACCCCTGCCAGCTTCTCGCGCGCCGCGTCTGCCAGAAAGCGCGAGCGGTTGGCGCTCGCCGCGTCGATGGCGGCCAGCAACGCCCGGTCAAACATCACGTTAACGCGCACCTTCGATTGCGTCACGTCAGCGCCGACCATGAGGCGGGCGACTTCGGCAACATCGGGGTCTGCCTCGATAGCGAGCGGATCGCTTGGCGCTGGCAGGCTTTCGCCGTCCTCCAGCATCCCCGACAGGTGCAGCTTTAACACGGCCTCGGCGCTGGCGGCGAGCGCCTGCATATCGTCAGCGGCGGCAACGCAGCCCGGCAGATCGGGGAAGCTGATGTAAAAGCCATCCTCGCCCTGCTCGACGATACCGCAATAGAATGCTCGGCCAGTTTCGCTCATTACATCGCGGTCCTTCGCTGCTCGCTTAGCGTTCGGCTTGCCGTTGCCGGCTGGACTGGCCGGTTTACCTTTGCCGAATACGGCGATCACTGCGGGCGGCAGCGCCCCAGCAGTGGCGCGCGCCTTCGCAAAGTCGGCCTCGGTCCATTCGGGGTTATCGTCGTCGAAATGCACCGCGTCCGATTTCGGCGGCACAAGCGACAGGTTACGGCCCGCGCTACGGCGAGAATACCCGCCATTGAGTTTTCGGATCACGCGGCCCGCTTTGTTGGCCTCGCCATGCGTCGGCGCTTCCACCCCGATTTCCAGCAAGGTTTCGGTGGCCGTCTGCCAGCGCCACAAGGTTAGCGGCGCGTCCCAATCGAGCCGCGCACGCACAATTGCCTCTATCGGGTGAACCAGCGGGTCAATCATTCGCCGGCTCGCCCGCGTCGGCGCCGACAAGCGCCCGGATGCTTTCGGTTGTGATCCGGGTGGCGCTCCCGATCTTGACCACCTTCAATTGCCCCTCGTTAATCAGCCGGTACACATTCGTGCGGCCAATTCTCAAGGCGTCGGCTGTTTCCCGGACCGTTAGAAGATATGCTGTATTCATTCGTGTTCGCCTCTTTCCGTAGAAACATTGGCAAACTAGCGGGCAGGCGAGGAAAACGCTCGGCATATTCGACGCGGTATAGATAACTCCAGACTTATGAAGAGCCGGGGCACTGCTCGTAATAATCCGCGAAACTGGTGCGGGATTCAAAGGTGCTGCTCGCCTCGCTCATCCCGGATGCGGTCAGGCCGGGGCCATCCTTGTCCGCCCGCGTTCGCTCCTAGCCGCGATTATTGGGGACACAGTTCGGGGCACTGTTAAGAAATCTGACGTTGCGAATGGCTTAATCCCGCCATTCCCGCCCTAGTTTGCGATTCCCGCTACCTCAAAAATCAGTGCTTTCAGCGTATAAAACCCGCGGAAAACAGGCGTTTGTGTGCTCCTGTTTGTCCGGCTCTGATCGCCCGTTTCCGCCCAAATCCACGGAGATTTGGGGTCTTTTAGGGCTTCGGAGTTCGGTCGTTTGAGAGAGACCCTCACTTTTGGGGTCCACAAGCGGGAAAGGTGCTGAGTTATGCTGCTCACCGAATATCCAGATTCGCAACGCGAAGCCTCGCTCCAAGCCTTACAAACTCGGTGACACGCCTGGCCTGCTTCTTTTGGTCAAACCCACGGGCGGCAAACTCTGGCGATTCAAATACCGCATCTTCGGCAAGGAAAAGGCCCTCGCCATCGGCATCTATCCCGGCGTTGGCCTTGCGGAGGCACGCCGTCGGCGCGACGATGCGCGTACGTTGCTCGCTAACGGGAAAGAGCCCTCTGTCGAAAAACGGCGTGACAAGATCCGTGCTCAGATGCAGGCTGAGAATACATTCAACGCTGTCGCTTCCGAGTTCTGCGATAAGCGGAAACGCGATGGCACCAAGAGCTGGGCACCGGCTACGGGCAAGCGCAGTGAATATCTGCTCTCGTTGCTCGGAGGCTCAATCGGGCACATGCCGATCGCAGATATCCTCCCGACGAGGTACTCGCCGCCGTCCGAAGAATTGAGAGCAAGGGCCAGTTGGAAAGCGCCCGACGAACCCAGCAGCTTGCACCGCATGTCTTCGTCCGTCCCGGTGAATTGCGGCATGCAGAATGGGAAGAATTTGGCCTCGATGGTGCACTCTGGACCACTCCTGCAATGAAATGACCACGCATGGCTTTCGGGCGATGGCGTAACTATGCGACACAACCGAGTTACGCCCATGAACACCAGTCTCGATCATCTGCCCGATCGGAAGCGCCGCGATCTTGAAGCGATCGTGCGTGTTCTGTTTGCAGAGTTCGAGAATGCGACGAGGCTTGCGACCCAGAAATGGAAGAAGCAGGGCCGCATCCTCAAGGTCATTCTGTATGGTTCCTATGCTCGTGGCAATTTGGTTGAGGATCCTGTTGGTGGCTTTGCTCCGACTACGATATACTTGTTGTCGCCAGCGATGAACGGCTTACCGATGTGCTCGAATTCTGGGCCAAGGCCGACGCGCATCTGATGCGCGAGGTCACCATCGGCAAGCGGATCTCGGCACCGGTCAACTTCATCGTGGACAGCCTATCCGATGTGAACAACCACCTACAGCGCGGGCGACCGTTCTTCATCGACATCGTGCGCGATGGTGAGGTTGTCAGAAGAGCAGATCATCGGCGTGCTGAAGGAAGTCGAGGCGGGAGCGAAGACCGCCGATCTGGCTTGGCGGCGCTGGGATTCCGAAGCGACGATCCATGTAATTGGAAGACGAAGTATGGCGGGTTGGAGGTGTCCGAGGCCCGGCAGTTGAAGGGGCTCGAGAGTGAGAACGCGAAGCTCAAGCGGTTGTTGGCCGATGGCTGCGCGGGAACTTCAGCTTGTGCGACCTGGGTGAGGGTGGCTCATCGACAGTCTGGCTGCTTTGTTGTCCATGCCGCGGCACGCCCTGCGGTTAACAGCACCGCCACCACTAGAAGGCCCTGTGCCTTCGCCACGTGCCTCCGCTTAGCGGGATTCGATTGAACCCAACCCAGATTCGCGGGAATCGCAGCCGCGCAGCGGACCTTATCAGCGCAAAGAATCGAATTTGCGGGTCGCCACGCCCTTGGGGCGAGCCTCATGTCCACAGCAGCCAACGCAAAAAACCGCAGAATTCCGCCATTCCGGAACAAGTTTTCAAAAACTGCAATTTGGGTGTTGACCGAATCCTGGGTCGGGCCTAGATGGGCTCCACCGACGCGGCGCTGACGGTTTCGACCGGCGCATCCGCAACGGTCGCCAAATTTGACGGATAGCCGGCTCCCCCGGTGAAAATCGGGGAACCGATCGCTGTCCGCTTTTGAGTTTGGTGGTTCTTTGACATCGTTGATTTTAGATGAAGGGACATGTGGGCGACGGCGCCCGGTCCGCGGAGCTCAAGGCCGCGTGTACCGGTATTCATAAGCCGAGCCGCATTGTTCGGACCTACCACGGTCTGGATGATGTCAAGCATGTCCTTCGTATCCATTACGTTTGACAGTGCAGGTATCGGCTCCTTGAAGCTCATGCCAGTTGGGTTAGCGGGGTTATCCCCGTGTCTGATTGGTGTGTGACACAAACTTGAGAGTTTGATCCTGGCTCAGAACGAACGCTGGCGGCATGCCTAACACATGCAAGTCGAACGAGCTCTTCGGAGCTAGTGGCGCACGGGTGCGTAACGCGTGGGAACCTGCCCTTAGGTTCGGAATAACAGTGAGAAATCGCTGCTAATACCGGATAATGTCTTCGGACCAAAGATTTATCGCCTTTGGATGGGCCCGCGTAGGATTAGCTAGTTGGTGAGGTAATGGCTCACCAAGGCGACGATCCTTAGCTGGTCTTAGAGGATGATCAGCCACACTGGGACTGAGACACGGCCCAGACTCCTACGGGAGGCAGCAGTGGGGAATATTGGACAATGGGCGCAAGCCTGATCCAGCAATGCCGCGTGAGTGATGAAGGCCTTAGGGTTGTAAAGCTCTTTTACCCGGGATGATAATGACAGTACCGGGAGAATAAGCCCCGGCTAACTCCGTGCCAGCAGCCGCGGTAATACGGAGGGGGCTAGCGTTGTTCGGAAATACTGGGCGTAAAGCGCACGTAGGCGGCGTCGTAAGTCAGGGGTGAAATCCCGGGGCTCAACCCCGGAACTGCCCTTGAAACTGCAATGCTAGAATCTTGGAGAGGCGAGTGGAATTCCGAGTGTAGAGGTGAAATTCGTAGATATTCGGAAGAACACCAGTGGCGAAGGCGACTCGCTGGACAAGTATTGACGCTGAGGTGCGAAAGCGTGGGGAGCAAACAGGATTAGATACCCTGGTAGTCCACGCCGTAAACGATGATAACTAGCTGTCCGGGTTCATAGAACTTGGGTGGCGCAGCTAACGCATTAAGTTATCCGCCTGGGGAGTACGGTCGCAAGATTAAAACTCAAAGGAATTGACGGGGGCCTGCACAAGCGGTGGAGCATGTGGTTTAATTCGAAGCAACGCGCAGAACCTTACCAGCCTTTGACATCCTCTGACGAATCAGGAGACTGATTTTTTCCTTCGGGACAGAGTGACAGGTGCTGCATGGCTGTCGTCAGCTCGTGTCGTGAGATGTTGGGTTAAGTCCCGCAACGAGCGCAACCCTCGTCCTTAGTTGCCATCATTTAGTTGGGCACTCTAAGGAAACCGCCGGTGATAAGCCGGAGGAAGGTGGGGATGACGTCAAGTCCTCATGGCCCTTACAGGCTGGGCTACACACGTGCTACAATGGCAACTACAGTGGGCAGCTATCCCGCGAGGGTGAGCTAATCTCCAAAAGTTGTCTCAGTTCGGATTGTTCTCTGCAACTCGAGAGCATGAAGGCGGAATCGCTAGTAATCGCGGATCAGCATGCCGCGGTGAATACGTTCCCAGGCCTTGTACACACCGCCCGTCACGCCATGGGAGTTGGTTTCACCCGAAGATGGTGCGCTAACCTTTTAGGAGGCAGCCAGCCACGGTGGGATCAGCGACTGGGGTGAAGTCGTAACAAGGTAGCCGTAGGGGAACCTGCGGCTGGATCACCTCCTTTCTAAGGATATTGGCGGAAAGCGCCGGACCTCGCGTTCGGAAGTGCTTCCTCCGTTTCCAAAGAACATTGCCGTCGTCCTCATGTCCCTTCATCACTGGAAAGACACACAGGCTCATGTCTGTCGTGTTTACGCCTGAGCTGGCTTATGCCGCCCGCGGCCGTTTGGCCCGCTTGTGGCGCATGGGCCTGTAGCTCAGTTGGTTAGAGCGCACCCCTGATAAGGGTGAGGTCGGTGGTTCGAATCCACCCAGGCCCACCATTTGTTTGGCTTCAAGCGCCAGCGCCGCCATCCGGCGGCTCGGCTTTCGGCTAACGCCGACGGCCGGTCGGCCTTGCGAACCCTTCGGGTTCGAGGGTTGCTTGTTGTCTGGGTAAGGGGCCTTAGCTCAGCTGGGAGAGCGGTTGCTTTGCAAGCATCAGGTCATCGGTTCGATCCCGATAGGCTCCACCAGGCAAGTATTTCCAGAGATGAAGAGAAAGCGGATCCCGCCTTGGCGGGTAGGCAACACTGGTTGCCGTCTTTGACATTGTGAATGGGTTTTTAAATCGATGCCGCGAGGTGTCGTCGTGCTGGCAAGGCCTTTGGGTCTGGTCCAGTCGATGGCAAATCGCAAATCAATCAAATTGATTATCTGGCTGAGATAATTCCTCCGCGCCATTGTATCGGCAAGCGTTATGCAGACTTGTCGTTGATGGTGTGGATTCTCAAGCGTGAGGTAAGAGCATTTGGTGGATGCCTTGGCATGTACAGGCTATGAAGGACGTGGCACGCTGCGATAAGCGTCGGGGAGCTGTGAGCAAGCTTCGATCCGGCGATTTCCGAATGGGGAAACCCACCCTCACCATTTCCTCTGTGATCCCTTTGGGGATTGTAGAAGAGGTGGATAGGGTATCACCTTGCTGAATATATAGGCTTGGTGAAGCTAACCCGGGGAACTGAAACATCTCAGTACCTGGAGGAAAAGACATCAACCGAGATTCCCGTAGTAGTGGCGAGCGAACCGGGACCAGGCCAGTGCCTTCATTTCAACTAGCAGAACACTCTGGAAAGTGTGGCCATAGCGGGTGACAGCCCCGTATGCGAAAGTGATGATGAAGGACTTGAGTAGGGCGGGACACGTGAAATCCTGTCTGAACATGGGGGGACCACCCTCCAAGCCTAAATACTCGTACATGACCGATAGCGAACACAGTACCGTGAGGGAAAGGTGAAAAGCACCCCGATTAGGGGAGTGAAACAGTACCTGAAACCGAATGCTTACAATCAGTTGGAGCCCCATAGGGGGTGACAGCGTACCTCTTGCATAATGGGTCAGTGACTTAATCTAGCAAGCAAGCTTAAGCCGTTAGGTGTAGGCGCAGCGAAAGCGAGTCTGAATAGGGCGAATGAGTTTGTTGGATTAGACCCGAACCCCGGCGATCTAGGCATGAGCAGGCTGAAGGTGCGGTAACACGCACTGGAGGGCCGAACCGTTGCACGTTGAAAAGTGCTCGGATGACTTGTGTTTAGGGGTGAAAGGCCAATCAAGCCGGGAAATAGCTGGTTCTCCGCGAAATCTATTGAGGTAGAGCGTCAGATGTATGCCGATGGGGGTAGAGCACTGGATGGGCTAGGGCTGCGCGAGCGGTACCAAACCTAACCAAACTCCGAATACCATCGAGTCTTGTCTGGCAGACAGACGGCGGGTGCTAAGGTCCGTCGTCAAAAGGGAAACAGCCCTAACCTACAGCTAAGGTCCCCAAGTAATACCTAAGTGCGAAAGCATGTGGGAATCCCAAAACAACCAGGAGGTTGGCTTAGAAGCAGCCATCCTTTAAAGAAAGCGTAACAGCTCACTGGTCTAAATAAGGGTTCCTGCGGCGAAGATGTAACGGGACTAAAGGTATTCACCGAAGCTTAGGGTTCAGAACTTTGTTCTGAGCGGTAGCGGAGCGTTCCGTAAGCGAGCGAAGGAGAAGGGTAACCGACTCTGGACGTATCGGAAGTGCGAATGCTGACATGAGTAGCGATAAAGAGGGTGAGATGCCCTCTCGCCGAAAGACCAAGGGTTCCTGCGCAACGCTAATCGGCGCAGGGTAAGCCGGCCCCTAAGACGAGCCCGAAGGGGGTAGTCGATGGGAACCACGTTAATATTCGTGGGCCTGGTGGTGTGTGACGGATGGCGGAAGTAGTTCACTCTTATCGGATTGAGTGGGCTGCCAAGTTGTCCCGGGAAATAGCCCCACCGTATAGACCGTACCCGAAACCGACACAGGTGGTCAGGTAGAGTATACCAAGGCGCTTGAGTGAAGTATCCTGAAGGAACTCGGCAAATTGCCTCCGTACCTTCGGAAGAAGGAGGCCCCATCTTAAGGCAACTTTTGGTGGGGGGCACAGGCCAGGGGGTAGCGACTGTTTATCAAAAACACAGGACTCTGCTAAGTCGGCTTCAAGACGACGTATAGGGTCTGACGCCTGCCCGGTGCTCGAAGGTTAAGAGGAGGAGTGCAAGCTCCGAATTGAAGCCCGAGTAAACGGCGGCCGTAACTATAACGGTCCTAAGGTAGCGAAATTCCTTGTCGGGTAAGTTCCGACCTGCACGAATGGCGTAACGACTTCCCCACTGTCTCCAGGATATGCTCAGCGAAATTGAAGTTCCCGTGAAGATGCGGGATACCCGCGGTTAGACGGAAAGACCCCGTGCACCTTTACTGCAGCTTCAGAGTGGCATTAGGAAAGAGTTGTGTAGCATAGGTGGGAGGCTTTGAAACTTGGGCGCCAGTCCGAGTGGAGCCATAGGTGAAATACCACCCTGCTGTTTTCTGATGTCTAACTAACTACCGTTATCCGGTAGTAGGACCCTCTGTGGCGGGTAGTTTGACTGGGGCGGTCGCCTCCTAAAGAGTAACGGAGGCGCGCGATGGTAGGCTCAGGCCGGTTGGAAACCGGCTGCAAGAGTGCAATGGCATAAGCCTGCCTGACTGCGAGACTGACGAGTCGAGCAGAGACGAAAGTCGGTCATAGTGATCCGGTGGTCCCTCGTGGAAGGGCCATCGCTCAACGGATAAAAGGTACGCCGGGGATAACAGGCTGATACTGCCCAAGAGCTCATATCGACGGCAGTGTTTGGCACCTCGATGTCGGCTCATCACATCCTGGGGCTGGAGCAGGTCCCAAGGGTTTGGCTGTTCGCCAATTAAAGTGGTACGTGAGCTGGGTTCAGAACGTCGCGAGACAGTTTGGTCCCTATCTGCCGTGGGCGTCGATTGTTGAGAGGAGTTGCCCCTAGTACGAGAGGACCGGGGTGAACATACCTCTGGTGTACCTGTCATCGCGCCAGCGGTGCAGCAGGGTAGCTATGTATGGACGGGATAACCGCTGAAAGCATCTAAGCGGGAAGCCTCCCTCAAGATTAGCAATCATCGAACCGTGATAGACCATCACGTTGATAGGCCAGGTGTGGAAGCGCAGTAATGTGTGGAGCTAACTGGTCCTAATCGTTCAGATCATGCTTGGTGAATCCCACCATCAACGTCAGGGCTGCAAAGCTCTGGCCTCGGAGGATCATCCAGCCAGATACGACGCCTAACAAACAACACACCGATTGGTGCATCGATTTAAAAACCTTGTCCCGCCCGCCTGCTTCATTGCTTGGTGGTCATGGCACCTGTGACCCACCCGATCCCATCTCGAACTCGGCCGTGAAACCAGGTAGCGCCGATGGTACTGTGTCTTAAGGCACGGAAGAGTAGGTCGCCGCCAGGCATTGTAGCAGGCGGGAAGGCAAGGTTCATACCCATTCACATAGTCATAGGGCTGTCCCAAAAGGGCGGCCCTTTTGGCGTCTCTGGCGATCCGATGATCTCCTTCGACGCCAAATCCCTCCCGGGGTCATGTCCCGGAAGGTCCGGTTCGCTCTCCTCCCATGGCTGGCGAACCATCGACCCCAAAGGGGTCGCAAGCGCGACCGCGCGCCCGCACCCCGGACTTGTCCGGGGGAGGATAGCCAAGGGGCCGCATGGCCCCGCCGGCGCCTGAGGCAAATCGGTAACGCGGGGTGGAGCAGCCCGGTAGCTCGTCAGGCTCATAACCTGAAGGTCGTTGGTTCAAATCCAACCCCCGCAACCA
>NZ_QXFM01000134.1 GCF_003584015.1 Aurantiacibacter xanthus
CATGTCTGGATCACCAAGAACGAGGCGCTGCTCGAAGATGCACGCCGCGACTGGGAAGCGCTTGGAGGGCTGCCGCTCGATCTCCAGCCGCTCTCGCGCTGGAAGCTCGGCCACCCTGTAACGATGTCCGAAGGCATCCTCTTTGTCACCTATCCGACGCTGCGCTCGGGCCGCGCCGAGGATACGCGGCTTGATCAGATCCTTGCCTGGGCGGGCGAGGATTTCGACGGCGTGATCGCCTTTGACGAAGCCCACGCGATGGCCAATGCGCTCGGGGGCTCTTCAACCCGCGGCAAGGTCAAGGGCTCCGAACAGGGCATGGCGGGGCTCAGGTTGCAGAACCATCTCCCGCGCGCCCGGGTGCTCTACGCGTCTGCCACTGGCGCTTCGGATATCGCCAATCTGGGATATACTTCCCGGCTTGGCCTCTGGGGACCCGAGACCGCTTTCCCGACCCACGAGGCGTTCATGACCGAGATCCGCGCTGGCGGCGTCGCGGCGATGGAGCTCGTCGCCCGCGACCTCAAGGCCCAGGGCCTCTATCTTGCTCGTGCGTTGTCCTTCGCCGGGGTTGAGTATGAGATCCTCGAACACAGCCTGACCGAAGCGCAGGTCAAAATCTATGACGCCTACGCCGATGCCTGGGCGATCATTCACCGCAACTTGGAAGCTGCGCTCGAAGCAACCCGCGTGGTCGACGAGGACAGCGGCGATACGCTCAATCGCAACGCCAGGGCTGCGGCGCTGTCGATCTTCGAAGGCACCAAGCAGCGCTTCTTTGCCCAGCTTCTGCTTTCGATGAAACTGCCCAACCTGATCCCCGCGATGGAAGCGGCGCTTGGCGAAGACCATTCGGTTGTCGTGCAGCTGGTCTCGACTTCCGAGGCCATGCTCGACCGGCGCCTTGCCGACCTTAGCGTGGAAGAACGCGAAGCGCTCGATATCGATCTCTCACCGCGTGAATACGTCATCGACTACCTTACGAAGGGCTTCCCGGTACGATTGATGCAGGTCTTCGCCGACGAGGACGGCAATCTTCGCTCCGAGGCAATGAGCGACGGAGAGGGCAATCCCGTTTTCTGCTCGCGTGCCCTTGCCGCGCGCGATGCGCTGATCGAACAGCTCTGCGCACTGCCGCCCATCGCTACCGCGCTCGACGCGATCATCGAGCGCTTCGGGACCGAGGCGGTGGCCGAGGTGACGGGCCGCACCCGCAGGCTGATCCTGGGCCGTGACGGCCAGCAGCGGCTCGAACGGCGAAGCCCGAGCGCAAATGTCGCCGAAGCGCAAAGCTTCATGGAAGGGACCAAGCGCATCCTCGTCTTCTCGGATGCGGGCGGCACGGGGCGTTCCTATCATGCCGACCTCGGCTGTCGGAATCAGCAACGCCGGGTTCACTTCCTGCTTGAACCGGGATGGCGCGCCGACAACGCCATCCAGGGTCTCGGTCGCACGAACCGCACCAACCAGGCCTCGGCCCCGCTGTTCCGGCCGGTAACCACCGACGTGAAGGGCGAACGCCGCTTCATCTCGACCATTGCGCGAAGGCTCGATGCCTTGGGCGCGCTGACGCGCGGCCAGCGCCAGACGGGCGGTCAAAACCTGTTCGACCCGGCCGACAATCTCGAAAGCGACTATGCGCGCGATGCGCTCAGCCGCTGGTTCCAGCTGCTCTATGAGGGCAAGCTCGAAGCCACCAACTTCGGTAACTTCGTCGAACGTACCGGCCTCCGGCTTGAAAACCCCGATGGCGGGCTGACCGACAATCTCCCCACGATCCAGCGCTGGCTCAATCGCATTCTTGCGCTGCCGATCGCGCTGCAGAACGCAATCTTCGACGAATATCTCGGACTGGTAGAGGCGCGGATCGAAGCCGCGCGCGAAGCCGGAACGCTCGACCAGGGTCTTGAGACCGTCAGCGTCGATCGTTTCACGGTCCTGGCAGATGAACTCCTGCGCACCGATCCCGTGACCGGTGCCGAGACCCGCCTCGTCTCGCTCGAAGTGACGAGGCACCTTCGGCCTTTGCGATTGCAGCGACTGGTGCGGATGCACGAGATCGGCAGCAAGTACGCGATCCCGATGCGCAATGCGCGCTCGGGCAAGGTCGCGCTCTCGGTTCCTGCCCGGCGCCTCATCGCTGACGACGGGGCCGTGATCGAACGCCGACGCTTGCTTCGACCGCTCAAGTCCGCGAACTGGACGCTTGAGGCGCTCGGTGAAAGCCACTGGGAAGAAATTGGCGTCACCGCGTTCACCAGCGCCTGGCGGGCCGAGGAAGAGGAGGCCGCCGCTTCACCGATGACCGAGCGCGTCCATCTCGCCACCGGGCTGCTGCTGCCGGTCTGGAAGCGCCTGCCCGGCGATCATGTCCGCGTCACCCGGCTCGTTGCCGAGGACGGCCAGTCGATCATCGGCCGCGGAGTGCTCGATATCGATCTCGCTGCGATCGCCGAAACCTTTGGCCTGTCCGGTGTTACCGGACCATCGGCAGAGCAGATCGGCGACCTCGTCCTCGCAAACGGCAAGCCGCTGGGCCTCGCAAGCCACGATCCACTCACCGTGAAGCGCTCGCTGGTCGGCGGCGAACAGCGCCTCGAACTGACCGGGTTCTCGCCGGATCGCCTCGACTGGTACAAGAACAAGGGCTGCTTCACCGAGATCATCCGCTACCGCACGCGGCTATTTGCCCCGGTCTCGAGAGCAAGCGAGATCCTTCAAAGCATCGCAATCGAGCCTTGAACTTCTCATTTGCCCTAAACTGGTCTATATAGAGACCAAATTCAGTCCGAAGGTGTTCTATGAAGCTGGACCAGCGCATCAAACCGATCAGCTATCTGAAGGCCCACAGCGCCGAAATTATCCGGGAGATCGGAGATGGCGCCGGGCCAATGGTCATCACGCAGAATGGCGAAGCCAAGGCAGTTCTGCAGGATGTCGCCAGCTACGAGCGCGCACAGGAAACGCTCGCTCTGCTAAAACTTCTGGCGCTCGGACAGGCCGATGTTGTCGCCGGTCGGACCCGCCCGGTGGCAGGCCTTGCGGATCGCGTACGAGGTAAGTCAAACTGAATGATGGCGGTCGCCGTAGCGATCGAGATCACCTCCGGTGCGGAGCGCGATCTTGTGGGTATCTGGCAGCGCCGCCTGAAGCAGCGCGGGCCGGATGGCGATGATGGTGCGGACGCACTGCTGGATGACCTTGTCGCGTCTATCGAATCCCTTGTGAACAATCCTCAGAAAGGACCGATTCCACCGGAACTTGAGGCTCTCGGGATCACCGACTTTCGGCAATTGTCGCGCTCTCCATTCCGCATCATCTACGGGTATCGGCCCGATCCAGCACCCGGTCAGGTGACCGTGTTCGTAATTGCTGATGCGCGCCGGGATTTTCGGACGCTTCTCGAAGAGCGCTTGCTCAGCAGCGGATAGGCATAGGTTCCGCTGAAGAGGTCAGGGTCCGGATGAACCCGAGCGCTGCCTCCGAATGCGCTCAAGTTTCCCCCTTATCTCCTCCCCTCCGTGTGACTGAATGAATCGATAAGCTCCCGTGTCGCGTAGCGCCGGAGCCTGATCACGTCCTTCCTTAAATCCGGGCGAATATTCTGCCTGTGCCCAGTGATGACGGGCCTGCCGATGGGTTCGCGCATCGAAAACAACTGCTCTCATGGACTGAACTCAACCGATCCCTGATCGCCCCAGCCCGGTCGTATAGATGGTCGCCACAGCCATCGAAGAGAGTGGAGGGAGCCCTTTGGGCTTGTGGGCCTCGTGATCCTCACCTGCGCCTTCATTCCATCAGGAGAACACCCATGATCCAGTCGATCCCCTTGAATAAGCTTGTTCCGAGCCCGCGCAACGTTCGCAAGTCGAGCGATGCGCTAGCCGACCTCCAGCTGCGGGCAGACATCGCCGCGCGGGGCCTGCTGCAGAACCTCGTGGTGCGCAAAGGAAAGCGCGGAAAGTTCGAGGTCGAGGCCGGCGGTCGCCGTCTCGCCGCGCTGCTGGCGCTGGCCGAAGAAGGCACCTTGCCTGACACGCACGAAGTCACCTGCCTCGTCATCGAAGGCGAAGAAAGCGAAGTGCGTGAAGCCAGCCTTGCCGAGAACTTCCAGCGTCTCGCGATGAACCCTGCCGATGAGGCCCAGGCCTTCGCTTCCATCATCGAGGCGGGGGCCACACCCGAAGACGTGGCGCGCCGCTTTGGCCTCACCGTTCGGTTTGTCGAAGCGCGTCTGCGCCTGGCAAGTCTGGCACCCTGCGTCTTCGAAGCGCTCGCCGAGGGCACGATCACGCTCGACATGGCGAAGGCCTACGGTGCGATTTCCGATGTCGAGCGCCAGGCGCAAGTCTATGCCGAACTGCAGGACGCCTGGTATCAGATCACGCCCGACACGATCCGCCGCATGGTGCTCGATGCCACGGTGCGCGGTTCCGACCCGCGCACTGTTCTCGTCGGTCGCGACGCCTACCTCGCCGCAGGCGGCCGGATCGAGCGCGAACTGTTCGACGATGATGCCAGCGAGAGCTGGATCGATGTCGCTCTGCTCGAGGACCTCGCGCACAAGGCCATGGAAGAAGCCGCAGAAAAGACCGCGCTTGAATATGGCCTTGCCTGGGTGCGCCCGACGCTTGGCACCTATGTCAGCCATGACCTTGTTGAAGGTATGAGCCGTCTGCCCTGCGAGCCTGCGCCGATGACCGAACAGGAAGTAAAGGAACTCGGCGAGCTCGAGGCTGACTACGACCTTGTCGCCGCCGTGCTCGAAGACGAGGACAGCGACGAGGACGAGGTCGCCAAGGCCGAACAGGAACTCATGGTGATCGACCGCGCAATGCGCGCTCTTAATGATCGTCCGCCGGTGCTCCCCGACGAACTGAAAGCTGAGGCCGGTGCCTTCCTCGTCCTCTCTCGCAATGGCGAGCCGACACTGGTCCCGCAGTTCTACACCGAGACCGAGGTCATCCCTGACGAAGGCGTGGTCGAGGCCATTGAAGAGAGCGGTGCGGCGAAGCCCAAGGGAAGCTCGCTGTCGCAGCGCCTGCTCGATGAGCTCGCAATGCAGCGCCGCGACATCCTGGCGATCCATCTCGCCAACGATCCGGCACTGGCGCTCGACTTCATGGTCTTCACGCTCGCCGATGCCGATGGGCATGACTGGCGTGCGAAGAAAGCGTCGACGCTGGTCGGCTCGGTTGCTTCCGGCCCGGTTACCGGCTTCGAGGCCAAGGATGCGCCCGCGAGTGCTGCTTTGGCCGAGTTTGCCGGGTCGCTCGATGAAAGCTGGCGTGCTGGGACAAGCGACGTGGAGCGGTTTGCGAGGTTCCGGGCACTATCCGACGAGGCGCGCTCGGCCTGGCTTGGTCATGTCGTCTCGCGCACTCTTATTGCCAGCCTTGCCTGCGAGGGCGAACGCTCTGTACTGTTGCATGAGGCGCTCGGCTCGCTGCTCGAAATCGAAACCGCGCATTGGTGGCGTCCCACGGCGGCGAACTACTTCGACCGCGTGGCCAAGGCCCGCACGCTTGAGGCGCTCGATGCCGCCGGCGGTCCCGAACTGGTTAGTCGCTATGCCGCCTCCAAGAAGGCCGAGCTGGCGAGCGCTGCCGAGCGCATCTTCTCGGGCAACTTCATCGGCGATGCCGAGGTCAAGGAGCGGGCACAAGCCTGGGTTCCGACGATCATGCGGTTCACCGATACTGACGTTCCCACCGATCTCGAGGAAGATGCGTCGATTGAAGATGAAGCCGGCGAAACGGTCAGCGGCGATGTGACCGACGAGATTGCCGAGCAGGCTGCCTGACCCCTCCTGACAGGTCTAGGTCACTCGGCGGGCGGTCCGTCCCTATCGGGACGGGCCGCTTTTTCCCGTCATGTTATGAATTGAGCACTCTCGCTCGCTGGCCGAGAGCTGCCCTCCTGAAGTTTTTGCCACTACCGTGCCAATTGCGGCTACGATGCCTGTAGATCGACCGTCACCGTTAGCTCACCGTCCGGCACGCCCTCCTCATCCCAATACCAGTCACCGTAGCGGATCGGACTGGGAATATCGAGGATGCGTTGAACCGTGAATTCTCCGTTTTTGCTTCCGACACGCCTCTCCATCTCTTGGGGAGCGGCTTGCGTCTCGCTGACGGGAGAGCCGATTGTCGCAATCACCCCAGCGGCCAGAATGACGTAGGACCTCATTGGCTCTCTCCTTTAGTCGGTCCCATCGTCGACGCATCGCCTGTCTCGACTTGAACCGTCAACCAACGGTAACTAGCCCGCCAGCTTAAGGCAGGCTTAGGCTGCGGACACTTTTGCCGGCGTCAAAAGCGAGATCCCTTCGAGGCTTACGCCGAAACTGTGCCGGAGGATGCGGCGGTTGAGCAGGTGGCCAGTCGGGCCGCCTGAGCCCTCCTGACGGTCCGTCCGGGTTCATTTCAAACCTTGCCTGGCCAGCCCACATGCAAGTCGTCAATAACGAAATGGTGCCGATGGCCGTCGCTTCCATGCTCTTGCAAATGCGGATGATCAGACGGCAGTTCGGGATGCGTATGGTAAAGCATGGAGGGGTCTTTGCGGGGCCAGAGCCACAGGGTAAGCCCGACGCCCAGAATGCCCAAGGCCGCTAGCACCAGAAAAGTCGGCGTCATGCCAAAGCGAGCGCCGATTTGACCTGCCATGGGATACGCGACGAGCCAGCACACATGGCTCAGCGCGAACTGGGCAGCGAACAGCGCCGGGCGGTCCTCATCCGCCGACGAGCGTTTGAGTAATCTTCCGCTCGGCGTGACGCAAAGCGAATACCCGATACCCATCGCGAGCCAGCCGACCAGCAGAAACGGCCAGAGCGGTTGGGTGCCCAGCTGTCCGAACACTAGCCCTATCGCTGCCAGTGTGGCGACCAAGAGAGCCGCGCCGAAAATCATGACCGTACGGTCTTTCACCCCGGTCAGGATGCGGGGCAGAGCAAGCGCAGCCAGCATCGAGCCCGCTCCGTAAGCCGCCAAAGCCAGCGCGACGTCGCCTTCGCTGCGTCCCATGTTTTTCACGATGACAACCGTGTTGACGATGACCATCGCGCTGCCAGCCGCCGCAGCAAGGGTGACGGCCAGCAAGCCGACAAGCCTGGGTGTCTTGAGATAGACCCGCATGCCGCGTGTGGTTTTGCGCCATACACCCTCCACCCGCTTTGCCAGCGATTTCCTGTGAGGTAGAGCGGCGCTCACCACAAGCATCGCCGAGACGACGAAGCCGATGGCGGTTCCCGCGAACAGCCAGTGGAAGCTTATGGTCACCAGTAGCGCGGCAGCCAGGACCGGACTGACCAGGCTTTCAAGATCGTAGGCCATTCGGGACAGGGAAAGAGCTTTCGTGTACTCTTCTTCGTCCGGCAGGATGTCGGGAATGGTTGCTTGGAAGGTCGGCGTGAAGACGGCCGATGCCGACTGCAGCACGAAAATGAGCAGATAGATTTGCCAGACCGCATCGACGAATGGGAGCAGTAGCGCAACGCCGGCGCGGATGATGTCCATTCCCACAAGCAGGCGTTTGCGGGGAAATTTGTCGGCATAGGCCCCGGCAAGGGGAGCGATACCGATATAGGCGACCATCTTGATGGCAAGTGCCGTACCCAAGACCGCGCCGGCGTCGGCACCGGCGAGATCATAGGCCAGCAAGCCGAGAGCGACCGTCGAGAGCCCCGTTCCGACAAGCGCGATGACCTGCGCAAAAAACAGGTGACGATATGTGCGATTGGTCAGAACGGAGAGCATGGCGATGTCTTCCTTTGGGCAGAGAGTGATCTAGACTACACGCTTGATTTCGGAGTAGCTGCCGTCGGTCTTGAGGGTCACGGTTACGGTTGCGCCAGAACGATTGCGCCAGAACCAGCCATGGCTCCCATCGAAGGCGGCGACGAGTGTGCCGGACTCACCCGTGGATTCGCGGCCTTTGTCGTATCCGTGGTAAGAAATGCCCGGGGCATCGGCATGCGTATCGAAATTGACGTGGCCACCTTGCACCGACCATTCGTATTGAAGACTGGCCCCATCGGCCATGACCGCCTTGACTTCCGCACCCTCACCAGGCGCGAGCGTCAATTCGGTGACATCGCGGCGCGTTGCCGCTTCGGAGCCGCTGCCGCTGTTACCGGCGAGCGTACGAACCTCCTCGATGGCTGTGTTCTGCTCGTCGGCAGCTGCTTCCGCAGCAAGTTGCTGTTTGATCTCGCCCATCTCGGAATATCCAAGAAGACGGCCCGCTCCGGTCGGATCGATCGCGTATTCCGCGGGTAGAACCACGGTGACCAGGAGGACGGTCGCGGTCACCAAGGCGAACGCGGTCGCCTTGACAAGCTGGCGGTTGGTGGGAAGGTCGCTGGTGGACGGGCGCTGTGAATTGAACATGTCTATTGCTCCTGGAAAAATGTGATCAGGCTACGGCGAAGCCGACGAGTTGGTAGCCGACGAGCATGAAGCCCGCGGTCATGAGAAGAGTGTTGGCGGCGAAGGCGTGACGCATGAAGCTCTCGGTCCTGCGCCAAAAGCCCATCACGATCAGGATTGCGCCAAGGGCGAGCAATTGCCCGATTTCCACACCGACATTGAAGGCGAGAAGATTTGGGATGAGGCCGTCTTCGGCGATCTCGAATTCGATGATCTTCGTGGCAAGGCCGAAGCCGTGAAAGAAGCCGAAAATGAGGGTTGCTGCCTTGGTACTTGGCTGGAATCCGAACCACCGCTGGAAGGCACCGAGATTGTCCAACGCCTTGTAGACGACCGACAGACCGATGATCGCATCGATGAGATAGGCGTTGGCGGTGATACCGGTCAGGACACCGAACAGCAGCGTGGTCGAATGGCCGATCGCGAACAGCGTCACGTAGATTCCGACGTCCTTCAACCGGTAGAGAAAGAAGATGACGCCGAAAAGAAAGAGCAGGTGATCGTATCCGGTCACCATGTGTTTTGCGCCGAGATAGATGAAGGGCAGGATCAGCGTTCCGCTGCTCTCCTGGATGTAGCCCTTGTCCCCCTCGGCGACATTGTGCGCCCACGCTTCGGCACCCGAGGCGAGGAAGATTAGCAGAACTGTAGCGAGCGCGAGAATGCGCATGACTGCTGTATTGGATCGAGATTGCGTTATCGATATCATTTCGTTCTCCGGTCCCGGATGTCGGCCGCCCGCAGGATTGCACCCTGCGGACGACTGCTCCGGCTTCAGCTTGCGAGTTGAGGGTTGGGGTTTTCGTCGGATGTCCCTGTCTCCGGGACTTCCGTGCGTTCGCCGCGAACCACCCTGTAGAGTGCTGGCAGAACCAGCAGTGTCAGCGCGGTAGCCGAGACGATCCCGCCGATGACGACCGTCGCGAGCGGACGCTGCACCTCCGAACCGAGCCCGACATTCAGAGCCATCGGAACGAAGCCGAGGCTTGCGACGAGTGCGGTCATGAGTACGGGCCGCAGACGAGCCATGGCTCCTTCCTTGATGGCGTCCTCGAGCGGCTTGCCGTCATCCATCAGCTGCCGGATGAACGTCAGCATGACGACGCCGTTCAGCACGGCGATCCCCGACAGGGCGATGAAGCCGACCCCCGCCGAGATCGAGAAGGGGATGCCGCGCAGCATGAGCGCGGCCACCCCTCCGGTAAGCGCCAATGGCACCCCGGAAAACACGACCAGCGCGTCCTTCACCGAGCGAAACAGCGCCACCAGCAGGCCGAAGATCAGCAGCAAGGCGAGCGGAACGACGATCTGAAGCCGCGCACTCGCGGATTCGAGTTGCTCGAATGTGCCGCCATAGTCGACCCAGTAGCCCTCGGGCAGCTCGATCTCCGTGGCGATCCTCTCTTGCGCCTCGGATATGAAGGAACCCAGGTCCCGTCCGCGCACATTGCTGGTGACCACCGCACGCCGCTTGCCGTCCTCGCGGCTGATCTGGTTCGGCCCCTGAACGTTCTCGATCGTCGCAACCTCCGACAGCGGGACAGACCCTCCACCTGGCAGTGCGATAGGAAGACGCTCGAGCACCTGGCGATCCTCGCGCATCTCTTCGGGCAGCCGGACAACGATATCGAAGCGTCGATCACCCTCGAAGATCTGGCCGGCCTCGGTCCCGCCGATTGCCGTCGACACCACCGTCTGAACATCGTCCACGTTCAACCCGAGCTGGGTCAGGCGGATGCGATCAGGGATGACCTGAATGAACGGCAAGCCGGTCACCTGTTCGGTCTGCGCGTCCTGCGATCCCTCGATCGAAGAGACAACGCCCTCGACCTCGGCTGCAACGGAAGCGAGCTGGTCGAGATCGTCCCCGAAGATCTTGATCGCGACGTCTGAACGCACGCCCGCGATGAGTTCGTTGAAACGCATCTGGATCGGTTGAAGGAACTCGTAGCGCGAACCCGGCACCTGCTGGACGGCCTCGTTCATCTCGGCGACGAGTTGCTCCTTCGGTTTGCGGGGATCCGGCCAATCCTCTCTCGGCTTCATGATCACGAAGGTGTCGGCGACCGATGGCGGCACTGGGTCAGTGGCCACATCGGCGGTACCGATCTTCGCGAACACCTGGTCCACCTCGGGGAAGGTGCGAATTTTGTCTTCCAGGGCAGTCTGCATGGCGACCGCCTGGCTGAGGCTGGTACCCGGAATTCTCAGGGCGTGGAGCGCGATATCGCCTTCATCCAGATTGGGAATGAATTCCGATCCCATCCGGCTTGCACCCCATCCACTCAGGACCACCAGAGCCACGGCTCCGGCAAGGACAGCTTTGCGCGAACGCAAGGCGAAATCGAGCATCGGACGATAACCCGATTTGGCGGCGCGCATGACGCGCGTCTCCTTCTCCTCGACCTTGCCCGTCACGAATGTCGCGACCGCGGCCGGAACGAAGGTGAGGGAGAGCACCATGGCGGCGGTGAGCGCCATGACGACCGTGATCGCCATCGGGTGGAACGTCTTGCCCTCCACGCCTTCGAGAGCGAAGATCGGCACGTAGACGATCGTGATGATCAGAATGCCGAAAAGGCTCGGCTTGATCACCTCGGCAGATGCGCGGGCCGCCAGCTTGAAGCGTTCCTCGCGATTCAGCAGTCTTCCGAGCGAATGCTGCGCCTCGCCGAACCGACGGAGGCAGTTTTCGACAATGATGACCGCACCATCCACGATCAGGCCGAAGTCCAATGCCCCCAGGCTCATCAGATTGCCCGACACGTTGTTCTCGACCATCCCCGTGATCATCAGGAGGAAAGAGAGCGGGATCACGGCAGCGGTAATGAGTGCAGCCCTGAAGTTGCCGAGCAGGACGAACAGGACAACGATGACCAACAGCGCCCCTTCGGCGAGGTTCTTCTCGACTGTGGAGACCGTTGCTTCGACCAGTTCGGAGCGATCGTAGACCGTATTGGCGACAACGCCGCCGGGCAGCGAGCGGTTTACCTCTTCCAGCCTTTCGGCCACCGCGACACTGACATCGCGGGCATTCTCGCCAACGAGCATGTAGATCGTGCCGAGCACGACTTCGCGGCCATCCTTGGTCGCGGCGCCATTGCGGATCTCGGATTCGATCTCGACATCCGCCACATCAGCGATACGAATGGGAATGCCATCGCGGTAATCGACGATAATCCCGGACAGATCGCGTTCGTCCTCGGCCTGTCCGGGTACGCGGATAAGATATTGCGAACCCGACCTCTCGACGTAGCCAGCACCGACATTGGCATTGTTGTTTTCGAGCGCCTCGATCACGTCCTCGACCGTCAGACCGAAGCCGGCAAGACGTTCGGGAAGCGGCGCTACGACATACTCCTTGCGGTAGCCGCCGATCGAGTTGACCTCGGTGACCCCTGGAACCGTGCGAAGCTGGGGCCGAACGACCCAGTCATGCAACGTCCGCAGATCCTGCGCGGTATAGCGCGAGCCATCGGGTTTGACCGCGCCCTGCTCGGCTTCGACCGTGTACATGAAGATCTCGCCCAGGCCCGTGGCGATAGGCCCGAGCTCGGGTTCGACCGTCTCCGGCAGGTTCGAACGTACCGCCTGCAGGCGCTCGTTGACGAGTTGCCTGGCGAAGTAGATGTCGGTGCCGTCCTCGAAAACGACGGTAACCTGGCTCAGACCGTAGCGCGAAACCGAGCGCGTATAGGACAGCCCCGGCAACCCCGCGATGGCGGTTTCGACCGGATAGGTAATGCGCTGCTCGGCTTCGAGCGGAGAAAAGCCCGGCGCCGAAGTGTTGATCTGCACCTGCACATTGGTGATGTCCGGCACGGCATCGATCTTGAGCCGGCCGAAACTGTAAATGCCCACGGCGGCGAAAATGAACACCGCTGCCAGCACTGCGAAACGCTGTCTGATCGACAGCTCGACAATTCTTTCCAACATGAAATCGCGCTCCTCAGTGATCGTGGCTCGCGCCCGACTTCTCGATGTCGGCCTTGATCACGTAGCTGTTCTCGGATGCGTAGACGGTGCCTGCATCGATCCCGCTCAGCACTTCGGTCCACTCGGGACCTTCCTGACCAAGCTCGAGCATCCGCACCTCGTAGGTCTCGCCGATCTTGGCGAAGACGACGCGAAAATCGCGGAATTGCTGGATGGCGTCCGTCCTGACGGCGAGAGGCACCCGTCGCTGGTCGACCGAGACCAGCCCCCTGACCGCCATTCCCGGTCGCCAGAAGCCATCGCGATTGGGGAGCGGCGCACGTGCGGTCACCGCCTGGCTGCTGACTTCCGCCAAAGGCAGGAAGTCCCGGATGCGGGAGCCCTGCGCACGCTGGCCTTCGAGGCCCCGGATGAGCACGGATTGTCCGGGACGAACCCGCTCGATGTCGCGTGGGAAGATCGGGAAGGTCGCAACCGTGCGAGACGGATCGGAGATGACGAACATCGGATCGCTGTCCGCGATGTCGCCAATGTTGGTATTGCGCTGCGTGATCACTCCGGAAATCGGCGCGTAGATCGGATAGGTCTGCAACGATGAACTGCTTTCTACCCGCGCCAGCAACGCCCCCCGCGCTACACGATCGCCGAGATTGGCATGCAGCGACATGACGGTGCCCGGGAATTTGGCCCCCACTTCGGCGCTGCCGGAGGGATCGAGCTCCACCCGTCCGATGATTTCCACGGTTTCACCGACCTGTTGCGGTCCGACCGTCTCGGTCCGGATGCCGGCCGGACGTGCCGCCTCGTCCGAGATGGTAACCCGGCCCTCGTAAGATTCGAACGCCCATCGATGGCTGTTGTCGCCTTCGATTGCCACTACCACGACGTCGAAACTGTGCGGTTCGACGAGAACGCCCTGGCCCCGCAGGTAATCCTGTTCCGGTTCGAATTCGAACGTGGTCTTTTCGCCGTCCAGACGCGTGATCATGACCCGGGCACGGACCGTTTCGGGATCGACGGGCTCGTTGTCGCGGTAGGCGTATAGACGGTATTCGGGCGGAACACCGTCTTCAAAGACGGTAACCTCGATCGCGAAGTCGCCGTCACGAAGCATGCGACCGTTGTGTGGACCGCGCTCGTACTCGCCCTCTGCGGCTGCCTGTTCTTCGGAAGTTTCCGGCGTATCTGCCGACTGGCCGCAGGCGGTGAGTGTCGCTGCAAAGCACGCAGCAAGGAATAAGTGCGTCTTGCGCATGATCAATAACCCCCAACAAGTTCGATGAAGCGGCCAGTCAGTCGGTCGTAGTCGACCTTGGCCTGATGATATTCGGCGAGAGCATCGACGAAGCGGACTCTGGCCTCGTGCAATGCGGTCTGGGCAACGGAGACATCGAGAAAGGTGAACCCTCCGCGATTGTAGCCGGCACGGACCTCCCGAAGGGTCTGTTCGGCACCGGGCACCACCTGCTCCTGGATCGCCTCGGCCTCGTGGCGCGCCTCTTCGACGCGTTCGGCAGCCAGAGCGATCTGCCGGCGACGCTGGAACCGTTCGACCGCGAGGTCCGCCTCTACCTGCCGCTGCTCGGCCGCGGCGCGGTCGATGTTGGCCCGATTGAGCGCGCGGTTGGGCAAAGGCAGCGAGAAGCCCGCAATGACGGCGACGTCGCCATTGCCGAACAACCTGGGTCCCGCGAAGACAGTTGGATCGGTGCGCGAATTGGCTTCCTGGAGGCGATAGTTCGCGTCCGCCCTCTCGCGCCGGGCCTGGAAGACGGCAAGATCGACTGGCGTAAGGTCGGCAGTGGTGATGGCAATCTCTTCGGCTTCGAGGAAGCCCGAGGTCACGACTCCGATGCTGCGTGGATCTCCGCCGGTAAGGAGCGCCAGGCGCGCCAGAGCGGCTTCGAAGGCGTGTTCCGCCAGCCCAAGATCCACCCGGGCTTCGGCCAGTTGTGTGCGGGCCCGCGTTCCCGCGAACAAAGGGTCGCGCGCCTCATCGACCCTGCGCTGCACCTCATTGGCGAGGGTCTCGGCGATCTCGACCCTGCTCCTGGCAAGTTCGAGCGACAAGGCGGCGGCTTGCGCTTCGACGTACAACGCCTGGACTTCGCTCGCGAGATCGAGACGCCGCACGAGCGCCTCGGCCCCGGCAACGGCGATATCACCTTGCGCGAGGCGCACGCGCGCCGCGCGTTTGCCGCCGCGCTCCAGTCGCTGGTTGTAAGTCCCGTCGATCTGCCATTGGGAAAAGCCCGGGGTGCCGATGTTCTCGACGGTCCCATCGATCGTGGGCGCGGGGTTGGTATCGGCAGCGCTTCGCGCTGCGTTGAGGCCGTCGAGGCGCGCTGCGGTCGCCTCGCCCTGCGGTGAATTGGCGACCGCAGTTCGAACGGCCTCCTCGAGTGTGTACGTCTGGGCGGATGCCGAGGTCGCCCACACCAACGTGGCCGCCAGAAGGGCGGCACGCGTGGACACGTGCATGATAGACTGCTCCTGATTGTCTGAATGGAAATTGGCCCGGAATGCGGGCCGGATTCAGAAAATCAGGCTGATGGGGGCTGTGTTAACGGAGCTGGCGAAAAGCCGATGAGAGGCGGTGTCTCGCCCGGCCGCAGAAGTGTTCGAGGCGCAGGGGCGTTGCCCGCGAACTCGGTCTGGTCCGGCATCGCAATCGAGCTGTGCGAATGCGAAGCAGGGTGAGGCACGATGTCTTCGGACGCGAGCGAATCGGCGTCTGTCTCGACCTCGATGACATCGGCGGAATTGTGCTCATGCGCATGATGCGCGCTTGCCGCCTCATGTGCATGCGCCGCTTCCAGATGCGGAATCGATCCCGGAAGCCCGCCATGCGAGACCAGGAGCAATGCCAACAAAAACAGGAAATGGAGCTGGCGCATCGGCGGGCGGTTAGCTGATCGCAAGCAAATGGGCAAGCCGCAGGGACCGGTTTTTGAGCGATTGCTTGCCGTACGATCCCGTGTCCGACGGAAGATCCGGCGCGTGCAAGGTAGCACGCAGCAAGGAGAGAGGAGAGGGAGCTTTGCTCTTCCTGAGCCGGGGCATCTCCGTCCCGGCGATCAGGAGACCTCCCATGACCAAGTCCCGCCGCGCTGTTTCAGATTCGCCAGCCCAGCGCATCACCGCCGCCATCATCGAGAAACTCGAGCAAGGGACAAAGCCCTGGGTTAAGCCGTGGCGCGGTGTGCCGGTCTCGCGGCCCTTGCGGAGCTGCGGGACACCCTATCGCGGCATGAACACATTCTGGTTGTGGATGGTGGCCGATGGCTGCGGCTACGCCTCGCCTTACTGGATGACCTATCGTCAGTGCCAGAAACTTGGCGGACAGGTCCGCAAGGGTGAGAAATCGACCATCGCGATTTTCTACAAGAGCTACACCAAGGAGGTCGAGAACGCTGAAGGCGAGGCCGACATTGAAAACCGGCGCGTGCTGAAGGCCTATGCCGTGTTCAACGCTGACCAGTGCGACGGCCTCCCTGCATTCTACCATCCCAAGCCGCTGGTTGCCGCACTTGAGCCCGAAGGACGCGAAGACCGCCTTGATGCCTTCTTTGCCCATATTGGCGCCGACCTTCGCCACCATGGCGCGCAGGCCTATTACGAGCCGCTGCGTGACCGCGTTACCCTGCCGCCAGCCGAACTTTTCGAAGCCTACGACTCCTACTATGCGACGCTCGCGCACGAGCTGTCGCACTGGACGGGGCATTGCTCGCGACTCGATCGCGATCTCAAGAACCGCTTTGGCAGCGATGCCTATGCTGCCGAGGAACTCATCGCCGAGCTGTCCTCAGCCATACTTGGGGCAGAACTCGGTCTTCCGGTCACCCACCTCGACCATCACGCCAGCTACATCGCGTCCTGGCTCAAGATCCTCAAATCGGACGAGCGCGCGATCCTGACCGCTGCGGCCAAGGCCGAGGAAGCGGCCAGCCT
>NZ_QXFM01000135.1 GCF_003584015.1 Aurantiacibacter xanthus
TGTGCCTGGCGAAAGGTCAGCCAGCGCTGCACGCCATAGCCACGCTCCATGACAGCCGCCCAAAGGATCAGGATATTGATCCCTGAATAGCGGCGCCCGGTCACGCCATTTTCTGGCAGGGCACATCCACAGGCGCTCGCCTCCCAAGGCTGCACCCAGGGCAGCCGCCCCGCTTCAAGTTCTGCAATCACACGGTCGGTCACCTCAGAATAGAGGCTCTGTCGTACATTCCCGCTGTTCCGCTTCATGTCCTCACTCCTTCCTCAAACACCACACCGGCCCCGGAAGGGGGGTGGGCGGCGAGGAGCGGACCGGCAGTCCCGCTTGAGCGGCGGGGTGCACCCGAAGGCCCGAAACAGGGTGGAGGACCCGCCAAAGGCGGGTTGCGGCACGTCGCGACGGGACTAGAGGGGAGCGTCGCCTACCCCCCTCCCGCGGCCGAAAAACCAAACGCCAGCGCGGCCGCGCTGACCGCATATGATCGCGTTAGCTGATCGTCACCGCGTCAGCGGCCGAGACCCGAAAGGGGCTCGGTGGAGCGCAAGCGGAATAGAGCACGGTCGCGCCAGATGGCGCGAAACGCCACTTCCACACTGGCTGCTTCGCGCCCTAATTTCGGCCGTTCAGCCAAGGCTCGGCTGATCCCGAAACCGGCCGTTCGTCTCACTAATAGTACGGACGAGCAGGCCACGCTCAGTTGCTTCTGCAAAGCAGCGCATTTCTACCCGGAAGCCTTGAGCTGGCGGGCCGCAGGGTCATCGCTGAAGGTGATAACGATATGGTCATCGTCGAACTCGGGGCCGCCCGGTTCGAGACGCAGATCGGCGATTGTCTCGCCGCGATCGAGATGGGCTTTGACGACATTGCCAGCGGAGGAGTCGAAGATCCGCTTCGCCTGCTCCGGCGTGATCCGGCCGGCGAGTAGATCGAGGAACGCGCGGGCGGAGAATTTGATCTCCGACTTGTCGCCTTTCCGCCAAGAGATGTTGGTGCTCAAATATCTTCCCTTTGCAGTAGGTGCGAAGACAGATTGCTCGTGCAGCTGTCTACTTTGATACCCTTCGCGCTGAGGTGGGGGCAGTGTCGCGGCGAGACGCTCGAACCCGGCGGGATCGATTTTGACGTCTGGGCGGCAGCGTAGTCCGATCTTCCATTCGATTGTATCGCGGTAGCCGGTCAGGCCTGAGCTTCCGCGGTTCGGCGTGACAATCGCGACGACATCAATGCCAGGGTCAGCCTTACCGCTGAGGTAATGACCGACGATCTGACTGCCATAGTAGACGCGGCCCGTAGAGTCGGATTGATCGAACCGGCGCAGCGCGGTGCTACCGACGTCCGCTAAGATCACGCACCGGATGCCCTTGAAATGGGCATTGCGGAGTTGCTTCGCCTTTGCCTCCAGCGCGCGGAAGAAGTAGTTATCCGAGATATGCCGAATTTCGGGCGGCATCGAGGTTGTGAAATTGTAGCGGCTCTGCACGCGGTCATGCCATGTTAGCACGACTTTCAGCAGGCCCTCTACCAGTTGGAGCTTGTCGCCGTCCTTTCGGTCCTGACCCTTGATCCAGTGGCAAAGCTTTGCCCGCATGGCATTGGATACGACCAGATCGCGCGGGACGCATACGCGTCGGATCGAAACCACCGTTTCCTCGTAAAAATAGTAGGAGAGGTGCCGCCCGGCGCCGCGCCGAAGTTTGCCGGCTTCTTGGGAAAGCTTGCGCGATGCATTGCGCATACCCTCATCGGCGGGCAGCACCGCGTCGGACAGGGCAGTAATCTCGATGATGGTTTCCCGTCCGGGGAGAAGATCGTCGGAGAATAGGTCGGGTAGGCGCTTTTCACTATACCATTCCGGTTCGATCTCGACCGGTCCGAGTTTGGCGATCGCCCATGTGAGGCCGAGTTCCATTTCTGCAGGCAAGGCCTGTTCGATTTCTTTGCTCTCCATGCGCCGGATCAAACCGCGAGATTGCTCCTCGTCCATCAGCGGGCCGAGTTCGTCGAGCATCGTCTGGAGGCGGCGGCGGGCGAAGATGGCCATGCGGTTTCGGATTTCGCCATAGCAGTGCGCAGGATGCAAGTCAGTTGGCTCGAACGACCGCTTTGTCGACAATGCCACTGAAAAGCTGCTTGGCAGAAAGCGGCCCACTTTCTGCCGCTAGCTGGTGCCACGAATCGCGAGATGCTCCGGAGCGAGCGACACCAGATCACAAGGCTAATCTTGTCCGGGCGAGCGCGCACGCATCCTCCAAAAGATATTTGGCGAATACTTGACAGATTGGATGCCGCTTCACCTAAACCATTGAAAAGGAAGGTGACCATACGGGAATTGAACCCGTGTTTTCACCGTGAGAGGGCGCCATCGACGTCTCCTACCACCGATGCCTGACGTTCTGCGGCTGCCGACCCAAGTCGCGCAGGCCATGAATATGCAGAGGGCAAATCAATCGAGAGGTCTATGTGGAATTCGCGTTCAACGCAGCTATCGGCGTGTTTCCCGCACCAGGTTTGAGTCCGCAACAGTTCAAATTTTCTTGGGGGCCCTGCCGGGGGCCTTTGGGAAAATCACATCAGGAATATAACGTAAAATCAATCTGTTAAACCATTGCTTGGGGTCCTGTAAGCGCACCATGGCTTTCAGCAAACAAACGGAAAGCTTTCTGTCGAAGTTGCTTTCGGCTGGTAGAGCGCTTGGGTTCTGGTGGGCTAGGCAACTGCCCCCTTCCCCTGTCATCGCCGTTTCAGCGAACGCTTCGGCCATTCAGGCGGCAATCGACCAGTTGAGTATCGTGCCCGATCAACGCTACAGGCCAGTATGGATTTTGACCCCGCTACCTTCCTTCGCGACCATTGGCAGAAGACCCCGACCTTGATCCGCAACCCCTGGCCGGGTTGGGTCAATCCGTTGACGCCGGACGAGCTTGCCGGACTGGCGTGCGAAGAGGGCGTCGAATCGCGGCTCGTGCGCCGGACGGCGCCCGGATCATGGGATCTGACCGACGGCCCTCTGTCGAGCGCACACTTCGCACAGGTGGGCGCGGTGCCCTGGACGCTGCTTGTGCAGGCCGTCGATCATCATGTCCCCGACGTTGCCGCATTGCTGGAACCGTTCCGCTTCATTCCGGGCTGGCGGATCGACGATGTGATGGTGAGCTACGCAAGCGATGGCGGCGGAGTGGGACCGCATTTCGATCAGTACGACGTCTTTCTGGTGCAGGGACTCGGGCGCAGGCGCTGGCAGGTGGGCGCGCGCTGCGATGAGCGCACCCCGCTCCTTCCCCATGACAGCTTGCGGTTGCTGGCGGATTTTCAGCCGTCTGAGGAATGGGTGCTGGAGCCTGGTGACATACTGTACCTGCCCCCCGGTTTCGCCCACGACGGGATTGCAGTGGGCGAGGATTGCATGACCTATTCGATCGGCTTTCGCGCACCCTCGCGTGCCGAGCTGGTTACGGGCTGGGCCGATCATATCATCGACACGCTCGATGACGACGACCGCTATTGCGATCCAGAACTCGAGCCCGCCGTCAATCCGGGCGAGATCGCACAAGAAGCACTCGACAAACTGCACCATATGGTGACCGAAGCGCTGGCAAACCGGGAAAGCTTCGCTCGCTGGGCGGGCGCTCTCGTCACCGCGCCCAAGCACGATCTTATCGACTGGGCCCCGGAGGATGCGGTCACCCCGCAGGAGATTGAGGACGAACTGGTTGCAGGCGGGCTGCTGGAACGCAATCCGGCGAGCCGCTTCGGGTTCATTCGCTCAGGGCTGGAAGGGCTTACGCTCTTCGTCGATGGCGAGGCGTATGATTGCAATGGCGCGGTCGCGCTCTTTGCCGAGCAATTGTGCGATCACGCGTCGCTGAGCATCGACACAGCATGGGCCGGATCTCCCCAAATCGTGGGCCTGATATGCGAACTTGCCAATGGCGGGAGCGTCGCGATCACGTCCGAAGACTGACCGCGCCCTATAACCACACACTCTCTGTCAGGCGGCGCGCCACACGCCGGGTGACAGCCCGTCCAGTGTCCAGTCGCCGACCGCCCAGCGTACCAGTCGCAAGGTCGGATGTCCGACCGCCGCCGTCATGCGGCGGACTTGCCGGTTGCGACCTTCCTGTATGGAGAGGCGCAGCCAGCTGTCGGGTATGGATTTGCGTACCCGGATCGGCGGGTCGCGCGGCCAGAGCATGGGATCGGCAATTCGCTCCACCGTCGCCGGCAAGGTCTGCCCGTCCTTCAACCGAACGCCCTGCCGCAACAGGTGAAGCGCCTCATCCATCGGTTCACCCTCGACCTGCACCAGATAGGTCTTCCTGAGCTTGTAGCGCGGGCTGGCGATGCGTGCCTGCAGGCGGCCATCGTTGGTGAGGACCATCAGACCTTCGCTGTCGAAGTCCAGCCGCCCTGCCGGATAATAGCCTGGCGCATCGACGAAGTCCGCCAGCGTGGGGCGCGGTTCGCCCTGCCGCTCGTCGGTGAACTGGGAGAGCACGCCGTAAGGCTTGTTCAGCAGGATTACGCCAGCCATGTGCGCTTCTCTCGACCTCCTCGATCCTGGGCACCGCGCCCTATTTGACCATTGCGCCAATGTCGACCTCGGGCGATGGCTGGATCTACATCCCCCCACGATGCACTCGATGCCGCCGCCAGGGCCGGCCCCCTGCTGGTTCTCGTTTCCAGTTGCCCCGACCGCTCACGCTAACCACACGGTGCGGGATTATCGCTCGCCAGTATCGCCGGGAAAGCGCAGGCCTTGCGTGCGCTAGGCAGCGACCATGCGTGGCGAGACTTCCTGCCGGACAATTGCCGCACCAGCGCTGAGGGCCGCCAGCTTGCCGCGCGACACATCGCGTGAGAGCGGTGCCATGCCGCAGTTGGTCGAGGGATAAAGCTTGTCCGCATCGACAAAGTCCAGCACCCGCCTCAGGGTAGCGGCCACCTCTTCCGGCGTTTCAATGGCAGTCGTCGCCACGTCGATCGCTCCGACCATCACCTTCTTGCCGCGCAGAAGTTCGATCAGGTCGAGCGGCACCTTCGAATTGTGGCATTCCAGCGAAACCAGATCGAGGCTCGATGCCTGAAGGCTGGGAAAGGTCCGCTCATACTGCCGCCATTGCGAGCCGAGCGTTTTCTTCCACTCGGTGTTCGCCTCAATCCCGTAGCCGTAGCAGATATGGACCGCCGTATCGCAGCGCAGGCCTTCTGCTGCCTTTTCCAGCGCAGCGATGCCCCAGTCGTTCACCTCGTCGAAGAACACGTTGAAAGCCGGTTCGTCGAACTGGACGATGTCCACCCCTGCGGCTTCAAGCGCCCGCGCTTCCTCGTTGAGGATACCGGCAAATTCCCAGGCGAGTTTTTCCCGGCTGCGATAGTGCGCGTCATACAGCGTATCGACCATCGTCATCGGTCCCGGCAGCGCCCATTTGATCGGCTTGTCGGTGTGCGCACGCAGAAACCTCGCATCGTCGACGAACACCGGCTTCTCACGGAACACCGGGCCTACCACGGTGGGTACGCTCGCATCATAGCGATCACGGATCTTCACCGTCTCGCGCCGGGTAAAGTCGACCCCGGCGAGATGCTCGATGAAGGTGGTGACGAAGTGCTGGCGGGTTTGCTCGCCGTCACTGACGATATCGATCCCTGCCCGGTCCTGCTCGGACAGGGTTACGAGGAGGGCATCCTGACGGCCCGCCGTCAGTTCGTCGCCTTCCAGCTTCCACGGCGACCAGAGTTTTTCCGGCGCCGCCAGCCAGGAGGGCTTGGGCAGGCTCCCGACGGTCGATGTTGGCAGCAGTGTGTTCATGGGCATTGACCTTGCATGAGGTGTGGCAGTTCAGGCGGCCTGGCGCGCGGACCAGTCGTGGAGGATGGCGTGATAGGGCTCGATGAAGTGCGTCTGCGCGAACTTGCCCTGTGCGACGGCCAACTGGCTGCGTTCCTCGCGATCGTAGGCGATCCGGGTCAGCGAGTGGTCCGGGTTCTCCAGACTGGGTCGGAAAGTCTCGCCCGCGGCGGAGTTGGCGTTGTAGATCTCGGGCCGATAGATTTTCTGGAACGTCTCCATCGTGGCGATGGTGCCGATGAGCTCCAGATTGCTGTAATCATTGAGCAGATCGCCCGAGAAATAGAACGCCAGCGGCGCCGCACTGTTCGCGGGCATGAAATAGCGCACCTGCAGCCCCATCTTGCGGAAGTACTGCTCGGTGAGCGAATTGGCGCTCTTACAGTATTCGAAGCCCAGCACCGGGTGGCAATTGGCGGTGCGCCGATAGGTGCTGTTGTGCGAAACGCTCAGGCAGATGACCGGCGGCTTGGCGAAATTCTCCCGGTAGGTCGCCGAGGATACGAAGCTCTTGAACAGGTTGCCGTGCAGGTCGCCGAAGTCCTCGGGAACGCTGTAGCTGTCGCGGCCCTTGTTGTGCTCGGGCAGAACCACGCTGAAATCGTAGTCACGCACATAGGATGAGAAGTTGTTGCCGACGATGCCTGCGATCCGCGCCCCGGTCGTGCGGTCGAGGATCGCCGCCTGCAGCATCTCGATCGCCGGGAACGCCTTGCCCGATGCGTTGATGTCGAGGTCGATCGAGATGATATCGAGTTCGATACCGTAGCGGTCGCCAGCGGGATTATCCCACGGGATAAGCGCGTTGAGCCGGCTGTCGATCATCTGCAATGCGTTGCGAAGGTTCTGTTGCCGGCAGTTCCCTCGGGCAAGATTGGCGAAATTGGTGGTGAGCCGGGAACTTTCAGCCGGCGCGTAATCCTCGTCGAAACGCGTGCGTGTGATCGTGAAGGTGAAGGCATGGGGCATGGCAGTCTGGTCTCCAGCTTCCCGAGCCGAGGCACGGGACAGATCCTTTTCAGGCAGGCATGGTCTGTCGGTGCTCGATCTGCATCGACAGGGGCGGCGAGACCGGCCCTATGCCAAAGACCTTACATGAGAAAAAATGATCATTTCTCAGGATATCATGACGACATGTCATGATTTGCTGTCGGCGTGGGACAATAGCTTACAGCCGGACGCTCTTCGCCAGCTCGATGAACTCCTCCATGTAGCTGGCGGCGGGGCCCGAGCGATGGCCAAGATGGATGGACTTGGCGATGCCCTGCCCCAGCCGCACCCCCGTCACCCCCTTGGCCGTGCGCAACAACCAGTCGGGCGTCGCACTGACAGCGCGGCCCGATGCCACGAGTTTCAGCATCAGATCGGTGGTCTCGACCGTGCGATGGCGGCCGGGCAGGACATGAGCCGGAACCAGAAAGCCGGTGTAGATATCCAGCCTCTCGCGCGGGACGGGATAGGTGATCAGCACCTCACCAGCCAGATCTTCAGGCGCGATATGCGGTCTTTGCGCCAGAGGATGCCTGTCGGACACCGCCAGAACCAGCTCGTAGTCGAACACGGGCGTATAGGCGATGCCTGACTGCTCCACCGGGTCCGGGGTCACGAGAATATCGATTTCGTGGTTCTGTAGTGCCGCCAGCCCGCCGAACTGAAAGGCGGTCGTCACATCGAGATCGACATCGGGCCATTGCGCCAGAAACGGGTCCACCACCCGCATCAGCCATTCCTGGCAGGGATGACATTCCATCCCGACCCGGATCGCCCCCCGTCGCCCGCGCGCATAGTCCGCGATCACATTTGCACCATGCTCAAGTTGCGGCAGTACGCGCAGTGCAAGCGCAAGCAGATATTGTCCCGCCGGTGTCAGACGCAGCTTGTGCCCCTCGCGCTCCCACAGTTTGACCTGGTGACGATCTTCGAACCGGCGGATCGCATGGCTGACCGCAGACTGGGTCAGGTTAAGCCGGTCGGCAGCGCGGCTCAGGCTGCCCATGCGATCGATCTCGCGGAGGATCGCCAGGGGTTGAATGTCGATCATCGGGCATGAATCCTTGTCATGATATGACGCCTTCCTTCAAACTCCCTTCATAGCAGGGCTTGGCGCAAAAAGGTGGCGCAATTGCGCAAGGGCCAGGTCAGAACACTCACCATGACACCCTGTTCTTCACGCCTGATGTGATCCTCGTTCTCCGGCGGCTTGTGGCCAGAGGGCTTTCCATCGCGCACCGACATGCATAGGGATCGTGAGTGATCGCCACGCGAGGTTTGCCAATGATACGGTGCGGTTCACGGATGCTGCTCGGGATTGCAGCCATGCTGGCACCCGCAGGGGCATCGGCGCAGTCCGGGATAACCTATGACGCCGCGCGGATAGCGGCGCAATCCAGCGATCCTTCCACGCAGGCAGCCGATCTCTCGCTGTCCGCCGCCGAAGACAATGCGGCGGCGCTCGACAATCTCTATCGCCCCACCGTCACCGCAGCAGCGAGCGTCATCGCCTACCAGAAGACCCTGAGCGTCGACCTGTCGGGGGCCAAGGCCGACGTCATGCAGCAGACCGGACAGTTTCTGGCCGGGCTGCCGGGCCAGTTCCCTCCCGAATTCTCGGCTCTGGTGTCGGCGGTCGCGGGGCGGATCGAAAGTGCCTTGCCTGGGCTCATCGGCCAGCTGCCCGATCAACTGGACTATACCGCGCGCGATACCATCGTGCGCCCGACGCTGAGCGCAGTGATGCCGCTCTATACCGGCGGTGCGCTGGAGGCGGTCTCGGATGCGGCGCGTGGCGGAGTGACCATTGCGCAAGGCCGCAGGCAGATCACCGCAGCTGCGCAGGAAGTATCGCTGGTACAGCGCTACTTCGGGCTGCAACTGGCCCGCAATCTGCGCGCTTCCGCCGAGGAACGCCTTGCCGCCAGCGAGCGCCACCTGTCGAGCGCGCAGGCGATGGAAAGCGCCGGCATTCTCCCCCACAGCGCAGTGCTCGATGTCACCGTGCTGCGCGATGCCGCTCAGCGCAGCCACGACCGCGCGGTGAGGGAGGAGTCCCTCGCAGTCCTCTCGCTCGAACGCATGCTTGGCCGTTCTGTCGATGCCCTGGCAACGCCGCTGTTCGTCAACACCGGCCCGCTGCCTCCCCTCGCCCGGTTCCAGAACGCCGCCGAAGCCAATGGCACCGGGCAGACGAGCCTCGCCAGAGGTCAGCAGGAAGTGGCGCAGGCCGGGGAACGGCTCGCCCGCGCGGCCCGGCGCCCGCGCGCCTTTGCCTTCGGCGCCTACAGCGTCGATCCGACAACCAACCTGCCGACCGAGCCCGACTGGGTCGTCGGCGCTACGGTCAGCTACACGCTGATCTCGCCGGTCGACCGCGGGAGACTGGCCGACGCGGCACGGACCCGCAGCGCTGCGGCAGCCGCCGATCAGCGTGCCGCGGCAGACCGCGTCGCCGGAGAGATAGAACGCGCCCACGCGATGGCGGACAGCGCGCGCCGGTCCTTCCTCTCCATGGACTCCAGCGTGGCGGCGGCGCAGGAAAATCTGCGTCTTCAGGAAATCGCCTTTCATGAGGGCGTTGGCACGGTGGACCGGCTGATGGCGGCACAGGCAGCGCTGGCCTCGGCCGAAAGCGAGCGCGCCGCCGCTGCCTACGAATACGATGTCTCGCTTGCCGCCTTGCTGGCCGCCAGCGGAGCGCCGCAAGACATGAGCGATTATGCGCGTCGGGAAGACAGGGTGACCGTCGATGGCAAATGAAGCTGATCTCGCAACCGACCATCCGCCCCGAGGCGGCGCGCGCTCGCCCTCGCATCGTCTGGCCTTGACCGGATTGGCACTTGCCGTGGGGCTCGCCGCTGCCGGCTTGTGGTACGCATCGCGCCCAGCCCCGGCCCCCTTGCAGGGCGTGGTGGAAGCGGAGGAAGCCAGCGTCGCGACCAAGGCCTTCGCACGGGTGGTTTCGCTCGCTGCCGACGAGGGCGACGAGGTTCGGCAGGGGCAGATTCTCGGCGAGCTGTCCAGCCCCGCACTCGATCTGCTGGTCAACCAAAGCGAGGCAGGCCTGACCACGGCCGATGCTCTCAATGCGCTCGCCGATAACGGCGCGCGACCGGAAGATATCGCCAGCCTGCGCGAAGTTTCGGTCGCCGCCGACGCAGCCGCCGGTCTTGCAACGGTGACCGCACAGCGCATGGAGCGCCTCTATGCGCAGGGCGTGATCTCCGCCCAGCGCCGCGACGAGGCCACCGCAGGCCGCACTGCGGCTGTCGCCAATGCCGCTGCGGCGCGGGCGCAATACCAGCGCGCCCTGGCCGGACGGCGCGAAGAGACCAGGACAATCACCGCTGCTCAGGACAAGGCCGCGGCCGAGCGTCTTGAGGCAGCGCGCGAGGCGGAGGCGGAAAAGCAATTGATCGCGCCCATGTCAGGGACGGTCGAGCGACGGCTGGCGGCTCCCGGCGAGGTGGTCGGTCCGGGTGTGCCGATATTCCGCATCATCGACACTGCGCACCCCTATGTGACCCTGCGCGTCGGCGAAAGCCGCCTGCAAGGCCTGCGCAAGGGCGCAAGGCTGGCAGGCCGGGTGCCGGCGCTCGGCGAGCGTGAACTGGAATTCGTCGTCACCTCGATCTCGGCCAGCGCGGACTACACGAGCGAACAGGCAACCCGGCAAGGCGGCGACTACGATGCGCGCAGCTTCGCACTCAAGCTGGCCCCCGTGCAGAACGATGGCGGCCTGCTGCCGGGCATGAGCGTGCTGTTCGACTGGCCGCAGTGATTGGCGGGAGCGATTGGCCGCAGTGAACACCTTTCGCGCCGCGTTTTTCCGTGAACTGACGCTGATCCGCTCGTCGCGCCCGCTGCTAGCGGCGGTGACGATCCTGCCCGCGCTGTCGCTGCTGCTGATTGCTGCGATGCTGTCGCGAGGCGCGCTTGGCGACCTCCCGATCGCCATCGTCGATGCCAGCCACAGCCCGGCCAGCCGCAGCCTCGCCAGCGATATCGTTGCGCAAGGCGGACTGGTTATCGCGGCGGCCCCTGCCACCGAAAGCGAAGCGGATGCCCTACTGCGATCCGGCGATATCTGGGCCTACGCGGTCATTCCTGAAACGTTGGGCGACACGGCGCTGGGCGCAGACCCGGTCCGCATTGACGTCAATGCGACCTATCTGTCGGTCGGTTCGATCGTCGAACGAAAGATGCGCCGCGCCGTTCTGGGTGCCTTTGCACAAGAGGTGCAGGATCAGGTGTCGCGCAGCGGTCTCGCTGTGGATGGCGATGATCTGCCCGGCATCCAGGTCAATCTCCTTTTCAACCCCCAGTCGAGCCTCGAATTCTATCTCGAAGCGTTGATCCAGCCGGCGATACTGCAGCTCATGGCAGCCTGTGTGGGTGTGTTCGTGGTCGTTTCCGAAATGCGCGAGGGTTCGCTCGCTCGGTGGGTGGCAGAGACCGGAGGCGGGATCGCGGCATGGGCGGGCAAGTTCCTGCCCTATCTGGCGATCCTGAGTTGGTGGGGAGCCATGTGGATGATCTGGCTGGTCGGCTTTCGCGAGTGGCGCATGGAGGGCTCGCTGCTGTTCGCCATGTTGGCGCAGGCAACCCTGATCGCCGCCAGCCTCACCCTGTCGGGGGCGATTGCCGCGCTGACCCGGCAAAGCGGCATCGCGTTCTCCGCCAGCGCGCTCTACGCGGGTTCGGCGCTGGCCTATTCGGGCGGCTCCCTGCCGATTGAAGGCTCCGCAGCGCCCGTGGTGTGGTGGAGCGAGGCGCTGCCCTTCACGCACTACCTGCGCATCCAGATGGATCAGTTCCTCGGCTCGCCAATCGGCGTTGATCTGGCCGACCTGGCGCTGCTGCTCGCCTATTTCGCCGCTGGCCTCGGCCTGTGCCTGTTCGCCACGAGGGACGCGGCGTGACGATCCGCGAGGCCTTTTTCGGCACCTTGCGCGAAGTGGTGCGCCAGCGCGACGTTGCTTCGCTGGTCGTGCTGGCCGTGCTGCTTTACGGCATCTATTACCCCGCACCCTATGCTCATCAGCGCGCCCGCGAAGTGCCGATGGCCGTCGTTGACCTCGAAGACAGCGCGCTTACCCGCAGGCTGGTGGCCACCCTCGACGCCAGCGACGGCGCTGCGGTGGTTGCGCAGCCCGACAGCCTTGCGCAGGGGCAGCAGTTGCTGAAGGCGCGCAAGGTCGAGGCGGTGCTGCTGATCCCGCGCGGGGTGACACGGGCGGCCCTGCGCGGCGAAGGCCCCCGGATCGCGCTGTGGATCGACGGCGTCTATCTGGTGCGCGCCAAAAGCATCGGGGCCGCGCTCCAAAGCGCTCTTGCCGGCATCTTCGCCGATCTTTCCGGCCCCTATCTCGGTGGGCACGGTGTCGCTGCCCCGCTGATCGTCACGCAGAGGTTCAACCCCGGCGGCGGCTATGCAAACTACATCTTCCCGGCGGTCACGCCGGTCATCCTCCAGCAAACGCTGCTGTTCGGAACGGCCGTGCTGCTGGCTTTCCGGCGCAGGAGCGGGCGGGCAGCGCTTGCCGACGCCCGCGATCTTGCCGGAACATGGGCCGCGCTGACGACACTCTCGGTGCTGGCGGCGCTGTTCTATTTCGGCTGGTTCTTCGCCTTCCAGAGTCTGCCGCAGCAGGCCGATGTTGCCCTGCGCGTCGCGATAGCGCTGGCAATGGGCGGCGCCACGGCGGCTTTCGCCCTGGCGGTGGGATCACTGTTCAGGCGCAGCGAAACCGCGCTGCTGATCCTTATGCCCACGACCCTGACAGCGTTCTTCCTCTCCGGCGCGACATGGCCGCGCGCAGCAATGCCGGACTGGGTGGCCTTTATCGGCGCGCTGCTGCCCGCCACCCACGGAGCCCGCGCCTTGCTCCTCGCCGACCAGATGGGCGCGCCCACGGCGGTGGTGCTGCCGGTGCTGGGCCAACTGCTCTTGCTGGGGGCCGCCTATCTCATTGTTGCTCTCGTAATCGGCCGACGAGCATAGGTACCAGCTGCTCGCCTGCACCTCGCCGCCTGGATAGGCTTGTTGGCACTGCCAAGCCGGCGGCGGTGGCCGAGAACAAGGTCATGATCGAAGCGCAGCAGCGCGGGATCGATTGCCCTAATCCTGTGAAAAATCGAACGGCACCCCGCTGTCGCGAAAGCGGCTCGGGGTGAGTTCGCGGCCGATCGGAGGGGCCGAACGGGCAATGCAGCGCGGCCGGTGGCACAACCGGCAGGCAACGCCGATGGGGGTCGGCTCGGCTCCCTTGAGGGCCTGCGCATAGACCAGAGCATCGAGGTGCTCGGCCGAGCAGGCGAGCGCCACCGAGCGCAGCACGCTGCGCGCGCCAAAGCCGCCACCCCCGGCGCGGACCGTGCGCGCGATGGAGACATAGCGCTGGCCATCGGGCAGGTCGATCAGCTGGGCATCGACATTGCCCGGCGTGGCGAAGACCTCGTGGATATTCCACAAGGGGCACCCCCCGCCATGGCGGGCGAGGGGAAAGCCCGCCCCGTCGAGCCGCTTCGACACGTTGCCCGCCCGGTCGACCCGCAGGAAGAAGAAGGGCACCCCCTCCTCTCCGGGGCGCTGCAAGGTGGTGAGACGATGCGCGGCCTGTTCGAAGCTGACCGAAAACCGCGCCGCCAGCGCCTCGACATCGTAGCGCAGCTCCGCCGCAGCCTTGCGAAAGGCGCGATAGGGCATGAGCAGCGCGGCAGCCCAATAGGATTGCAACGCCCGGCGCGCCAGGCGCGCGCCATCCTCATCGGCAAACCGCCCTTCCGCAATCAGCTTGTCGATAGCCGGGCCGTGGCCCATGATCGCAATCTGCAAGGCCGCCTGAAAACGCCTGCCGGTGCTGTCGAGCCGTTCCGAGATATGCACCCGGCGGCGATGGTAATCGTACCAGCGCACGCTCCCCAGCAGCAGCCCGTCATCCGCCAGACACAGCTCCAGCCCGTAGACTTCGGCCATATGATCCTTCATCGAGTCGAAACTCGTGAGCCTGCGCGAGGCCTCTGCGGCGCTGTCATCGAGACTGGGGAAACAGTTGCGGCGCGCTGCCAGAAAAGCGCGGGCCTCGGCCACCGGATCGGCTACGGCAATGTCCGCGCGCACCGGCCCTTCCTCGCGCCGTGACGCGAGCGCCAGTTGCTCTTCCCCGAAGGCCGTGTGCAGCCGCAACAGGGCTTCGGCCATGCCGGGATAGCTGGTGGCGATATCCTCGATATCGAGCGGTTCGATGGCAATGTCCGAAAACAACGGATCGCGCAGGGCCGAATGCAGGCGCGCCGAAGTCTCGTCGGCGTCCTTGTCCGCAAGGTCGGCCACGTCGATCCGGTAGGTGGTCGCCAGTTTGAGCAGCATTTCGGCGGTCACCGGGCGCTGGTTGCGCTCCATCAGCGCGATGTAGCTCGCCGAGATATCGAGATCGGCGGCCATATTCGACTGCGTAAGGCCAAGCTCGCGGCGCAGCTTCTTGAGCCGGGGGCCAAGATAAAGGGTCTTTCCCGCCATGCGCGCCTTCCCTGTGCAGTGCAGCAATTTACAACATTACATACAAATCTTGTAAAGTTTGACAACCTTACACCGAGGCGCGCGACGGCCCCACTTTCGGATGACACAAGGAGGCACGCCAATCACCCGAAGGATCTCGTTTCCATGAGCTATTTTGAAGAAATCCACCGCCAGTCGAGCATCAAGCACCGTCTCGGCGATGACTGGCAGGGCATCGACCCGGAGTTCGCCGCGCGCCTGCGCGTGCAGAACCGCTTTCAGTCCGGGCTCGACATCGCTCGCCACACCGCCCGCATCATGCGCGCCGACATGGCGGCCTACGATCTCGATCCGGCCAACTACACGCAGTCGCTGGGCTGCTGGCACGGGTTCATCGGTCAGCAGAAGATGATCTCGATCAAGAAGCACTTCGGCACCACCAAGGGCCGCTACCTCTACCTTTCGGGCTGGATGATCGCCGCGCTGCGCAGCGAGTTCGGCCCCCTGCCCGACCAGTCGATGCACGAGAAGACCAGCGTCCCGGCGCTGATCGAGGAGCTGTACACCTTCCTGCGCCAAGCCGATGCGCGTGAACTGGGCGGCCTGTTCCGCGATCTCGACAAGGCCCGCAAGGCTGGCGACGAAGCTGCCGCCGCGCGTGCGCAGCAGGCCATCGACGCCCATGAAACGCACATCGTGCCGATCATTGCCGATATCGACGCCGGGTTCGGCAATGCCGAGGCGACCTATCTGCTGGCCAAGAAAATGATCGAGGCCGGAGCCTGCGCCATCCAGATCGAAAATCAGGTGTCCGACGAAAAGCAATGCGGCCATCAGGACGGCAAGGTCACCGTTCCGCACGAGGACTTCCTGCAGAAGATCCGCGCGGTCCGCTATGCCTTCCTCGAACTGGGCATTCCTGAAGGCGTGATCGTCGCCCGCACCGACTCGCTCGGCGCAGGCCTCACCAAGCAGATCGCCTTCAGCCGCGAGCCGGGCGACCTTGGCGACCAGTACAACAGCTTCCTCGATTGCGAGACCGTGGAAGGTGCTGGCCAGCCGGGCGACGTGTTGATCAACCGCGACGGCCTGCTGATGCGTCCGAAGCGCCTGCCCTCGAACCTCTACCAGTTCCGCCCCGGAACCGGCGAGGACCGCTGCGTGCTCGACTGCATCACCTCGCTGCAGAACGGCGCCGACCTGCTGTGGATCGAGACGGAGAAGCCGCATATCGAACAGATCGCCGGCATGGTCGACCGCATCCGCGAGGTCTGCCCGAACGCCAAGCTGGTCTACAACAACTCGCCCAGCTTCAACTGGACGCTGAACTTCCGCCAGCAGGTGTTCGACGCCTGGGAAGCGGAGGGCAAGGACCTGTCGCAATACGAGCGGGAGCGGTTGATGAGCGTGGACTACGACGACAGCGCGCTCGCGATCGAGGCGGACGAGAAGATCCGCACCTTCCAGCGCGATGCTGCTGCGCGGGCGGGAATCTTCCACCACCTGATCACCCTGCCGACCTACCACACGGCAGCGCTCAGCACGGACAATCTCGCCAAGCGTTACTTCGGCGAGGAAGGGATGCTCGGCTACGTCAAGCAGGTGCAGCGCGAGGAAATCCGCCAGGGCATTGCCTGTGTGAAGCATCAGAACATGGCCGGCTCCGACATCGGGGACGACCACAAGGAGGCCTTTGCCGGAGAAGCGGCGCTGAAGGCAGGCGGTGCACACAACACCATGAACCAGTTTGCGGCCTGACGCCGCGATTCACGAAGCGAAGGAGAAGTTAAGATGGCACACCCAACAATGGCTCGCCCGGTCTTCTCGACCGAAGACTTTGGTCTGATCCGCAACGCGCTGGCGATCGCCATCCGCAACAGCGAGGACACCGCCGAGAACCGCAAGCTGGCGAACCTCCACCACCGGCTGGGACGCTTCGGCCGATGACACCCGCAGTTGCACCCACATTGGAACGAGGGGCAACCACCGGACCGCGCGACAGCTTCGTCTGTCGCGCGGGACTGGCCGTCGATCCGGTTCTTGCCCGCTTCATCGAGACCGAAGCGCTGCCCGGAACGAGCATCGATTCCGACAGCTTCTGGGCCAGCCTCGCGCGCCTCGCAGATGCGTTCACGCCCCGGAACCGGGCCCTGCTCGAACGGCGCGAAGACCTGCAAACCGCGATTGACAACTGGCACCGGCAGAACCCCCAGAGCGGAACCGGAGTGCCCCCGCGCCTGCTGCGCGAAATGGGCTATCTGGCGCCGGAGCCGGCCCCCTTCACCATCGGCACGCAGGGCCTCGACCGCGAGATCACCGCGCTGGCGGGGCCGCAACTCGTCGTGCCCGCGCTTAACGCCCGCTTCGTGCTCAACGCGGTCAACGCGCGCTGGGGCAGCCTCTATGATGCGCTTTACGGCACCGACGCTGTCGACGGCTCGCTGCCATCAGCGGGTGGCTATGATCCCGGTCGCGGCGCCGAGGTCATCGCCTGGGGCAAGGCCTTTCTCGACGCGTGCGTTCCGCTGGCGAACGGCAGCTGGTCGGACTGGACTGGCAGTGCGCCGCAACTGGCCGACGACGAGCAGTTCGCGGGCACGGCAGGAGACAACATTCTGCTCCGCAACAATGGCCTGCTGATCGAACTGGTGATCGACCGCGCGCACCCCATCGGCGCCAGCGACCCCGGCGGCATTGCCGATATTCGCCTCGAATCCGCGCTGTCCACCATCATCGACCTCGAAGACTCGGTCGCGGCGGTTGATGGTGAGGACAAGGTTGCCGGATACCGCAACTGGCTCGGCGCCCTGCGCGGAGACCTCACGGCCAGTTTCACCAAGGGCAATCGCACAGTGGAGCGCAGGGCCGAGCCCGACCGCACCTATCGCGATCCTCACGGGGAAGAGCGCGCGTTGCGCACCCGCAGCCTGTTGCTGGTCCGCAATGTCGGCCACCTGATGACCACGCCCGCCGTGCGGCTTGCCGATGGCTCGGAGATGTTCGAGGGAGTGCTCGATGCCGCCGTCACCGCGCTCGCCGGGCTGCACGACCTCAAGGGGCTCGGGCCGCTGCGCAACAGCGAGAGCGGCGCGATCTACATCGTGAAGCCGAAAATGCACGGCCCCGAAGAATGCGCTTTCGCCAACGACCTGTTCGACGCGGTCGAAGACATGCTCGGGCTCGCTCGCCACACGCTCAAGATCGGCGTAATGGACGAGGAACGGCGCACCAGCGCCAACCTTGCCGCGTGTATTCATGCCGTGAAGGACCGGGTGTTCTTCATCAACACCGGCTTCCTCGACCGTACGGGCGACGAGATCCACACCTCGATGCTGGCAGGGCCAATGCTGCGCAAGGCAGACATCAAGCAGGCCGAGTGGATCGCCGCCTATGAGGATCGCAATGTCCAGATCGGCCTTGCCTGCGGCTTTGCCGGGCGGGCGCAGATCAGCAAGGGGATGTGGGCCGCGCCCGATGCCATGCACGCGATGCTGGCCGACAAGATCGCGCACCCCATGAGCGGGGCGAGCACGGCCTGGGTTCCGTCCCCCACTGCGGCCACGCTGCACGCCACGCATTACCATCGCTGCAACGTTGCCGAGCGCCAGCAGGAACGCCGCGCTGAACCGGTGGTGCCGTGCGAGAAGTTGCTCACCGTGCCATTGGCGGAAGACCCCAGGTGGTCGCCGGAGGAGGTTCAGGCCGAGCTCGACAACAACGTGCAGGGCATTCTCGGCTATATGGTGCGCTGGATCGATGCCGGGATCGGGTGCTCCAAGGTGCCCGACATCAACGACATCGGGCTGATGGAGGATCGGGCCACGCTGCGCATTTCCAGCCAGCATATTGCCAACTGGCTTCTCCACGGCGTGGTTGACCGCTCCATGGTCGACGAGGCGCTGCAACGCATGGCGGCCAGGGTGGATGCCCAGAATGCCGGCAGCGCGGACTATGTCCCGATGGTGCGGGATGGGCCGCGCTCCATCGCCCTCACCGCAGCCAGCGACCTGATTTTCACAGGCACGTGCCAGCCTTCGGGCTACACCGAGCCGGTTCTGCATCAGGCGCGCGCGCAAGCGAAAAGACCGGAGCAGGACCGTCAGTTCGGCGCCACCGGTTCACCCCGAATGGCGACGGCCTTTGAGCAAAACCTGCCCTTTGGCTAGCAGGCCAATCGCAGAGGTCCGGCAGATGGCCGCTGTGCGCTGCCTGAGCGGCAAAGGCGCGCCCGCCGCCGGACCTTGCATGGCAATCGGGCGGCCCGCCGCCTAGCGCACGGCGTAGTATTCGAACTGCGTCTCGTTGCCCTGCCGCTCGGCCGTGCCTACGAAGATCGTACGCCCGAGCCACGCATGCTTGCCCGCCGGCACCTCGAAACGCGGCGTGATGCGCAGATAGGTATCCTCCGGTGCCACCGGCTCGCCCGCTTCGATCTTGCGCAGCGTTTCCGGCGACGAATAGGCGATGCCCCGGTTGTGGACATAGATCGGCGTGCCATCATCGGTTTCGAGCATGTAGTGGGCCTCGAAATCGATCAGCCCGCTCGCCCACATCATCGGCCAGTCGCCGCCCGAGTTCGGAACCACGATGCCGTTCAGCTGCGGTCCGTAGACATCACCCCCCGCAACCGAGACAAAGCCTCGGGTAAACTGCGAAAAGGCGGGCTGGAAGCGCGTGCGCGGCCCCTCGGGGAAGCGCAGGCGTACGCTGAAGGCATGTTCAAGTGAAGGTGTGGCGGCCAATTTGGAAATTCCCATCTTTCAAGTTGCAGTCTCAGGTGCCGGAGCAGGCCGGGTCAGCCGAACGGCGTGCCCGTGCCCACCATGCCGGGCTTGCGATCCTGAATGGCAATACCGGAATTGAAGGCGGTGTCGGTCCACATCTTCACCGAAAGCACCTTGATGCGCCATCCCGCGGCGGTGCGGGTATAGCGGCAATGCCAGGTGCCGATCCGGAAGCTCGGGCCGCTGGGCCAGTAAGTCCGGTGGAACTCGTGCCGCAGCACCGCGCAATAGGCGTTGACGATCACATCGTCGCCATCGGGTTCGAGCCGTGGCGAACCGAAATGGTGTTGTAGCCCGTAGGCATTGGTGGGGCGGGCCTCCATATTGGCCAGAATCGCCGCGCGCACCGCATCGCGCCCGGTGTGGTAGCCGGGCTTGCCGTCCTTGGTCGGATGCTCAAGCGCGCCATCCTCGGCATAGCAATCGAGGTACTCCTCGATATCGCCGCTATCCCAGGCCCAGGCATAGCGGTTCACCTCATCGAGGATTTGCAGCCGGTCGATGATGGCAACTCCGTTGATCCTGGTGGTTTCCAGTTCGCGCATTTTCGCTTCCCTTTCAGCTGTTCGCATTCAATTCCGACGGCCTCTCCGGCCGCCGCCGCCCTTTCTGGCGGAGGCCGACCACAGCCATCGGGAGACCATGATTCCTCTTCCTCATAACCAAGCCAGATTAAGAAAGTAAGTACTTTATTACCCGCTATCAAAGTGGCATGACCGCCTCAGCCGACAAGGCGATTGCCAGCACAATCCGCGAGGGAATGACGGTGGCTGGCCGCCTGCCTGGATTGCAGAAAGGAGAGCACAGGTGGACATAGGAATTCGAGGCCGGAAGGCGCTTATCAATGGGGGCAGTGCGGGCATGGGCCGCAGCGCGGCGCTCGCTCTGGCGCGCGAAGGGGCAGACATCTTCGTGACCGCGCGCACCGAGGATCGGCTTGTTGCCGCCTGCGAGGAAATCGCCCGCGAGACCGGCGCGAGCGTGACGCCGGTCTGCGCCGATCACAGCAGCGACGAAGGCCGCCAGCGCATTCTCGCCGCCTGCCCCGATCCCGATATTCTGGTGGGCACCTGCGCGCCCCCGCCGATGACGCCAGACTATCGCGACGTGACCGACGAGCAATGGCGCTCGGCGATCGACATTTCGCTGCTGTCGCCGATCCGCTTCATGCGCGAGGTGCTCGATGGAATGGTCGAGCGCAAGTGGGGGCGGATCGTCAACATCGCCACGGTCGCCGCCAAGTATCCGGCCGAAATCCGCCTGCTTTCGGGCAGCACGCGGGCGGCGCTCGCCAACTACACGGTGGCGATTTCCAAGGTGGTGGCGAAGCACAATGTCGTCATCAACAACCTGCTGCCCGGCATGCACCACTCCGCCTTCGTGGAGAAACAGTTTGGCGAACGCGCGGTAGCGGCGGGCAAGACCTACGACGAGGTGGTGCAAGAGTTCGCGCAGGACTGGCGCATCGCGGCCGAACGCTTCGGCGATTGCGACGATGTCGGCGCCTTCGTCGCAATGTTCTGCAGCGAGCAGGCCAACTACATCACGGGGCAAAGCCTGGTGATCGACGGCGGCGCAACAACCTCGGTCTTCTGAGGCAGACGAAACGACAAGAGCCGCAGCTGCCCACCTGAAGGCAGCTGCGGCTCTTCACCAAGAAAGGCCGTCATCGGCGCGAACACCGATGACGGCCTGAGTGCCTGACCTAGAAGGCCTTGGCCAGCGAGAAGCTGACCACCCGCCCCAGCGCGCTCGCCGAGGAGGGATCGTAGCCCAGCCCGGCATCGACGAAGGGCTGATCGCGGTCGAACAGGTTGCGGATATTCACGCCCAGCCTCACCCCGTCGGCAACACTGCCCGTGCCGTCACCGAAGCTGTAGCTGAGGTCGACGTCGACGGTCAGATAGCTCGATACGTCGCGCACCAGATTGCTGGTCATGTTCTGGTAGGCCCCGAGATAGTTGACCGTTGTGCGGGTCGCGATCGGGCCGCGATCCCAGCCGAACATGGCCCGCGCGCGGAAATCGTTGGGATAGCCGTAGGTACCCAGCCGGTCGATCAGCTGGCCCGAGCCGGTCGAGTTCCTGTAGCTGAAGAACACGGTCGCATTGGCCGCGAGGCTGAAGTCGTTCTGCCCCGCCGCGAAGCTGTAGCCCAGTTCGAAGTCCATGCCGTTGGCCAGCGTGTTGCCGAGATTGGCCTTGCGGGCATCGATAATGCCATCGAGCTGGGCAAAGTTGATCGAGCCGGGATCATAATACTGTGTGCCGCTCAGCCAGGTGACGGCATCCTGCCAGTTCGCGCTGCCGTCGTTGAAGGTGAGGATGTCGGCAAAGTTCTGCGGCTCGGCCAGAACCTGCGGCAGGATCGTGTAAACGTCGAGCACCTGCGCTTCGTATTTCACGTCGAAATAGGTCGCGCTGAGCCGGAGTGCGGGCACGTCGGTCGGGGTGATGTCGATTCCGGCGGACCAGGTGGTCGCGGTTTCCGGCTGGAGATCGGGGTTGCCCGCCGCCAGCACGGCAAAGGTGCGCGGCACCGGGTTGCCCGGCACATTGAGCGACTGGGTGCGAATGCCCGCCCCGCTCGAATTCGCGTTCACTTCGGCAAGGCCCGGCGCGCGGAACGAGGTGCCATAGCTGCCGCGCAGAACCACCCCGTCCATCGGGCTGTAGTTGAGGCCGATCTTCGGATTGGTGGTCGAGCCGAAGTCGCTGTAGTCCTCATGCCGCACCGCCGCGACCAGATCGAGGCGCGCCAGCCCCGGACTGGCGTTGTCGTCCCCGACAATCGGAATGAACACCTCGGTGAAGATGGCCTTCACGTCGCGATCGATATCTGTCGGCAGGCTGATCGGCGCGGTGACGCGGCCGAAGGTGAAGGCGCCGAACTGGCGCTCCTGCCGATACTCGGCCCCCAGCGCCATGCGCACTTCCCCGCCCGGCAGGCTGAACAGCGGGCCATTGGCGTCGAGCGCGACCGACTTCAGGCGGTTCGTGGCCGTGGGGTTGAAGGTATCGACATAGACCGCATCGGCCAGGGCCGGATCGAACGGCGTGGTGCCGAAAGGGTTGATCGCGGTGGCGGGATCGGAATTGGCCAGCAGAGCGGACAGCGCCGAGGCACTCAGCGTGGGATCGCGCTTTTCCTCGTCGTAGCTCTCGCCATAGGATCCCGCGAGGGTCACTTCCCAGGCCTTGAGGCTGGCGCGCAGCCCGCCATTGATCAGATAGCTTTTCGACAGCCCCTGCGTGTTCCGCTCACCGCTGGCATCGGCAAAGTTCGTGCTGATCGAAATCGGCGTGGCCGGGGCATTGGTGGGGTAGAACGCGTTGCTGGTCGGCACCACGACGTTGTTGACCGCCGAAAGGGTCCAGGGCCCCGAAAATTCGCGCCGGGTGTAAAAGCCCTGCGCGAACACGCTGAACACCTCGCCAAGGCTCTGCTGCAGGCTGCCGTAGACGCTGACCCGCTCCTGCTGCGGGATCAGGAAGCTCGGCTTGACCAGATCGCAGCGGTTGACCGTGCCCGCCGCAAGGTCATTGAAGTCGAGCACCCCGGTGGCGCTGTCGGGCACGGCATAGGTGACACCGCCGCTGCTGATCGTGGAGCGCTGACAGGCGACCGAGCGCCCGTCCGCGCCGCCCCCATGCCGCCGGTCCGACGAGACGAAATCGCGGTCGGTCCCGAGCAGGGCGTCGTTACGCACATAGTCGGCGGCGATGACGATATTGCCGCTGCCCCACGAGGTGCCGGCAAGGCCGCCGATCTGATACTCGGAATAGGCATCGGCAAAGCCTGCCCGGCCGCTCACCTCAACGCCTTCATAATTCTTGCGCGGAATGAGGTTGATGACACCCGCCACCGCATCCGACCCGTAAATCGCCGAGGCCCCGTCAGCGATCACTTCGATGCGTTGCAGGGCCAGCGAGGGAACGAACGAGGGATCGACGAAATTGCCCTGCGTGCCCGAGACCGGCACGCGCAGGCCATCGAACACCACCAGCGTTGCGGTGGAGCCAAGCCCGCGCAGGTTCGGCCCGGTGGCGCGGGTGATATTGCTGCTCGCCCCCGCCCCGGTCGCGCCTTCGGCATTGATGCTCAGCGAAGTGACCTGTGGCACCTGCCGCAGCACATCCGAAACGGTGGTGGAGCCCGATTTGGCAATGTCGGCGGCCCCCATCTGGATGAGGTTGGACCCGACCGGTGCCACCCCGCGAATACGGCTGCCGGTGACGACGATGACCTCGCCATCCCCGGCCTGTTGCGCGCCTTCGTCCGCGCTTTGCGCGCTGGCCGCGCCCCACGGCAGCAAGGCCGCCGCCACGCCTGCGAGCAATGCGCTGCGGCAGCGGCGCGACATCAATGAACTATAGCTGGCATGTCTCATGGTATTTCCCTCTCACCTGTTGTGTTTTCAAAGCGCCGGCACGCCCCGCCTTCAGCGACCCAGATGCCGGTCCAGAATTTCCATCGTGGGCAGGAACAGCCGCGCTGTTGCGCCGACCTCACCGCCCAGTTGCATCACCTTGTCGGGAGCCTCGTGATAGGTCGGCCAGTGGGGCAGGCCCGGCCCGTTGGGGGTGCCGTTCGCCGCGAAGTTCACCCAGTATGCCATCATCTGGTCAGACAGCCGGCGGTCGGCGGCAGACCAGGGCCAGGCCTTGCTGTCGAGATTGCCCAGCGCGTAGGCAATCTCCGCCCCGTGCCAGGCCCCCGGAGAAGCCGCGTCCGGGCCACCGGGCCGTTCGGATTTCGGGATCGGCGGGTTCTGGATGAAGCGATAGACGTATAGCGGCGCGGTGCCGGTGCGCGCCTGCGCCCGCGCCCAGCTGTACATCGTGTAGTCGCCCAGCGTGATGGTGGAGAGCTGGCGATGGCTGGCGCGCGCCTCGGCATCGCTGGTGGCCGGGTGCAGCCGCAGCAGCGCCTCGGCATCGCGGCCATAGGTCGATTGCAGACGGTCGCGATAGGCGGCCAGCGTCATCGCGGGATCTTCGCCCGCCTCGTCGGCGTTGGAGCCGATCAGCATATCGACATCGTTCTGCGCGCCGTTGCGGTAGATCTCGGCAAGCGTCGCAGGCACGAGCCAGCCGTCGCGATTGGGCTCGAAGCTGCCCGAGGCAGGCCCCGCCGCTCGCACCAGCGTGGCTGCCGGGAGCGAGCGCAGATCGTCCACGCCCTCGGCGCCGACCTTGCGGGCAAAGTTCAGCCCTTCCGCCTCCGCCTGCGCCAGCGGACGCGGGGTGAGCAGGCCGAAGCCCGCCCCCGTCTCGCCGATCAGCCGGTGAAACTTGCCCGTGGCGAGCGGCGAGGCCGAGAGATAGCTGGTCGACATCGACCCCGCCGACTGGCCGAAGATCGTGATCCGCTCAGGATCGCCGCCGAACGAGGCGATGTTCCGCCTGATCCAGTCGAGCGCGGCAATCTGGTCCTGCAAGCCATAGTTGCCCGAGACATGCCGCGGCGATTCTGCCGACAGCCCCGGATGCGCCAGAAAGCCGAGCACGCCCACGCGATAGGCGATGCTGACGAAGACCACGCCCTTCCCGGCCAGCGCCGCCCCGTCATACTGGGGCAGATCGGTGGCCCCGGCGCGATAGCCCCCGCCGTAGATCCAGACCATGACCGGCCGCTTCTCCTCCGCGCTGTCCGCTGCGGTCCAGACATTGAGGTAGAGGCAATCCTCGTTCTCGCGCTCGGGAAGCACGGCGCTGTCGCCCGCCATGGCCCCACCGCCGAGCTGCGGGCAGGCAGGAGCGAAACGGTCGGCCCGCAAGACGCCTTGCCAGCGCTCGACCGGCTGCGGAGGCTGCCATCGCAGTGCATCGACCGGCGGGCGCGCGAAGGGAATGCCCTTGAACTCGACAAGGCCCCCCGCCGCCACGCCAACCACCTCGCCGCCGTCAACCGCCACGGGACGATCGATCCGGGCAATCGCCGGGCTGGCAAATCCGCACAGCATCAGGGCAATCGCGAAGCCCTTTGTCATCCTCTGTTCTCCTCTTCCGCTTGCCTGGAGCAGCCTTCGCAGCGGGTCGACAGCACTCTTCACCGGCATTCGCAATAAGTACTTACTTACCATATTTGGACAAGCAGCACCCTCTTCTCCCCCGCCCTGACAAGCGCCCAAGACGAGACAGTAAGTAAATGCTTACATTGACGTATCGATTCGTCAAGAGTGCGCTGCATGCTCCGGCCGGGAGGCGTCGGCCTTCCCCGCTCGTACCGCGCACGGCGCAATTGGCGGGGATGAGCGCGGAGCGGGGTTGACCTCCATCGGCGCATGGGGAAGTTGGCAGGAATGCCAGGTCGCGCCGACGGGATGCGCTGCCAAAGCGCCCCCCCGATTGGCCCGGGTTCCATCAAGGACGACAGTGATACCGTGAAACGTCAGACGAAAAAGGCGCAAGCCGACCAAAAGAGCGAGACTGGCGCGGCGGGGCCCGATAGCCGGCAACGACTGCTCAAGGCCGCCTACGAGGAGTTTTCCGCGAACGGTTTTTCGGGCGCGCGGATCGAGCGCATCACCGCCGCCGCCGACGTCAACGTCCGCATGATCTACCATCATTTCGGCAACAAGCTCGGCCTGCTCGAAGCGGTTCTTTCGGAGATCTTCCTCAGCCGCCAGGAACAGATGGGCACGCTGCCCGAGCGGATCGACGATTTCCTGCTGTTCCTGTTCGACGGCTATGCCTCCGACCGCCACCGGGTGCGCCTGCTCGAATGGGAAGCGCTCGAAGCGACCGCTGTCGGCGCCGACCGCCCGCCGAGCCGCGACGTGACCGATGTCGAGGGCCGCAGGGCCGCCCTGCAACGCCGGGTCGACACGATTCGCGAGGCGCAGGAACGCGGCGAAGCCTCGTCCGAGATCGAGCCCGAAGTGCTTTATCTGATCCTCGTCGCGCTGGCGATTTACCCGATGAGCTTCCCCCAGTCGGTCAGCATCGCGCTTAACGAAGACCCCGAAAGCGAGGAATTCCAGGCGCGTTACCGCAAGGCGCTGAAGAAGGTCGGGCGGCTCCTGCTGCAACCCACGCGAGACGAGTAAGGCACCTCCCGCCCCGCTCTTTCGTCATTTCGCCGACGGAGACCGGTTGCCAAGCTCGAGGATGGTAAGTAAACGATTACTTGAATGACCTTGGGAGGGTTGTCGAAATGATCGGATTGCTTCGTTCTGCCGCAGGGGGCAGGCCTGAATCGGAAGCCGCATGTGCCGGGCCATGTCCGCAAGCGAGGGCCATGTGAGCGCGCCACTCATCCCGGCAGGCGCGATCTTTCCGATCATCTGGGTCTTTCTGGCCATCATCGCGCTCACGCTGGCGCTGGAACGGAGCCGGCTGAAGAAATATCTGCCCGGCCCGGTCACGGTGATCATCATCCCCTGTGCGCTCGCCAATCTGGGGGTCATCCCCTCGTCCGCGCCCGAATACGATGCGATTTACCAGTTCAGCGTGCCGGTCGGCGTTGCGCTGCTGCTGCTGCGCGCCGACATCGGCGAAATCGTCCGCCGCTCGGGCAGCATGCTCGGCCTGTTCTTCGTCGGCCTGCTCGCCAGCTACATCGGCATCGGCATCGCCTTCATGACCGTCGATGTGGGCGTACACGGGGCCGATGTGGCGGCGGTTCTGGTCGCCTATCTTACCGGAAGCACGGTGAATGTGGTGGCCACCGCGCAGGCCGTGCAGATGGACCCAACCTTCCTCACCGCCGCGATTGCGGGCTGTGCCTTTGTCCTGCCCGCCTATCTCGGCGCGGCCACCTATCTGATGCGCAGCGAGGCGCTTGGACGGTTCCTGCGCGCCGCCCCCGGCTCCAGCCTCGCCGCCGCTGCGCCCTCCGTCGCCGAAGCCGAACCGGTCGAAGAACAGGCCCCGCCGCGCCCGCCAATGGGGATGCTGATCGCGCTGCTCTATGGCATCGGCATCTTCGTTGCGGTGGACTGGGTGATGCGCGCACTCGGCCTTGGCCACCTGACGATCCTCGCGATCACCGTGGTGGCGATTGCAGTGCCCAACCTGTTCAAGGGGATCCGCCGACTTGTCAGCGGCGACCGTGAACTCGGCCTTGTCCTCATGTTCCTGTTCGTCAGCGCCATCGCCGCCCAGATCGACGTGTTCAGCATGGGCGAGCAGGCGCTGCAGGTCGCGCTGTTTGCGACGCTGGCACTGGTCATCCATCTGGTGGTGCTGCTGATCGGCGGACGCATTCTGCGCGCCGATCCGCACCAGCTGTTCCTCGCCTCGCTGTGCGGAGTCGGCGGCCCGCCCTCGGCTGCCGCCGTCGCTGCGGCGCAGGGGCGTGAAGACCTCGTCATGCCGTCGATCCTGTGCGGACTGGCTGGCATCATGCTCGGCAATTTCGCCGCAATTGCCTGCTTCCACCTGCTCTCCTGAGCGCCAGCAGACCGCTCCCGCCAGCTCACAATCCCGCAGGCCAATTCCAGCGCGTCCGCTTCAGGGCTCGCGAGACAGCGCGCGCATCGTCCTTTGTCATTGGCTTGAAAGCACAAAACCGATAGGCTGCTAAGCGGATCACTGTGCCTGCCCCGGGCGCTCATGAATGCGGGAGAATAGCGACATGGCCATCACGGTCACCATCAACAACGAAACGCGCGAGATCGACGCGCCGGGCGAGATGCCCCTGCTCTGGGCGCTGCGCCAGGAACTGGGCATGGTCGGCACCAAGTTCGGCTGCGGCATCGGCATGTGCGGTGCCTGCACCGTCCACCTCGACGGGCAGGCCGTGCGCTCGTGCTCGCTGCCGCTTTCGGCTATTGGCGACAAGAAAGTCTCCACCATCGAACACCTCGCGCAGTCCGAGGTCGGACAGGCGCTGCAACAGGCGTGGCTCGATGAGGACGTGATGCAGTGCGGCTATTGCCAGGCCGGACAGCTGATGAGCGCCACCGCGCTGCTCAACAAGAACGCCACCCCCTCGGATGCCGAGATCGACGCGGCCATGCAGGGCAACATCTGCCGCTGCGCCTGCTACACCCGGATCAAGACCGCCATCGCGCAGGTCTCGCGCAAGGAGGACACGGTCAATGTCTGAGGCAACCACCCTTTCGCGCCGCACCCTGCTCAAGGTTTCGGCGCTGGCCGGCGGCGGCTTTGCGCTGAGCGCCACCATGCCGATGGTCGCCCGCGCCGTTGGCGCCGAGGCGGCGGCTCCGGCCGAGCTGACGGCCTTCGTCACCATCGCGCCCGACAACACGATCACCATCATCGGCAAGAACCCGGAGATCGGTCAGGGCATCAAGACCTCGCTGCCGATGATCGTGGCCGAGGAACTCGATGCCGACTGGGATCTGGTCAGAATCGAGATGGCCGATACCAACATGGCCAAATACGGCCCTCAGCTGGCAGGCGGCTCGTTCTCGACTCCGATGAACTGGATGCCGATGCGCCAGACCGGCGCCACGGCGCGCGCGATGCTGATCGCCGCCGCGGCGCAGAAGTGGGGTGTCCCCGTCGCTTCGCTCGGCACCGAGCCGGGCAAGGTGGTCGAGAAAGCCTCGGGCCGCTCGGCGACCTATGGCGAACTGGCCAGTCTCGCTGCCACCATGCCGGTGCCCGATCCCGAGAGCCTGACGCTCAAGGATCAGGCCGATTTCCGCATCATCGGTCGCGCCATCGGCGGGATCGACAGCCCGAAGATCGTGCGCGGTGAGCCGATCTTCGGTGTCGATACGCAGCTGCCCGGTATGGTCTATGCCGCCTACGAGCGCTCGCCCGTGTTCGGTGCCTCGCTCAAGGGCGCCGATGTCGAGGCCGCCAAGGCCCAGCCCGGCGTGATCGACGCCTTCATCGTGCGCGGCAACGGCAAGGCCGACGAGCTGGTCGACGGCGTGGCCGTGGTCGCCTCCAACTGGTGGCTCGCCAACCGCGCCCGCAGCGTATTGAAGCCCGAGTGGGACAACGGCGAATGGGCCAGCCACTCCACCGCAGGCTATGCCGCGCGGGCCAAGGAGCTGATGGACGGCGGCAAGGCGGCCCAGGTGTTCGGCGAACGCGGCGACATGGCCGCAGCGCTCGCCTCGGCGGCCAAGGTCGTCACGGCCGACTATGCCTATCCGTTCCTCGCCCACGCGGCGATGGAGCCGATGAACTGCACCGCGCTGATGCGTGAAGACGGCGTGATGGAGATGTGGGCTCCCTCGCAGACTCCGCAGGGCGGCCTTGCCTCCGTAGCGGAGTATCTCGGAGTGCCGCCGGAGAAGGTGATCGTCCACATCACCCGCATGGGCGGCGGCTTCGGGCGGCGTCTGAACAACGACTACATGGTGCAGGTCGCGGCCATCGCCAAGGAAATGCCCGGCACCCCGGTGCAGCTGATCTGGAGCCGCGAGGACGACGTGCGGAGCGACTTCTATCGCCCCGCCGGCTGGCACCGCCTGACCGCCTCGCTCGACGCCGACGGCAAGATGACGGGCCTGAAGGACCACTTCGTCACCTTCGATCTGGGCGACAGCCCGTTCAATCCGGCGCTGATGGCGCCCGACACCTTCCCCGCCAAGCTGATGGACAACCTGCTGCTTGAGCAGGACATGCTGCGGACCGCGATCCCGATGGGTGCCCTGCGCGCGCCCAACAGCAACGCGCTGGCCTTCGTCACGCAGAGCTTCCTCGACGAGGTGGCCCACGAAACGGGCAAGGATCTGCCGACGCTGCTGATGGAGATCGTGGAGGGCGCCGAGACCGAACCGACCACCATGGGCTTCACCGGCCCCACCCCCGGCTTCAACCCCGACCGCCTGCGCGCAGTCACGCGCAAGGTCATGGACATGGCCGAATGGGGCAAGCCGGTGGCTGACGGGCACGCGCTTGGCTTCGGCTATTACTGGAGCCACCAGGGCTATTTCGCCGAGGTGGTCGAGGTGTCGCTGTCCGACCGCAAGCAGGTCCAGGTGCACAATGTCTGGTGTGCGGGCGATGTCGGCAACCAGATCATCAACCCGTTCGGCGCGCTCAATCAGGTGCAGGGCTCGATCATCGACGGCATCGGTCAGGCCATGCAGCTCGCGGTCGAGATCGAGGGCGGCGCGGCGAAGCAGTCGAACTTCCACAACTACCCGCTGCCGCGCATGCCGATGACACCGCAGATCCACATCGAGTGGGTGAAGTCGGACCATGCGCCGACCGGGCTTGGCGAACCGGCCCTGCCGCCGGTGATCCCGGCGCTGACCAACGCGCTGTTTGCCCTCACCGGCAAGCGCGTGCGCAGCCTGCCGATCGATACGAGCCTGTTTGCCTGAGGGTGACGGGTCAGGACTCAGGTTCCTGACCCCGCCCCGATCCGTCACCCCGCGCTTGATGCGGGGCCAGGCTTTCCTGGCCTGGAGTGGGATGCCATAGCATCGACGCCCAAAGCCCTTCCCTGTGGGGAAGGGTTGGGATGGGGGTTCCCACGCCAGCCAGCGTCGAGCCCCCACCCCCAGCCCCTCCCCAAGGGGAGGGGAGCAAGGTGGATCAGCGTAATGTCATCAGAAGCTGCGCCCCGGCCCGCATCACGTGTGGGCCGAGGCAAGGCGGAGAGGGCACGACCCTCGCCTCCCTCACCCCATCTCCACCACCTGCCCTGCCAGCCGCTCGACCTCGGCGCGGCTGTGGCTGACGAGCAGGATCGGCACGCCTATCGCATCGCGAATGCGCTCGATCAGGCCGAGCAGCGCCTCGGCGCGGGCGGCGTCGAGCGAAGCGGTCGGCTCGTCGAGCAACAGGAAGCGCGGGGCCGCCAATAGCGCACGGGCAATCGCCACACGGCGGACCTCGCCGCCCGAGAGATTGGCGGTCCGCCGGTCCAGCAGATCGCCAATGTCGAGCAGGCCCGCCACCTCGTCGCGCGTGATCCAGCGCTCAGCAGGCAGGGCCAGCCGCTCGCCATAGGCAAGGTTCGCACGCACGCTCATATGCGGGAACAGCCGTCCGTCCTGAAACACGTAACCGGCCCGGCGTGCTTCGGGGGCAAGGTCGATCCGCTGTGCGCTGTCGAACAGCACCTCGCCTGCGGCCACCACCCGCCCCTCGTGCGGGCGCAGCAGTCCGGCGATGGCGTTCAGCACGCTGGTCTTGCCCGCGCCCGAGGGGCCGACCAGCGCGGTCAGCCGCGCCTCGGAGGCGAAGTCGGCGGCGATCTCCGCCTCCCCCAGCGACAGTCTCAGCCGCACCTCAAAGGACATGGGCACGGCTCCCGCCCGAGCGGCGCACCAGCCACTCCGACACCATCAGCGCCCCCAGCGACAGCACGATGGCCATGATCGCCAGCCGCGCCACCGCCCCCTCGCTGCCCGGGACTTGCAGCCCGGTGTAGATGGCGAGCGGCAGGGTGCGGGTCTGCCCCGCGATATTGGCGGCAAAGGTAATGGTCGCGCCGAACTCGCCCAGCGAGCGGGCAAAGCCCAGCATTGCGCCCGCCGCAATCCCCGGCAGGCTGAGCGGCAAGGTGATCGTGACGAAGGCGCGCAAGGGCGATGCCCCCAGCGTGCGCGCCGCCTCGACCAGCTTGCGGTCCACCGCCTCGATCGAGAGCCGCATCGCGCGCACCATCAGCGGCAGCGCCATCACCGCCGCCGCCAGCGCCGCGCCGGCCCATGTGAACACCAGCGAGATGCCAAAGGTCTGTTCAAGCCAGTGGCCAATCGGTCCGTTGCGTCCGAAGGCCAGCAACAGCAGCCAGCCCGTCACCACCGGCGGCAGCACCAGCGGCAGGTGTACCGCGGCATCGAGCAGCATCCGCCCCGGAAACCGCCGCCGCGCGATCAGCCAGGCCAGCGCATAGGCCACCGGCAGGCTCGCCAGCACCGCCACGAGGCTCACCTTGAGCGACAGGGCGATCACCGCCCATTCGGCTGCTGACAACCAGCCGCTCATCGACTGGCGGAAAAGCCGTGCCGGGCAAGAATCGCCTGACCTGCGGGGGATGCCAGGTACGTGGCGAACTCCTCTGCCTCCGGATGGTTGGAAGCAGCCAGCGCAGCCATCGGATAACGGATCGGCTCATGCGTTTCAGGGGGGAAGGTAGCCAGCACCCTGACCTTGTCCGAAGCCAGCGCATCGGTGGCATAGACGATGCCAAGGTCGACCTCGCCCCGCTCGACCAGCGCCAGCGCGGCGCGCACGTTCTCGGCCGGGACGATCCGTTGGGCAAAACTCCCGGCCAGACCCATCTGCGTGAGCGCCGCCATGGCATAGCGACCCGCGGGCACGGTCTCCGGCTCGGCGATGGCAAGGCGTCCGCTATAGGCGCGCAGTACGTCAGCGGCCTCCGCGCTGCTGCTTTCAGGCTTGCCCGGTGCCACCAGCACCAGCGTATTGCCCGCGACAGTGCGCCGCGTGCCGGGGCGCAGCAGGTGCTCGCCCTCCATCCAGTCCATCCACTGCTCGTCAGCGGTCACGACCAGATCCGCCGGCGCGCCCTCGGCGGCCTGACGCGCGACAACCGCGCTCGATGCGAAGGACAGCAGCGGACGCGCATGGCCGGTGTCGGCCCAGTTTTGGGCAGCTTCCTCCAGCGCTTCCTGCATACTTGCCGCGGCCAGCACCACGGGCGCATCGCTCGCCTCGCTCTCGCCCTGGCAAGCAACCAGCAAGGCACTGACCAGAGCCAGAAACAGGGCGAAAAATGACGGAAAACTGCGCATGTTCCGCACGCTATATATCCATGTATATGGCAGGTCCATCGCAAACGCCGATACCGGCCTGACGGGAATGCAGCTTTCTAGCGCCCTTGCGCCTCGACCCGCGAAGCGATGCGCCCCTTGCGCGCACGCTTGCCCTGCTTCGTGAGTGCTCCTGCACGCAGGGCAAATTCGCGCGGACGCCGGATCGGCACGCACATCACGCAGCGCACGCCCTCGGGCTCGAAGGTCAGTTCGACCGGGTTGCTGAGTTCGTGGGCAACGATACGCTCGATCAGATCGGTGCCGAACCCGCGCCCGCGCTCCTGCTTGACCGGCGGGCCGCCGCGCTCCAGCCATTCGATCCGCACCAGCTCGGCGCTGACGATCTCCCAAGTCACCCGCAGATTGCCATCGGGCACGCTGAGCGCGCCGTATTTGGCGGCATTGGTGGCCAGCTCGTGCACCGCAAGCCCGAGCGACAGGGCCTCGTTGGGGGCCAGGTTCACCGCCTCACCTTCGATCACCAGCGTATGATCGCCGCTGGTGGCATAGGGCAGCAGTTCGGCCTCGATCACCGCGCCGACCGGGGTCGATCCCCAATCGGACTGGGTCAGCAGATCGTGCGTGGCCGACAGCGCGCGGATGCGCCCGGTAAGCGATTCGGCGAAGCTGTCGAGATCCTCGCTGCGACGGCGGGTCAGCGAGATGATCGACAGCACGTTGGCGAGCGTGTTCTTCACCCGGTGGTTCAGCTCGCGCGTGAGAGAATTGCGGATCGAAGCCTGCTCGCCATACCAGGCAAGCGCCGCCTCGTCCTCCTCGGCCTGTTGCGTGAGCAGGCGCACCACCACGGCCAGCAGGCTTGCCACCAGCAGGCCGAAGATCAGCGTCGCAAAGGCAAGGCCCGACAGCAATCCGCCACCGCTGCGGCTTACCACCAGCAGCCAGGTGTTGTTGGCAATGGTCACTTCGCGCCGGTTGCGATGGGCGCCGGGGTCCTCTTCGCCGATCGTGCTCGCCATCAACGTGCCGGGGTGGGCCCGGTCGCCATCGAACAGCTGGACGCCATATTGCCCGGCCTCCTCAAGTTCGAGCGCCGCGTGGAGGAACTGGTCGGCGCTGAAGGGGCTGTAGATATACCCCTTGAGCGCACGCCCGCCGCGGGCCGGAGAATAGACGGGCATGTAGATCAGAAAGCCCGGCGCATCGCCGCCGCCTTCCTGCTGCAGCACCACCGCATCGCTCGCCGTCGGGCTGGCCGAGACCGCCGCCTCGATCATGGCAGACCGGCGCAAGGGCTCCGAATACATGTCATAGCCCAGCGCACGCAGCGCACGATCGTTCTGGGGATGAAGGTAGGTGACCGGGACGGCAAAGGGCTGGCTGCCGTCAGGGCGCGGATACAGCGGATGCGGCGAGCCGTAGTCGCGCAGCATCAGCGCATTGAACGCATCCTCCTCGCCTGGCCGCACGACTGCCGCCCAACCGATGCCGTCGTTGCCGCGGAAATCGGAATCGAGCCGCAATTCGGATACGAACCGGCGGAATTCCCCTTCCGGGATTTCGCCAAGCGTCGACAGCAGGGCGGCACCGGCGCGCAGGTAAGCGCTGGAGGCATTGGCGCGGCGTTCCAGCGCGGAGGCGATCGCATCGGTGCGCGCGGTCAACTGCGCCGAAGCGCGTTGTGCCTCGCCACGCTCAATGGCGAAAGCGCTGAGCACGGCGATGGCGCTGATGAGCAGAAAAATGCCAAGCGGCAGGGCTCGCGGGAACTGCACCAGCCACCGCTTCGCATCCTTGCGTCTGCCCTGCTGCTGAGAGTTCACCAGTTGCCCTTCAACACCCCGGATGCGCACACTACCGTCACTCGTGGCATCCTGTAACTGCCCATAGCCGGATCAGCCCTCTTGGCAATTTCTCCGGCTCAATTTACTTCACAAGCAATTCGGGGAACCAGACGCGAGCCGTTTCGTTCCAAGAAAGCCAATTCATATGCCCGAACACCGATGGGCACACTCTGATAAACGGAAAAGTGCGGACCAACGATGACGAAAGGCCAAACCGGCAAGGAAAAAGCGATGGGTGAACCCGAATGGGCCAATGGGCTCAAACAACTTTATGACTCCGTCGTGGATGAACCACTGCCCGATTCCTTTCGCGATCTTCTGTCCAAACTCGACGGCAGCGCCCAGGGAGAAAGCAGCGCACAGCAATGAGCGGCTCTGTGAGGGAAGCGCCGAGCAAGCGCGAGCGTAGCGCCGCTGATCGTAGCGATTTCAAACGGGAACTGACCGAGGTCATCCCCCACCTGCGCGCCTTTGCGCGCGGTTTGTGCGGCAGGCCCGACATGGCCGACGATCTGGTGCAGGAAGCGCTGATGAAAGCCTGGGCCGCGCAAGAGCGGTTCGAACCGGGCACGTCGATGCGCGCATGGACCTTCGTGATCCTGCGCAATGCCTATCTCACCGACATGCGCCGCAATCGTTTCCGCGGCGAATACGACGAAGGCGTGGCCGAACGCACGCTGACCGAGCCCGCCGGTCAGGAAGAGCCGATGCACCTGTCGGACATGCACCGTGCGCTGCTGACGCTGCCGGCAGAACGGCGCGAGGCGCTGCTGCTGGTCGGCGCAGGCGGCTTCTCTTACGAAGAGGCTGCCGAGATCTGCGGCTGTGCTGTGGGCACGATCAAGAGCCGCGTGGGCCGGGCCCGCTCGGCACTGTCGGCCATGCTCGAAAGCGGTAACATTCCCGACCGGTCAAGCGACGATCCATCCGCCCACCGCGCCATTCTCGATGAGCTGGGCAGGGTCGCCGCCGGAATGGGCGTGGCCGAACCGACCCGATGACCAGCACCCGGTGAGCGTCGGGTGAGCGTCGAGCCGACGGGCCACACGGCCGAACCTGATCCCCAGCCCGGCCAGCAACTCAGCTTTGCCGCGCAAGAGCTGCGCCTGATTTCGGCGTTGGTGTTCCTGATGGCGCTGGGGCTATTTCTCGCGCTGCCCTTTGTGCTGTCGATCGGCTCGGTGGTGTTCCTGCCGCTGGTCTCGGCGGTGATCCTCACCATTATCCTCTCGCCGCTGGCCGACAAGCTGGCGAGCTGGGGGGTGCCGAACTTCCCGGCGTCGCTGCTGGCACTGCTGGCCTTTCTCGGCGTGCTGGCACTCGCCCTCACGGTCGTGCTGCAACCGGCGGTGTCGCTGTTCGACGACGTACCCGCCATGGTGGCGCAGGTGCAGAAGCACTTTGCCGAACTGCGCGTGACCTTCAGCTGGGTGACCGACCTCAACCAGCAACTCGGCGGCTTCGACGAGGGCAAGGAAGTGCGCGAGGTGGTGCTGGCGACGCCCAGTTTCCTCGAACAGCTGGCCTTTGCCACGCCAACCGTGCTGCTGGAGGTGCTGCTCACCTTCATGATGGCCTTTTTCATGATCGAAGCGCGCATTCGCCTGCGCCGCCGCCTGCTGCTTGATCGCCAGCAGGTGGGCGCCAGCCTCAAGGCCGCGCGCGCCATGCGCGAGGTGCAGGACCGGGTCGCGGCCTATATCCTTACCGTCGGGCTCATCAACACCGGGGTCGGTGTCGTGGTAACGCTGGGGGCCTGGGTGATGGGTCTTGATGCGCCGATGATGTGGGGCGGCCTTGCTGCCCTGCTCAATTTCGTGCCCTATGTCGGCCCATTGGCGATGGTCGGGCTGCTGTCGCTGTTCGGGATCGGCTCGGCGGATCACCTGCTGGTCGGCCTCATTCCGGCGGCTGCCTATCTCGGGCTGCACACGATCGAAGCCAATATCGTGACCCCCGCCGTGCTCGGCGCACGCTTCACGATGAACCCGGTGCTGATCCTGCTTGCTCTCACCTATTTCGGGTGGATCTGGGGCGTGGCGGGCGCTCTGCTGTCGGTGCCGATCCTGCTGACGCTGACCGCGCTGATCGATCACCTCGGCCGGCCCAATTTCATCGGCTTCCTGTTCGGCGAGCCGCTGTTCGCCGCCAACGTGCTCGATCTGCAAAACGACGACTGACGCCGATACGAAAAGACCCGCCCCGGCCTGATGCCAGAGCGGGTCTTTTCGTGATTATCGGACCGTCAGATCAGGCCGGGTAGGTCCAGGCCGAACCGCGGGCGAGGTTATCCGCCGCGAAGTCCCAGTTCAGGTGGCCATCGACCACCGCCGAGAGATAGCTCGGGCGGGCGTTCTGGTGATCGAGGTAGTAGGCGTGCTCCCACACGTCGATGGTCAGCAGCGGGTTGAAGCCGCTGTCGGCCAGCGTGTCGCCGTCGTGGGTCTCTTCGATCGAGAGCTTGCCGTCCTTCTCGGCCAGCCACACCCAGCCGCTGGCGAAGTGACCGGCGCCGCGATCCTTCAGCTTGGTCTTCAGCTCGTCGAGCGAGCCGAAAGCCTCGTCGATCTTGCTGGCGAGATCGCCCGAGGGGCCATTGGTCGAGGGAGCGAGCGAGTGCCAGTAGAACCCGTGGTTCCAGCTCTGCGCCGCGTTGTTGAACAGGCCCTGGTTCGAGCCGCGCGCGGCCACGATCACGTCTTCGAGCGGCTTGCCATCAAGCTCGCCGCCTTCGACGGCAGCGTTGGTCTTGTCGATATAGGCCTTGTGGTGCTTGCCGTGGTGGAAGCTGAGCGTCTCGGCGGTGACGGCCGGGGCCAGCGCTTCGCTGTCGTAGGGCAGGTCGATAAGGGTGAATGCCATTTGAGGGTCCTTCCTGTCTCTCGGGTCGTAACTGATTTCCCAACGCGCGAACCGCAGCCGGGTTGCATAAGCAAGACAAGGAGCCATCTCGGGCGTGACAAGCCCGATTTCAAGCGGCAAAGCAGAGCCAGCACGCGCATTTCGACAAGTTCAGGGAATTCAATGGGACGCACCTACTTCGGAACCGACGGCATTCGCGGCCGCGCCAACGGCAAAAAGCTGACCGCATCGCTGGCGATGAAGGTCGGCATGGCGGCGGGCCAGCACTTCCTGCGCGGCACGCACCGGCACCGGGTGGTGATCGGCAAGGACACGCGCCTGTCGGGCTACATGATGGAGAACGCGCTGGTGGCAGGCTTCACCAGCGTGGGCATGGACGTGATCATGACCGGCCCCCTGCCCACCCCCGCTGTGGCCCTGCTCGCGCGCGAAATGCGCGCCGATCTTGGCGTGATGATCTCGGCCAGCCACAACCCCTTCGGTGACAACGGCATCAAGCTGTTCGGCCCTGACGGGTTCAAACTGTCGGACGAGGACGAACGGCAGATCGAACAACTGCTCGGCGAGGAACAGACTCTCGCCGAGGGGGCCGACATCGGCCGTGCCCGCCGGATCGAAGACGCGCGCGGGCGTTATATTCACGCGGTGAAGCAGTCGCTGCCAAGCAACGTGCGGCTCGACGGCCTCAAGATCGTGGTCGATTGCGCCCATGGCGCGGCCTATCAGGTCGCCCCCACCGCGATCTGGGAGCTGGGCGCGAAGGTCATCGCCATGGGTGTCGAACCCAATGGCCTCAACATCAACGACGGCGTCGGTTCGACTTCGCTCGATGCGGTGAAGGCGCGCGTGGTCGCGGAAGGGGCCGACCTTGGCATTGCGCTCGATGGCGATGCCGACCGGCTGATCGTGATCGACGAGAAAGGCGAGGCGGTCGACGGCGACCAGATCATGGCGCTGATCGGCTCGCGCCTTGCCGAACGCGGCCAGCTCAAGGGCGGCGGCGTGGTGGCGACGGTGATGAGCAACCTCGGGCTCGAACGCTTCCTCGATGCGCGCGGGCTGGCGCTGGTGCGCGCCAAGGTCGGCGACCGCTACGTGCTCGAAGCGATGAAGGCGGGCGGATACAACGTCGGCGGCGAACAGTCCGGGCATATGATCCTGCTCGACCACGCCACCACCGGCGATGGCACCGTGGCCGCGCTGCAAGTGCTGGCGGCGCTGGTACAGAGCGGCAAGCCCGCGAGCGAATTGCTCCACCTGTTCGATCCGGTGCCGCAGCTGCTGAAGAACGTGCGCTACGATGGCGGCGACCCGCTGGCGGCGGACAGTGTGCAGACGGTGATCGCCGAGGCCGAGCGCGAGCTGGTCGGCAAGGGCCGGCTGGTGATCCGCAAGTCGGGCACCGAGCCGCTGGTGCGCGTCATGGCCGAGGGTGACGATGCGGCGCAGGTCGAGGCGGTGGTGGACCGGATCTGCGACGCGGTGCAGGCAGCGGCGTGACTGTCCAGCCGCTCGCCCTGAGCCCACCCCCGCTCGCCCTGAGCTTGTCGAAGGGCAGCCACCACATTGCGGCAAGGGCTGTGGCTATCCTTCCACAAGCTCAGGATGAGCGGGAGGGGCGACAATGAGCAAGCGCCCTCCCCGCGTCCTCGTCATCGCCGGATCGGACAGCTCCGGCGGCGCGGGCATTCAGGCCGACATCAAGACCATCACCATGCTCGGCGGCTATGCGATGACCGCGATCACCGCCGTCACCGCACAGAATACCCGCGGCGTGCGCGGGGTGGAGGTGCTGTCGCCCGACTTCGTGGCGGCGCAGATCGACGCCTGCATGGAGGACATCGGCGTTGAGGCGGTGAAGATCGGCATGCTCGGCAATGCCGATGTCGCCGAGGTCGTGGCTGACCGGCTGGAAGACCTGCCCTGCCCGATCGTGTTCGATCCGGTCATGGTGACGACGAGCGGCTCGGTGCTGGCAGACGAAGCCACCATAGAGGTGTTCGAGTGGCTGATGGAGCTGGCCACGCTGACGACACCCAATGTGCCCGAACTCGAAGTGCTTGGCGGTGCAGCGGCGCTGACGAGCAAGGGCATTGCCTTTCTCGCCAAGGGCGGCGATGCCGATGGACCGATGGTGGAAGACCGGCTCGTGCTGCCGGGCAAGCCGGACAAGGTGTGGAGCGAGGCGCGCATCGTCACCCGCCACACCCACGGCACCGGCTGCACGCTCGCCAGCGCGATCGCGACACACCTCGCGCGCGGGGCTCCGCTTGAGGAAGCGATTGAGAAAGCCCGTCAGTTCGTGCGCGAGGCACTCCACGCCGCGCCCGGTTATGGTGGCGGCGCGGGGCCGATGGGGCATCAGGCGGTGCGGCTGGATTAAGCACACCAAACCCGCTCATCCTGAGCTTGTCGAAGGACTGCTTTTCCTTCCGCGCCAAGGTTCAAGGCAAAGAACAATGCTTCGACAAGCTCAGCATGAGCGGGAAAAAGACTGGAGGTGTTCCCCTAAGCCTCCAGCTCGTAAAACTGGGCAATGTGCTTCCACGCCTGCTCGGCCGTCTCGACCCGCTGAAACAGGTCAAGGTCGGCGGCATTGATCGTGCCCTCCTCGACCAGCGCCTCGAAGTTGATCACCCGGTCCCAGAAATTCTTGCCGAACAGCAGCACCGGGATCGGCTTCATCTTGCCGGTCTGGATCAGCGTCAGCAGTTCGAACAGCTCGTCACAGGTGCCGAAGCCGCCGGGGAACACCGCCACGGCCCGCGCGCGGATCAGGAAGTGCATCTTGCGCAGCGCGAAATAGTGGAAGTTGAGCGACAGATAGGGCGTCACATAGGTGTTGGGCGCCTGCTCATGCGGCAGCACGATGTTGAGTCCGACGCTCTCGGCCCCGGCCTCGCTCGCGCCGCGGTTGGCCGCCTCCATGATCGACGGCCCGCCGCCCGAGCAGACCACGAACTGGCGCTGCCCGTTCTCGATAATGCTCTTCTCGCTCACCAGCTTCGCCAGCTTCTGCGCCTCGACGTAGTAGCGTGACTTCTCCGCCAGCTTCTCGGCAATCTTCTTTTCTTCCGGCGTCTTTGCGCGCGCCATCACCTCGTCGATCTGCTCGGGCGCGGGGATGCGGGCCGAACCGTACATCACCAGCGTCGAGCCGACCCGCGCTTCCTCCAGCACCATCTCCGGCTTGAGCAGTTCAAGCTGGAAGCGGATCGGGCGCAGTTCCTCGCGCAACAGGAAATCGGTGTCGCGGAAGGCCAGTTTGTAGCTGGGGTGGCGCGTCTGCGCCGTATCCTCGGGGGCACGGTCGGCGAACCCGGCTTCGGCATCGGCATGATAGAACTTGTGGTCGACCAAATCGCGGTCGCTGGGCTTCTCGCTCACAGGCGGTCCTCTTCTCGCTTCGTTCGAAGTCCGCCTAGAGGTTCGCCGGGCAAGACGGAAGAGGAGATGGCCGGGATCGCTCCCGACCACCTGACAATTGGCTGCCGGAACCGCGCTGGCTCAGTCGACCGGCGCGACCGTGATGTGCGCAAGGTCGAGCGTCGCGTCGAGCGGCACCTGACATGCCAGACGCGAACCTGCCGCGCGATGGTCCGAACCGTCGAGCAGGCCGCCCTCGTCACGCGAAACCGGCGACAACCGCGGCAGAAAGGCCTCGTCGATGATCACATGGCAGGTGGCGCACGAGCAATGGCCGCCGCACAGCGCGAATTCGTCGGTCAGGCCATAGTCGCGGATCGCCTCCATCAAGGTGCCATCGGGCGTGGTCTTGATGGCATGGGTCTTCCCATCGCGATCGGTGAGGGTGAACGTAATCATTGCACAATGCTCCTGTGGGCGCGGATCGCGCCGGGTGTAGATGGATGCTGCGGTGCAGGCTCAGCCTGCGTGGCCGGGTTCCAGTGTCTCGGCCGGGCTGTCCGCCGTCTCGGCCAGCTCCAGATCAAGCGCGCGCCTGAGGGTGCGGCGGAACAGGTAGGGCTCAAGGAAGCGGCCGAGAAGATAGAGCGCAACGAACAGACCGGCGAGAACATAGGACGGCGTCGTCGGCAGCTTTTCCTTCTTCTGCTCGCCCTCCTGTTCCATCCGCGCCTTCTTCTGCTCCAGCGTTTCGGGAGCCGGTGCGCCCAGCGCCTCGTCGATCCAGTGATGCGGCGCGGGCTCTTTCTCTTCCTCGTCACCGGCCTTCTCGCCCTTGGCCTCCACCGCTTCGGCCTTGCGGTCTTCCCAATGGTTGATGGCGACCGCGATCTGCGCAAAACCCACGAAGAACAGCGGTGCCAGCAGCACCAGCGCCAGCGCATTGCTCTTCACATCGTAGAGGAGCCGGGTCAGTCCACCCTGCTGCTCGACGGCGAACACGCCTCGGGAGAAGGTCGCCAGCCGGTCCTGCGCCGCCGGATTGCCCTTCACATAGGTCAGCGTGTTGTCGCCATAGTCGCAGCGGGTGCTGTCTTCGTCGACCAGCGGTTTGAGCCGGGCGAAGGTCTCTTCGGTGGTCAGCGGCGGGTCGATGGCGATCGCACCGCGGGTGCGCCAGGCCCAGTCGATGAAAGGCAGGTTCACTGTGGCAATCTCCGGTTCCTGGCGCGCAGGCACAGGCCGACCGTCCCGCCCGAACAGGGGGCGAGGTGGTGACGGCGTGCTTGCAATGAACTTGGCTGGGGCCCCCGGCCCGCGTGTCAGGCCGGGGGTGGGGTATTATTCAGCGGGTACGGCGCTCGGCTTGTGAAACTTCGCCCGCAGCCACTGTTTGGTGGTGTTGTATCCCTCGGAGAACGGGAAATGCATGGCTTCCGAGATCGTCATCCGGCGGCCACCCTCCATGCCGAGCTTTTCCGCCTCGCCATCGACACAGGTGCCGAACAGGCGATCGAAGATGATCCAGGTGGAGCCGTAGTTGCTGCGGCTGGCTTCATAGTCCTGCGAGTGGTGCACGCTGTGATGCTCGGTGGTGTTGAACAGGAACCGCCACCAGCCCGGCGTATTGAAGCGCACGTTGATGTGCTGATAGGTGCCGATAGCGAGGCCGAAGGTGCCCGCCAGCAGCGCCGCACGCGGCAGGAAGTCGAAGAAGCCGCCGACGCCAAGGCCGATCAGGAACAACTCGACCGGGTTGCCGACCGCGCCCTTGTTGATGTTGAGTTGGGTGATGTAGTGGTGCGGCGCGTGGGTCAGCCACAGCGGATACCAGTTGTGCATCCCGCGGTGCATCCAGTACTGGCCGAAGTCGAACAGCAGCGAGATCGCCAGCGCCTGTATCAGCAGCGGCATCCCTGCGAACCAGTCCAGTTTGCTCCAGTCGGCGGCGCCCTGCACCGCCTCGATGATGACATCGTCGCCCAGATAGGCGCCCATCATGCGCACGACGGTGTAGCCCATGCCGACGTAGAACAGGTCGGTCACCGCCTCTTTCCAGGTCAACATCCAGCTGCGGTGGCGCGGCGCCATGAATTCGAGCGCAATCAGGAAGGCCCGGAAGCTCAGGCTGATGATGATCGCCGTCTGCGCAGTGGCGATGGAATTTGGCGCGTAATACCAGAAGGCCAGCAGCGCGAGCAGACTCGCGGGCTGAAAATAGGTGAAGAAAGCCACTTTCCACGGCCCGCCCTGCACCTTCGGTACATTCTCCCAACCCACCGTTACCGGTGCTTCGGTGCCAATGATTCTGTTCCCTACTCGGACCCCGGCCATGCGCATTCTCCATTTGCCGGGCCTCTGCGGCCCGGGCGATTGCAGAATCTCTCCCGGCGAACGTTGTGCTCTTATGGCTATGAAGAGGAGGCTATAGGTATTAACGATCAGGTCAAGCGTAATAACGCAGGAAAAGTCAATTTTTGCGAGTCAACCACGCACGATTGCGGCTCAACCGCGCGCGATATAAGCACGCCAACCACCCAGAGAGGTGATTTCCTCCGCTCCATCGGTGGCGCGCGGCTCGGCGACGAATCCCTTTACGCTGGTGCCGTCGGCGAGAGTGACGGTGCCGATGGCGAGCGGCGCGGGCACCTCGGCGGTGAAGCTGCCGAAGGCGGCGACATCCAGCTCATAGACCTCGACCGCGATGGCCGCGCCATCCTCGCTGTAGACCAGCGCAGGCTTGGGCGGGACGCTGTTGGCCATGGCATAGAGGCGGTAGCTGGGCGCGGTTTCGGTCGCGCAGACGAACTTTGCCTCGCGCGAGGTCAGCTGCCAGTGCAGCGGCATATCCTTGAGGTGCGCGCCGACGACGGCCAGTTTCACGGTTTCCATCTTTCCCTCCATGTCGAGCGGCGGCGGAGCAGGCAGCTCCGCTCCGGCGAGATAGGTTTTTCCGGCCTCGACCAGCGCCAGGTCGCTGCCCGCCGGGCCGATCAGCGTGATGCCGAAGCCGGTCCCGTTGGCGCGCTGGCCCGCCGGCAGCGCGAGCGCGGCCATGTCGAGCAGGTTCACGAAATTGGTGTAGGCCCCGAGGTTCGAGTTGAGCGCGACCGGCGCGGCGGCCAGTTCGCTCACGCGGTAGGTGGTGCCGGTGGTGGGGAAGGCGAGCATCCCCACCTCTTCCCACATCTGCTCGGCCTGCCGTTGCAGTGCGGCAAGGCGGTAGATCCCGTTGAACAACGCGACCGCCGAAATGTCCTCCCCCGGCGCGACCACGGTGCGAACCGTGGGGTCGATGGCCTCGGGGTTGCTTTTGAGCAGCGCCTCGATGGCGGCGGTGCGCTCGGCCACCCACGGGCCGGAATAGAGCAAGGCCGCCGCTTCGGAGAGAAAAGCGGTGTCGATCTCGACGATCTCGCCCTGCCCCGCCAGCTTTTCCAGCGCCTGATCGTAGAGGTATTCTGAGCGCGCATCGCCGAAGAACTGGCGCTGATTGCGCATGGGCACGCCAATACGCGTCGAGGGCAGCGGACGGTCGACCAGTGGCTTGGAATAGGCATCGACCGGATCGAACCCGGCAATCACCTCGTCGACCAGCGCGGCATCGTCGAGCTTGTCGGTGAACACCGAGATGCAGTCGAGCGTGCGGCAGGCCGGGACCAGTCCTTGCGTGCTCCAGCGCCCCTTGCTCGGCTTGAGCCCGATGAGGTGATTGAACGCCGCAGGCACCCGGCCCGAACCGGCGGTATCGGTGCCGAGCGCAAAGGCCACCAGCCCCGCCGCCACGGCCACCGCCGAGCCCGAACTCGATCCGCCGCTTACGTAAGCGAGGTTCGAGGTGTTGCGCGGAATGCCATAAGGGCTGCGCGTGCCGACCAGCCCGGTGGCGAACTGATCGAGGTTGGTCTTGCCGACACAGATCGCCCCCGCCGCCAGCAGCTTGCGCACCACCGTGGCCGAATCGTCGGGATCGTAGGCGAAGTCCGGACAGGCGGCGGTGGTCATGAAGCCGAGGACGTCGATATTGTCCTTCACCGCGAAGGGCACGCCCGCCAGCGGCAGGCTCTGGCCCGCGGCAATCCGCGCATCGACCGCCTGCGCCGCCGCCAGCAGCGCGGAAGGTTCGGCACGGCTGATCCATGCTTGCGGCTGGACCTTGTCGTAGAGCGCAAGCCGTTCGAGCACGTCGGCGATCACGTCCTGCGCCGAGGTCTCCCCGGCATTGACCTTGGCGGCGATAGCCCCCGCGCTCAGGCGTTCGAGCGCGCTCATGCGCCAGCCGCCAGCGCCAGCAGCGGCGCGCCGGGGGTGATGTTCTGCGCCTCCTCGATATAGAGCGCGGAGATGGTCCCCGCAGCGGGGCTTTCGAGCGGGCATTCCATCTTCATCGCCTCGATCACGGCGATGGTCTGGCCCGCCTCGACCGCGTCGCCCTGCTTGACCAGCAGCTTCCACACGTTGCCGCCAAACGGAGCCTCCACCACCTCGGAGCCCTCGGGCACCTCGACCGCCGGCTCGTCCAGAACCGCGCCCTCCGCATCCTCGACCAGTTCGGACACACGGTCGAACTCTCCGTTACGCTCCCACTCGGCGCGTTCGGCGTCGAACGCGGCCTGGCGGTGCTGCTGGAAGGCCTCGATGGACTCCGCGTTATCAGCGAGGAACTGGCGGTAGTCGGCCAGCCGGAACTCCGACTGCTCGACCTCGATGCTGCGACGACCGGCGGGAAAATCGCGCCGCCATTCCTCCAGCTCCTCGGCGCTGACCTCATAGAAGCGGATCTGGTCGAAGAAGCGCAGCAGCCACGGTTTGCCATCGACGAAGGCGTCGGTCTGGCGATAGGTGTTCCACACCTGAATGGTGCGCCCGAACAGCTGATAACCGCCCGGCCCCTCCATCCCGTAGATGCACATATAGGCCCCGCCGATGCCGACCACGTTGGGCGGGGTCCAGGTGCGCGCGGGGTTGTACTTCGTCGTCACCAGCCGGTGGCGCGGATCGACCGGCGTGGCGACCGGCGCGCCGAGGTAAACGTCGCCCAGACCCATCACCAGATAGCTGGCGTCGAACACCACGGAGCGCACCGCGTCCTCGTCTTCCAACCCGTTGATGCGGCGGATGAACTCGATGTTGTCGGGGCACCAGGGCGCGTCCTTGCGCACGGCGGCAATGTACTTCTCGATGGTTTCGAGCGTCGCCGGATCGCGCCAGCTCAGCGGCAGGTGGACGATGCGCGAGGGGATGGTGAAATCGTCGAGTTCGCCCAGCTCCTCTTCCGCCGCCATCAGCGCCGCGAGCGCGGCGGCCTGATCGAGTTGCTTGCCATCGAAGTGAAGCTGCAACGAGCGGATACCGGGCACGATGTCGATCACGCCCGCCAATGCCTTGGCCTCCAGCACCGTCATCAGCGCGTGGACGCGGATGCGCAGCTCCAGATCGAGTACGATCGGGCCATATTCGACGAGGATATTGCGGTCGCCCTGCTGGCGATAGACGGTGCGCGGACGGTGCCCGCTGGCCTCGGTCTGCGCGAGCACCGGCGAGAGGTCGGCCACGGCCTTGCCGCTCTCCGCCACCTCGGGCTTGCCGAAAGCGAGCGCCTCGCGGTTGGCCGCCTCTGCCGTGGCGATATCGACCGGCAAGAAGCGCAGCCGGTTGCCCGGCGCGAGCTGGCCGATCTTCCACCGGTCTGCCGCGATCACCACGAAGGGGCAGACGAACCCGCCCAGCGACGGCCCGTCCGGCCCGAGAATGATCGGCATATCGCCGGTAAAGTCGACCGCACCGATGGCATAGGGGTTGTCGTGGATGTTCGAGGGGTGGAGCCCCGCCTCACCGCCGTCCTTGCGCGCCCATTCGGGCTTGGGGCCGACCAGCCGCACGCCGGTGCGGTTGGAGTTGTAATGCACCTTCCACTCGGCCTCGACCACGCTGGCGATGTCGGCCTCGGTGAAGAAGTCAGGCGCGCCGTGGGGGCCGTACAGCACGCGGATTTCCCAGCGCTGGCCATAGTCCTCCTGCGCGCCCACACCCTCGGCCAGCGCCGGATCGACCGGAGCGCCGCCAAGGTGCAGCGTATCGCCGGCCAGCAGACGCCGCGCGGCATGGCCGCCGAACTGGCCCAGCTCGAAGGTCGCATGGCTATCGAGATAGGGCGCGATATCGAGCCCGCCCGCAAACAGGATATAGCCGCGCATCCCGCCGCCGCTCACCCGGCCCAGCGCCAGCGTCTGCCCCTCGGCAACCGAGAAGGGCACGCCGCGCGCCACCGGCTCGCCATCGAGCTTTGCACCGAAATCGGCCCCGGTCAGGCATAGCGTGGCGGGCGCGTTGAACTGGAGCGTCGGGCCGGTGAAGGTGACTTCGAGCCCCGCCGTCCCTTCCGGATTGCCGAGCGCCAGATTGCCCATGCGGAACGAGTTATCGTCCATCGGACCTGACGGCGGCACCCCGATCGACCACAATCCCTCGCGGCCCGGCCAGTCCTGCACGGTGGTCGCGGTGCCACCGGAAATCACGCGGACCGAGCGCGGGTGATAGCCCACGGTGTCGAGCATTCGGGTGTAGACCTGTCCGCTTGCGAACCGCTCGTCGCGCACGACATCGCGCAGCCAGCGCAGGTTGGTCTCGATCCCGTCAATCCGGCTTTCGCCCAGCGCGCTCTGCATGGCGGCAATGGCGGCTTCGCGGCTCTCGGCATGGGTGATCAGCTTGGCGATCATCGGATCGTACCAGGCGCTGACCGTGCTGCCCGCCTCGCACCAGGTATCGGCGCGGATATTGGCCGGGAATTGCAGCGCGGTGAGCGTGCCTGTGGTGGGGCGATAGTCGAGCGCCGGATCTTCGGCATAGACGCGCACCTGCACCGCGTGGCCCCTGGGCTCGGGCGCGGGGGCGTCGAGGTAGGCATAGTCGCCCGTGCCGCCGCGCAGCATCCATTCGACCAGATCGATCCCCATCACCTCTTCGGTGACGCCGTGTTCGACCTGCAGCCGGGTGTTCATTTCGAGGAAGTAGAACTCCTCACGCTCGGCATCGTAGAGGAACTCCACCGTCCCCGCCGAGCGATAGCTGGCCGCCTCGGCCAGCCGCACTGCCGCCGCCAGCAGGTTCTCGCGCACCGCCTGCGGCAGAAGCGGCGCGGGCGCTTCCTCGACCACCTTCTGGTTGCGCCGTTGCAGCGAGCAGTCGCGCTCGCCCAGCGCCATGACGCGGCCTTCGCCGTCGCCAAAGATCTGCACCTCGATATGGCGCGCCTTCGCGATGTAGCGTTCGAGGAACACACCCGTATCGCCGAAGCTCGCCCCGCCCTGCCGTGCGACCCCAGCAAAGCCGTCACGCACCTCGGCCTCGCTCTGGCAGATGCGCATGCCGATGCCGCCGCCGCCAGCGGTCGCCTTGAGGATGACCGGATAGCCGATGGCGTTCGCCGCCGCCGCCGCCTCGTCCTCGTCGGTGAGGAGGTTGGTGCCGGGCGCGAGCGGGATCGCGTGCTCCTCGGCCAAGGCGCGCGCGCTGTGCTTGAGGCCGAACACGCGGATATGCTCGGGGCGCGGGCCGACGAAGGCGATGCCCGCCGCCTCGCAGGCCTCGGCGAATTCGGCGTTCTCGGCGAGGAAGCCATAGCCCGGATGGATCATCGTCGCGCCGGTTTCCTTCGCGGCGGCGAGGATCGCGGGCACGTTGAGATAGCTTTCCGCCGCCGCTGCCGGGCCGATGCACACGGCGGCATCGGCCTGCGCCACGTGAAGCGATTCCGCGTCAGCTTCCGAATAGACCGCGACCGAGCGCAGCCCCATCTGGCGGACGGTGCGGATGATGCGGGTGGCGATCGCTCCACGGTTGGCGATCAGAACCGTGCCCTTGCTCATGCTGCGACGATCATCCGCACCGGGGTGGGGTTGAAGGCGTTGCACGGGTTGTTGATCTGCGGGCAATTCGAAACGACCACGATAATATCCATCTCGGCGCGCAGATCGACCGTGAGGCCGGGCGCGGAAATTCCGTCGACAATGCCCAGCGAGCCATCGGCTTCGACCGGCACGTTCATGAAGAAGTTGATGTTGGGCACCATGTCGCGCTTGCCCCGCCCCTCGGTGAGGTTGGCTTCGAGGAAGTTGTCGACACAGGCATGCTGCGCCTTGGTGTGGTGGCCATAGCGCAGCGTGTTCGATTCGCACGAACAGGCGCCGCCGATGGTATCGTGATAGTCGACCGAGGTGCCGGTGATCGTCGCCATGGGCCGCCCCTCGTTCGAGCGCAGCACGCTGCCCTGCCGCAGAAACAGGTTGCCCTGCGCCGAGACGGTGTCCTGCGCGCTGTAGCGCTCGACATCGTCGGCGGCGGAATAGAGCAGGAAGTCGACCGCCTGATTGCCCTCGACATCGACGATGCGCAGGGTCTGGCCCTTGGCCACGTGGTGCAGCCATGGCGCGCGAGCGGGCACCAGTTCGTCGTGGATTATGGTGCCGGAAAGGCCTTCAGTTCCCGGGTCAGCAGTCATCGTTGGGCAAACCTTTCCGTTTAGCGGCGGTAGTAATCTTCGACGTTCTCGAAGGCGCGCAGGCCCTCGGGCGTGGCGAGGCGGATGGGATCGCCCGCCGGCGTAGTCGCCCCGCGCCAGGCGGTGAGCCGCAGCGGCGTGACGCTCCAGCTGTCGCGCGGGTCGAGCACATGCGGGCAATTGGCGATCACCACGATCACGTCCATTTCGGCGCGCAGCACCACCTGCCGACCACCCGCGAACGGGCCGACCTGCGGGGTGATCGTGCCATCGGGCTCGATTTTCGTACCCTTGAACAGGTTGACGCACGGGTGGACATCGCGGCGCAGCAGGCCGTGCTTGGACGAGCCTAACAGCAGCCGGTCGCGCCCGTTGGGATAGGCCCCGCTGTTGCGGCCCTCACCATACTTCGCCGCGTTGGTGGCGGCGTTCGAGGTGCCGCAGAAGGCGTCGTGGGTGCCCGCGCTGTCGTCGGTGATGCTCATCAGCACCCGGCCCATGTCGCTGAGCAGCAGCTTGCCCTCACCGAGATAGGCGTTCCACTGCACCTTCACCGTGTCGGCCACGTTGAGCCGCTCGGTCGGCATTTCGGCGTTGTAGATCAGCAGCGAGGCGCAGGCATCGCCCGCAAGGTCGATCAGCCGCAGCCGCGAACCGCGCGGCAGCTTGCGCGAGGAATAGCCCCCGGCGGCCACGGTCTCTTCCCACAGCAGATCGTCCGCCGACACGCCTTCAGGCAGGTCGTCCGCCTCGGGCGGCAACATCGGCATGGCCTCGACCTTCGTCCCCGCCATGGCGCGAGCATGGTCGCGCGCGGCCAGCGGGTTGGCGAGCGGGCTGGTTGCCGTGTCGCTCATGCCGCAGCCCTCCCGCGCTTGCCCTTCTTGACGGGCACGACCTCGGCATCATCCTTGGCCGCCGCTTCGGCGCTCTCATCCTCGCTGTGATCGTGCAGCGGCGGGAGCAGCGCGGTGGTCGAGACGAGCTGCAGCTGGTGCACGCCGCGAATGCTGCGCAAGGCATCGCACAACTCTTTCAGGCGCACCGCCGGGCCCTGCACCAGCAGCACCTCGAGCGACTGGTCCTCTTCGAGGAACACGTGCTGCGAGGAGATGACCTCCTTCAGATAGTCGGTCTGCGTCTTCGCCAATTGCTGGCGAATCGAGCCACGATCGCCGCGGTAAACCAATGTAATAGTTCCCGCTATCGTCTCTTCAGGACGAACGTTCGCCTCGTGCGCCACGAGCGCGTGGCGGATCAGTTCGGCAATCAGTTGCGAGCGCGAAGGCAGTCCGCGCTCTTCCACCATCGCATCAAGCTGGCGGAACAGTTCGGCGGGCAGGCTCATGCTCAGACGGGCAAGGCTGGTAGGTTCGGTGGACATGGCTTTGTCCTCTCAGTTATTATCGAATCTGTCAATCGTAATACCGGCGTCATCCGGCACAATCGACAGGGGTTGTGTGGCATCGTCTTGCGACAGGCTCTCCTGCTTGTTGCGTTCGAGCGGGATGTCGTAGACGACCTTGGCGCCGTAGCGGTGCGGGGCGTGCGGGTCATGCCGCCATTTATCGAGCGTGAGCACCCGTGTGCCCAGCTTGAAGGCCTCGCCGATATCGTGCGTGACCATGATCACGGTCAGCTTGTAGTCGGTCCAGAGCCGGGTGATGAGCTGGTGCATATCGTTGCGGATGCCCGGATCGAGCGCGCCGAACGGCTCGTCGAGCAACAGGATGCGCGGACGCTTGATCAGTGCCTGTGCGATGGCGAGTCGCTGCTGCATCCCGCCCGACATCTGCGCCGGGTAGGAATGCATGGCCTCCTTGAGCCCGACCTCTTCGAGCATGGCCGCAGCCTCTTCGCGCGCCTGCCGCCGGGCTGCTCCGGTGAGCTTGGCTAGCAGCGGCGACTGCGCGCATTCGAGCCCGAACATCACATTGCCCAGCGCGGTGAGGTGCGGGAACACCGAATAGTGCTGGAACACCACCCCGCGATCCGGCCCGCATTCGGGAGCCAACGGAATGTCGTCGAGCAGGATCGTGCCGCGCGTCGGCGCTTCCTGCCCGAGCGCCAGCCGCAGGAGGCTGCTCTTGCCCGCACCCGAAGGCCCGATCACCGATACGAAGGCCCCCTCCTCGATGGTGAGGTTGATGCGTTCGAGCACGATCTTGTCGCCATACTCGACCCACACGTCCTTGAACGACAGCAGCGCGGTCATCGGCGGCCTCCATGCGCCCAGGGGAAGGCCTTGCGGTTGGTCCAGACGAGGATCATGTCGAGCACTGCGGCCAGCAGCGCGATCCAGGCGACATAGGGCAGGATCACGTCCATCGCGAGATAGCGGCGGACGAGGAAGATGCGGTAGCCGAGCCCGATATCGGCGGCGATGGCCTCGGCCGAGATCAGGAACACCCAGGCCGGGCCGAGCGACAGCCGCACCGCCTCGATCAGGCGCGGCAAGACCTGCGGCAGCGCCACACGGATCATCAGCTGCCAGGTGCTCGCCCCGAGCGTCTGCGCCTTGAGGATCTGTTCGCGCGGCAGGGCGGCGACATGGCCGGCGATGTCGCGGATCATGAACGGCGCGATGCCGATCACGATCAGCGCCACCTTGGCCGTTTCGCCGAGGCCAAAGGCGATGAACAGGATCGGCAGCAGCGCAATCGGCGGGATCACCGCAATGCCTGTCACCAGCGTGCCGAAGGTCGCCCGGACCGGCGGCAGCAGGCCGAGCAACAGCCCCACCAACAGGGCGCTCAGCGTCGAGATGCCCAGCCCCAGGAACAGCCGCTGCAGGCTCGCCAGCGTATCGGCCCAGAACAGCAGCCGCCCGGAGAGCTGGTCGGGCACGAACAGCAGGCCCCACATCGCCTCGACCATCGCGCCGGGCAGCGGCAGGATCTTGTCGCTGGGGTTGGCTGCGTGCCGCTCGGCGGCGATCACGAGGTAGAGCACCACCAGCAGCACGATCGGGATGGCGCCCATCATCGCCGAACGGCTGCGGCTGACATGGCGGTTTACCCAGCGCATGGAATCTCCTGCTTGCTTGAGCCGAACCGGAACAGCGCGGGCTTAGAGCGCACCATCGGCAGCCATCTGCATGAAGCTGTCGTCAAAGCGCAGGGTGATGTTGTTGGTGTCGCCCAGCGTCTTGCCGCCGGGGAACGCCATGCCGATGGCGTCGGCGGAGCTGGCGCCCTGCCCGAACAGGCCCTGTGCAAAGCTGAAGTCGCGCACGCGGGTCATGTTCTCGATCAGCGTCGGCGAGCGGGTCGCTTCGACCGCCGCCTTCGGATCGACATAGAGGAAGGTGGTCGCCAGCTGGCTGTCGAACATTGCGGGTGTCGTACCCGCGAGTTCGGCCATGGCGGCTCGGGCCTTGGCCCCGGCTTCGTTCTGCTGCTCCATCAGCGCCAGCGTCTCGTACCAGATGCCGGCCAGCGCCTTGCCCAGATTGGGGTTGGCTTCCACCGCCTTGGTGTCGACCACCAGCAGGTCGAGAATCTCGCCGGGGATATCCTTCGAGCTGAACACGAGGTGCGCATCGGGCTGCTGCATCATGGTGGTGAGCTGCGGGTTCCACGCCACCGCCGCGGTCACCTGCGGCGAGGTGAAGGCGCTGGCGATATCGGCATCGGCGGTGTTGACCGTGCGCACATCGGTCAGCGCGAGGCCTTCCTTTTCCAGCGCACGCGCCAGCAGATAGTGCGACACCGAAAGCTCGACCAGATTGACCTGCCGCCCCTTGATCGCGGAGAGCTGGTCGCTGCCCTTGAGCAGCACGCCATCATTGCCGTTGGAATAGTCGCCGACGATGATCGCGGTGGTATCGTGCCCCTGCGCCGCCGGAATGGTGAGTGCGTCCATGTTAGCCACGGTCACACCGTCGAGCTGGCCTGCGGCATATTGGGTGACCGATTCGACATAGTCGTTGACCTGCACGATCTGGATCTCGATGCCGTACTTGTCGGCCCACTTCTTCACGATTCCCGCCTGCTCGGCATAGGGCCAGGGCATCCACCCGGCGTAAATCGACCAGCCGATCTTGAACGAGGTCTTCGGTTCGGCCGCCTCTTCGCCCCCCGAGGAGCACGAGGCCAGCATCAAAGCGCCTGCCATCATCGCGATAGAACCAAGGCGGCGTACAGCACTCATCATCGGCACAACTCCTTTTTCGCAATCGCAGCATTGCCGCAAACGCAAGGCATGTCCAGCGCAATTTATTACTATTGTCATCTTGCGTAATATCCATATGCTCGCGGCCATTCAGACGTGAGGGGCGCGAACCCTCCGCAGGATGAGGGCATGCATCGAAGGCACAGGCACGGCCGCCAACCCGGCGGCCCAAGCATGGAGTTTTCGATGCCGCAGTCCCAGCCGACCTACAGCCCCGCGCTGTCAGGGAATCCGCAATCGGCGACGTCGCGGAGCTATCCGAACGGCAACCCCGATGCGGGTTACAACCCGCCCGGCGTGCGCAACACGGATTCGGCGCTGCCGCTGCATCCGGCAGAGCCGGTCATGCACAATTACGATGCCGAGGGCCCCGCTGCCGGCCAGCTGGGGTTCCGCTGGACCTATGGCAGCAACGTCGCGGCCAAGAACCGCGATCCGCGCGTGCAGGTGGTGCAATACAACGAGGATACCTTCGTGATGCGCCAGAACGTCTGCATCGACTGGCAGGCCCCTTTCACCCACCTTCTGTTCGGCAACAAGGGCGCACTGCTCATCGACACCGGCGCTACCGCCAATGGCGCTTACTACCCCTTGCGCGAAACCGTCGATGCGGTGATCGAACGCTGGGCCTATGCGCGCGGGCGCAAGAAAGTGCCGCTGACCATCGCCTTCACCAGTGGCGAGGACGTGGCGCAAAATCAGGGCCTCGTGCAGTTCATGGACCGGCCCGACACCACCGTGGTGCCCAAGCCGCTGGGCGTGATGAAGCAGCACTATGGCCTGTCATCGAGCTGGCCCGATGGCACCGGCACCATCGACCTTGGCGACCGCGTAATCACCGTCATCCCCACGCCCGGCACGCACAAGGACGGGGTCAGCTTCTACGATCCCTATTGCGACATCCTGTTCACCGGCGACCTGCTGTTTCCCGGCTGCATCAACATCAGCAACGAGGGTGATTTCATCACCTCGCTGGAACGCCTGCAGGGCTTTGCGGCGGCCAATCCGGTGCAATGGATCCTCGGCGGGCACATCGACATGATGTTCGTCCCCGGCAAGCACTACCCCCGCTTTGCCGCCTACAAACCGTATGAGCGGGTGCTCGAAATGACGCCTGCCCTGATCGACGATGCGCTCGCCAGCGCCCGCGCGGTGCAGGGGCGCGAGGTCAAGTTCATCCGGCCCGATTTCGTCCTGTTCAACGGGGTCAGCCCCGATGCACGCGCGGGCGAATGGCCAGAGGGCGTGCCCGACATCAATCCGCCCCGGCCCTACTAAGATTTTCGCAGGAGACCCAAGCAGATGGATCGTCGCACCTTCCTGTCATACAATGCCGCAGCGGTCGCCGTGCCGACGGCGCTGACCACCTTCAGCAGCGCGGCAAAGGCCGCCACCAGCCCCGAGCCGATCGACTTCACCAGCAACCTGCCCGCTCCCGGCAGCTTTCCCGACAAGTGGATATGCGGTTCGGAATCCTTGATGGACAACACCGATCCGCCGGTTCAGGTCCATTGGTATAATGCCCATTCCGCGATCCTGCGGCAGAACAAGGCCTACAGCTACGAAGCGCCGTTCGCCCCGCTCTACTTCGGCAACGACCGGGTGCTGCTGCTGGACGAGGGCTTTACCACCTGGCGCAACGACTGGGATCTGCGCGGCGTGGTGGATGAATGCATCAACGACTGGTGCGCACGCAACGGGCGCGATCCGGCGGATATGGAGCTGCTGGTCGCCTTCAGCCACCTGCACGCCGACCACTATGCCGCCGTCAACCAGTTCGCCGACCGGCCCAAGACCCGCTATATGGGCCTGACCCACGAAGAGATGGTCGGCTTCTGGGGCATGACCAACTTTCCCGAAGAGCAGGTCACGCTCGATCTCGGCGGGCGTGAAATCCTGATCTGGGGCTCGCCCGGCCACGTAATCTCCGAATTCGCCTATTACGACAGCTACACCCAGATCCTCTACACCGGCGACATGTTCTACCGCGGCCGCTGCTACATCAGCTTCTGGGAGCCGTGGTTTGCAAGCATGGGTCGGCTGATCGATTTCGTCGACACCCATCCGGTGACCCACGTGATGGGCTGCCACGTGGAAATCAGCAAGGACGGTCAGGACTACCCCTATGGCATGACCTGGCAACCCGACGAAGCGCCCGTGCAAATGACCGTCGAGCAACTGCGCGAAACCTACGAATTCGCCAAGACCATCACCGAACCTGGCATCTATTTCACCGGCACCGTGTTCCTGTGCAACCAGACGCGCGGCACCACCACCATCGACGTCAACCCCTACCGCTACAGCTGAGCCCGGCGCGGTTCGTTTGAGGAGCTTACCCATGAAGACATCCATCGCCCTTGCCGCCTTGTTGCTCGGTGCCTGTAGCGCTGCCGAGGCCGATCCCGCCGATGGCGACGCGGCGAACGGCGGATATGCCGAACAGGTGATCGAAGTGCCCGACTTTGCCGATTTCCTGCTGGTGGACGGAGCCACGGTCTGGGCCACCAACAAGGGCCGGATCGAGCAGTGGTCGACCATGGGCAAGGTGACCTCGGTCGCGGTGCCGCGCCCCTGCGGCACGATGGCCATGGCGGCGGAGTCGCTGTGGGTCGGCAACTGCGACGGCGGCGAGCTTTACCGGGTGAACCCGCGCACCGGAGAGGTGCTCGAGAAAATCCCCGCCGGCATCGGGCCGAGCGGCGAGCAGAACGTGGTGGCGGGCGCAGGCTCGGTCTGGGCGCCAAATCAGGCCAAGGGCACGATCTCGCGCATCGACCCGGAAACCAACACCATCATCGCCAGCATCCCGGTCGCCGCCGGCACCACCTATCTCGCCTATGGCTTCGACGCACTGTGGGCAGCGAGCGGCGAAGGCGGCACCATGCAGCGGATCGACCCGCAGACCAACACCGTCACCGACACCATCGAGCTGGGCAAGACTCCCGGCTTCCTCGTCGCGGGCGAAGGCATGGTGTGGATTCAGGAACAGGGCGACGGCACGCTGGCACGGATCGACCCGGAAACGCGCACGGTGGTCGGCCGCACCAAGGTCGGCGATAACCTCAAGTGGGGCGACATCGACACCGGCGACGGCAAGGTGTTCCTGCGCACCACCGACGACCAGACCTTCGTGGTGATCGACGCCGCCAGTGCCGAGGTGATCGCGCGTGTCGGCCGCGCCGAAGGCAGCGGCGCGCTGCGCTATACGCCGGAAGGCATCTGGACCAGCGCCCACGACGTCCATTCGCTGACATGGTGGACTGCGGCCAGCAACTGAACACCGCCCTTCGCAATCCCCAGCAAAGCCAAGGCGATGAGCGGCACTCCTGCACGGGAGCATTGCTCGTCGCCGCTTGGCATTTGGGGAGGCGCGCACCGATTCGCGCACGGCCCGGCCCGACCTGTGGCATCTCGATTACACTTCAGACACATTCCGGAAAAAATCCGGCAATAACGCTCGAATTTTCTGCGCCAAGAGTCTCGAAATAACAAGGATTTTGGCCGGATGCGCAGGAATCCCAACCCATGTTGCATAGCAGCATTAATACTCTTGACCGATTAGGTAATATCTATAGCCTGTATCGCATCGCAGCATAGAACTGCGGACCTGTTCGGAGCGGAGGATCTGCAACTGGAGGCCGACTGGCAGCCATTTTTGGAGATTGTCTATGCAGCGAGCAACGAACGGCCAGACCGGCGGCGAAGGCACTCTGACAGCGGCCGCGTTCGACGCCGATGCTCCGGCATCTTCGGACACATTCACCGAAAAGTTCAAGCTCGCGCTGATCAACGCCGTGCCGCTGGCCACGCTGCTGGCCGTGGTCGCCTTCTGGCTGCTGGCGCCGCGCTCCATCACTGCAAACGAGTGGAGCCTCGTGGTCGTGACCACCGCGATCACCTTCTTCATCCTCGGCCTCGAATTCGTGCTCGAACGCCATTCGGGCTGGAGGCTGACCTGGAAGGAATTCCTCACCGACCTGTTCTACGTGATCCTGATGGCGACCGCGATCGGCTGGCTGGTCGAGACCTTCGCCGATGGCCCGCTTGCCTCAGTGAAGGACAGGCTCGGCCTGTCGACCCCGTGGATACTCACGCTGCCGGTGGTGGTTCAGGCGTTCATGGTCGTGTTCCTGATCGAGTTCGGCCAGTACTGGATGCACCGCTGGATGCACAACTGGCTGCCGCTGTGGCTGACCCACGCGCCGCATCACCATGTGACCCAGCTCAACGCGATGAAGGGCGCAGTCGGCAACCCCATCGAGCTGTTCCTGATCAGCCTCTCGGTGGTGGCGCTGTTCGATTTCGACATCGTCGCGATCTTCTGCGGCCTGTCGATGATGACGGTGATCTCGACCTTCGCCCATGCCAACGTCCGCTCGAACCCGCCGCTGGTCTATGGCTTCCTGTTCACCACCATCCGTAACCACAGCCTGCACCACACCGCCCTCAGCTACGAGGACACGCGCTACAACTACGGCAATTCGGTGATCGTGTTCGACCGCATCTTCGGCACCTACCGCGACGGCGAATCCGCCGTGGTCGGGCAGGACGATCGCAAGCGGCTGAGCATCTACGAGCAATTCATGTTCCCGTTCCAGCCGCTGCTCGACAAGGCCAGCGCTGCGCGGGCGAAAACCGCCGACGCAGACGGCTGATCCAGCAAGGCAAGGGAGCAAAAGCCCACCAGAATACCCCACCAGAATACAAGGCCGCGAACCAACACCGGCAAGCAACGGCCTCAAAGGTTCCGGCAAGGGAAGAACCAACGGCCAGCGCCACTGCTCTTCAATTCTGAGATTTTCAGGTTTCGGCGCGCTCCGGAGCCCGGACGAACACAACCAAAAGCATGAGGGATTGCGCAATGAAAAAATGCTCCAGAATCAAGCTGAAACTGATGGTGGCAACCGCCATCACCGGCACGGCGGCCACTGCCACTCCGGCGCTCGCGCAGGACGTGACCACCACAACCACCAACGATGCGATCGTCGTCACCGCCACCCGCCGCGCGACCACGCTGATGGATACGCCGATCAACATCAGCGCCCTCTCCGGCGACGAGCTTGCACGGCAGAAGGTCGAGGACATCCGCGACATTGCCGATTTCACCCCCGGCATGACCATTTCCGACACCGGCCCCGGCTCGACCGGCACCATCGTGCTGCGCGGCCTGCGCGCTTCCGACGTAGGCGCGGGCGGCGCTATCTATGATAACGCGATGGGCATCTACCTCGGCGAAGTGCCGATGTATTATGACTTCAAGTTCATCGACATTGCGCGCGTCGAAACGCTGCTCGGTCCGCAGGGCACGCTGTATGGCCTCGGCACGCTGGCCGGTGCAATCCGCTACATCCCCAATCGCCCCAACCTCGACAAGTTCGAAGGCGAGGTGCTCGGCGGCCTTTCGATGAAGGCGCACGGCGACGATGTCGGCTTCAAGGCCGAAGGCGTTATCAACATTCCGATCATGCGCGATCACATCGCCTTCCGTTCGGCGACGGGCTACACCTACGATCCCGGCTTTATCGACTATCCGCTGCTGGTGCAGGAACCGGGCATTTCGATCCCGCAGCCGGGCGGGCCTGGCAATCCGACCTACACCGACGCCGAATACGACGCGAACCTCTATCGCCGTGACAACCTCAACTACGAGCGCACCGTCACCACCCGCAACCAGCTGCTGGTGGCCCCGAGCGACGATATCAGCTTCAACTTCACCTATGCCTTCCAGCAGACCAAAACCGAAGGGTCGCAAAGCAACAGCAATGGTGTGATGGGCACCGGCATTTATGAAAATGCCAGCCGCTACGCCGAGCCGGTCGACCGCTACGCTCATCTGGCAAGCGTCGAAGTCAACGCCAACATTGCGGACGTGGTCGATCTGGTGGCAACCGCCGCCTATACCGAGAGCCTGTTCACCGATAGCGTCGATGTGACCGACCTGCTGCTTGACCTCGACTACGGCTACGAAAACTATCCGGGCTTCTCAGCCTACACCGAGTCCGAACGCCGGCGTAAGCAGCACAATGTCGAGGTCCGTTTCGTCTCCACGCACGGCGGCCCCGTCAACTGGGTGCTCGGCGGGTTCTTCAACCGCGACGAATATCAGAGCGACTATGCCGAAATGACGCCCAACCACCCGTGGTGCGACCAGGACGGCAATCCCTCGTGTTTCGAATATGTGAGCTACATCAGTTCCGAGGTGAAGGAAAAGGCGATCTTCGGTGAAGCCACCCTCCAGATCATTCCCCAGTGGCAAATCACCGGCGGCGCGCGATACTTCGACTACACCTCGCAAATCGCCGGCGCCGCAACCTTGCCGCTGCTCGGCCAGCCGCTCAGCCCTTATGACCGCAACGCGAGCGGCGGCACCGGTGGCGAGGATGGCTGGGTCTGGAAACTCAACACCTCGTTCGACATTGCCGACGAGCTGATGATCTACGGCACCTTCTCGAAGGGCTATCGTATTGGCGGACCCAACCGCGTCGCGCCCTGCCCCGAAGGCACACCGACCGATCCCACCCAGTACAACGGGCCGCAGCTTATCTGCGCACTGCCGAGCGAAATCCAGTATGGCCCCGATGAAACCAAGAACCTTGAAATCGGCGCCCGCCTGGAGCTGTTCGATCGGCGTCTGAACCTGAACCTGGCCTATTTCCACATCGACTGGGACGGTATTCAGGTTGCATCGGCCACGACCTATGGTGTGACCGGGATCACGATCAACGGCGGCAAGGCATTGTCGGAAGGTTTTGAAGCAACCTTCCAGGCCCGCCCGATCCCCGAACTGAGCATTCAGGGCAGCTTCTCCTACGTCGATGCCCATCTGACCGAAGACGTGCCCGACATCATCTCGGTCAACAGCCCGGCTGGCAGCTATCCAAGCGCTCCGATCAAGATCGATGCGCTGGCGGGCGACCGTCTGCCCGGTTCGGCCAAGCACTCCGGCTCGCTGGGGGCGATCTACACCCTGCCCGTCGGCGACAACGATCTGGTGCTGAACTGGACCGCCACCTATCGCGGCAACGTGGTCTCGCGGCTGGGCTGGGATCGTGCTTCCGGCACGGTCATCCCGAGCTACACCGTGCACCGCGCCTCGATCTCTTACGAGATGCAGAACTACACCATCTCGCTCTACGCCAACAACATCTTCGACAAGTACGCGGTGGTCTCGACCGCCAACGATCTGTCGCAGACCGGCTACAACGACGGCATCCTGCTGCGCTACTATCGTCAGGCCGTGCTCAATCCGCGCACGGTCGGGATCGAGGCGCGCATGAAGTTCTGAGCGTAGGTCAGAGTTTCCTCACGGGCGGGGCGTCTGTCTTCACTGACAGGCGCCCCGTTTGCGTTGGAGGAATAGCAGAATGACGTCCGATGGACTCGCAAGCCCTGCCCCTGTGGGGAAAGGTTGGGATGGGGGTTCCGCGCCCGCCAGCGTCGAGCCCCCACCCCCAGCCCCTCCCCAAGGGGAAGGGAGCATGGTGGGTCAGGCTAATGTCCTCAGACTTCAGGCCTTCCAGGCTGCTTCAGGATCGATCCCCTGCTCCGCCAGCCATACCCGCGCGGGTTCGAGCGCCTCGGCATGGGTGCGCCACTTGCCGATGGCCTCGGCATTGAGCGGACGGCGCACCTGAGCAGCGCTCGGGGTGGCCACCGCCGCGCGGTTCTGGTGGAAGGCTAAGCAGGCCGGATCCCAGCCAAGCCCGCAATGGGCCAGAAGCCGCCTCGTCTGCCCCTCCTGATCGGCCACCAGCTCCTCGTAGCCGAGTTGCAGCACCCGCCCCGGCATCAGCTCCTCCCACAGGCGCAGCAGCCGGTCGAACCGGGCATAGTAGCGGGCTGCGTCGAGCAGATCGTAGGAATAGCCGTAATAGGCCGAGTGGCTGGCGAAGAGGTTTTTGTAATTGCTCCAGATCGTGTCCATCGGCTGCCGGCGCAAACACACGATCCGTGCCTCGGGCAAGGCCCGCGCGATATGTCCGGCATAGAGGAAGTTGGCGGGCAGCTTGTCGATAAACCGGGCCGAGCCCTGCGGGCGCTGGTGCGCGGCCTGTGCGAGATAGGCCTTGCCGATGGCCGCCGCATCGACCGCCGCGCTGGCCGCCACGGTCTCGGCATCGATCACCTTGCGCGAGCGGGTCTGCGCCAGCCGCTTCACCGCCACCGGCATGGCCTGCAATTCCCCCGCCGAGCCGACTTCGGGATGCGACGACAGGATCCGGTCGACCAGCGTGGTGCCCGTGCGCGGCAGGCCGATCACAAAAATCGGCGCTTCGGATCGCTCGCCCTCGCTGGTGAACAGAGCTCCCTCGCCGCTGCCGAACAGCTGTTCCAGCGCATCGAACACCGCCTCGTCCTGCGCGAAGTCGTAGCCGATGGTGCGCTTGTGCTCGTCGTTGGCGGCCTTGAGGTAAGTGAACGAGCGCGGATCGCCGATATCCTCCAGTTCCTTGGCCAGAGCGTAGCGAATGCGCAGCCGGTCATCGGCGCTGTTCGCCTGCTCCAGCGCGGCCTGCATCCGGGCTACGTGATTGTTCTGCGCCGTATGCCGCGCCAGCAGCGCCAGCGCATAGTGCACCCGCGCATTGCCCGGCTCTTCGGCAAGGACCGCCTCATAGAGCGCCCGCGCCTCCTCAACCTTGCCGGTGAACCCGCAGGCCGCCGCAAGGTTATAGCGATAGTCCAGATTTTCAGGCGCCTTGGCCACCGCCGCCCGGAACGGCGCGAGCGAGCCCTCATGGTCGCCCAGCCGGGTGAAGACGCAGCCGATGGTATCGAGCGTCATCGCCTCTTGCGGCTCAAGAGCATAGGCCGCGCGCGCTGCCTTCGCGGCATCGCCCTCGCGGTGGAGCAGGCTCAACACCCGCGCCAGTTGCGCCAGATGCTCGGCCTCGGGCCCGCGCTGCACGGCTGCCTCAAGCAGCGCCAGTGCGTTCGCCATGTCGCCCACTTCCGCCGCGACGATCCCCAACAGGAAATAGCCGACCGGCTTGCTCTGGTCTTCGAGCACAAGCGCCTTCGCCGCCGCCGAGGCCGCGGCCAGATCACCCCGTTGCAGGGCCTGACGGGCGTTGGTTTCGAGGCTCATGCGAGCCCCATGGCGCCTCTGGCCCGCCCCCTTGGGAGGCGGGCGAAGAGGCTTTGGGCACTCAGCGGTTCAGCGCCAGCTGCACCGGAGCGACATCGTCCGAACGCGCGGCAGCGAGACGGGTCTCGATCTGATCGCGGATCTGGGCATGGACGCGGGTGCGGCATGCACGCGCTTCGGCAGCCGCCTGCAAGTGCACGGTGTCGAGACCCTCGCCGCAAACGGAGCGCGCGGCGGCGTCCATGCGGATCGCGAGGCGCTGCTGCCCATCGACCGTCGCAAGGTCCAGCCCGTCGAGGCGCAGCGTGGCCGACGACGCGGTGAACGGATCGGCGTTGGAAGTGTCGGAATTGGTATCTGCCAGAGCCGGCGTCGCGAGAGCGACTGCGGCCAGGGCCATGAGGCCTGCCTTCATCATCGTAATCTCCTATGTCCGTAAGGTGCCGCTCTGCGTCGGCTCGCCGGTCATCTAGGACTTTGAACGATGGCATGCAAGGAGGGGGACCGAAGATGGGCGCGCTCAGGAAGCAGTCACGCGAATCGCCTCAAGATCGGTGGTATCGCCCAGCAAGCCGATAGGCAGGCGGGCAAAGTCGCGGCTCGCGCTGCGGGTGTCGGGGTGCAACAGCGTGACTTCGAGCCTGCGCGCGCCCTGTTCCGCAATCTGCCTGACCGTGGCGAGCGGCAAGGTAATCCGCCAGCTTTCCGCCCCGTGGACCTCCATCGGCGCGCCATTGATCGCGACCACAGTGCCGGCATTTTCGCGGTGCCCCTCGATTCGCAGGCAGCTTTGCTCGCCGCAGGTAACGAGCCGCGTGGTCGGCCGGTCGTGGGCCGCAGCAGGAGAGGCAGAGAACAGGCCAGCTGCAAGCAACGTCGCGCAGGATATCTTCACAAACGCGGCAGCAGCCGAGCTGTTGAGATGAAAACGAGCGCCAAATTTCGCAATCATGTAAAATCTCCAACCAGCGCACGCCAACAGGCAGCGCAATACGACGAGATTCCTGCGAACTTTGTTTGTTTTCTGATGGCGAGCTTAGGCCAAAGCCTGGCGCGGTCAAGGCCTTGATGGGGCGCACAGCGGCAGCCCCGCCGCGATTGGCGAGGGCTTCAACGAAGGTGTGGGAGAAAAAACTGGATGCCCCGCAAGGATTCGAACCTTGATTGACGGAGTCAGAGTCCGCTCTCTTACCATTAGAGGACGGGGCAACGCAGGGGCGCGCCTCTATCGCGGGCGCTCGGCGTAATCAAGAGGATTTGCGCAGCAAAATGCTATCACCCTGATCTGGCGGGCCAAATTCGTTTACGACAGAACGGCCCGAGACACCCCTCCACCTCCAGCGCGCCATCTGCTCCGGCGCGCACCACGGTGCGGTAGGTCTCGCCGTCCTCGGGGTTGTAAACCTCGCCGCGCCAGGCTCCGTCGCGCCATTGCAGGCCGCTCAGCAGCGTCAGGCCGAGGATCGGGCGGTTGCGCAGCGCCGGATTGTCGTTGTGCGCGTCGCGGTCCGATTCGCCCGGTTTGCGGCGGATGATGCGGGTGATCTTGCCGCACCGCGCCTGCCCGCAGGGGGCTACGGTGATCTCCACATAGCCGCCCGAATCGATATAGACGCCGTCGATGGCGTCGACCGCCAGCGCAGGAGAGGCGGCGAAAGCGAGCGCGAACGGCGCGAACAGGGCAAGTTTGCGGGCGGTCATTCTCATAGCAGGCGCTTGCGAGAATGAACCGTGCCTGATCATTGCGAACAGCTCGCCCCGCCCAGCACACAAAAGCGCGCGCAATGCGGGTGGTTGAGCAGGACCGGTCGCAGCGCGGCTGTGAGCGTCGCGCCGAGATCGAATTGCGGATCTTGCGGCAGCAGGGTGCAGGCGACCACGCGCGCCTCTTCCTCACCCTTGCGGTGCACGACCATGCGGCTGGTCGCACACATCATCGCCGAGGGCGATTGGCCGAGAATGCCCCAGCAGGCTTCGGTGATTTCGGGCACGTCGGCCCCGGCGTCCATCTCGGGGAACAGCACCAGGGCCGCCGGGTTCGCCGCATCAACCGCAATACCATGTTCGGCAAACAGCGCCGCATAGCCGCGCCGGGCCTCAGCCTCGCTCTCACCGGCAAGGTGCCTGCCCGCCACGGCCAGCGCAAAGCCGCGCTCCGACAGCCATGTCAGGCCCGCCAGCATCGGCTCCCAGCTGCGCGGACCGCGCTCGGCCTCGTGGACCGGCTGGCTGTAGTGGTCGATGCTCACGCGCAGGGTGAGCCTGTCGCCATGCTTGGCCCGCAGCGCCTCGAGCGCGGCCTTGTGGCGCTGCATCGGGGCCATGGCATTGGTCAGCACCAGCGCCGCGAACCCCACCTCCAGCGCCGCGCTCAGCATGGGAATGACGTCGGGGTTCATGAACGGCTCGCCGCCGGTGAAGCCGATCTCGGGCAGGTCGGCCAGCAGCGGGTCAGTCGTCTCGCGAAGCTCGGCGAGGAAGCGCTCGGCCTCGGCCAGCGTCAGGTATTGCAGCGCGTCGTTGGTGGGCGAGCTTTCGATATAGCAGTTGGCGCAGGCAAGGTTGCACAGGGTGCCGGTGTTAAGCCAGATCGTGCGCATCGCCTCGGGCGCGACCACGGCGCGCGTCTCGCCCTTGGCGGTGACTTGCGGATCAGCGAACTTGCCCGGCGCGAGCGGCACCTTGTCGGGCAAGGTGAACGGCGATGGCCCTTGCGGCGCGCTGCGGCTCTTCGAGCGAACCGTCATCCGAACCTCCGCCGCAATGCCGCCAGCGCGCGGGCAATGCGCTTGACCGGCGTACTGAACACCAGCGGCTCCCACGCGGCGAAGGCTCCGGCCTTGGTGATCTCGCCGCGCGTGGGATAGGCGATGATCGCCGAGCCCAGCGCGAAGGTGCCCGCCTTGCCGCTGATCGTCTGCGCCAGCGGCAGCAGCATGTCGCCCGCCCCCTCGCCGCAGACAGAGGCGCCGACCAGCTTGCGGCCCTTCATCACCAGCTTGAGCTGCCCCTCCACCGCGCCCTCGGTCACGGCGCGGTCGTTGTGCGAGAACTCTTCCCGCACGATCCGCACCTTGTCGCCGAATTTCGCGCGCGCCTCGGCTTCGGTGAGGCCGACCTGCCCCACCTCGGGCGCGGTGTAGGTGCACCAGGGCAGCGCCGTCCAGTCGACCTTGGTCGGCACGCCGAGCGATATCTCCAGCGCCACGTTCGAGCCCTCGTAGCCCGCCACGTGCGTAAGGCGCGGCCCCTCGCGGCAATCGCCGATGGCGTAGATGTGCTTGAGGCTGGTGCGGCGGCGATCATCGACGGCAATGCCGTTGGCGCCGAACTGAACGCCCAGCTCCTCAAGGCCCATGCCCTGCCCCCGCGCCTTGCGCCCGGTGGCGACCAGCACATGGCTGCCCTCGATCACGGTGCCGCCCTCAAGCGTGAGCGCCACCGCCCCCTCGCCGCCCGTCGCGCGCACGGCTGTGCCGCTGACGAAGCGCACCCCGTCGGCCTCCAACGCGGCCTTGGCCATCGCGGCAGACTCGCGGTCGTCGCGCGACAGAATCTCGCCGCGCTCGATCAGCGTCACCGCCGCGCCGAGACGGCAGAAGGCCTGCGCCATCTCCATCCCCACCGCGCCGCCGCCGAGCACGATCAGATGCTCGGGCAACCGATCGAGCTGGAACAGGTTTTCGTTGGTGAGACAGGGCACTGCGGCCAGCCCCTCTATCGGCGGCAGTGCCGGTTCCGAGCCGAGCGCCAGTACGATGCGCGGCGCGGCCAGCCGTTGCCCCGCCACCTCGACCTCGCGCGGGCCCGTCAGCCGTGCCTCGCCGCGAAAGACCTCGCAGCCCATCTCCTCGAACCGCTTGGGATCGTCATGCGGGGCGATGGTGGCGATGCTCGCCTCGACATGCTCGCGCACCCCGGCCCAGTCGACCCGCGCGCCCTCCACGCTCACGCCGAACCGCGCGCCGCGCTTCGCCTCATAGGCCCGCCGAGCCGCCGCGATCAGCGCCTTCGACGGCACGCAGCCGTTGTTCAGGCACTCGCCGCCGAAGGCTCCGCGCTCGACCAGCGCGACCTTGAGGCCGAACAGCGCGCAGCCGCCAGCCGCCGTCAGGCCAGCGGCACCGGCGCCGATCACGATCACGTCATGGGTATAGGTTTGCGAGGGCATTGCGCGATGAGTGTAGCGCCGCCATTGGCGAATGCTACAGCGGAACGAACCGGAGGATCAGCCATGCTTGAAAACGCGCAAGACTATTATGGCAAGGTGCTGAGCGGCTCCGCCGACCTGCGCACCGACGCCTGCTGCACCGCCGAGATGCCCTCGGAGACGGTCCGCAGCGCCATGGCGAACATCCATGAGGAGGTCCGCGCGCGCTACTATGGCTGCGGGCTGGTGGTGCCGCAGGCCATCGAGGGCGCGCATGTGCTCGATCTCGGCTCGGGCGCGGGGCAGGACGCCTATCTGCTGGCACAGATGGTTGGCGCAAATGGCTCGGTAACGGGTGTCGACGCCACGCCCGAACAGCTGGCCGTGGCCGAGGCGCACAAGGACTGGCACGCCGAGCGGTTCGGCTTCGCCAATGTCCGCTTCGTCGAGGGCGATATCGAAAAGCTCGACGCGCTGGACCTCGCGCCCGAGAGTTTCGACGTGATCGTCTCCAACTGCGTGATCAACCTCGTGGCCGACAAGGCCGCCGTGTTCCGCGCGGCTCACCGGCTCTTGAAGCCCGGCGGCGAACTCTACTTCTCCGACGTCTATGCCGACCGCCGCGTGCCCGCGCACCTGCTGGCCGACCCGGTGCTGCACGGCGAATGCCTGTCGGGCGCGCTCTACTGGGGCGACTTCGACCGGCTGGCGAAGGAGGCGGGCTTCGCCGATCCGCGCCTTGTCACCGACCGCCCGCTGGCGATCAACGACCGCGCGGTGGCGGCCAAGCTCAAGGGCATCAATTTCGTCTCGGCCACCTGGCGGCTGTTCAAGCTCGACGGGCTGGAGCCGCAGTGCGAGGACTATGGGCAGGCGGTGCGCTACAAGGGCACGGTGGCGGGCGAGGAAGACATGTTCCAGCTCGACGCGCACCACGCCATCGAGGCGGGGCGGACCTTCCCCGTCTGTGGCAACACCTGGCTGATGCTCGAACAGACGCGCTTTGCCCCGCATTTCGACTTCATCGGCGATTTCTCCAAGCACTACGGCGTGTTTCCCGGCTGCGGCACGGCCATCCCCTTCGGCCAGTCGGACGCCAACCCGGCCAAGAGCGGCACCGCCTGTTGCTGACTGTCCTCGTCACGGGTGCGGCTGGCCTGATCGGCGGCGAGGTCTGCGCGCGGCTGGCGGCGCGGGGGCACCGCGTGATCGGCATGGTGCGCCGCCGTGCCGAGGTGCTCGGCAACGATGGCGCGCCGGTGCCGCTGGCCCGCATGGTGAGCGGCGATGTCACCCTGCCGCTGATGGGGCTGAACCCTGTCGAGCTGCGCTGCGACGTGGTGATCCACTGCGCCGCCAGCCTCGTGTTCGACGCGCCCGAGCCCGAGCTGGAGGCGATCAATGTCGAGGGTACGCGCAATGCGCTGGCCTTTGCGCAGGCGGCGGGCGCGGGGTTCCTGCATGTCAGCACCGCCTATGTTTGCGGGCTGGAGCAAGGCGCGATTGCCGAAGCGCCGGTGCCGCCGGGCAGGCAATTCGCGAACAACTACGAGGCGAGCAAGGCGCGCGGCGAGGCCGTGGTCGAGCAATCGGGCCTGCCCTTCGTGATCGCGCGCCCCTCGATCGTGCTTGGCGACCATGCCAGCGGCACGATCCGCGACTTTCCCACATTGTGCAACGTGTTCCGCCTGATGGCGCGCGGACGGATGCCGTTGTTCCCGGCGGTGGAGGGGGCGACGCTCGACCTCGTGCCGATCTGCCATGTGGCGGAAGGAATCGCGCGGCTGGCCGAGCATTTCGATGTAGCGCAGGGGCACCATGTCCACCTCTGCGCCGACAGCCCGCTCCCGGCCCGCGCTTTGGCCGATGCGGTGTGCCGTCAGCCGCACCTGCACCACCCCGAGGTGGTCGACCCAGCGCAGATCGACATCGCGGCCCTCCCCCGCGTGGCGCAGGCGATGCTGGCGACCTATGGCTCGTACTTCACCCGCGACCCGCGTTTTGTGGCGGATAACATCACGCGGCTGACCGGCCTCACCTGCCCGCCAACCGATGCCGCGTGGATAGACCGGCAGGTGGCCTATGCCTTCACCCGCGACTACCTGCCCAGACCGGGATGACATTACCCTGATCCACCTTACTCCCCTCCCCTTGGGGAGGGGCCGGGGGTGGGGGCTCGGCGCTGGCTGGGCGTGGAACCCCCATCCCAACCCTTCCCCAAGGGGAAGGGCTTTGCGAGGTTATGCTCTGCCATCCCCCTCTAACGCACGTCGGGATAGTGCCGCTCCAGCCCCTCGCGCGCACCCAGAGCCCAGCTGAGCCCGACCTTGAGGTAGATCCAGTTCGCCTTGAGCGCCCCCCATTCGGCGATCCGCCGGTCGGAGGTCTCGACCACGCGCGGCACCATCCGCACCCGGCCCAAAGCGGCAAGCCGAATACACAGGTCGGCCTCCTCCATCACCATGGCCTGCGGGTCGCAGCCGCCCACTGCGAGAAACTGCGCGCGGCGGAAGAACATCGCATGGTCGCCGAACAACAGCCGCGCCCCGCGAAAGAACAGGCGCGGGCGGAACAGCAGCGGGGCATACCAGGTCTTGGCCCAGTTGTGCGCGGTGGTGCCCCAGCGGGTCTTCTCCGGCCCGCGAATGATCGGGGTGAAGCTCGCCAGCGACACCTTCGGATCGGACAGCGCCGCCGCCACCACCGTCACCGCATCGCTCGGCAAAACGGTGTCGGCGTGAAGGATCAGCACCTGCTCGCCCTGCGCCGCCACGACGCCCGCGTTGATCTGGCGGCCACGCCCGCGCTGCGTCGAAATCACGCGCCAACCCTGCGCCTCGGCCAGTGCGACCGACTGGTCCTCGCTGCCGCCGTCGATGCACAGCACCTCGTGCGGCGGCGGATCGAGCCTTGCCAGACTGGCCGCCAGCGCAGGCAGGGCCTTGGCCTCGTTGAGCATCGGGATAGCGATGGTGAGGCGGCTCATGCGCACAGCTCCGGCCAGCGGGCGAGATCCTCGGGCCGGTCGCAATCGGACAACATCGGCAGACTGCGCCATTCAACGCCCCGTTCGGACAGCCGCCGCTCGGTTTCGGCGCGCACGGTGGAGACGCCCCATTCCATGCCGTCGAACAGGAACGGCACCGGCTCGCGGAAGGCGAGCAGGTAGTAGCCGCCGTCTTCCGCCGGGCCGATCGCCACCGGCACTTGCGCCAGAGCCTCGGCACCGGCGCGCAGGTGGTCTGCCGCGAGATCGGGAATATCCGCGCCCAGCAGGATCGCGGGCGCAGGCACCCGCGCCAGCCGCGCGCCAAGGTCGCCCTCGCCCTGTTCGGCCAGCGGCACATCGTCGCCAAGCCACGCCGCGAAGTCGCCAAGCGGCGCTCCGCTGGCATAGAGCACATAGTCCAGCCCGCTGGCCCGCACCGTCGCCAGCGTGCGTTCGACCAGCTGCCGATGCAATTGCGCCGCGCCCTCCTCGCCCAGCGCCGGAGCGAGCCGCGTCTTGACCGCTCCGGCACGCGGGTACTTGGCGAACAGGGCAACGGTCGGGCGCAATGCATCCATCACCGAGCCTTTAGCGCCTTGTCGCGCGCAAGGCGAAGGCTCATCGTCGCGCGATGGCCTCGCGACTCGTCAAACTTGCCGGAATGGTGCTTGGAGCGGGAGCCGTGGGCGCGCTGCTCTATGCCGAGCGCACCCGTCCCCTGCGCAAGCAAATGCGCAAGGCTGCCCCGCGCATCGCCCGCAATGTCGCGATGGGGGCCGCCTGTCAGGCCGCGATCTCGGCGGCCGAAGTGCCGCTGACCGAGCGCATCGCGTCCCGCAATGCCGCGCACAAACGCGGGCTCTCGGGCCTGTTCGGTGGCGGCATTATGGGCAGCGCGGTCGCCTTCCTCGCGATGGACTACGGGTTCTACCTCTGGCACGTCGCCACCCACAAGGTGCCGCTGCTCTGGCGCTTCCACCGCGTCCACCATGTCGACCCCGATATGGACGCCTCGACCGCGCTGCGCTTCCACTTCGTCGACATGGTCGTCTCGCTGCCCTGGCGGCTGGTGCAGGTGCGCGTCTCGGGGATCGGCCCGCGCGGACTGGCCCTGTGGTGCCGGTTCTTCCTGTTCTCGGTGCTGTTCCACCATGCCAACTGGCGCCTGCCGCGCGGGCTCGATGCAGCGCTCAGCAAGCACATCACCACCCCGCGCATGCACGGCATCCACCACAGCCAGAACCCTTGCGAGATGGACTCCAACTGGTCTTCCGGCATCGCCTGGTGGGACCACCTGCATCGCACCTTCCGCGACGACGTGCCCACCGACACGATCACCATCGGCGTCGACGATCCGCTGGCCGAGCGCGACACCCACCTCCTGCCCGCGCTCAGGGCCCCCTTCGCCGCCCGACTTGTGCAAGCTGGCGGTCTGGTCTAGCTTCTTGTCAGGTTCCGCCGCTTTCATGCTGCGGGTTTTGAAGTTTGGAAAGTTTACAGCGATGGCGGAGACAGGGCCGCCGGACAAACGCGACACCGCCGCTCGCCCCTCCCCAGGGGGACGGCGTCGGCGCCCTCATCGAGGGAGAACGTCCGCCCGCAAGTCCGGCACGACACCACGCAAGGCCACCGAGGCAAGAGCGCCCGCCCAACGGCGCGCCGAACCGGCAGCCCCCGTACAGCCGCAACCAGGCGGCAAGCAAGCAACCAATCAGGCCTATGCCGCGATCGACCTCGGCACCAACAACTGCCGCCTGCTGATCGCCCGCCCGGAAGACGAAAACTTCACCGTTATCGATGCCTTCAGCCGCGTGGTCCGGCTTGGCGAGGGGCTGGCGCAGACCGGCCGCCTCAGCAACGAGGCGATGGACCGCGCGCTCGGCGCGTTGCGCGTCTGCGCCGACAAGCTGAGGAAGCGCAAGGTCTACCTTGCCCGCTCGGTTGCCACCGAGGCCTGCCGCCGCGCCAGCAACGGGGCCGAGTTCATCGAGCGCGTGCGCCGCGAAACCGGTATCGCGCTCAATGTCATCACCGCCGAGGAGGAGGCGCGGCTGGCCGTGCTCGGCTGCCATATCCTGCTCGAAAACGGACGCGGCCCGGCGGTGATTTTCGACATCGGCGGCGGCTCGACCGAGCTGGTGCTGATCGAATCGGGCGGTGCTGTGCCGCGCATTCTCGATTGGCAGTCGGTCCCCTGGGGTGTCGTCTCGCTGTCCGAGACGGTCGGCTGCGAACCGCACGAGCGCGATGGCCGAGTCGCCCGCTACGAGAACATGCGCAGGCTGGTGCGCGAAAGCTTCGCCGAATTTTCCGAGCGCATCGCTGCTCATCACACCGACGACCTGCGCCTGCTCGGCACCAGCGGCACGGTGACGACGCTCGCCAGCGTGCACCTCAAGCTGCCGCAATACGACCGCAAGGCCGTCGACGGGCTGATCGTGCCCGCCTTCGACATGCGCGCAATCTCCTCGGGGCTGGCGGCCATGTCGCCGGTCGAGCGCGGCAGGCTCGGCTGCATCGGCACCGAGCGCGCCGAGCTGGTGGTGGCTGGCTGCGCCATTCTCGAAGCGATTCTCGATATCTGGCCCGCCGAGAGGCTGGGCGTGGCTGACCGTGGCATTCGCGAAGGCATCCTGCGCTCGCTGATGGCCGCCGACGCCGAGGGGCAGGCGGCGCAACAGGCGCTTTATCGTCTGCGCCAGAAGGAGACCTATTGATGGCACGCGCAGGACAACAGGATTCGGTCAGGCGGCTGACCTCGAACAAGAAGCGCAAGGCCAGTTCGCAGAGCTGGCTCACGCGGCAATTGAACGACCCCTATGTGAAGCTCGCCAAGGAGCAGGGCTGGCGCAGCCGCGCGGCCTTCAAGCTGATCGAACTCGACGACCGCTTCGGCCTCGTGAAGGGCGCGAAGCGGGTGGTCGACCTCGGCTGTGCGCCGGGCGGCTGGTCGCAGGTGGTGAGGAAGCGCGCGCCGCAAGCGGCGGTGGTCGGCATCGATCTGCTTGAGGTCGAGCCGATCGAGGGCGTGACGATCTTCCAGCTCGACTTCATGGCCGACGAAGCGCCGGGCCTGCTGACCGATACGCTCGATGGCGCGCCCGATCTGGTGATTTCCGACATGGCCGCGAACACCGTGGGCCACAAGCAGACCGACCACCTGCGCACCATGGCGCTGGTGGAGACCGCGGCGCACTTCGCGGTCGAAGTGCTGGCCGAGGGCGGCAGCTTCGTGGCGAAGGGCTTTGCCGGGGGCACCGATGCCGAATTGCTCGCGCTGCTCAAGCGGCACTTCAAGACGGTGAAGCACGCCAAGCCGCCCGCCAGCCGCAAGGGCAGTTCGGAGTGGTTCGTCGTGGCGCAGGGCTTCAAGGGCCGCGCTCAGGACGACGAGGGCAGCGAGGGCTGACCCTTCGCAACTCCGCCAGGGACACAACGAAAAAGGGCCGGGAAATCCCGGCCCTTTTTGCATTGTCTGATTGTGATCAGCCCCGGATCAGGCCGGTTCGTCAGCCGCGACCTGCTGCGCCTCGGCATCTTCCTCGGCGGTGGCTTCTTCGCTCACGACTTCACCGTCGGTCGCCGCCTCGTCACCTTCGGCAGGCGCTTCGGCTTCGGGAGCGGGCAGCTCGGGGCCGCCGCCGTTGGTCAGCATGAACAGCATGATGTTCGCGCGATCCTCAGCCGAGGACAGGCCAGCGAAGCTCATCTTCGTGCCATCGGCAAAGGCGCGCGGGCTGGTCAGCCAGTGGTCCATGTTCTCATAGGTCCAGTCACCGCCATGGCCCGAGAGCGCGCTCGAATAGGCGAAGCCCGGCTCGTGCTTGCCGATCGGCTTGCCGAGAATGCCATAGAGATTCGGGCCGATACCATCGGCACCGCCCTGGGTGATGGTGTGGCAGGCCATGCACTTGGCGAAGACCGCTTCGCCCTTGGCAGCATCGCCGGTGGCAAGCAGAGTCGCCAGCGACGGGCCCGCGTCGGCCCCTTCCGCATTCTCGTTCGCCACGATGAGGAAGCCCGGATTCTCCGGAGACTCGGCCTTATCGGCGTGGAAAATACGCGAACTGACCGCAGTCAGCCCGAGTGCGATGACGCCGGAGAAAAGAACCCAGCCAAAAATAGTGTTGAGACGATCGCCCATAGTCCGGTCGCGTTTCTGCTTGTGTTGCCCGATTTCGTAGGCGCTCTAGGGGCTGGTTGCCCCATGTGCAAGACCCGAAAGGCGCTTCATTGACGCTTGGCAGCGATGCCATGCCCGGCTACCGGCTCTGCCGCTATGGATTCCTTCCCCGCTCCCGCCCTGCGTCTGGTCGAACAGATGCGCGCCGCCGCCGCCGAAAATCCTGCGCGCGCGATCGCCTTTCAGGGCGCGCCCGGCGCCAATTCGCATCGCGCGGCGATGGAATATGCGCCCGAGTGCCTGCCGCTGCCCTGTTTCAGCTTCGCCGCCGCGCTCGATGCGGTGTCCGAAGGGCGCGCCGGCTGCGCGATGATTCCGATCGAGAACTCGCAGGCGGGCCGCGTCGCCGATATTCATTTCCTGCTGCCGGAAAGCGGGCTGTTCATCGTCGGCGAATATTTCATGCCGATTCATCACGCACTGATGGCGCTGCCACAGGACGACGGCAGCTTCGGCCCGTTCACCGCCGCCTTCTCGCACCCGCATGCCCTCAGTCAGAGTCGGCGCTATCTGATGGAGCGCGACATGGTGCCGCTGAGCCATGCCGATACGGCCGGCTCGGCAGCCCACGTGGCCGAGCTGGGCGACCGCTCGGTCGCGGCCATCGCACCCGCCATCGCCGCCGACCTCTATGGCCTGTCGATTGTCGATACCCGCGTCGAGGATGCGGATGACAACACCACCCGCTTCGTGGTGCTGGCGAAGGAGCCGCTCGATCCGGCGAGCCTTGCCGGGCAGGATGCGATCACCACCTTCGTGTTCGAGGTCAAAAACGTGCCCGCCGCGCTTTATAAGGCACTGGGGTGCTTCGCCACCAACGGCGTCAACATGACCAAGCTGGAAAGCTACCAGCAGGGCGCGAGCTTCGCGGCGACCCGGTTCTACGCCGATATAATGGGCGCGCCGGGCGAGGCCCCGGTCGACCGGGCACTGGAGGAACTCGACTTCCACGCCAAGGACGTGGCGATGTTCGGCACCTATCGCCAGGCCCGCGCAAGGGGTTGAGCGCCGCACACCGCCCGGTCATTGCCTCGCGTCCGGTCCCATGCCAGAGGTGGCAGACGTGAGCACGGGATCGGGAAGCGAGGCGCTGGTGGCGCAGGGCGATGAGCTGGCCGAGGCCTATGCGCAGATGCGGGCCGACACGCAGACGCAGTTCGCGCCGGTCGAAATGCCCGCCCCCGAAAACAGCGAGCCGCCGCAGTGGCTCAAGGATCTGCTCGAATGGCTGGGCGATCTGTTCAAGCCCGTGGCACAGGGCCTCGTCGAAGGCTGGCCGGTGATCAAATGGGTGCTGATCGCGCTTGGCGTGGCGCTGTTGGTCTTCCTGCTGTGGCGGCTGTTCGCGCCCGATCTGTTCGCCCGCCGCTCGCGCACGGCCACGCCGCAGGACGACTGGGTGCCCGATAGCAGGGCGGCGCTGGCGCTGCTCGAAGACGCCGACCGACTCGCCGCCGAAGGCCGCTTCGACGAGGCCACGCACCTGCTGCTGCAACGCTCGGTCGGCCAGATCGCCACGGCGCGGCCCGATCTCGTCGACCCGTCGAGCACCGCGCGCGAACTCGCCGCCGAACCGGCGCTGCCCGAGGGCGCGCGAAAAGCCTTCGGCGTGATCGCGCAGCGGGTCGAGCGCAGCCTGTTCGCCTTGCAGCATCTGGGGCAGGACGACTGGCAGGCCGCCCGCGACGCCTATGCCGAGTTCGCCCTCGCCCGCCTGACGGGCAGCGCGCTATGAGCCATGCGAAAAGCCCGTTCCGCCCCGGCACGGTGGCGCTGGTGCTGCTGGTGGGCGCGGTCTCGTTCCTGCTGCTGCTGTTCGCCATGGCCCACGGGCTCGACGGATCGAGCGAGCGCGATGGGCGGGCGCATGCGAAGTCGCGCGGGCTCGATGGCTATGCCGGGTTCGTCAGCCTGCTGGAGAACAGCGGGCACACGGTGTCGCTGAGCTATTCGGAAGGCAATCTCGACGATTACGGCCTGCTTGTCCTCACGCCGCGCTTCGACACCGATGGCGAGGAACTGGCCAAAATCATCGAACAGCGGCGCTATATGGGGCCGACCATGCTGGTCCTGCCCAAGTGGATCGCGATGCCGATCCCCGATTCGGTGCCGGTCGAGGCGGAGCCGGGCTGGGTCGTGCTGGCGAATGCGACGACCCCGTCGTGGTTCGACGCGCTCGGCCTTGGCGAAGGCGCCGAACTGGCCATCGGCGAGACCGGCGGCTTCTCCGGGCTCGGCTACGAAGGCACGCTGCCCGATGGCACCAATGTCATGGCGCTGGTCGAACCGGGCGAAAGCACGATCGAGCCGCTGGTGGTCGACCGCGAGGGCGATATGCTGGCGGGCCTGCTCTATGCCGACGACGACGCCTGGCCGCTGGTGATCGTGTTCGAGCCCGATCTGGTCAACAATTGGGGCATGGCCGACGAAACGCGCGCGCGGCTGGCCGACGCGTTTGTCCACGCGGCGGAGGAGGACGAGGATCTCGCCCTCACCTTCGACATGACGCTGCCTGGCCTCGCCAAGACCGAGAACCTGCTCACGCTCGCCTTCACCCCGCCGTTCCTTGCCGCGACCCTGTGCCTGATCCTTGCTGCCTTGCTGGTGGCATGGCGCGCGTTCCAGCGCTTCGGCCCGCCCTTCGCCGAAGCTCCGGCCATGGCGCAGGGCAAGCGCCAGCTCGCGATGAACGGCGCGGCCTTGCTTGCGCGGCTCAAGCGCTGGCACCTGCTCGGCGCGCCCTATGCCGCGCTGGTGGCGCAGCGGATCGCCAGCCGCCTGTCGCTGCGCGAGCCCGAGGGCGAGGCCCGCGAACACGCCATCGACCGCGCGCTGATCCGCGCCGGACACGAGGGCGAGAGCTTCGGCCACTGGGCCACGATATTGCGCGAGGCAAGCAAGCCCGCTGACATCCTGCGCGCCAGCCGCGCACTCAGATCAATCGAAAGGACGCTGACCCCATGAGCATGACGCTGGAAGAGACCGCCGAACTGGCGAGCGCCATCCGCGCCGAGGTGGCGAAGGCCGTGGTCGGCATGGACGAGCCGGTCGACCATCTGCTGATCGGCCTGATCGCGCAGGGCCACGTCCTGCTCGAAGGCCCGCCGGGCACCGCCAAGACTTTCCTCGCCCAATGCTTCGCGCGCGCCAGCGGGCTCGACTTCGGGCGCATCCAGTTCACGCCCGATCTGCTGCCGGGCGATATCCTCGGCTCCAACCTGTTCAACTTCCAGACCTCGAGCTTCACCCTCACCCGCGGCCCGATCTTCTGCGAGCTGCTGCTGGCCGACGAGATCAACCGCACCCCGCCCAAGACGCAGGCCGCGCTGCTCGAAGCGATGCAGGAGCGCAAAGTCACGCTCGACGGCGAGGCGCACCCGCTCAGCCCCAATTTCATGGTGGTGGCGACGCAGAACCCGATCGAGAGTCAGGGCGTCTATCCGCTGCCCGAGGCCCAGCTCGACCGTTTCGCCTTCAAGCTGCTGGTGCCCTACCCCAGCGCGGAAGAGGAGGCGAAGATCGTGGCCCGCTTCGGCGCGCGTAGCGGCGCGCCGAAGGCGGACGATTTCGGTGTGGCCATGGTGGCCGGGGCCGAGGCCATTGCCGCCGCGCAGGAAGCCGCCAAGACCGTCACGCTGTCGGACGAGATCGTCGGCTATACCGTCGCGCTGATCCGGGCGACCCGCGACCATGCCGATATCGCCAGCGGCGCAAGCCCGCGCGCCGCCGTGCTGCTCGCCAATGCAGCCCGCGCCCGCGCCGCTCTGGAAGGCCGCGACTACGTGGTGCCCGACGATGTGAAGGCGCTCGCCACGGCCACTCTGCGCCACCGCCTGCTGCTCAGCCCCGCCGCCGAGATCGAGGGGCGAAAGGTCGAGGATCTGGTCGCCCAGCTGATCGAACAGACCGAGGCTCCGCGATGATCATCCTCCCCGATACGGGGAGGGGGACCAGCCGCAGGCTGGTGGAGGGGCAGGTGCCGCCTGTTCCGCCTGTGCCCCTCCACCATGCTACGCATGGTCCCCCTCCCCCAGTGGGGGAGGATGTGTGAAACGCTTCCGCCTGCCCGGCCTGCCCTTCGTGCCGACAGCGCGCGCGCTGGTGCTGCTGGGCCTGCTCGCGCC
>NZ_QXFM01000136.1 GCF_003584015.1 Aurantiacibacter xanthus
AAGTCGACCTTGTCGGCGAGGATCTCGGTGCCGTAGCGCGTGACCCCGTCCTTGTCCTCCCACTGGGTGTAGTGGATGCGGCCCTGGACACTTACCAGCTGGCCTTTGGAGCAGTACTGGCCGACGGTCTTGGCGAGGCCGTTGAAGCAGGTCACCCGGTGGAACTCGCTTTCCTTGGCGGTGTAGCCGTTCTCGTCCTTGTAGGTCTTGCCGTCCTTGTCGCGAGCGGGGCGATCGGTGACGACGGTGATCCCGGTGACATTGGTGCCGCCCTTGGTCTCGCGGGTGTCCGGATCGCGAGCGATGCGGCCGGTGAGGATTGCGATATTGGTCATGATAGTAGTCCTTCAGTTCCTCAAACCGGAGACCATCTCCGGCTTGCGAACATCCAGAAGAAGCAGGGCATGGGAGGACTGCACCTGAGGCCTGAAGGGCCGAAGGGAAACCTGTTCATGACGGGTGGTGCGGGCAGGCGCGCGAAGCGCGACAACACGGCCGGAAAGGAACGGGTTGCTGTCCTCAGCTGACCTGATTCAGGACTGTTCGCGAAGAAAGCCGGATGGGTGTCGGGTGTGGGTCTGACGGTGCCAAGACCCAGCTGCAATCAGTTTACCCCTTCGCCCTCCGATGCCGCCAGGAGATCCATGAAGTTGCGGGCTGCCTCCCGGTCTTCCTCGTTCTCAAACGCCACATCGAGATCGGGGGCGGACCCGAACATGTGCAGGAACGACCACAGTGCAAAGCGCTTGCCCCGGTCCTCCTCAAGGCCGAGATCGACCCGGCAATGTTCAATACCGGCCGCAAAGGTGTCGGGGGCAACCCCGGTGAGGTCGGTGGTGGCAAAGTAGCGCTGCAGCAGATCGTCAAGTTGCATGACCGGTCCTTAGTCGGGTCGGCGCCGAATGCACATCCAGGCAATTCAGATGAAGATGATGAAGGGCCCCTCAGGACCCAGGAGAAGTGCCCAAGAGGCCGCGACGATCGACCACGGTGATCCGGCGCATCTTGGCATCGATCACCAGCCGCTCGGTCACGCCATTGCCCGGAAAGGCGACGACGTAGCGCGGATTGAGTGAGAGCATCTGCTCGTTGCGCTTGAACCCAGCGCGGGCACCAAGTCGACGATCGAGCGAATAGGTCAGCTGCTGGATTTCGCGACGCTCGGCCCAGCTCGCGGCGAGGCGATCGGCACCCTTGCCGTCGCCGCCATGGACCAGGAAGAGATGGGGAACCGCATCGCGAACCTTGTCGAGCGTCGCCCAGATATTTTCGGCGTAGATACGCGCATCCTCGGCGCTCTCGAAGCTCTGGCGACCACCGGAGAAAACGACCGGAGTTCCTTCCGGGATCAGGGCATGGCGCCGGTTCTCAGCACGTGCGCGAAGGAAATCGCGGGCATCGATTACGGCCGAAGTGAGATTGCGCGAATGGCTCGTGCGCGACCCGGAAACGGGCTTCCACGAGGAACCGGTCTCGTCGCGGTATAGTGCTGCCGCCGCCTCACGCATCTGCTCGAAGGCCAGCATGCTGGCTTCGGCAGCCTGCGCGCGTTCGACCTGTTCTTCGAGATTGCTCGAATGCACTTCGGAGCCATCGGCTGATGCGAGGAGGGCCCGGATCTCGTCGCTTGCCCGATCAAGTTGAGCCGACTTGCGGCTGGCTGCGCGGTGGAACAGATTGACCATGCCCCAGGCAATATCCTCAGCATCGGCTTCCAGGGCAGTGTCGGAAAACATCGCGAAGAGGTCGGACCATACGGCGCCAAGCGTCTGCTCGATCGCGTCCTCGCAGGGAAAGTCGGTTTCGCTGAATGGGGCCGGCCTGATGCTGAGGCCTGAAAGGTCAAGGCCGCTCAACTGGTCGATGAAGCTGTCGTACATGGGGTGTCTCCTGATCGCGGGGACAAGGAGAGGAGGCACCATTGCCTCGGGCCTGTCCGCCGGAGCCCGATCAGGGCCGGGGAAAGGGGCAAGACGCACCGCGTAGCGGGAAACCTGCGGCCCTAGGCTGGCGCGGGCAACACGGGCCGACGGGCCGCAGGTTGCGGCTCGCCCCGACCGGCCCAAGGGCCTCTCCCGGCGGAGAGGGATGAGGCAGGATCAGGACCCGGTGTCGCAGTTGGATCGGGAGCGCTCGAAGATCGCTTCGCCATTCGAGAACCGACCGACCATGCGCAGCTCACCGAACAGGT
>NZ_QXFM01000137.1 GCF_003584015.1 Aurantiacibacter xanthus
GGTGCAGTCCTCCCATGCCCTGCTTCTTCTGGATGTTCGCAAGCCGGAGATGGTCTCCGGTTTGAGGAACTGAAGGACTACTATCATGACCAATATCGCAATCCTCACCGGCCGCATCGCTCGCGATCCGGACACCCGCGAGACCAAGGGCGGCACCAATGTCACCGGGATCACCGTCGTCACCGATCGCCCCGCTCGCGACAAGGACGGCAAGACCTACAAGGACGAGAACGGCTACACCGCCAAGGAAAGCGAGTTCCACCGGGTGACCTGCTTCAACGGCCTCGCCAAGACCGTCGGCCAGTACTGCTCCAAAGGCCAGCTGGTAAGTGTCCAGGGCCGCATCCACTACACCCAGTGGGAGGACAAGGACGGGGTCACGCGCTACGGCACCGAGATCCTCGCCGACAAGGTCGACTTCCTCTCCCGCGGCAATGGCTCGGGTGACGACAACGACAACACCGACGCTCCCGAGATCGACTGACATCGATCCCGGTCGTCCCCTTACGAAGAGGCTCTGCCGGAAACGGCAGGGCCTTTTTGCTGTTCACCTGTCCTTTCGCTCGATCTGTTCTCCCTGGGTCAGACAGGCTTTGCCCAGATGGCCAGATCCATGCTGGCAGCGCTCATTCGAAGCCGTCGTTTGTGGTGTACTGGATTGGCCTGGCTTTACCGCACTTCCAGCATGATGGTCCTGCGCCGCCCGCATCAAGGACGACAGGGGCCCCACCATTTTGCCCGCCACCGGATTGCATCCGGCACCGGACAAAATCGTCACCCCCTGCGCCGCTTCGCGGTCGCCCGTGTGGGCGATCCTGTGACCCGGCCTGCCCAGGCCCATCCGCCGACCTCCTGTCGTCTCGCGACAGATTTCAGGAGGATTATCATGACCTATTTCACAACATGGACACTGCCCTCGCGCAACTATTTCGAGGCTCTGGCGACCGCCGAACAACGGGCCTTGCACAGCTTCTTCGACCAGCATGTCATCGAGGATGACGAGCTTGGATACCGCGCGGTCGACGAAGGGGACTACAACGCGCTGCCCCCGCATCTTGCGATGCGGGTCGTTCATACCGTCCATGGCGGAATGCTCGACGAATTCTGAGGCATTCGGCAGGGCAGGGACCGGCAGCGGTTCCTGCCCTTTTTTCGTGCCTCTTATGGGCTGAACTACAGGGTCAAGTTTCGATCCAGCAGCAATCGGCGGTTCTCCAAACATCGGCTTGGCCAACTGGCGATCGGGATAAATGGAGCGGGGCTGGGGACGCATTCTGTCCCGCGCATCTGGCGATGCGCTCCTGAGGGTGCGGCGTTACGTGTTTTGGGGCCCCGCATGCACTTGCGACCCGGCAGCGGGTCGGGCGAGCGGGAAGCTACGGCCGCGACAGGCCCCGCTTGCCTTGCTTCCCACAGGCCCTTGGCCGCTGCCTCTATCGCAGGTGCGGTTCCTTGCTCTGGGCTTTCGGCGATCCGGCCGAAAGCCTGCCGGGCGGCGCAATAGCGTCGGGCCCTGCACGGATGCCGCCCTTCCTCGATCCTGCCGCGCTCATGATCGGTAGGGGCGACAAATCCGAACGCACCATTGTGTCGCTCCCCCCATCGCCAAGGCATGCGCCATCACCCTCCGCAATCAGCGGCAGTTAGCCGCAGCCACCCAAGCCTCGTGGAGCTCATACAATGCCCGCCGTCCCCGATCCGGTCCGCCCCCGTTACCTGCGCACCCCCGATGCCGCGGTGCATCTGGGGCTTTCGCCGCGCACGCTCGAGAAGCACAGATGCTATGGAACAGGGCCGGTATACCACAAGCTCGGCGGCCGCATCGTTTACCGGCCCGAAGATCTCGACGCCTGGGCCGAGCAGGGCCTGCGCCGTTCGACCAGCGATCCGGGCAAGGGCGTTGTCCATCCTGCCAAGCGGATCGACGGCTACACCGGTCCGGTCCGGCGCTGAGGCGGTATGATGCGCTCCTTGAGGACATCGGACGGCGAGGCCGGACAGCTCGACCTGTTCGTCGGCGCGGGCAGCGACATCGCTGCGCGCGATGCCCAGGACCTGATGGCCTGGCCTTTCTTCAGCCTCGCCAAGACGAAGCGGGTGCAGCCGATCGACTTTCGTATGGGCGAGGTCGCCATTCTGGTCGAAGCGACCGCCGAGCATGGAATGGCCACGATCTGGGATGCCGATGTGCTGATCTGGGTAGCCAGCCAGATCGTCGAGGCGCGCGATGCCGGCAAAGCCACCTCGCGCCTGATCGCTGCGACGCCCCATGAAATCTTGACCTTCACCCGGCGCGGAACCGGAAAAGCAGGCTACGAGCGCCTGAAGGCCGCGCTCGATCGCTTGCAGTCGACCAGCATCGCCACCTCGATCCGGCAGGCCGGGGCGCGGCGGCGGAGACGATTTTCCTGGATCAACGAATGGCGCGAACGGCTCGACGACAACGGGCGCGCGCTCGGCATCGAAATGATCGTGCCGGACTGGCTCTACGAGGGCGTGCTCGATCGTGAGCTCGTCCTGACCATCGACCCGGCCTATTTCGCGCTTACCGGCGGTCTTGAGCGCTGGCTCTATCGCATCGTACGCAAGCATGGCGGGAAGCAGAAGGGCGGGTGGAGTTTCGACATTTCGCACCTGCATTTGAAGTCCGGCGCGCTCTCGCCATTGAAGCGTTTCGCTTTCGAAGTGCGGGCCATCGTTCGCCGCCAGTCGCTCCCCGGCTACAATCTCGCTCTTGAGCACCAGTTCGGCCGCGAGCGGCTCCTGTTCGTTGCAGCGCCTGTCGATCCCTTCGCGTCCGCGCGGCGCCGTATCGGGCTGCCCCCTGTGGAAAAGGGTGCGTGATGTTCGGACTATCGGGAACCATGACGTTCGGACGATCGGGAACCCTATTCCCGGACTATCGGGAACCGGGAGCCTGCGCGACTCGCCGAAAACGCGGCGCCTGCGAAGCCCTTAACAATGCTAACAAGGAATCTTTCAGATTCCTGCTAACACAGCCACGCCTGTGCAAAAGCGCAGCGCGCGCTTCGCTTCCGCCTCCGGAACCGGTCGAGGCAGGTTCCGGTGATCCGCCACTTACGCATGTCACGCTGGTGTGGCGCGGCGGCGTGCAGGAAGACTGGCTTCGGTTCGGCAAGCCCGTTGCAGAGCGCATCCTCGATCGCCGGACGCGTATCGAAAGCTATGCTCCGGGACAGGTCTTTGCCTTGGTTCGGTGGGCTTCGAACGACTACGGGACCGTTGGCTCCACACTCACGATCGCCCAAGCCGCCGGTTTCGGCGAGCCGTTCACCACTCTGCCGCAGGTCGATCCTGGCGCGCAAATCCTGCTCTCGGTGCGAAGCTGGCCAAAGGTTCGCCAGGTCTTTGCGCTGATCGATGCGATCGAGGACGTTGGCATCGATCCCTGCGATGTAGCTCCCGACCACTGGCATCATGTCCACAACAGGCTGGCAGGGGGCATGCAAGTACGTTCCTATTCCCCTGCGCGCCATCGCGACTGGCTGCGGCGGCGAAAGCTGCAATCATGAGGCGGCGCACCGCCTTTCTGGCAGGCATGGTCGCGGCAGCGACACTGGCCAGCATCGCAATCCCGCTCTCGCGACTTTTGGTCTGGAACGTGACGGCCAGCGTGCCGGTTGGACTGTACTCAATCGGCGGAAAGACCGGTCTCCAGAGGGGCGACCGCGTCGCGATCGATCCTGCTTTCAGGCTGCAGAAATACCTCGCCTCGCGCGGCTATCTTCCTGCGGGCGTTCCGCTCATCAAGGAGGTTGCGGCGCTTGGCGGGGATACGGTCTGCCGGCGCGACCTGCTCATCGAGATCAATGGGACACCTGCGGGCTCGGCGCGTCGGCGCGACAGCCTTGGACGCGAACTGCCCGTCTGGAAAGGATGCCGGACTATCGCTGCGGATGAACTGTTCGTGATGAACAGGCGCGCCCCCGGCAGCTTCGACGGGCGTTATTTCGGCCCGGTCGCACGCGCCGATGTCATCGGGCGCGCGCGGCCCGTCTGGACCAACGAAGCGGGCGACGGGGACTATGTCTTGCTCGCCTCGCCCGCCGACTTTCCCATCCAAAACACCACTGAAGGAGACGCACAATGACCTGTATCGGCACTTTTGCAGCCACACCCGACGGCTTTGAAGGGCGGCTGCAAACCCTGACCATCGACGCACCGCTGACCCTGGTGGCCGCCGACCCCGGCGACACCGAGAACGCCCCTGACTATCGCATCATGGCAGGTGAAGGCGAGGAAACCTACGAGGTGGGTGCAGGCTGGAAACATGTCGGCGACAAGGCAGGCAGTTTTGTCACGCTCGTCATCGACGATCCGGTATTGCCTCGGCCCCTGCGCGCCAATCTGTTCAGTTCTGACGACCAGAACCATGTCCTTATATGGTCGCGCGGCGCGCGCCGCCCGGCAAAGGGCTGATTCCGTGCTCCGCCTGTATCTTCTGCAGGGACTCCTGGCCACCATGTGGGCGGCGAGTCCGGCACAGGTTTTTGCGCAATCGGAGCAGTTTGTCCGAGCTTCCCAGCGCGTCGAGATTGCAGCGCATGTCAGCGAAGCATCTCAGCAATTCGGCATTCCCGAGCAATGGATCTACGCGGTGATCCGGGCCGAAAGTGCGGGCCGGGTGCGGGCCGTTTCCAGAGCAGGAGCGATGGGTCTCATGCAGCTCATGCCCGGAACCTGGTCGCGGCAGCGCGCCCGGTTCTCGCTCGGGCAAGACCCGTTCGACCCGCGCGATAACATTCTGGCCGGCACGTCTTACCTGCGCGAAATGTATGATCGCTACGGCGCGCAAGGTTTCCTCGCTGCATACAATGCGGGTCCGGGACGCTACGAAGATTGGCTTGCCGGACGGCGTTCGCTGCCACTCGAAACACGCCTCTATGTCGCCCGGATTGCGCCGCTGTTGCAGTCCGAGCGCATGTTTGCGGCGGTGCCTTTACAAGCCGGGAATGCTCCGGCTGGCGTCTTGCAGGCGCCCCGCGCTGGGCGAGAAGAGTTGGACGAGGTGGCTATGCCCGGTCCCGCAGCGAACCCCTTCGCGCGTCCGGAACAGCCCGCGCACGATCTATTCGCGCCTGCTTCGACGGTCTCCTCCCAATGAAAGCGAGCCTCGCACCTTCGCGCAGGCATGCGTTTCCAGGCGAAACCGGGCGTATAAGCGGAGACTTACGCATCAAAAGAAAGGAGGGATGGCGAGATAAAAGCACCGCCGTCGGTCGGGGTGCAGGTGGTTGGTTTTGCGGGAGATTATGCGCCATCTCTGCTGTGCGCCTGCAGGCGCTTGGACCGAAATCCTTAGGCTTTTCAATGCTGAAAGCGCCGTCTGCCGATTTTCCTGTCTATGGCTGACGATGAAATCAACATCAGGCCGGGTCGGTCGCGAGACAGCGATGCGCGCGCCTATCGCAAGGCCGGTTCGCTGGTCGGACGCGTGCTGCAGGTTTCGCGCCGGTCAGGCTATACACCGCTCACGCGAGGCCGGGCTGGCGGCGGAACCGGACATCTGGGACGCGGCAAAAGGGCTGCGTTCCGAGGCCGCCCCCATGCTTTCCAGCGGCGGGTCATCATCAAGGCGCGCGTCGTTCGTCATGGCGGCAGCCGCTTCCGCTCTGCACCGCTCGCTCGCCACATCGCCTATCTCGAACGCGACGGCGTCACCCGTGACGGATCGGATGCCCAGATGTTCGATGCCTCGTCGGATGAGGTCGATGGCGATGCCTTCGCCGCGCGCTGCGGAGACGACCGGCATCACTTCCGCTTCATCGTGTCGCCGGAAGACGCGAGCGAGATGGCTGACCTTTGCGCTTTCACGCGCGAGCTCCTTGAAGATATGGCGAGCGACCTCGACACCAGCCTCGACTGGGTGGCGGTCGATCACTGGAATACCGACAACCCGCATGTCCATGTTCTGGTCCGCGGCGTTGCCTCGGATGGCAGGGACCTGGTGATTGATCGCTCTTATATCAGCGAAGGCATGCGGGCCCGTGCCCAGGAGCGCGTCACTATCGAACTCGGGCCGCGCAGCGAGCGCGATATTCAGCTAGCGCTTCGCCGCGAGGTCGATGCCGAGCGCTGGACCTCACTCGACCGCCGGCTGCAAAAGCAACGCGACGATCTCGGCGTGGTCGATTTGTCCCCCGAAGTCGATGCGACACGGCGCAGCAACCGCGCATTCCTTATCGGCCGCGCACGAACGCTCGAACGCATGGGATTGGCCGAGCGGATCGGGGCGGCGCGCTGGACCTTGGCCGCAGATCTCGAACCGACCTTGCGCGCGCTTGGCGAGCGCGGCGACATCATCAAGACCTTGCACAAGGCGATGAGTGGACGCGGCGCACAAGGCGCCCTTGCATCCTTAGCGCTGCATGGAGAAGACGAGAACCGCCGAGTCATCGGCAGGTTGGTCGAGCGCGGTCTCCATAACGAGCTGACAGGCGAGGCTTATGCGATCGTCGAAGGAGTGGACGGTCGCGCCCACTATCTTCGCTTCCCCGATCTTGACCAGACGAGCGATGCAGCACCCGGCGCGATCGTCGAGACAAGCGAATGGACCGACCGCAAGGGGCGGCGGCGCGAAAGCCTGCTGGTGCGCTCGGACCTGCCGCTCGAGCGGCAGATTGACGCGCGCGGGGCGACCTGGCTCGACCGGCAGCTGCTGTCGGCACGAGCCGCGTCGCTGGGAGGCGGCTTCGGCAATGAAGTCCGGAAGGCTCTTGACGAGCGCCGTGACTGGCTCGTCGATCAAAGTCTTGCGAAGCGACATGGTAGGAGCGTGACCTTGGTGCGCAACCTTCTCGGAACGCTCCGCAAGCAGGAACTGGACGCGGCAGGTAAAGCGCTGGCTGCGCGTCATGGTCGTCTGGCAAATCCGGTAACGGAAGGCGATCACATTTCCGGCATCTACCGCGAGCGCATTTCGCTGGCGTCGGGTCGCTTCGCCATGATCGATGACGGAGTGGGTTTCCAGCTCGTGCCCTGGAGGCAAGACCTCGAGCGGCATCTTGGAAAAGAAGTCGCTGGCAAGGTTAATGCACGCGGCGGTGTCGATTGGAACTTTGCGCGCTCGCGCGGGCCGGCGGTTTGATGAGCACCGGCATCTAAACGGAAATCTTGACAAACGCACCATATGATGCTTATAAACGCATCAGGAGATGCGATATGGTAAGTGCAGCGATTCAACATGCCGAAGCTCCCCCGGGGCTTCAGACCTTTGCAAGCGACGGTGATCGCAGCCGCCTCACCAGCGCTGCGGTAAAAGCCGTGCTGCGGCTCATCGAGGCTTGGGGTGCGAGCAACGCCGACGGTGCTGCACTGCTCGGCGTGTCCGAAAGCACCTGGGACCGGATGAAAGCCGGAACATGGGAGGGCTCGCTCGGTCAGGACCAGTTGACCCGCGCGTCGGCGCTGATCGGCCTGTTCAAGGGGCTGCACCTGCTGTTTGCCAACGACATGGCCGACCGCTGGCCGAAACTCGAAAACAGGGCTCCGGTCTTCGATCGCCGCTCGCCCATCCAGGCAATGATCGAAGGCGGTATTCCGCGCATGTTAGAGACTAGGCAATATATCGACGCGCTTCGTGGCGGGCTCTGAGGAGGAGGGCGAGCCGCCGCAGATCCGCGAAGCCTTCGAGCGGACGGTCCGGCTCGTTTCCAGCGCGCGTTTGCGCGAAGCGGTCATGGCTCCGCTAGCCGACAATGGTGAAGAGCTTGCGCTGCTCGCTGAAATCGAGGGGGCGACGAGTTCGCGCCTGATCGCCGGAGAGCGCGGGCTTGGCGGGCTGACAGCCGACGAGCTGGTTCACGGCGTGCCGCATGCCAGATTTATCAATGCGAGCTTCGCCTATGCCAAGCCGCGCGAGCCCAATCGCTTCAACCCCGCGAACCGCGGCGCATGGTATGCCGCGCTCGATGTCGAGACCTGCATCGCCGAGGTCGGTCATCACCTGACGCAGGCGCTCGCCGATGCCGACGATTTCGATGCCGTTGTCGAATATGGCGAGTTGATCGCCAGCATGGCGGGGGTCTTTATCGATCTGCGCGGCGTGCCTGATCACCCCGCACTCGATCCGGACAAGACGAAAGGCTATCCGGTCGGCAATGCTCTAGCGGCGCAGGCGCGCGCCGCCGGCCATAACGGGATTATCTATTCTTCGGTCCGCCATGCGGGCGGAACCTGCATCGCGGCCTTGTGGCCCAATGTCGTGCAATCGGTCGCGCAAGGGGCGATGTATCGCCTGACCTGGTCCGGCAATCCTGCCTTTGATTGGGAAGCAATCTAGCCGCTTCCCGCTTTCGCTACGCCAGCCTGCGATCACGCAGCTTCTGACTTGAATATGCGATGCAAAGCCGCCGTGCTGCCTTTCACGAAAGGAGACAGCCTTGTCGGCAACCCGGATATTGTGGGGTCAGATACTCGTCGTCTTCGCTCTCACGCTCGCAGGCGTCTGGGCGGGCACTCAGTGGACGGCATACGCGCTCGGCTATCAGGCGCAATTGGGCGCGCCGTGGTTCAGTGTTTCCGGAGCGCCTGTCTATCCGCCTTATGCCATCTTCTGGTGGTGGTTCAGCTACGAAGCCTATGCGCCGCGCATCTTCGAAACCGGCGGAATGATTGCTGCATCGGGCGGTCTCGTGTCGGTCGTGGTCGCGATCGGCATGTCGGTCTGGCGCGCCCGAGAAATCAGGAACAGCGCGACCTATGGCTCGGCGCGCTGGGCGACCCGTTCCGAAATCGCGCGCGCTGGCCTTCTGGCGGGCAAGGGCGTCATTATCGGCCAACACGCCAATCTCTATCTTCGCCACGACGGGCCAGAACATGTACTCTGTTTCGCACCGACGCGCAGCGGCAAGGGGGTCGGCCTTGTCGTGCCGACGCTGCTGACCTGGCCGCACTCGGCGATCGTCCATGACATCAAGGGCGAGAACTGGGAGCTGACCGCTGGTTTCCGGTCCAGCTTCAGCCGCACGCTTCTGTTCGATCCGACCAATGAAGCGTCGGCAGCCTATAATCCGCTGATGGAAGTGCGGCGCGGCATCAACGAGGTGCGCGACGTCCAGAACATTGCCGACGTGCTGGTCGACCCGGAAGGCTCGCTCGAACGGCGCAACCATTGGGAAAAGACCAGCCATGCGCTTCTCGTCGGGGCCATTCTGCATGTGCTTTATGCCGAGCCTGACAAGACGCTCGCCGGGGTGGCGAACTTCCTCTCCGATCCGCGCCGATCGATCGAGGCGACATTGACCGCCATGATGCACACGCCGCATCTGGGGGAAGACGGCATCCATCCGGTTGTCGCGAGCGCGGCGAGAGAATTGCTCAACAAGTCGGAGAACGAACGCTCGGGCGTGCTCTCGACCGCCATGTCGTTCCTTGGGCTGTACCGCGATCCGGTGATCGCCAGGGTCACCCGGCATTGCGAATGGCGTATCGCGGACCTGGTGGCACAGGGCCGACCGGTCACACTCTATCTCGTCGTCCCGCCCTCCGACATCAGCCGCACCAAGCCGCTCATCCGGCTCATCCTCAACCAACTCGGAAGACGCCTGACCGAGGACCTGCAGGAGGGTGCCGATCGCGAGCGGCTTCTCCTTATGCTCGACGAGTTTCCGGCCTTGGGCCGACTCGACTTTTTCGAAAGCGCGCTCGCCTTCATGGCGGGCTACGGCATCAAGGCCTTTCTGATCGCGCAGTCGTTGAACCAGATCGAGAAAGCCTACGGGCAGAACAATGCCATCCTCGACAATTGCCATGTGCGGGTGTGCTTCGCGACCAATGACGAGCGCACTGCCAAGCGCGTTTCGGAATCACTCGGGACCGCGACCGAAACCCGGGCGATGCGCAATTATGCCGGACACCGCCTCTCGCCCTGGCTTGGTCACCTGATGGTCTCGCGCTCGGAGACGGCGCGCGCTCTTCTGACCCAGGGCGAAATCATGCAGCTTCCCGATACCGACGAAATCGTGATGCTCGCAGGCGTGCATCCGATCCGTGCCAGGAAAGCGCGCTACTACCACGACCCCCGGCTCAGCAAACGGGTAGAGCGTCCACCAACGGTCCAAAAGGGCGAGTTTGCGGCGGATGAGAGCGAATGGCACGGGAGACTTGTGACCGCGCCTGCGCAATCCGCGAAATTGCTGACCGGGTCTGAAGAGTACGAGGTCGATGATCGCCAGTCCGATGGCGGGATCCGCCAATCGCCTGAATTGCCGGAATACGAGAATGGGGCGCCGCCGCCCATGGCAATTCCCAACGAATTTGAGTTTGACGACCGTACCGACGAGGATCAGGCAAACAGCAACCGCAGGATGGCCGAGCGGATGCAGGCCAATGCGCGGCGGGCTGCACTCGATCCTGGCGACGGGATCGAGCTATGAGCAAGGGCAACCGTATCAAGCACACCTTTCGCTTGCCGCCAGCCCTTTCCAGGCAACTCGCCGACTATGCCGGCCGCAAGCGCGTCTCGCAGGCTTCGGTAGTGGAGGCCGCCATTGCCTCTTTTCTCTCTCCGGATGGATCGGAACGCATGGAAGCGGCCTTCAGTCGACGCCTTGATCGCATAAGCCGACAGATCGGCAAGCTCGACTATCATATCGAGGTCGGGAACGAGGCATTCGCGCTCTACCTCAGGCGATGGCTGGCGGTGACCCCGGCCATGCCGTTTGAAGCCAATGCCGCTGCGCGTGCCGATGCAGAAAAGCGGTTCGACTTCTTCGTCGAAGCGCTCGCGCGGCGCATGGAAACGGGCAGGCATCTCGCTGACGATCTCATTCGCGCGGCTTCGGAACCAAGGCTGGGTGAGATTGAAAATCCGGACGGAGACGGCCCTGAGCCTCCGGCGTAGCCCTGACAAAGACCTTCGATAGTCCGGCAGGAAACACACATGAATAGAGCAGAGGAACGCTTTCTTTCATGCGCCGGCGCACCTGCAGGAATGCGAGGGTGCAACCATTCCAAGTGCTTGCTAAAGGTCCAGTAATGCGCACCGAACTCGATCATCTGCCTCCGCAAAAGCAACGGGAACTTGAGCGCGTGGTGCAGCTGATCTTCGAAGAATTCGATGATGCCTTTGCGCTGGCGAAGCACGAGTGGAAGAAGGCCGGTCGCATTCTCAAGGTCATTCTCTACGGCAGCTATGCCCGCGGCACCTGGGTCGACGAGCCGCATACGGCCAAGGGCTACCAGTCGGACTACGATCTGCTCATCATCGTCAACGACAAGCGGCTGGTCGACCGGGTCAAGTACTGGTCGAAGCTCGATGACCGGCTGATGCGCGAGTACGGCGTGACCAAATCGCTCAAGACGCCGGTCAATTTCATCGTCCATACGCTGCAGGAGGTGAACGACGGTCTCGCGCACGGACGCTATTTCTTCATGGATGTCGCGAAGGACGGGATCGCGCTTTACCAATCCGACGACACCGAGCTCCACACGCCGAAGCCCAAGACTGCCGGTGAGGCGCTGGCAATGGCGCAGGAGTATTTCGACGAGTGGTTCCCGACAGCGATGCAACGGTATGAGCTATCAAAGGTGGGCCGGGAGCGAGGATTCCTAAAACCTGCAGCATTCGACATGCATCAATCGGCCGAATTTCTATACCATTGCGTGCTGTTGGTCTGCACGTTCTATACACCGCATGTACATAATCTGGGTTTTCTCCGCACCCAGGCGGAGCGAATCGACCCACGCCTGACCTATGTCTGGCCGCGCGACACGCGCCGCGATCGTGCGCGCTTTGAGAAGCTGAAGGAAGCGTACGTCAAGGCTAGATACTCAAAGCATTACCGCATCACCAGCGAAGAGCTCGAATGGCTCGGAGAGCAGGTTGAGGAGCTTGGCCGGGTCGTGCACGAGATATGCTCAGACGGTCTCAAAAAGCTCAGTAATGAAATAAACCCCTAATCGATGCTCGCCTGTCGGGTCCGATCGCACTGTAGCAGATGTCTGCGTTGCGCGCCTACTTCGGTATCCGTCCGGTGAAGGCCGCAGCGTGATGCCGACCGGAGTGTAGGTCGGGTTACGCGGCGATCGCGTTCGGACGGGGCGCCCAGTTCCAGGGCAGGAGTTCGTCGAGCCGGGTGGCAGGATGATCGGCGATGCGTGCGAGGACATCAGCAAGCCATGCCTGCGGATCGACGTCGCCCAGCTTCGCGGTCTGGATCAGGGTGTAGATGATGGCGGCGCGTTGCCCGCCACGATCGGATCCGCAGAACAGCCATGCCTTGCGGCCAAGCGGGATGCAGCGCAGCGCGCGCTCGGCGGCGTTGTTGGTGAGGCAGATGCGGCCATCGTCGAGGAAGCGGGTGAACGCATCCCAGCGCTTCAGCATGTAGAAGCAGGCCTTGGTGAGGTCATGACCGCGCGATAGCTTGGCGACCTGCGCGGTAAGCCAGGTGTGGAGCTCGGCCATCAGCGGCGCGCTGAGTTCCTGACGGACTGCGAGCCGCTCGGCAGGACTCTTGCCGTTGATGCCGCGCTCGATGTCGAACAGGGCGTCGAGACGCTGCACGGCTTCGAGCGCGATCGGATAGATGCTGCCGCGCTGGCCGCGGCTCTTCTTGCGGGCTGAGCTCAGGACATCGGCGAGCTCGAAGAACTTGCGCCTCGCATGAGCAAAGCAGCCCGCTTCCAGCACGGGACCGGGGGCGCGGTCCCCGCGATAGAGATCGTTGTAGCCACTATAGGCATCGGCCTGCAGGATGCCGGACCATGCCGCGAGATGGGCTTGCGGGTGCTCGCCGCGCCGATCGCGCGAATAGTGGAACAGGGCAGCTGGAGGATCGGTGCCTGCAAAGGGACGATCATCGCGTACGTAAACCCATAATCGCGCCGTATCGGTCTTGCCCTTCGCCATGACCGGCACGGTGGTATCGTCACCGTGGATCCGGTTTGCAGCCAGAACATGCGTCTCGATGAGCTTGTAGATCGGAATCAGCGCATGGGCAGCTGCCCCGACCTGATCGGCAAGAGTCGAGAGGCTGAGCGGCACGCCTTCGCGGGCAAACCGCTCGGCCTGGCGGTTGAGGGGCTGGTGCTGTCCATACTTCTCGAACAGGAGCATCGCGAGGAAGCTGGGTCCGGCCCATCCGCGGGGCACCACATGGAAGGGCGCGGGGGCCTGCGCGATCTTCTCGCAGTCGCGGCACGAGAACTTCTCGCGCACCGTCTGGATCACCTTCCACGAGCGCGGGATCACCTCGAGTGTCTCGGTGACGTCCTCGCCGAGCTTCGAGAGCCGATCCCCACCGCATGCCGGGCAGGAACAGGGCGCAGGCACCACGACGCGCTCGCGCGGCAGATGCTCGGGGAACGGCTTCCTTGCCGGGCGCTTGCGCTCGAAGGCGGTGACCGTGGCGGTCTTGGCCGCCGCTCCCTCGGCGATCAGGTCGTCTTCGGCGGCATCAGCCTCGAGCTCTTCGAGCTGCAGCTCCATCTGGTCGAGCAGACGGCGGCTGCGTTCGGCGCTGGGGCCATACTGCTCGCGCTTGAGCTTGGCGATCTGCAGCTTGAGGTGAGCGATCAGCGCCTCGATGGCGCTCTGGTGGGCCATGGCGTTGGCAAGCTTGGCCTCTGCCTCATCGGCCTTGCGGGCCATCGCCGCCACCAGCGCCTTGAGCGCTTCAACGTCGTCCGGAAGGGGCGAAATGGCGGCTTCCATAGACCGGAGTGAATCATCATCCACCCTCTGCTGCAAGGGCAAAACACCGCCTCGCGCCGATTATCCGGCGCTCTGTGGCCGCCATGTATACTGCGGGTTGCGCCAGTCGATCCCCTCCAGCAGGCAGGCCAGCTGCGAGGGGGTCAGCGACACCGTTCCCTCAGTCGCTGAGGGCCATACGAACCGGCCCTTCTCTAGCCGCTTGGCGTAGAGCGACATGCCGATCCCGTCGTGCCAGATGATCTTGATCAGCGAGCCTGCGCGGCCACGGAACACGAACAGATCGCCGCCGTGCGGATTACGCTTGAGACCCTGCTGCACCAGCAGCGCCAGGCCCTGCATGCCCTTGCGCATATCCGTGTGGCCGAGCGCGATCCACACCCGCGCGCCCGAAGGGATCATCGCAGCCCCTTCAGCGCCGCAGCGACCAGGGCCGGCGGTGCCGCCGCGAAAATGCTCAGCCGCTTGCCGCGCGGCAGGTCGATGATCATCGCGGGGTGCTCGGCAGCGCCGGCCGCCATCACATCTTCGTCGATCACCGCTTCGGCGAACACCGGCGTCGGAAGTGCCTCGGGCAGCTCTGCTTCCCGCTCCACGCCTGCATCGAGCAACTTGCGCCGCCAGGTGTAGATCAGCGCCGAAGAAATATCGTGCCGTCGGCACACCTGGGCAACGCACGCGCCCGGCGCGAAAGCCTCGGACAGGATCTGCAGCCGCTCCTCATCGCTCCACCGCCGCCGCCGCTCCGGCCCCGAAAACACCGTCACCTGACCCATCGACCACTCCTAAGCGCGCTCACAAGAGCACGCTTAAGAGCGCTCGATACCTATCCACGCAAGGCGGCCCTCGCCGGAGGGGTAC
>NZ_QXFM01000138.1:0-36633 GCF_003584015.1 Aurantiacibacter xanthus
ACTGGTGCGTGCCGTGGTGGCGGTGGAGCCGCTTGGCCCGCCGTTCGCGGCGATCAGTGGCGCGCTGCCCTATGGCATCACCCATGCCCCGCTCAGCTTCGACCCACCGCTCGCCGAGGGCGACACGCTGGCCAGCGCCGACCAGCCCTCGCCCGGCGAAGGTCTGGTCGCCTACAAGGTGCAGGCCGAACCCGCGCGCCGCCTGCCCAACCTCGCGCAAATGCCGATTGTCGTCGTCACCGCCGAGGCGAGCTGGATGGCGGGCGACAACCACGCGATGGTCCACTTCCTCGCGCAGGCCGGTTGCCGCGTCGAGCACCTCCGGCTCGAAGATCGCGGCATCCACGGCAATGGCCACGCGATGCAGCTCGAACGCAACAGCGACCAGATCGCGGCGCTGCTTTCCGGCTGGATCGGCGAACAGGACTTGACAAATAGTTAGTTTTTGTAACTAATTGCCGGAGGACATAGTCAACCGGGATGGGGTAATGCGGATTTTCATCAAGTCGCTGGTCACGGCAAGCCTGTTCGCCGGACTCGCGGCGGCGCAGGCGCAGGAGGCGCTCCCCGCGATTGCGCAGGAATATCCGCCCGGTGACTGGCCGCTCTATGCCCGCGATCATTCGGGCCAGCGCTACGTTCCGCTCGATCAGATTTCGCGCGAGACGGTAGGCAAGCTGAAGCGCGCATGGGAATTCCGCCTCCGTCCGCAAGGTGGCGGATCGATCATGGCGGGCACGGTGCCGGTGGTGATCGACGGGCGGATGTACCTGCCCACCGGCGATGCCGTGGTCGCGCTGGAGGCCGACACCGGCCGCGAAATCTGGCGCCATCAGGTCGAGGGAGCGACAGTGCGCCGCTCCGTCACCTATTGGCCGGGCGACGCGACGCACGAGGCGCGGCTGTTCTATTCGACCGGCAATGCGCTGGTCGCGATCAATGCCTCGGACGGGCAACTGGCAAAAGGCTTCGGCACCGATGGCGTGGCCCCGTTCGACGGGGCAAACTATTCCTACTCGCCGAGCATCTTCCGCGACACGCTGGTGATCGGCGCGCTCACGCCCGAGCTGGACAAGGGGCCGGATGGCGACACCCGCGCCTTCGATGCCGTGACAGGCGCGTTCAAATGGGCCTTCAACACGATCCCGCATCCGGGCGAATTCGGCCACGAGACCTGGCTCGACGATGGCTGGAAGGATCGCCCCGGCGCGAACATGTGGGTCTGGTACACCACCGCCGATATCGAGACCAACACGCTCTACATGACGCTCGGCAGCCCCGGCCAGAACTACTGGGGCGGCGACCGGCCGGGCGACAACCTGTTCGCCAATTCGCTGGTGGCGGTCGATATCGATACCGGCGCGTACAAGTGGCACTTTCAGGCGATCCACCACGAGCTGTGGGACTGGGACTTGCCCGCCCCGCCCGTGCTGGTCGACGTGGTCAAGGACGGCACGCCGATCAGGGCGCTGGCGCTCACCGGCAAGAACGGCCTGATGTACATCCTCGACCGTAACACCGGCGAACCCGTCCACGGCGTGCGCGAGCAACTGGTGGCGCGCGGCGATGTGCCGGGCGAATGGTATTCCCCCACCCAGCCGATCCCGGTGAAGCCCGAGCCGCTCAATCGCATGTGGTGGAACCCGGAGGATGTCGTCACCGCCGAGGACACCAACGAGGAACACGCCGCCGCCTGCCGCGCTTTGCTGGATAGCTACGGCGGACAGTTCTTCAACGCGGGGCCCTTTACCCCGTTCTTCCTGCACAAGGAGGGCGATCCGCCGCGCGCCTCGATCAACATGCCGCACAATGGCGGCTCGGTCTGGGGCGGCAGCGCGGCCGATCCCACCACCGGCTATGTCTATGTGAATATCAGCGAGGGCGGCTCGATCGGCTGGATCGAGGAGCGCGACCCCAATGGCAACTACGGCAACGGCACACGCGGCTCGACCCAGCCCTATGACCGGGGCAGCCTGATCGGGCCCGGCGCCTATTCGGGCTTCAACGCCAGGTTCAAGGACGCAGAGGGGCGCGATGTGATGCTGCCCTGCATCCGCCCGCCATGGGGCCGGATGGTCGCGGTCGATGCCAACACCGGCGAAATCGCCTGGGCCACTCCGCTCGGCACCACCCCGCAGCTGGCCGAGGGCAAGCAGGATACCGGCGCGATGAACTGGATCGGCGGGGCCACCGTCACCGCCGGCGGGCTCGTCTTCATCGGCGCGACCAGCGACGGCGTGTTTCGCGCCTTCGACAGCCAGACCGGCGCCCTCGTGTGGAGCGAGCAGCTCGACTATGCCGCGCAGACCATCCCCATGAGCTATCTCGGCAAGGACGGGCGGCAATATCTCGCAGTGGTCGCCACCGGCAGAACCGCCGAACCGGTGCTTGACGCCAGCGGCGCCCCGGCCAATGCTGAACGGGTGATCGTCTGGGCGCTGCCCGATAACTAGGAGAGGACAAATGCGCACAATCCTGCTGGGGGTCGCCACCCTCGCGCTGGCGGCAAGCCCTGCCGTGGCGCAAGTCACCACGCCCGAAGGCGCGGTGCTCGATACCGATCCCGATCTCGCCTACAAGCCCGGCGCGCTGAGCGAGGCGCAGCTGGAGGCGAACAACGCCGAACTGTTCACCGCCCAGGGCATGAACGTGTTCCGCCGCTTCCCGCGCGAACTGACCGAGCAGATGACGGCGTTCTACACCGGCGCACTGGCCTTGCACGCGCTGAACCCGATCCAGCTCACCAGCACGCAGCAGATGATCCTCACCGGGGTCGGCGCGATGCAGATCAAGCTTTCGGCGGGGCAACAGGGCGACCGGCTGTACAACCTCGCAGGCGGCTACAAGGGCGGCACGGGCATTCGCTTCCTGATGCTGCGCTATCCCGATGCGGACACGGTGCGCGAGCGGTTCGTGGCGGCAGGCTTCGCCGCGCCCGAGTTCGTCGAGCGGCCCGATGGCGCGAAACAGGCGCTGGTCAGCGATCCGGCGGGGCTCGACATCGTGCTGATCGCTGCGCCCGATGCGCTCGACCATTCCGACGATGGCGTCGGCGTGGGCATCCATGTCTCGAACATCGAGGAAAGCCGCGCATTCTATCGCGACTTCGTGGGGCTGGAAGAACTGCCTCCTTACGAGGCCCCCATCCTCGGCACCACGATCTACCCCTATGCCCACGGCGAGACCACGGTGCTGCTCTACAAGATGGGCGACAACCTGCCCGCCGATACCGGCTCCTCGGGCATCCAGTATGTGGTGAGCGATGCGGCGCTGGTCGACGCGCGCGGCAAGCATCGCGGCATTCCGGTGGAAACCCCGCTTAACCGGCTGACCGGCTTCGGGCTCACCACGGTCTGGCTCAACGATCCGGACGGAGTCACCAATTACTTCGCCCAGACCAGCGCCAGCACCCCGCCGATTACGCCCGCCAACTGAACAGCGAAAGGGCCGGAAAAGCCAACTGCTTTCCGGCCCTTCGGTCAGCGGATCGGGCGTGCGGTGCTTACTTCTTGACCTGCATGATATAGGTCGCGAGCTGCTCGATCTGGGCTTCATCGATCATCCCGCCAAAGCTCGGCATGGCACCCTGGCCGTTGCTGACCATGGTCACGATGTAGTCCTTGTCGATCCCCTCGTTGCCGTCGAACTCGGGGCCGATGTGGCCGGTGCCGCCAGCTTCGGCCAGCGCATGGCACGCGCCGCAGCTGAACTGGCTGAACAGCGCCTTGCTCTCGGCCATCTGCGCCTCGGTCAGCGGGGCCTCGGCAGCCGCCGGAGCGGCAGGCTCTTCAGCAGGCATGGCCAACGCGCTGATGGCGGGCACGGCCAGCGCCCCGAGCCCGATCGCCGCGATGCCGGCACGGGTCCATTTGCCAAGTGCGGTCGTCTCGAAAGCCATTCCAAAAAATCCTTCCACTATGTAATTATCGAGCCAGAAAATATTCCCGACTTCTTGTCGACCTTGCTATGGACAGCCCAAGCTTTACGACAGATTTACGCAAGGGCGCTTGACGCGAAAAAACAGACTTTGTCAACAAAACCTGTCAGCTTGGCGGCAGTCTGAGAGAATACGAGAGGTTGCTATGATCAAATTCCTGCCCTTGCGCGCAAGCCGAATCGCCCTTCTCCCGCTGCTGACACTGGCGGCTTGCAGCAGCGAGCCCGAAGCAGCCGATCTGCCGTACGGCACCGTGCAGCAGATGATGGCGAACGAAGTGCAGCCGACGACCGACATTTACTGGGGCGCGGTGCGGTTCGAAAGCCGGCTCGAACCCGATGGGTCGGTGGTCGAGGAGGAGTTCGAACCCAGGACCGATGCGGACTGGGCCAAGCTCGTGGAGGCAGCGCGCAAGCTGCAAGGGTTCGCGAGGGATTTGCAGAGCGAAGGCTATGCCAAGGGCCGCGGCGACGACTGGCCGGTCTTTGCCAATGCGCTCGAAGAGGTATCGAAGAAGGCCGAACAGGCTGCACTCGATCAGGACCCCGATGCCGTGTTCGAGGTGGGCGGCACCGTCTACAACGTGTGCTCGGCCTGCCATCAGATGTACCCGCCCGCCCAGCTGGAAGCGGCTACTGGCGATGCCCGGAGCACCTGACAAACCCTCTGCCGCGCCGCTGGCCGCGATGGCGGTGCTCGCGCTTGTCGCACTGACGCTGGCCGCGCCCGCGCTGGCGCATGACGTGGCGGAAGGGGACAAGGCCTTCGTCCAGTCGATCGACGGGGCGGCGCCATTGCCGTTCCTCTATCTCGGCGCCAAGCACATGGTGACGGGATACGATCACATCGCCTTCCTTGTCGGCGTGGTGTTCTTCCTGCGCCGGCTGAAGGACGTGGTGCTCTATGTGTCGATGTTCACCATCGGCCATTCGCTCACCCTGCTGGGCGGCGTGCTGCTGGGAATCGGCGGCAATGCCCATATCATCGATGCCATCATCGGGCTCTCGGTGGTTTACAAGGGCGTCGAGAACCTCGGCGGCTTCGCCCGGCTGGGCCTGAACTTCGATACCCGCATCGTTGTTCTCGTGTTCGGGCTGTTCCACGGACTGGGCCTCGCGACCAAGGTGATGGACCTCGACATGTCCTCCAATGGCCTGCTTATCAACCTGATATCATTCAATATCGGGGTCGAGCTAGGGCAGGTTCTCGTACTCACTTTCGTGGTTCTGCTGCTCGGCGCATGGCGCGACCGGGCGAGCTTCGCCACCTTCGCCAGGGTCGCCAACGTGGCGCTGATCTGCGTCGGCCTCCTGCTCACTTTCGTACAATTATCAGGATATTTTGCATCATGACCCAGACCGCCACCAAGTCGAAACTCCCCCTGATCGTTGGAGGCCTCGTGGTGCTTGCCGGTGCTGTCACGGTGCTGTTCGTGCTGCCCGCCGAGACCGGCTACGATCCCACCGGCGTGGGTGCCAAGCTGGGCCTGACCGAGATCGCCGATCCGCTCGGCGAGGAAACCGTGCGCGGCAACGAGCGGATGGCCAGGCAGGAGGTGCTGGTCCTGTCCGACAGCGCGCCTGCCCCGATCGCCGGCGTGACCGACGTATGGGAATACGAACTCGCCCCGTTCGAATCGGTCGAGTTCAAGTACACGATCCCCGAAGGCGCCAAGGTCGCCTTCCGCTGGTCCGGTACGGGCGAACTGCACTACGACATGCATGCCCACCCGTTCGAGGGCGGCACCGAGATGACCGAGAGCTATGGCATCGGCGATGCGCACGAAATGCAGGGCATCTACATCCCCGCGTTTACCGGCATCCATGGCTGGTACTGGCAGAACCGTTCGATGGACAATGTCACCGTGCGGCTTGAGGCCAGCGGCGGAATGACAAACTCAACTATCTACGCCGCCAATGCCGAGATCGACCGCCCGCTCGCAGGCGCAGAAGCCGGCCCCGAGGGCACCGTCGCCGGGCACGAAATGCGCACCGAAGACAGCGGGGAATAAGCCCCCCGCGATCCCTGCCGGCACGCCACTATTTCGGATTTTGTCAAACTCGATACCTTTTTGCCCCTTGTTGAATGCCCTGTGAAGAGGCTAGGCAGCTTTCGGGATCAGCCGAAAGCGGCTGCACACAGGTGTGGGAGCAGGATTGAGTATGGCAACCGAAACGAAGCCGGCATGGGGTCGCAAGCTGGGTCTGCTGGTGGGCGCGTCGCTCGCGCTGGCACTCGGCGCCTGTTCGACGGTCTCCTCCGAAGGCGCTGGCCACGTCGCGCCCTCGCTGGCGAACGTCGAGTGGGACGCCTATCTCGGCGGCCAGGATTCGGCGCAATACTCCCCGCTTGACCAAGTCAATCGCAGCAATGTGAGCCAGCTCCAGGTCGCGTGGGAATTCCCCACCGGCGAAGGCCAGCCGCCGCGCTTCAACCCGATCGTGGCGGGCGGACGGATGATCGTACTCGCGGGCGACGGCAATCTCGTCGCGCTCGACCCCGCCACGGGCACCGAGCTGTGGCGCTCGAACATCGAGGGCCGCATCGGCGCGCGCGGCATCACCTACTGGGCCAGCGCCGACGGCACCGAAGAGCGGCTGATGGTCGAAAACGATGGCCGCCTGCGCGCCATCAACGCCAAGACGGGCGAATTCTTCGCCGACTTCGGCACCGATGGCGGCGTGGACCTGCGCGGCATCCTCCGGCCTGATGGCACCGCCCCCAACGGCCCGCTGATGAACGACAATCCGGGGCGCATCTACAAGGATACCTTCATCGTCCCCCTGCCCGCCGGGCATTATGACTACGCCTCCTCACCCGCCGACATCGGCGCCTATGACGTGCGCACCGGCGCGCTGAAATGGGTGTTCCACGTGGTCCCGCGCGAAGGCGAATTCGGCTCGGACACCTGGCCTGCGGCGGATCGCGAGAAGTTCGGCGGTATTCACAACTGGTCGGAATTCACGATCGATGAGGAAACGGGCATCGCCTATATCCCCACCGGCACCGCGCGTTACGACTTCTACGGCGGCAACCGGCCCGGCGATAACCTGTTCGCCAACTCGGTGCTGGCGCTGAATGCCGAAACCGGCGAGCGCGTCTGCCACTTCCAGACCGTCCACCACGACCTGTGGGACTACGACCTGCCGACCGCACCCAAGCTGATGACCATCCGCCACGATGGCAAGGATGTGCCGGTCGTCATCCAGCCCAGCAAGCAGGGCTTCCTGTTCGTGCTCGACCGGCGCGACTGCACGCCCGTCTGGCCGATCGAGGAGGTCGCCGTGCCGCAGTCGGACGTGCCGGGCGAACACAGCTCGCCGACCCAGCCGGTGCCGACCTGGCCCGAGCGGTTCGGGCGCGATCACTTCGATGCCACGATGATCAATCCCTATATCCCCGAGGCGGATCAGGCCAAGGTGCGCGAACAGCTCGCCACCGCGCGCAACGATGGGTTGTTCACCCCGCCGAGCCTGGGCACCGGGTCGGTCTCAATGCCGGGCCACAACGGCGGCACCAACTGGGGCGGCGTGGCCAGCGATCCGGTGAGGAAGCGCGTCTATGTCGTCAGCCGCGAGCTGCCGCTGCTACTCAACCTGCTGCCCGACAAGCGCGAAAGCGCGCTGGCCGCCATGCCCAACCACGGCGACCCCGATGTGATGCCCTATCGCTGGCCGACCAACTTCTGGTTGCAGTCGAACGGCATGGTGCCGATCGAACCGCCGTTCTCGCTGCTCACCGCCTATGACATGACCACGGGCGAGAAGCTTTACGAGGTGCCCAACGGCGAGATCCTCACGCTGGAGGAGAAGGGCATTACCGGCGTCGGTGCGCAGGCTCCGCGTGGCGGGCCGGTGGCGACGGCGGGCGGGCTGATCTTCGTCGGCACCGCGACCGACCGCGCCTTCCGCGCCCGCGATGCCGATACCGGCGAAGTCCTGTGGGAATACCGCTTCGATGCCGCGACCGAGGGCGTGCCCGCAATCTACTCGCTGAACGGACGGCAATATATCACCGTGCCGGTGGGCGGCGTGGGCCACTTCGCGGGCGGCCTCGGCCTGCCCGAGCCGGGGCCGAGCAAGTACGTGACCTTCGCTCTGCCGGAGGGTCAGTAACGGTGACGCGCGGCGTGCCGCTGCCGCGTCCAGCGCAGGCAGCGGCGCGCACCAATGGGGGAGAGACGCAATGCCACGAACACTGTTCCTGATCGGCGCTGCCAGCCTCGCGCTGGCCCTGCCCGCTGCGGCGCAGGAGGTGCCCGAAGACCTCACCGTGATGCCGCCGGTGTCCGATGCCTATCGGCCGAGCCTCACCTCGTGGGGCGAGCCTGACCTGCGCGGCAGCTGGCCGATCAACGACATCGCCGACCTGCCGGTCAACCGCCCCGAACGCTATGGCGACCGGTTCTGGAAGACGGCCGAGGAAATGGCCGCCGAACAGGGCAAGGTCGATGCGCTCGAAGAGGCCTATGAGGTGGAGGACGAGCAGTCGACCATCGGGCTTGGCCACTGGATCGAGTATCAGGCCGGGGTGCGCCGCACCTCGATGGTGGTCTCGCCCGCCGATGGCCGCCTGCCCGAATGGACCGACGAAGGCCGCCGCCGCTCGGCCCTGATGCGGTCAAGCTGGCTGATCGGCCAGACCTACGACTGGACCGACGACTTCGACAGCTACGACCGCTGCATCACGCGCGGCTTTCCCGCCGCGATGTATCCGGCGCGCTACAACAACGGGTTGCGCATCTTCCAGTCGCCCGGACAGGTCGCCATCGTGATCGAGATGCTCGGCACCCGCATCATTCCGGTGGGCGAAGGCGGGCACTGGCCCGAGGCCGTCACCGGCTGGTATGGGTCGAGCCGGGGCCGCTGGGTCGATCACAACACGCTGGAGGTCGAGACCACCAACCTCACCACCGGCGCTTCGGTGTTCTCGAACGGCACGCTCGGCGTTCCGGCCAACAACACCACCCCGGTGAGCGAGCAGGCGAAGGTCGTCGAGCGCTTCACCATGGTGGGGCCCGACACGATCACCTATGAAATGACCTATGAAGACCCGGTGGTTTGGACCGCGCCCTTCACCCTGCGCGTGAACTGGACGCGCGACGACGACTATCAGATGTTCGAATACGCCTGCCACGAAGGCAACGTGCAGCTGCGCGGCTACATCACGTCCGACCGCGCCCGGCGCGAGCAGGAATATGCCCGCGGCCTGATGCTCGAACCGGTGGGCGAGAACGCCGGGCCGCCCCCGGCGATGGACCCGGCCGCAGGAGGCCTAAAACGCCGCGAAGATTGATTTTCATGGTGGCCTGACGGGGGTCTGGCCGCCAACCGCTTTCAGGAGAGAACGCAATGACCACTTTGAAGACCATGCTCGGACGAACCATGTTCGTTCTGTCGGCCAGTTCGCTGGCGCTCGCGATGCCCGCAGCGGCGCAGAACGTCGTGCCCGACGATCTGACCACCATCGCGCCCGTCCCGACCGATTTCGATCCACCCAGGACCAGCTGGGGCGACCCCGACCTGCGCGGCACCTATCCGATCGACAACATCGCCAGCCTGCCGATGAACCGCCCGGCGCAATATGGCGACCGCTTCTACCTCACCGAAGAGGAATTCGCCGCACGTCAGGAACAGGCGGGCCGTTCGGATGCTGCCTATGCTGCTGAGGAAGAGGCCGGCACCATCGGCATGGGCCACTGGGTGGAATCGGATGCCTCGGGCCGCCGCACCTCGCTGCTGGTCTATCCGGCCAATGGTCAGCTTCCCGCCCTCACCGAAGATGCGCAGAAGCGCTATCAGGCGGGCCGGTCGAGCTGGACCCCCAACACCGACTTCGAGTGGCTGGGCGATTTCGACACCTGGGACCGCTGCATCACGCGCGGCTTCCCCGCCTCGATGTTCCCGTTCCGCTACAACAACGGCATCCGCGTGATGCAGGCGCCGGGCTATGTCGTGATCCAGCTGGAGATGATCCACGATGCCCGCGTGATCCCCATCGTGGCCAACAAGGCTGCCGCCGATGCCATGCGCTGGCCCGATGACGTGCGCGCGTGGATGGGCCAGTCGATCGGCTGGTGGGAAGGCAACACGCTGGTGATCGAGACGACCAACATCGTCGCCGGTGACAGCGTCTCGCACGATACCTACAACCGTGGCCCCTCGCCGCTCAACATGGCGACCATGGGCGTGCCGCCGTTCAACACCATCCCCACCGGTGTGAACGCCAGGGTCACCGAGCGCCTGACGATGACCGATCCGGGCCACGTCGTCTACGAGCTGACCTACAATGACCCCGAGGTCTTTACCAACAAGTGGACCGCGCGCCTCGACTGGACGAAGAACGACGAATACGCCTTCTTCGAATATGCCTGCCACGAGGGCAACGTGCAGCCGCGCAACTACATCACCGCTTCGCGCGCCGGTCTCGAAGCGCTGAGCGAGGAAGACGCGGCGGGCAACAGCTCGCACTAAGCGCATGATCGTTGGCGGGCGCTCCGGCGAGTGTCCGCCAACCGCCAATCCGGCCCGCAGAAGGCCGCGACATACAACAGGGATGCCAACCGATGCCCACCTCGCCTGCCGCGCGTAGCGCACTCACCGCCATGGCCTGTCTGGGCCTCGCTGCCTGTGCCACCAGCTACAGCGCGCCCGCTTCAGCCGAAGCCGCTCCGCCCGAGCAGGTGGCGATGACGCGCAACGGCGCCGTGCAGGGCACGGATGGCAAGCTCAACGGCATCACGGTGTTCAAGGGCATTCCCTTTGCCGCGCCGCCGGTGGGCGACCTGCGCTGGGAGCAGCCGCAGCCAGCCGCGAACTGGGAAGGCGTGCGCCGGGCCGATAAGTGGGGCAACACCTGTGTGCAGAACCCTGCTCCGCAACGCTTCCCGGTCAATTCCGCCACCGATATGCCCGACAGCCCGCCGATGTCGGAAGATTGCCTCTATCTCAACGTCTGGACCCCGGCCGACGAGGCCGATGCCAAACTGCCGGTGATGGTGTGGCTCTATGGCGGGGCCTATAACGAAGGCGGCGGTTCCTCGCCGTTCAGCCAGGGCGACCAGTTGGCGAAGAAGGGCGTGGTCGTGGTCACGTTCAACTACCGCGTCGGCTCGCTCGGCTTCTTCGCCCACCCCGAGCTTACCGCGCGCGACGGCCACTCGGGCAATCAGGCGATGGGCGATGCCATTGCCGCGCTGCAATGGGTGCAGGACAATATCGCAGCGTTCGGCGGCGATCCTTCGCGCGTCACCATCTTCGGCGAAAGCGCGGGCGCGGCGATGAACGGCGCGCTCGCTGGCGCTCCTCCGGCTGAGGGCCTGATCACCCGCGTCATCAGCGAAAGCGGCAACTGGATGGGCCTAAACATCGCCCCCATGGTCCCGCGCGAGGCCGCCGAACAGCGCAGTCTTGCCGCCGCGCAGGAGAAGCTCGGCACCACCAGCCTTGCCGAGCTGCGCGCCCTGCCCGCCGAGGAGGTGTTCGCAGCCATCCCCGGCCAGGGCATGATCATCGACGGGCGCATCGTGCCCGAAGACCTCTCGATCACCTTTGCCGAGGGCCGCCAGTTGAAGGTCGACGTGCTGACCGGTTCGAACGAGGACGAAGGCAGCTTCACCGCTCTGTTCGGCCCGCCCGCCACGCTCGCCAGCTGGAACGCGAGCGAAGCCATGCGCTGGGGCGATCAGGTCGAACTGGGCCGCGCGGCCTATCCGGTCAGCACCGATGCCGAGGCGCAGGCCATGGCGACCCGGCCCTTCGGCGACAACATGAGCTGGCTGCACCGCCAGTTCGCGGAATATCAGGCGCAGCTCGGCCAGAAGGCCTATCACTACTGGTTCCGCCACGATCCGCCCTATGACGAGGGCCGCGCAAACCTCGGCGCCGCGCATACGGGCGAGATCCCCTACGTGTTCGACAACCTGTGCGCCCCGCGCACCTTCCCCGGCGGCTCGTCGGTCGAGCAGATGTGCGGCAACCCGGAAGAAGAGGCCTTTGCCGACCTCGTCAGCCAGTATTGGGTGAACTTCGCCGCCACTGGCGACCCCAACGGCGCGGGGCTGCCGCAGTGGCCCGAGGTCGATGCCGTGCCCGATGGCAAGGTGATGGTGCTCGACGGCGCCAACACCGGTGTCGGCGACTGGATTTCGCCCGCCAAGGTGCTGCTTTACGATGCCCTGTTCGCGGACAAGGTGGCGACACCGCTTGGCATCGCCGAGTAGCAATTGCGCCCGCCCTACCGCGCCGATAGGTTCGGGCTGCGCTCCAAAGGCATAAAGCCGAGGGCGCGACACGACAGGCGCTTTGGGAGAGCTGCGCATGACACGGAAAATGGGGACGCTGCTGCTGGCATCGGCTGGCTTGGCGGCAATGGGGTTTGCTGGCGCGGTTACCGCGCAGTCGGCCACGGGCTTTGCAGAGCAGGTGGAGCGCGGGCGACAGACCTTCGCCGTCCACTGCGCGATGTGTCATGGCGCGGACCTTGCGGGCGGGCAATTCGCCGGAGCGCTCAAGGGCGGTGCCTTCCTCGGCAAATGGGGTGAAGTGCCCGCTGCCGAACTGTTCGACTATATCCACCGCTCGATGCCGCCGGGCGGCTCCAGCGCGCTCGATGAGGCCGACTATGTCGATCTCGCTGCGCTGATCCTGTCGGAAAATGGCGCGACGGGCGAAGCGGCGCTGGGCTTTACCGGTGGCCAGCTCGCCGGTCCGCAGCTGCCCGCCGCTCCTGTGGGCGAGCAGGGCAACGAACTGGGCATCGGCGGCATCACCGACCGCTATCCCTTCCCCGCCTCACCCGAGCCGGTGGACCGCTTTGCCAACTACACCCCCGTGACTGAGGCCATGCTGTCCGATCCGGCGCCCGAAAACTGGCTGAGCTGGCGGCGCGGGCACAATGGGCAAGGCTATTCGCCGCTGGCGCAGATCACACCCCAAAACATCGCCACCATGCAGGTCGCCTGGTCGCAGGCGCTGCCGCCCGGTGCGATGATGAACGAACCGCTGGTGCGCGACGGGGTGCTCTACGTGTTCGGCTTCGGCGACAGCGTGTTCGCCTTCGATGCCGCCGACGGACGCCAGCTGTGGCGCTATGACCGGCGTCTGCCCGACGATGTCCTGCCGCTCTCCAAGAAGGCGATCGCGCTCTATGGCGACAAGCTCTACGTCGCCACTTCGGACAACGCGCTGGTGGCGCTCGATGCGCGCAGCGGGCGGCCGGCGTGGGACGTCAAGATCACCGACCGCCCCGGCATGCGCAGCAACGGCGGTCCGCTCGCCGCCGATGGTGTGATCATGACCGGCCTCGCCACGCAGGAGCCCGGCGGCGGGCTGATCGCCGCCTTCGATGCCGAAACCGGCAAGCCCCTGTGGACCTTCGACACCGTCGCCAAGACCGGCACCGAGGGCGGCGACACCTGGAACCGCGTGCCCGATGCAGAGCGGCGTGGCGGCTCGGTCTGGACCAGCGGCACCTATGACGCCGAGACCGGCCTCGCCCTGTGGGGTGTCGCGCAGACCTACGACACCGGCCCCTATCGCGACGCCCTGCCGGGTGCGAACAACGACGGGCTGTTCACCAACTCCACCCTCGCCTTCGTGCCGCGCACCGGCGAGCTGAAGTGGTACTATCAGCACGTGCCCAACGACCAGTACGACCTCGACTGGGTGTTCGAACGCGTGATCGGCGATCTCGATGTGAACGGCCAGCGCCGCCACGTGGTGATGACCGGCGGCAAGGAGGGCCTGTTCGATACGCTCGATGCCGCCACCGGCGAATATATCTCCACCGCCGACATGGGCTTTCAGGACTTCATTACTCAGATTGATCCGGTGACGGGCCGCAAGAGCGTCGATCCGAGCAAGATACCGGGCCGTGATCGGGGTTCGGTGTTCATGTGCCCGCACGCTGGCGGCGGGCGCAACTGGAGCCCCACATCCTTCGACGAGGCGACCGGCACGCTGTTCGTCAACGCGCGCGACACCTGCATGGAGATGCGCCCGGTGGCTGAGGGCGGGTTCCTCAGCAGCGGGGTCAACATCTACTACGCGGCCCCCGCCGATTCCGACGGCAATTTCGGCTTCGTCCAGGCCATCGACATGGCCAGTGGCAAGGTGAAGTGGGAAACCCGCCGCCGCGCGCCCTACGACATGGGGATGCTCGCCACGGCCAGCGGGCTGCTGTTCACCGGCGGCATGGACGGCGACTTCCTCGCCTACCGGCAGGACGATGGCTCGCAGATCTGGCGCAGTGCGCTCACCGGTGTGCCCAACGGCTCGCCCATCACCTATGCGGTGGACGGCAAGCAATATATCGCGGTGGTGGCGGGGGCAGGAAATCCGCTCTCGTTCGGACTGCCCGGCTTCACCCCTGAACTGCCGACGCCTGCGGTGCCCTCAGCGGCCATCACGATCTTCGCCCTGCCCGAGTGACCAAAGAAAAGGGGCAGGCGAACCGCGGTCCGCCTGCCCCTTTTGTTGTCTGGTCAGGTTGGGATCAGGCGCCCGCGCAGGCGATCCCGGCCAGCATGTTGACGATGAAACCGTTGTCGCCCTGGCCCACCATGTAGCAATCGTAGATGCCCAGCGTGAAGCCGATAGCGCGGCCGAAGAACACGATGGTGATCCAGAAGATCAGCGAGGTGATCCCCGCCACCTTGGCCCCCGTCGGCACGACCGGCGAGGTGTCCCAGTTGTCGACCGTCTTCCACGTCACCGAGTGGAAATAGGCCATGTTCAGGCCAGCAATCGCCAGCAGCGCCATCTTGCCCATGAAGAACGGGTTGATCATGTAGCTCGACGTCTTGGAGACGTAGAGCAAGGTGCCGGTGATCGCCGCCAGCACGAACCCGCCCCATGTCCATTTCAATGTGTCACGGCTCATCGCGGTGACCGGATAGTTCTTCGAGGCGACACCCAGCAGGCGCAGGTCCATCACGAAGATCGTGCCAAGCACGGTGACGAGAGCAATCACGTGGATCGTCTCGATCGTGGGGAAGGCCCAGGTGCTTTCGGCGATGAAAATGCCGAGCGGAGAATACTGGATCGATTCCCAGATCGTCGTCGGTTCAGGATAATACATGTCTTGAAACTCCCCCTTACACCGGCACGTAGGCGATCCAGCGACCGCACACGATGATCAGGCACCAAAGCGCCATGATGACCCAGCCGGTGCTCTTCGCCCCGCTGGTGCCGACATAGGCAGCGCCCGCCGTCTGCGCGGCAGCGCGAACCGAGCCGATCCACGACAGCGAAACCAGCACCATCACGATCAGCGCGATCATCTTGATCCAGAACACGGCGTTGATCATGTTGCGCACCGGTTCGGCCATGATCATCGACAGGCCCGAAAGCACGATGACCAGCAGGCTCCAGCGCACCCACGGCACGAAGCGCGCGGCGGTCTGCTCGAAGGTCAGGCCCGCCCCGGCCATGCCGTTCACGCGCAGCACAACCATCAGCACCGACCCGAAGGCCGCACCGATGGAAAGGATATGGATCGCCTGGGCAATCGGCACGTTCCAGAAGTTCTCGACCATGAACAGGCTGAACGCGGTTTCCTGCATCCAGAACGCCCAGTCGAGCAGGACCGTGCCTCTCATCCAGTCCGTTATATTGAAAAGTAAATCGCCCATCGGCCCTGTACCCCTCGTTGTTTTGGCTCGTTGTCAGGGATTGTTGCCGCAGCCAGATTGATCCTGTCCGAAGCTCCCTCTCGCACTCCCGCTAGCGGTGATCTGCCTTTCCGCCAAGCCTAATTGCCATACTTCATTACTAAGTGCAATTTTTCGTACACTATGTTTCTACACGCAGAGAGAGCGAATAAAGGCCATACTTTCCGTATCTTGCGGAAATTTCGCAGCCAGCATCGCCGCCACAGGCCCCCTCCGGGCTTTTCGTGGCGAGAAGGCATTGTCAAATAACCAGCCGCAGTTTAGGACAGAATCAACAAGATGCCCGCTTCTGTGGGGCGACATCAGGCGAGAGGGTGATTCGGCAGCAATGGCAATGCGAGCGATCCTAAGGGCGGGAACGGCGACTTTGCTCGCCTGCACTGCCGCCAGCGGCCTTGTGGCGCAAAGCGTGCCCGCCGATGGCGACTGGCCCAGCATCCAGCGCGATGCCGCCGCCACGCGCTATTCCCCGCTCGCCGACATCAACCGCAGCAATGTGAGCGGCCTCGCCCCGGCCTGGTCCTATCCCTTGCGTGCGTTCAACACGGCGGTGCCGATCGTGGTCGGGGGCGTGATGTACTTCCCGGCGCAGAGCCGCGTCGTCGCGCTCGATGCCGCCAGTGGCGAGGAAATCTGGGTTCACGAAGGTGAGCTTCCCGCCAGCCGGGGCGCTTTTGCCGGGCCCGGCACCTATTCGGGCCGCGGCGTCAGCTATTGGCCGGGCGATGCCAGCCATGCCCCGCGCATTCTGGTGACGGCGGGCGACCGTATTTACGCCCTCGATGCCGCCACGGGTGAGCCGGTCGCCGACTTCGGTGACGGTGGCTGGATCGCGATGGGCGGCCCCGCCTATGGCGGCACGCCCACGATTGCGGGCAACACCATGATCATTGGCGCGGCCTCGCTCGAAAACCCGCAGGGCGAGCCGGGCAATCCGCGCGGCTACGACATCGTGACCGGCGAACGCCTGTGGGAGTTCGACACCACCCCCGATCCCGGCCAGCCCTATAACGAGACCTGGGGCGATGGCTGGAAGGATCGCGGCGGCACCAACATGTGGGGCTTCAGCGCCACTTACGACGCCAGCACCGGCATCGCCTATCTCCCCATCGCCGGCCCCGCCCATAATTACTACGGCGGCGACCGCCCCGGCACCAACGTCTATGGCAATTCGGTGGTCGCGGTCGATGCGCGCACCGGCGAATACAAGTGGCATTTCCAGACCGTGCACCACGACCTGTGGGACATCGACATGAGCAATGCCGGTCCGCTGATCCCGGTCGAGACCGAGAGCGGCGGCCACATGGCCTTGGCCAATGTCGGCAAGTCGAGCTACTTCTTCGTCCTTGATGCCAAGACGGGCGAGCCGGTTCACCCGGTGGAAGAACGCCCGGTGCCGCCGGGCGATGTTCCGGGCGAATACTATCACCCGACCCAGCCTTTCCCGGTCGTCACCCCGCCGCTGAGCCGGGTCGCAATGACCTATCAGGACATCGTCAGCCCCGAGGATACCACGCCCGAGCACGCGGCAGCCTGCCATGCGATGTGGGAAAAGGCGGGCGGCTTCTTCAACTCCGGCCCGTTCACTCCTTTCGCGTTCAAGGACGCAGATGCTCCGCCGCGTTCGACCATCCAGCTTCCCGGCGGCACCGGCGGCGTGAACTGGGGCGGCGCAGCGGCCGATCCGACCACGGGCCTTGTTTACGTGAATGCGCAGGACACCTCGCTGGTCGGCTGGGTCGAGAAGGTCGAGGGCGAAAAGCCTTACAGCTTCGATGCCACCTCGGCCCCCGAGTACGACCGCGCCAGCGTCGACGGCAAGGGCCCGTTCTTCACCTTCAGCGCGCCGCTCTCGGGCGAGTATGACGAGCGTGGCCGCCCGGTCGGCACCAGCGCGCCATGCTACAAGCCGCCGTGGGCGCGCCTCACCGCGGTCAACGCCAACACCGGCGAGATCGCCTGGGCCGTGCCGCTTGGCATGTTCGAGGAACTGCCCGAGGGCCGTCAGGTGCTCGGCAACTCGGGCAGCGCCGGGCCGAGCGTGACCGCAGGCGGACTTGTGTTCGTCGGCGCCACCAACGACAAGCGCCTGCGCGCCTTCGATGCTGCCACTGGTGAGCAGCTCTGGGAAAGCGTACTCAGTGGCAACGCCAATGCGAACCCGATGACCTATCGGGGCCGTGACGGCAGACAGTATGTCGCGATCAATGCCGGAGGCACGATCGCGGCCTTTGCACTCAATCAGTAATGCATACAGGAGAGGTCATGCGGGGGATTAAACACTTGAGCTTGTTGGCGGCATCGGCGCTGGCCTTTGCCGGCTGCGCCACCTTGCCCGCCACGCCGGCTTTGGCCGAGCAGAACGCAGCCAGCGCTCCGGCGCGCATCGGCGATGCACCGAATATCAACGGTGTGTGGCAGGTGATGAACGAGGCCAACTGGAACCTCGAACCGCACAGCGCCGGTCCGAACCCGCTGCCGCAGGGCGATACGCTGCTCGGCGCGATCGGTGCGGTTCCGCCCAGTCTCGGCGTCGTCGAAGGCGGCGAGATTCCGTACAAGCCTGAAGCGCTGGAGCGGCTGAACAAGCACCGTGAGAACATTATCAAGTGGGATCCGGAAGCGGCCTGCTATCTGCCCGGCATTCCGCGCGCGACCTACATGCCGCACCCGTTCCAGATCATTCAGGGCGATGGCGACGATATCCTGATCGCCTATGAATATGCCTCGGCCAACCGGGTGATCCACATGGAAGAGGTCGGCATTCCGCCGATCGACACCTGGATGGGCACCTCCTACGGCCAGTGGGAAGGCGATACGCTCGTCGTGACCACACTGGCGCAGGGTCCGGGTCTGGTGAAGCTGCCCGGCGGCGAGATGATCGAAGGCGTCACCTGGCTCGACCGTAGCGGCAACTATCTCACCAACCACGCGACAGTCACCGAGCGCTTCACGCCGATGGGGCCGAACCACATCGACTATCAGGCCACGATCGACGATCCGGAGATCTACACCCGTCCGTGGACGATCAAGATGCCGCTGTACCGGCGGATGGAAGAGAACGCGCAGCTGCTTGAGTTCAAGTGCGTGCCCTTCTCCGAACACCTGCTCTACGGCGACTTAATCGCAGAGTAATGTTGGGTCGGGCAAATAGACAAAGTCAATTTGAGATTTTGTCCGAAACCCGGGGATTTTGACAAGGAGTAACCAATGCAGATCAAGAAGCTCAGCGCTGCCGCAATCGGCGCCGTGCTGGCGATCACCGCAGTGGGCGCCGCGGCGCACCACTCGTTCGCCACCGAATTCGACCGCAACAAGCCGATCCGCCTCTCGGGCAAGGTCGTCATGTTCGAGTGGGTGAACCCCCACTCCTGGATTCACATCGACGTGAACCGCAACGGCAAGACCGAGCGCTGGCGCATCGAAGGCGGCGCGCCGTCGGCTCTGCTGCGTCGTGGCTGGAACCGGAACTCGCTGCCCGCGGGCACCGACATCATCGTCGACGCCTTCCAGGCACGCGATGGTGATACCCGCGCATCGGCAGCGGAAATCCGCTTCCCGAACGGCCGCGAACTGTCGCTCGGCAACCCGACCACCGAGGCCGTGGCCGCAGCGGCCCGCCGCGCCGGCAACTAAGCCCGGCGCAACGCCAACATGCGAACGGGGGTCCATCGCGGCCCCCGTTTTCGTTGGCGCACCCTCGATTGACTTTGCTTAGCTGACAGGCTTCACCCTTCTGCAAAAAGGGAGAGAAAACCAATGTCGGCCAAACACCACGCCATCGTTCTCGCGCTTCTGATCGGTGCCTGCGCCACGCCTGCCATGGCGCAAGAGGCAGCGGACGCGCCCGCCACCTGCCTTCCGCAGGGCCCGTTCGGGCAGATGGACTATACCTCGGTCGAAGTGCTGGCCGATGGCCGCGTGACCTTCCGCCTATGCGCACCCTCGGCGCGAGAGGTCCGCGTGACCAGCACCGACATCGATCCGATCATTCCGGCAGGCTTCGACGGCGGACAGCGCGGCCTGCCGCTCACCCGCGACGATAGCGGGCTATGGTCGGGCACCACCACCCTGCCCGTTCCGGCTGACACCTATCGCTTCAACTTCGCGGTCGACGGCGCGCGCGTGCCCGATCCGCTTGCCACGACCTTCAGCCGGGAGCGCACCGGCATCAACTCGACCTTCGAGGTGATCGGGCCGGAGGGCGCGTTCCAGAGCTATGACCCGGCGATTCAGCACGGTGTGGTCAGCCGCGTGGAATACTGGTCCTCCACCCTCAATGCCAAACGCGAGGCCTACGTTTACACCCCGAGCGGCTACGTGACCGACAGCGCCAGCTATCCCGTGCTCTATCTGGTGCACGGAGCGGGCGACAGCGCCGACAGCTGGACCAGCGTGGGCCATGCCAACTACATCGCCGACAACCTGATCGCTGCGGGCGAGGCCGAGCGGATGATCATCGTCATGCCCTTCGGGCACACGCCCGCCCGCGAGGGGGCCGACATGCTGACGAACACCGATTTCGGCAACGATCTGACCCGCGACCTGATCCCCTATGTCGACAGCCACTTCCGCACCCTTGCCGATGCCGATCACCGGGCCATGGCCGGGCTTTCGATGGGCGGCGCTCACACGCTGCGCTTCGGCGTCACCCGGCCCGACCTGTTCGGCGAAGTGGGTATTTTCTCGATGGGTCTTGGGCTCTCCGGCCCGTCCGACGTGGCCGACTATGTCGCCGCCAATGCCGATGCGCTGAAGGCGCGCGCGGCCATGCCCGAACCGGTCTATTACGCGATGGGGAGCGAGGATTTCCTCTACGCCACCGCCGCCCCGACCCGCGCGATGTTCGCCGGGCAAGGCATTGCCGTGGACTATCAGGAAACCGGCGGCGGCCACACCTGGATCAACTGGCGCCGCTATCTGAAAGACTTTCTGCCGCGGCTGTTCCGCTAGCCCGCTGCGGTGAGCGCAGCGCCGATCTCGGCAAAGTCTGAACGCACTTCGGCCAGAGCGCCGGTGTCGAACGTCATCACGCAGTCGAGGATCGTCTCACGCGCGGCGCTGTAAAGGTGCTCGAGCGCTCCGGCGACGGGGTTGTTACGGTCGAGCCCCATTTCCAGCGCCGTGATCGCGGCGATCGCGCGGGTCAGTCCGTCGGAGCGGCTGCCAGTATCGCCTGCATCGTTCGCACGGATGGCGCGGCCCAGTTCGCTCACCACCTGCTCGAAGCAGATCGCCACGAGGTCCTTGGGGTCCGAGCCCAGGATGCGGGCGTTGACCTGCACCTTGCGATAGGCGTCATGCGGGTTCTGGCTAAGCATCAGCATCAGTTCTTGCTCGCGTTCCAGGAATCGATCTGCTGGCGCAGGAACGTCAGCGTCGATTGCGAGGCGGCCACGCGGGCATCGGCCTTGGCGAAGCGTGCCACCATCTGCAGCCGCAGCGCTTCCTGCTTCTCGGCGATTTCGGCGGTCATCTCGGTGACCTTCTCCGCCTGCCCTTCGTAGCGCTTGATCGAAGCGCCGAGGGAGTTCGCATCGCCGGTCGATCCGGCATTGCGGGCGAGTTTGTCGAAGGTCGAATAGACGCCATACAGGCCGGTGGTGAACATCGCTGCCACACCATCGGGATCGCGTTCGAGCGTCGCAGCAAGGCGATCATCGTCGATCTTGAAGGTGCCATCGCGGTTGATGACAAGGCCAAGGTCGCTCAGCGTGCTCGGTGCATTGCCGGTAGCATTGGGCATCACCACGCTGCCCGGCAGTTTCGCGAGCGCCAGCTTGAGCGAGCGCGCACCGGGATCGCCGCGCAGTTCTCCGCTTTTGACATTGGTGGCGCGGTTCAGTTCGCTCACGATTTCATTCAGCGCGGTGACGAGATCGGACATGGTCTGCGCCACGCCGCCGGTGGTGTTGGCGAAACTGACCGTGGTGGGCGATCCGGCATTGGTGCCCGTCAGGCTCAGTTGCAGCCCCGGTGCGATCTGCCCGGTGCTGTTGGTCTTGCTCGACATGGCCAGCCCGTCGAGCGTGAACCTGGCATCCTGCGACGTGTCCTTGAGCTGTGCAGCCGCACCCGTGGTCGGTTCCCAGGCGAGCGCGGCGAGTCCCTCTTCACCGGGCGTCTCGGTCGCTTCGATCACGAAGCCGCTTTGCTCGCCTTCGGCACCCTTCACCACGAGTTGCGGGCCGTCGACGGTCTGGGCGATATAGGCCGTAACCCCCGCTCCGGCTGCGTTGATCTTGTTGGCAACGTCTTTCAGGGTCGAGCCGCTTTCGAGCGTGATCTCGACCGCAGCTTGTTCAGTATCCTCGGCGAAGCTCGCGCCATCCATCTTGCCGAAGCGGATCGTGAGCGTTCCCGCACCGATCGGATCTGTGGCCGAAGCCATTGCCGGGCCGGTCAGCACCTGCCGCCTGGCCAGCTGCGTCACTTCGAGCGAATAGCTACCTTTGCCGATCGTGCCGAGCGGCGTGCTGGCCGTAGCGACGGCCGAATTGGCGACCTTGGGCAGCGGCGCGAGGCTGCCCGTGCGCACTACATCGCCCAGCGAACTGGCCAGCGTGGCAAAGCCGTTCTTGATCGTGGAAGCGACCGAAATCTTCTGCGCGAGAAGTTCGCCTCTGGCGGCGAGGCTGTCGTTGCGCTGTTTGAACTGCGCCACGGCCAGGTCGCTGGCGAGCTGTTTCATGTTGATCCCGCTGCCCGCGCCAAGCGTCGTGATGATCGAGCTTGTCGAACTGGTTGAGGTGCTTTCCATGGCTACTAGAACGGCCCTTTCCTGCTGCGATTAAGCCGACGTGCGACCTTCGGCGTCGAACTGCATTTCGACCGGCACGCTGACCCGCGGCAGCGGCGGGGTCTCGCCCCGGCGGATCGAGAGCACGAAGGCCACAATGGCGGCGACGGCGGCGTAAAGCTCCTCGCGGATCACCTGCCGTTCGCGCGTGGTGTAGTAGAGCGAGCGCGCCAGCGGCGGATATTCGAGCACCGGGATCTGCATGTCGGCGGCCACTTCGCGGATCGCCAGCGCCTTCTCGCCGCGCCCCTTGGCGAGCACGATCGGCGCGCCGGCCTTTTCGGGATCGTAGACGAGCGCGACCGAGAAATGGGTCGGGTTGGTGATGACGAACTGCGCATCCTTCATCGCCGGGCCGAGCGCGCCCATGGCGATCTCGCGCTGGCGCTGGCGGCGCGCGGACTTGGTCTCGGGCGAGCCTTCGCTTTCCTTGTTCTCGTCGCGCATTTCCTGATGCGTCATTTTCAGCCGCTGATCGCGGCGCAGCCACTGGATCGGCAGGTCGATCAGCGCGATCACCACCAGCCCGCCCGCCAGCGAGGCAATCAGCGAGATCGCCGCGCTCCACGCGATTTCGAGCTGCCGCGCGAGCGTGGCGCGGCCGAGGTCGGAAATGTCGGGCAGCGTCATCTTCATCCACACGAAGGCAATCGTGCCGAGCAGGGCCACCTTGATCAGGCCCTTGCCCATCTCGATCCAGCCCTGCGGCCCGAAGATGCGTTTGAGGCCGGTCATCGGATTGATGCGCTTGGCCTTGAACTGGAGGTTTTCCGCCACCCAGCGCCCCTCGCCGAACGACAACTGCGCCACCAGCGAGGCAGCGGGCACCATCAGCCCGAGGATCACCACCGGCACCGCGACATCGGGAATGATCGCCAGCACGTCGCCCGCCCCGCCCCGTTCGAGCGAATTGGCATCGAAAGTAAGCGCGGTGATGACCAGCTTGCGCAGTTCGTCGAGCACCCATGGCCCGGCCATGATCATCCAGGCCAGCCCTGCGATCATGGTCGCGGCGGTGGCCAGCTCCTTGCTGCGCAGGACATCGCCCTGCTTGGCCGCCTCGCGCCGTTTGCGGGCGGTTGGGGCAAAGGTTTTCTCGCCGCTGCTCTCCCCGCTCATGGCGCAATCACCAGTGCGACGTTGTCGAGCCCGGTGCGGGCGATAGTCTCGAACTCGGCATAGATCAGCGGCGAGGCCACGATCAGCGCGCCCAGCCCCGCCAGCACGCCCGAGGGCAGCCCCAGCGCGAACAGGTTCAGCGAAGGCGCCGAACGGCTGAGAATGCCGGTCAGCACCTGCACCATCAGCAGCACCAGCGTGATCGGCAGCGAGATCAGCACGCCGAACTGGAACAGCTGCGTGGCAAATCCGGCGATCATCATCGCGCGCTCATCGCCCAGCCAGCTTTCGCCCGGCGGGAAGGTCAGATAGCTCTCGACCACCAGTTGCAGCCATTGCAAATGGCCGCCCAGCGCGAGAAAGATCAGCGTCAGCACGATGGTGAAGAACTGCCCGAAGGCGCTGATCTGCGTTCCGGCCTGCGGATCGGTGGTCATGGCCATCGACATCCCCATCGCCCCGCCGATCACTTCAGCGGCGAGCACCGGCCCGGCAAAGGCGATCTGGAGCACGAAGCCGAGCGTCAGGCCCACCACCACCTCGCCCGCAACCGCGAGCAGGCCTGCGAGGCTGAAGATTTCGGGCGGCGCGGAAACGTCGGTCCAGGCAGCGACGAACACCGCCACCGCACCGGCAGCGACAATGCGCACCTGTGCGGGCACCCCCATGGCCCCGAAAATCGGCGCTGCGATCATCGCCGCGCCGATCCGGGTCATCAGGAAGATCACCCGCCAGAATTCGGCCTCGAGCGGTCCGATGCCGAACGACAGGCCGCTCATCGCCCGATCGTGGCAATCTGGTTGAAAATCTCGGTGAGGAAGTCGGACAGCAGCACCATCATGCTCGCGCCGAGCACCACCAGCACCAGCGAGATCGCGGCAAGCTTGGGTACGAAGGTCAGCGTCTGTTCGTTGACCGAGGTTGCCGCCTGAATCAGGCCGACCACAAGGCCGACCGCAAGGCTGGCGAGCAGGATCGGCGCGGCGATCAGCGCGGTGGTCCACAGCATCCGGTCGGCAAGCGCCAGCAGGGCGGGCATTTCATCCATCGGACCTGAACCTCGCTATAGAAAACTGGCCGCAAGCGAGCCCATCAGGAGCGCCCACCCGTCGACAAGAACGAACAGTAAGAGTTTGAAAGGCAAAGATACTAGCATCGGACTCATCATCATCATGCCGAGGCTCATCAGCACCGAGGAGACCACCAGATCGATCACCAGAAAGGGCAGGAACAGCATGAAGCCGATCTGGAAGGCGGTCTTCAACTCGCTGGTCACGAAGGCCGGAAGCAGGATCGAAAACGGCACCTCGGCCTGCGAGCTGTAGCCGGGATGCTTGGCAAGGTCGGTGAACATGGCGAGATCGGTCTCGCGGGTCTGCCGGATCATGAAGGCGTGGAAGGCATCGCCCGCCTTCTCGATCGCCACTTCGGCGCCGATCTGATCGGCGGAATAGGGCTGGATCGCCTCGGCGTTCACCCGGTCGAGCGTGGGCGCCATCACGAACATCGACAGAAACAGCGACAACCCGATCAGCACCTGATTGGGTGGCGACTGTTGCAGGCCCAGCGCCTGCCGCAGGATCGCCAGCACGATGATGATGCGCGTAAAGCTCGTCATCATCAGCACCAGCGCGGGCAGGACCGTGAGCAGGCCCATCACCAGCAGCAGCTGAAGCGACAGGCTCAGCGTGCCGCCCGGCCCGTTCGACAGTTCGCCGAAAGCGCGGTCGAGCGCGCCGGGCACGGCGGCCTCGCTCGCGACCTGCGCGTGAACCAGCGCGGGCATCAGCAGCGCGCCAAGCGCCGCGCAAATGCTAAGCGCCCGTTTACCATAATTGGTCATTGGGGGAACGAGTCCTCGTCGAGGTCGGCCAGAAACTGCGCTTCGCTCCTGGCTTTCGTCTTGGCCTGAGTGCGGCTCTGCGCCGCGCATTCGGCCAGCCAGGTGAACCCGGCCTTCGACGAAGCGACCAGAATGTCGCGCCCGTTGTATTCGATCACCGCCAGCCGCTGGCCGGGCGAGAGCATCATCGTCTCGACCACCTTGATCGTGCGCTGGCGGCCTTCGCCGCCGGCACCGACCTGCGCCTGCAGCTTCTTGGCCAGCTTCAGGCTGCCCCAGATCATGCCCGCGATCAGCGGCAGCAGGATCGCCAGCTTGAGCAGATACCAGCCCACCTTAGAGGCCTCCCACCGGCCCGGCCGAGGCAGACGGAGCGGGGATCGCATCGTCCGCCTCGCCGCCTGCCAGTTCGATGATGCGCAGGCCGAAACGGTTGCCCTCGGCCACCACCTCGCCGCGCGCCACGACCTTGCCGTTGACCAGCAGGTCGAGCGGCTCGTCGATCAGCCGGTCGAGCATGATCACCTGCCCCTCGCCCAGCGCGCAGATGTCGCGCAGGCGCATCGACGACGAGCCCAGCTCGACCGAGACGGCAACGTCGATGTCCTTGAGCATACCAAGGTTGGCAAAGGGAATACTCACGCCTTGTCTCCTGTCAGCAGCACGCGGTCGAGTTGCAACGCGACGCGGTCATCCTGTTCGCCCATGGCTCCGCTGGCGACGCGGTGTTGTCCCACGAACAGCGGGACCGAGCGCGCCACGGCAATCGGCAGCACCTGTCCGGGCCTGAGGTTCATGAGCCTGGAAGCGGGCACCTTCATCTCCGCCAAACGCGCGCGCATGGGCAGCGGCACATCGGCGATGGCGGAAGGCAGAATTTCAGGGATAACCGGCTTGGGCTGCGCCCCGCCCTCGCTGAAATGGGTCAGCAGCCGCGACACGGTGCCGGGACGGCAGGCGAGCTTCAGCGTGATGGCCGGGCCTTCGGGCGCCGCCACCCGGATCGGCATCACCACCGCATCAGCCTGGCCGGGAAAGACCGCCAGCTTGGCATAGTCAGTGGAAAAAGTGGCCTCTTCGCCCGCCCGCAACGCGGCGGCATCGAGACAGGTGCCAAGCGCCTCGGTCAAAGCGCGGGCCAGCCGCTTGAGCAGCAGCTCGATCGAGCTGGGGAGTTTGGGGCCGGGTTTGAAATCGACCGCGCCCGCATCGCCGCCGAACATGGCTTCGAGCCGGGCGAGGATCGGCGGCAGGGCGAAGGTGGCGAACAGCCGTCCGCCCGCATCGCCCACCGGGAGAATGAAGTTGCCCGCGACCGGGGCGATCTTCTCGGCCAGCTCGCGCGCCAGCATCACTTCGGCCTCGCCCGCCTCGCAGGTCCAGCCGTTGGCGTTGAACACCGCCGCCATCCGGGTTGCCAGCGCCGGTTCGAGCGCGCTTCCGAGGCGACCGAAAGCGGTCAGCCGGGCATCGGCATCGGGCTTGGCCGAAACCAGCGCCGCGCAGTGCATCGCCACGCGCCGCTCTGCCACGAAGGACTGATGGTTCAGGTTCATTGGACGATCAGGCTCCGGAAGTAGACCTTGTCCACGCCGCCGAAGCCTTCTTCCTCTTCGAGCACCTCGTTGATCGCCTGGACCATGCGCTGTTGCAGCCGCTCCTTGCCAACCGCAGAGGCGAACTCCATCTCGTCGGTGTCCGACAGCTCGATCAGGATCTTCGAGCGGATCGCGGTTTCGTGCTTCTTCAGCCACATCAGCACCCGACCGTCGCGCTGGGTCGAGGCGGCGAGGCCAAGCTGGACCATCGCCGGCGAATTGCGCAGGTTGGAGGTGAACTCACCGTCGAAGTTGTAATAGGCGGTGCGGTATTCGCTGCCGTTTTCGCCGGGGACATAGGCGCCTTCGCCCTTTTCCTCGCCTTCCTCGGCAGTGGGATAGGGATCTTCCTCGCCCTTCTCGACGAGCTTGGGCGCGTTATCTTCTTTCGCCTCGGCATGGTCGCCGATGATGCCGGCGGCCATCAGGCCGAACACGCCGCCGCCACCAGCCGCCAGCATGACCAGCGGAAGGACGATCTTGCCGACAAGGCCACCGCCCTTTTTGGCGGCCTCATCGCCGTCTTTCTTGTCCTTGCTCATTGCGGTTTTCCCTTAGCTGTCATGCCAGCACGCCGCGGCGGCTACCCGATTCCGGGCCACCTGCGGACCTGCCCGCCCCTCTGTCAGAACCTGCCGCCTGTGATTGGGCGAATATGGATAAATGCGCATTGTCAGGTTCATACGTATTTTTACCTGACCCACCGTTATGACCCGCACCATTCTGCGGGTTTTCGCCCCCTGCGAAGGCGGCCTGGCCCTGCCCTTCGGCACGCTGACCGGAGGTCTGACTTCCGTTGTTGCCCGTGTTCTGGCCGGAGCTTTGGCCAGAGTTCTGGCCCGATGCTTGCGCCGCGCCCTGTTGAGCCAGTGCCTGCCCGACGGCATGGCGCAGTTCGCTCGGGGCACCGGGCAGGTCGATGCTCAGCCGGTCGTCGGCGCGCAGGCCCACCGCCAGCGTGACCCGGCCGAAGTCGGGGTGCGTCAGTTCGATCTGGCTGCGCTCGGACCGCGCGGCCACGCGGGTTTCGATCAGCCGGTCGACCAGCTGTGCCAGCGAGGTGTCAGTCGCAGTCGTGGGTGCGGCGCTATGCCCATGGACCGGGCCATGCGCCGGGCGGGCAGCGGAGCCGGCATCGAACGGCGACGATGAGGCCGTCTCTGCCGATGCCGCCTTCGCAGCCGCCGCCGGAGCCGCTGCCAGACGCGCCTCGCGCAGTTCCTTCAGCGTCTTGAGCTCGCCCTTCTCGGTGCCATCGGCTCCGGCCAGCAACTGGGCGGTGCTAGCCCCTTCGCGCGCGTCCTTGACGGTATCGGGGGGCAACGCGATCTCACCCAGCGCCGGCTGCGCGGTGTCCTTCAGCGGCTGCCGGGCGGGCGCGAGCATGGTCTGCTGGGCCTGCTCCCATGCCAGATCCTGCGCGCGGCCGCCGCGCAGCTGCTCCAGTTCCGCCGGACGCGGAGCGGCATCGCGGCGCAGGGGTGCCGGGGCAGCGGGAGTCTCGGGCGTGTCGTCCGATGCAGCGGCATCGTCGCTCTCGGTCAGCGACGCACTCGCTTTGGCGGGAGTGTCGGCAACCAAAGTCACCTGCGCCGGAACGGGCATCGTGGCCGCGACAGCGACATCGATGGCAGCGCTCGCTTCGCCCTCGGCTTCGAGCATTTCGCCCGTGTCGGGCACAAGCGCGGGATCGGCCTCGCCGTCAGCGGCAACCGGCAAGCTCTTGCCGCTTTCCGGCAGATCAGCGGCAACGGAAAGCCGCACCTGCTCCAGCGCCAGATGCAACGCCTTGGCACCGGGAAGCTGCGCCCGCGTCTCGGCAACGGGTCCGACCACCGCCGGGGCAAGAGCAGGCTGATCCGATTGCAGCGGACCCTCTGCATTGTCGATGAGCGCGGTTTCAGGCAGCGCACCGGGCTCGGTGATGGCAAACGCAGGCGTATCGGGCTGCGAGGAACCGGGCAGCGTGCCACCGGCGGGAGGCAGACTGGCCGAAACCAGACCGGCGAACTGGCCGTCGTCGGGAGCATTGCCCGGTGCGGCTGGTGCTACGATGGATTCGCCCGGAAGCAGTATTGACGATGAAACCTGCATGGTCCCTCTCTGGATTGCTACCAGAGACTATTCACGATCCGTGCCAGTTCGCCGTCCACCCGGAAGATTTTGCGTTTCGCGCGCGGCCAGCCGCTGCGCCGCCTGCTCCACCAAGGCGGTTCGACGCTCTTCGATCTGGTCCCGGCGGCGGCTGGCGATGCGTTCCTGCTGCATCCTGAGCTGGGCGTGGCTCTGGGCAAATTCGGCCTGTTGCTCGACAGTCTGGGCAATGGCGCGCAGACGCGTGCCCGAAGTGAGCCGCCGGGCGAGATCGTCGCCGTAATCGACATGATCGCGCCGGATTTCGGTGGCAGCCAGCGCCCGTGCGCGTGCCGCAAGCTGTTCGGTTCGTTGCGCCGCCGACAGCGCCTGTGCCGCCTCGATCGCAGCGCGCCGATGCTCGATCTCGCGCAGCCGCAACATCCGCGCCATCAGCTTGGCGCGGCGTTTGTCGTTATTGCCCATGGCCGGTCATCGCGAGGAGGTGGCCCACCGTCTGATCGAAATCGGTCCGCTCGCCGCGCTGCTGGCCGAGGAAGGCCTCGACCTGCTTGTGCATGGCCATGGCGCGGTCGATATCGGCATCGCGGCCCTGCTGATAGGCACCCATCAGCACCAAGTCGCGGTTCGCTTCATAGCGCGCCACCAGCCCGCGCAGATCGCGCGCAGCCTTGCGATGTTGCTCGCCTGCGACATCTTCCATCACCCGGCTGAGCGAAGCGGAAACGTCGATCGCGGGATAGCGACCGTTCTGGGCAATCTCGCGGCTGAGCACGATGTGCCCGTCAAGGATCGCACGTGCAGTGTCGACCACCGGGTCGTTGTGATCGTCGCCATCGGCCAGCACCGAATAAATGCCGGTGATCGAGCCGCCCGACGTGGCGGAATTGCCCGCCCGTTCGACCAGCTTGGTGATCGTCGCCAGCGCGGATGGCGGATAGCCGCGCGCCGAGCCGTTTTCGCCCAGCAACAGGCCGATCTCGCGCGCGGCATGAGCCACACGGGTAAGGCTGTCGAGCACCAGCAGCACCTTCAGTCCCTGCGCGCGATAATACTCGGCAAGGCTGGTCGCAAGCATCGCGCCGCGCAGGCGCAGGTTGGGCGCATGGTCAGCCGGAACCGCCACCAGCGCGGTGCGCCGGGCGGTCTCGCCGCGCATGTGACGGGCAACAAAATCAGATACTTCGCGGGCGCGCTCACCAATCAGTCCGAGCACGACCACATCGGCCTTGGCCCCTTGCGCGATCATGTCGATCAGCACCGATTTGCCGACGCCAGAGCCCGCGACGATGCCCATGCGCTGGCCCACCCCCATGGTGCAGGTGGCGTCAATCGCGCGAATGCCAGTGACAAAAGGCTGTTCGACGCTCGACCGTTCAAGCGCACCGCTGCGCTCGCCGCCCGAAGGCCACCATGCGCGAGCGGCAACCGCGTCGCGGCCATCAATCGGCTGGCCCGTGCCATCGACGGCGCGTCCCAGAAAACTCGGCCCGACCGGCAGCGCGCCGGGTCGGCCAAAAGGGTGGACGAAGGCCCCGGGACGCAGCAGCACCGCATCGCCCAGCAGGCTCATCAGCGTGCGTCCGTTGCGAAAGCCGATCACCTCGGCAGTATGCGAACGGGCATGACCATGGCCGATGGTACACAGCGAACCGACCGGCAGCGACAGCCCCGTTACCTCGATCATGGTGCCGTCGCAGGCACTGACCTTGCCATAGCGGCGCGGCGACAGATCGAGCGCAGCACCATCGGCACGGATCGTTTCGAGCAGGTTCAGCACAGGATCAGCACTGCCCCACGGCTTCGCGAATGGCGTCGGCCCAGCTCATGGGGCCGTCCTCGATCCCGCCGTCAGCGGTTTCGATACGGATGCAGCCGGGCATGACCGAGGGATCATCCTCCAGCACCAGCCCCGGCGCGACCAGATGCGCGATGGCCTCCTTGTCGGCGGGGTTGAGGCGGATGCGCCGTTCGTCCGCCGCGCGCATCAGCATCGCGGAGGCCTTCTCCACCCGGCGCGCAAGCAATTCGTGATCGAGCGCAAAGGGCGCGACCGCCTGTTCGCATAGCGCCACCACGGTCTCGCGCAGCATCGAGCGCAACCGTTCGCCCTCGTCGATCGCCTGTTCGGCCAGCTCGCATCCCAGCCCGGCGTAGCGCGCTTCGAGCTCGGCGAGCCTGAGTTCGTACTCGGCACGGGCGCGGACTTCGCCCTCCTCCGCCCCTCGGGCGAAGGCTTCTTCAAGCGGATCGGGGCCAGGCGCTTCCGGCAGCACCTGTTCAACCGGCGGCGGAGCGCCTCGACCGAACCGGTTGTCAGTCGAAAATCCGGCGGGCGCGAGCGCCAGCAGCGCGCGGCTAGACATAGTCTTCGTCGCCATCGCCAAGGATGATCGTGCCATCGGCGATGAGCCGCTTGGCCACCTCGATAATCCGCTTCTGCGCCGCATCCACCTCGGCAAACTTGAGGCGACCACGGGTCTCGATCTCGTCCTTGAGGCCATCGGCCGCACGGCTCGACATGGCGCGGAAGAACACGTCGCGCTGGCTTTCCTCGATGCCCTTGAGGGCGTCGATAAGCAGGTCGGAATCGACCTCGCGCAGCAGCGCGCCCATCGCCTGCGGATCGAGCACGAACAGGTGCTCGAACTTGAACAGCTCGCTTTCGATCTGCTTGAACAGCGCCTTGTCGCGCTTGTTGATGACCGGAAGGATGCGCTTTTCGGCAGCCTTGCCCGCGCTGTTGATGATGTCGGCCACTTCGCGCACCCCGCCGAGGCGCAGCGGCATGGTGCCGAAGCTCTCGGTGATGCGGCTTTCGAGCAGCTCTTCGAGCATGGTCAGCGCCGAGGGCGCAACCGGGCCGAGTGTGGCCACGCGGTGAACGATCTCGGGCTGATCCTCTTCGGGCAGCCCGGCCAGCACCTGCGCCGCCACCATCGGATCGAGCTGTACCAGCAGCACGGCAATAGTCTGGGCGAATTCGTCAGCCACCAGCTTCAGGATGATTTCCGGTTCGAGCCAGCGCGCAATTTCGAGCGCCGTCGGTCCGCGCGGTTCGTCGATCACGATACGGCGCATGACGCCATCGGCACGAACCGCACCGACCGCACCGGTCATGACCGAGCGCACCTTGTCGACCCGCCCCTCGGCGGGCATCACGCGTTCGCTGGCGGCCTGGGCGAAATCGCGGATCGCCTCGCTCACGCGATCCTCCGCTATCTCGCCGAGATCGCACATGTTCTGACCGAGCAACGCCAGTTCCTCCGGCGTCAGCCGCGAGAGCAAGGCGCTGGCCTCGTCGTCGTCCATCAGCAGCACCATCAGGGCTGCATTGGCGGCCTGGGGATGGGTCAGCGCGCTCATGCCGCTTCCGCTTCGTCGGGTTCAGGTGCAGGCGGAACCTCGCGCAACATCCGGCGCAGGGCCTGCAGGGCATCGTCGGGTTGTTCGCGGGTGATCCGCCGCGCCAACTCGATCTGCTGGCTCAGCGCATCGTTGCGCGGCGGGCCCGAGTGATCGGCCGCCGGATGCGGCAACAAGGCCGGAACCTCGTCCTCCCGCTCGATTTCGCGCGTGCCGTCCTCATCGAGGGCCTCGTCGTCGTCCGATGCATTGTCATCGTCGTCGTCACGGACCTTGGCCGCGCGGGACGGATCAAGCTTGTTGGTCACCGCCTTGAGCAGTGGACGCACCGCCAGCAGCAGCACCAGCACCACCGACAACAACGCCACCACATTGCGCAGAATGGTCGCGAACCACGGCGTTTCCCAGAACGCCGGCTCGTCGATCTCGGCCGGGTTGAACGCCCGCGTGCGCACGGTCACGATGTCGCCGCGCCGGGGATCGGCACCGACCGCAGCCGACACCAGTTCCTCAAGCTTCTTGATTTCCTGTTCGGGCTTGTCGCCCAGTGCCGACTCGTCAATCGCCACGGCCACCGAGAGGCGGCTCATCGCGCCCGGGCGGCTGCTGGTGACAGAGACTTCGCGGCCCACATCGAAGGTGCGGCTGGCGTTGCTGGCCCCGTTGCGTACGCCGCCAGCGGCGGCTTCGGTGCCTTCGGGCGCGCGGTTTGCGGCCTGGGCATCGGCGGGCGGAATATTGCTGGTCGCGCCCGGAACGCCCGCGGCCAGCCCCTGCTCCGCCTGCGTGGTTTCGCTCACCGTTTCGGAGCGGACCACGCCTTCGGGCTCGTAGCTTTCGCGCGCACGGGTCTGCTCGTTCATGTCGAGGCTGACCTGCACTTCGGCCGAAAACGCATTGTCGCCCACCACCGGGCTGAGCAGCTGGATCACCTGCTCGCGCAGCTTGGCTTCGGTGCGGGCCTGAAGATCGAGGCCGTCCATATCCGGGTTGGCCGTATCGGACAGCAAGGAGCCGTTCTGGTCGACAATCCGCACATGGTCGGGCGAAAGGCCCACCACCGAGGCGGCAACAAGGTTCGCGATCGCGCCGACCTGCGACTGGGTCAGGGCCTTGCCGCGTGCGAGGCGCAGCATCACCGAGGCCGTCGGATCGCCATTCTCGCGCACGAACACCGACTTGTCGGCCTTGGCGAGATGGACGCGCACGGTATCGACACCGTCGATTTCGGCGATGGTCAATTCGAGTTCGCGCTCCTGCGCGGCGCGCAGCCGGTCGCCTTCCAGCGTGCGGCTGGCGCCCATCGGCAGCGAATCGAGCATCTGCGAGCCGCTCTCGGGCATCGACAGCGCGCCCTGCGAGGCGACCGTCATCCGCGCGCGATAAAGTTCGTCTTCGCCGACCATCACCGCGCCGGTGCCCGGATCGATCTGGTAGGCGATCCCGGCCTGATCGAGCGCGGCGGCCACTTCCGCGCGCTCGCCATCGCCGAGCGAGGAATAGAGCATGCGCTGCGGTGCAGGCACCACCAGCGCCCAGGTCAGCGCCGCAAGACCAAGGCCCGCCGTGCCGATGAACCACGGCAGCATCTTCCTGACGGCCGGCTGGGCGACAAAGCCCTTCACCTGCGCCATCGGACCGGTTCCATGGTCGATGGTAAGCGAGCCATTCGGCGTGGCAGGAACGAGATCAGCCATCTAGTTCAGATCCCCATCCGCATGATGTCTTGGTAGGCGCTCAAGAGCTTGTTGCGCACCTGCAAGGTAGCTTCGAAGGCGACACCCGCTTCCTGCCGCGCCAGCATCAGCTTGGCGACATCCTGCGTTTCGCCGCGCGCATAGGCTTCGGAAACCGCCGCAGAGCGCTGCTGGGCGTCGTTCACCGACGACAGCGCTTCCTTCAGCGTGTCGCCGAAGCCGCCACCCTGCGGTGTGCCATTGGTCGGAACGGTGCTCTGGGCCTGCTGGCCCTGTTGCAGTTCCTTGAGCAGGCGCGACTTCTCAAGCATGGCATCGCGCATGGCGATCACCTGCTGGACGCTCGCGCCGCCTCCACCACCGACTGGATTCATGAGACGGCTCCCATATCCATGCCGGCGTCACGATAGGAGGCAAGGCGGTAGCGCAGCGTGCGCTCCGAAATGCCCAGCCGACGCGCGGCTTCGATCCGCTTGCCGTTGCATTCCTTCAACGTATCCATGATCGCGCGGGCTTCGGAGAGCTTGACGATGTTCGACAGCCTGGGATCGTCCTGGCTGTCATCGTTGATCGGCGCTGCCGAGACGGCGCTGATCCGCGCAGGCGCATCGAACACGATGTGCTCGGGGCCGATTTCCTCGCAGCCGCCAGCCATCACCAGCGCGCGGCGCATGACATTCTCCAGCTCGCGCACGTTGCCCGGCCAGTTATGCAGCGCCAGCAGCGCCAGCGCTCCGGTGCCGATCCGGCGCGGACCGCGCTCGGGATTGGCATGGCGCAGCAGCATCGCGCAGGCGAGCGGCGCAATATCGCCCGGACGCTCGCGCAGCGGCGCAAGATGGATCGGGAACACATTGAGGCGGTAGAACAGATCTTCGCGGAAGCGGCCTTCGGCCACCTCGGTCGGCAGATCGCGGTTGGCGCAGGCGACGATGCGCACATCGACCTTGACCGGCCGGGTCGCGCCGACGGGCAGCACTTCACCTTCCTGCAAGGCACGCAGCAGCTTGGCCTGAAGACCAATCGGCATCTCGGCAATTTCGTCGAGCAGCAGGGTGCCGCCATCCGCCTCGCGGAACAGGCCGTTGCCGCCCGCGCTGGCGCCGGTGAAAGCGCCCTTCTGGTGGCCGAACAGCATCGCCTCGAGCATGGTTTCGGGGATCGCGGCGCAATTGACCGCGATAAAGGCCTTGTCCGAACGCGGACTGGAATCGTGGATGAAGCGCGCGAGCACTTCCTTGCCGGCGCCGGTCGGGCCGGTCAGCAAGGCGGGCACGTCGGTCTGGGCCAGCCGGTCGGCCAGTGCGAAGACCGACAGCGAATGCGGGTCGGCCGAAATCGGGGTGCGCGTGCCATGGGCGGCAATGCGAGCGATCAGGCCCGCCAGCGCCAGTTCCCCCGAAGGATTGTCATAAACGAAAGCCCCGCCCTGGCTCATGTCCTGCATGATCGCCAGGTCGGCACGGGCCACAGCAATGCTTGCCGCGCCCGCAGCTTGTGCCTCATCAGCATCGCACACCATGACCGGGTTGGTCAGAAACAGCGACGACCGCACCCCGGCAAGACGCCCCGCAAGCGCCGGATGTTTTTTTTCGAACCCCTGCGTAACACCAAGTTTGCTCACGTGACCCCCAACGCATTAACCATACCGTCCAGGCGCTGTTTGCGCGCTGGACGTCCAAATAGGCATTAATTAAGACCACGTAGAAACACGTAGTGAGATCGGGGGGCTGGCGGGCCGGGTCAGCTTAAAAACGGCAAACTTTCGCCGGTCTGTGGATTGCCTGCCGCGCAGATCATCGGGGCGGCCTCGCAGTTCATACCTACCGGAGAACAACAAATGAACGTCATCAACACCAACATCGGTGCCATCCGTGCCACCAATGCCTCGACTGCTGCGTCCAAGACGCTGGGCACGGCGATGGAACGCCTGTCGACCGGCAAGCGCATCAACAGCGCCAAGGACGACGCCGCCGGCCTCGCGATTGCCACCACCATGACCTCGCAGGTGCGCGGCATGAGCCAGGGCATCCGCAACGCCAACGACGGCATCTCGCTCGCCCAGACGGCGGAAGGCGGCCTCAACGAAGTCACCAACATGCTGCAGCGCGTTCGCGAGCTGGCCATCCAGTCGGCTTCGGGCACCTATCAGGCGTCTGACCGTACCGCGATGCAGGCAGAAGTCGCCGCGCTGACCTCGCAGATCGACGACGTGCTGACCGACACCAAGTTCAACGGCAACACGCTGTTCTCGAAGACCGCTGGCACCGACCTCACCTTCGACATCCAGACCGGCGCGAACTCGGGCGAGAAGATCACCCTGACCTCGACCGGGATCGACGGCACGCTGATCGATGGGACGGCGCTTGACGTCAGTGACACCACCAAGGCCGGCACGACGATCGACAATGTCGATGCGGCCCTGGCCTCGATCAACAGCACCCGCGCGGCGCTCGGTGCGGGCCAGAACCGTCTCGAAAGCGTGATGAACAACCTCAACGACAACATC
>NZ_QXFM01000138.1:36683-86792 GCF_003584015.1 Aurantiacibacter xanthus
AAGGCCCAGATCCTGAGCCAGGCCTCGACCGCGATGCTGGCGCAGGCCAACCAGGCGCAGCAGAACGTGCTTTCGCTGCTGAAGTAAGTCTCTTCACCGAACATCGACACCGCTAGCCAAGGGCGGTGATCGCATAGCCCCGGCATCCCCCCAACGGATGCCGGGGCTTTTTTCTGTCTGACAGCTGCGCGGACGGGCAACACCCATGCCTGCGAGCGCCACACGGGTCTTCACCCCCATCAGCCCATGTTAGGCGCGACAGGGCCCCGGAACGGTCGTCGACGTCGTCCTGCGAACCATCCCCCGCAGCTCCCCTTCCCGGCGCGCATGCGATCCGTCGGTGTCCTGCTGAAACGACGCGTCCTAACGTGAAAGTGAGAGTGCGGCATAGGCACGCACAGGGCATTCCACAGCCTCTCGCCTGAGGCTGCGCGCTGCCAAGTATGCGCCAGCCAGATCGCCAAGCACGCGCCGTCCCCCTGCACTTGTCCCCTTGTACAGACGCAGCTGAGACCTTCTCCAGCGCTCAGGCTGGTCAGGCGCAGCAAGCGGCGCACAACAAAAACCGGGGTCGCGGCATGGATAAGCCGCGGCCCCGGTTGATGCGCGTCAGAAGGCTGTAAAGGTTAGTCGGCGACCGTGATCGAAATGCGCCGGTTGCGCGGATCGGTCTTGTCGCTGGCGATCAGCGGTTCGCGATCGGCCACCCCCTCGATCCGGCGGAAGCGCGATTGGGCCACGCCCTCACGCAACAAGGCCTGACGGGTTGCTTCGGCGCGACCGGCCGACAGCGTCCAGTTGTTGACCTGACGGTCGGACCGGAACGTCAGCGAATCGGTATGTCCGCGCACCACCAGCTCACCATCGCTGCCCGCGAGAACCTCGCTCAAGGCATCGATCAGCAGCCGTGCATCGGGGCTCAGCACCGTGGTGCCGAGCGAGAACATCGAGAAGTCGGCATCGTCGACCAGATCGATCCGCACGCCCTCGGTCGTGTCGACCATGCGCACCTGCTTGAGCAGACGGCGGGCGTTACGCTGTTCGGCCAGCTTTTCCTCCAGCTGGGCGCGCATCGCGCTGGCGGTGTTCCTGGTCGCCGAACCGCCCTCCTTCGGGCCGCCCGTAGCATCGCGCGGAATGGTCAGCGATTTGGTGCCGGTCTGCCCGGCGCGGTTGGGATAGTTATCCACCGAGGTGAGCGATTCGCCGCCCAGCAGTCCGTCAGACCCGGCAGACTTCTCGCGGTAGTTCACCAGAGTTGGCGTGAAATAGTCGGCAATGCCCTTGCGCTGTTCCTCGGTGGTTGCACCGAGCAGCCACAGCATCAGGAAAAACGCCATCATCGCGGTCACGAAGTCGGCATAGGCCACCTTCCACGCGCCGCCATGGTGGCCGCTCTCGATTACCGTCACCTTCTTGACGATGATCGGGCGGACCGGCTCCTCCGCCTTGCCGCGCGCCATCTTACCTGCCCCTCAGAGCGTCAAGCAGTTCGCTGAGGCCGGGGCGGAAATCGTGCCCGAGGCCCGAACGCGCGCTTTCGACCACCAGCGGCTGCGGGTGTCCGTTGAGGCTGGCGATAATCACCTGCTTCACTGCCTGGAAAATCTGCTGATCGGCCTCGATTACCTGCTTCAGGCGGCTCGCCATCGGGCCCACCAGACCATAGGCGATGAACACGCCGAGGAAGGTGCCGACCAGCGCCGAACCGATCATCTCGCCGAGAATTTCCGGCGGCTCGTTGATCGCGCCCATGGTCTTCACGATGCCGAGCACGGCCGCGACGATCCCCAGCGCGGGCAGCGCGTCGGCCGTGTTCTGGAGGTTGTGCTGCGGCTCGTTCATTTCGTGGAACGTGCTTTTCATGGCGTTGTCCATCACGTCTTCCACCGCGTTCACATCGAGCGTGCCCGAGGAGACGACGATCAGCGTCAGCGTATCGCAGATAAGGCCGGTGAGCGGCTTGTTGGCGAGGATCGCGGGATATTCGGCAAAGATCGTGCTGTTAGCCGGATCGTTGACATGGCTTTCCAGCGCCACCGGACCCTCGGTCTTCAGCATCTTCATCAGCTTGGTGGTGAGCGCGATGGCGTCGATGTGGTCCTGCTTGGTGTGGCGCGGGCCTTTGAATACCTTGGAGAAAGACCCGGCAACGGCCTTCACCTCGTGCATCGAGTTGCCGATGATGAGCGCGCCAATGGCGGCGCCCATGATCATCAGCCCCTCGAACGGGAGGGCGTGAAGCACCGGCCCCATCGAGCCGCCGGCGAGAATAAACCCGCCGAACACGCAGACCAGCAGCACAACGATCCCGATACCTGCAATCATGTTGTCGGTCCCCTTTGTCCCCGAACTTGTGGTGTCAGCGCAGCTGATCGAACAGCGACAGGCTGCTCAGTTTGATAAAGCTGGCCTGGCTCGCTTCGAGCACAGTCATCATTTCCTGCAGCCGCGTGTAGGTGGTGGCGAAATCGGCCCCACCCACGGTTTCGCGATCCTGCGCAATCATTTCGTCCGAGGCGATGCGGCGCTCGTCCATGGTTTCGACCCAGGCCATGCGCGTGCCGATCACGGTCTGCGCGGTGGTCGCCTTTTGCAACGCCGGGTCGAGCGCTGCCACCGCATCGTCGGCTGCTGCGGCAGCGGCTGTGCCGCCAGCATTGAGGGCGGCGGAAAAGGCCCCGAGCACGGCGAAGATGTCGGTCGCACCCGAGGGTCCGTTGAACGAGAAGATATCCGGCCCGGTGATCGACCGCTCGACCGTCTGGCCTTCCCCCAGTTCGGTCACCTGGGCATTGGCCCCGCCGACATAGGAGACAACGCCGCCACTCTCGACATAGGCAGGCCCGGAAACCGCGCCACCGAACAGGCTCACGCCTTCGCCATCGGGCGTATTGCCAAGGGCGATGAGGTTGCCGCGAATCGCCTCGATTTCGGCGGCAATCGCCTTGCGGTTATCATCGGTGAGCGTGGTCGATGCCGCCTTCAGCGCAAGGTCACGGGCGCGGATGATCGAGCTGGTGACCGAGCTGAGCGAGCTGTCCGCCAGGCTCAGGCTGGTCTTGGCACGGTCCGAATTGCGCTGGTCGATTTCGCTCAGTCGCTCGCGCCGGGCGAGGCTGCGCAGCTTGGCGGCGGCGAGCGGATCTTCCGACGAACGGCTTAGCCGCTCGCGCGAGCCGACCTGCTGCTGCAGGTTTTCGGCCTGCTTGCGCAGCGACCCGATCTGCTGGTTGGATCTTTCGTAGAAGGCGGAGGTACTTACGGTGACCATCAGCGGATTCCCAGCAAGGTATCGAAGATTTCGGTGGCGACCTGCATCACGCGGCCCGAGGCCTGAAACGCCTGCTGGAAGCGCATGAGATTGGCTGCTTCCTGATCGAGGTCGACCCCGCTCTGCTGATCGAGCGCAATGCGCGCCGATGACGAGATTGCGTCAAGCGCCTCGCTGGTGACCTTCTTGCCCGCGACCTGCGCGGAGATCGAAAAGACGAGGTTGCTGACAGACTGCGCGTGGCCGTTGGTTTCCATCGCCGAGCGCAGCGACGTGAGGTTGCCCGCGTTGGTGCTGCCGGCAGGCGAACCCGCAGGTGCGGTGGCAAGGCCCTCGCCGTTGGTGAAGGCGAGGCGCATGTCGCTCGCGCCGGTACCGGAAAACAGCGGCTGTCCGCTCGCGCCGTTCAGCGCGGCACCATTGCCCTGCGCGGTGTTCACCGTGTTCATGATGCCGCTGGCGAGCGTATCGAGGCTGGAGCGGGTGTCGGCAATCGCCTGCAAGCCAAGCGCCTTGCCCGCGAGTGACCCGCCACCCAGCGTAACCGCCGCGCCGCCGACATCGAAGCTGATCGTGCCGTCAGCGGCGGTGGTAGCGCCAAGCGCAAAGGTGCTGCCCCCCTGCACGATCAGTTCGCCCGAGGCACCGCCCGCGCGCACCTCGACCTGGCCGATGGCGTTGAAAGTGGTCTGCACGTCGACCTTTTTCGAGAGCTTTTCGAGCAGGCCATCACGCTGGTCGAGCAGCGTCGCCCGTTCGCTGGTGCCCTCGGCGGTGCGGCCGATGCGCAGGTTGATGCGCGCCAGCTCGCCGGTCATGATGTTGACTTCCTCGACCTCGCCATTGGCCTCGAACTGCAGGCCCTTGGCCGCGGCATCGAGGCTGTCGTGCGCGATGCGGAAGCTGCCCGCCATGTTGCTGGCAGCCGACATCACCGCGGCGCGAAGCGAGGGATCGGTCGGATCGGCGGCCAGCTCGCTGAGCGAAGCTTCGAAGCCGACCAGCAGGTCGAATACGCGCGCGCCTTCGACCGCGCTTTCGATGTTCTCCAGCCCGTTGAGTTCAGAGGCAGCGCGGGCGGAATCGCTGGACGTGCGGCGCACCTCGGCCTGACGGAACATGTCGGCATTGCGATGGATGGCCGAAATCCGCGCGCCCGAAAGCGAGATGTCGCCCGGACGCATCGAGATGCTTGCCGCCGACACTTCCGAAGCGACCGCCGAGCGGCGGACATAGCCCTCGGTCGAGGCGTTGGCGATGTTGTTGGCCGTGATCTCAAGTGCGCCGCGTGCGACCTTGGTGCCCGAAAGCCCGACCGTGAGCATGTCCGCAGCCATGGCTTAGCCCTCCCCGCCCGTAGCTTCGGGTTTGAGATGGCGTGCCAGCTGCGCCTCGATCTGGGTTGCCAGACCGATGGTGCCGGTGGCGGCTGCGATCTCGGCAAAGCGCGCGTCGCGCATTTCGCGGAAGGTGTCTTCGCCCGACGAGCCGAACAGGTCTTCGCCGCCGAAGTCCGCCTTGCCCGCCGAGGCGAGCATCTGGCGCAGGAACACGGCCTCGAAGCCCTCGGCGACCTGTTTCAGCTGCGCGGCATCGTCCCCCGAGCCTTTCCGGCCCGAGGGATTGAGCGCGAACTGCGCCCTCAGCGAGGGCAGCGCAAAGTCGGTTGCGGGCGTGAGGTCCATCAGATCACCACCATTTCGGCCTTGAGCGAACCGGCCTGCTTGAGCGCTTCGAGGATCGCCACCAGATCGGACGGCGTGGCACCGAGCGCGTTGAGCGCATCGACCACCTCGGCAAGCGAGGCACCCGGATCGAACATCGCGATGTGGTTGGCGGGCTGCTCCACGCTGATCGTGCTGTCGGGCTCGACCGCCGTGCGGCCGTTGGAGAACGGCGCGGGCTGGACCACCATCGGATCTTCCTCCACCCGCACCACCAGCGAGCCATGGCTGATCGCGGCCGGAGCCAGGCGCACCGCCGAGGAAATCACCACCGTTCCGGTGCGCGAGTTGACCACCACCCGCGCCGCCGCTTCGGCGGGCGAAATCGGGATCATCTCGATGTCGGCCATCAGCGAGGCGCGCGCGTCGGCACCTTCGGGCAGCCGCAAGGCGAGCGTCACGCCATCTTCCACCGAAGCGATGGAGGGATAGCGCCTGTTGATCGCATCGCGCACCCGTGAGGCGGTGAGGAAATCGGCCTGATGCAGGTTGAAGCGCAGGATCGGATCGGCATCGAAGCCGCTTGCCACCGCGCGTTCGACACTCGCGCCATCGGGAATGCGGCCCACGGTCGGCACGTTGACGGTCAGGCTCGAACCGTCCGCGCCCGAGACACCGAGCCCGCCCACCGCGAGATTGCCCTGCGCCATGGCGTAGATCTCGCCATCGGCACCGTAAAGCGGCGTCATGATCAGCGCGCCGCCGCGCAGGCTCTTGGCCTTGCCGATGGTCGAAACGGTGATGTCGATGCGCTGGCCCGGCTTGGCGAAGGCGGGCAGATCGGCGGTGATCATCACCGCCGCCGCATTCTTCAGCGCGGGGTTCACTCCCGGCGGAAGTTGCAGGCCGAACCGGCCCGACACACCGCGCATGGCCTGGGTGAGGTAGGCAAAGCCATCGTCGCCCGTGCCATCGAGGCCGACGACGATGCCGTAGCCGGTCAGCTGGTTCGAGCGCACCGACTGGAACGCGCCGAGATCGCGCACGCGCTCTGCCTGCGCCGGAGCGGCAAGGCCGAGAGCCACGAAGGCGGCGGCGACAAGTGCGAGCAGGCGGGCCATCAGAACGGGCTCACCATGGTGAAGAACTGGCTCAGCCAGCCGGGGCGCGAAGCGCGCTGGAAGTGGCCGCTGCCCGAATAGGCGATCTGTGCGTCGGCGACACGGCTCGACGAAATGCGGTTGTCGGCATCAACATCGGCCAGACGGATCAGACCAGCAAGCTGGACCCATTCCTCACCCTGACTGAAGTTCATCAACTTTTCCCCGCGAATGCGCGCCACGCCATTGGGCATCACCTCGGCAATGGTGACGGTAATGGTGCCACTCAGCGAATTGGTCTGGCTGGCATCGCCTCCACCAGAGAACGACCCGGATGCGCCCGAATTAAGGTTGCCGGGGTCGAACGAGAACGGCCCGACCGAAGGCGGAGTCAGGTCGATGCTGCCCTGACGGTCGGAACTGGCCGAGGTGCCTTTGCTGGAGCGGGTGCGTTCGGTTAGCACGACGGTAACCAAATCGCCGACGCGCGCGGCACGCTGGCCATAGTGCAGCGGCGCATAGCCGGCATAGGTCGAGAAGATCGCCCCGTTGGCAGGCGCGACGATCTGCTCCACCGGCGGCGGCGGAGCCAGCGTGGCGGAATAGCCAGCCGGGCGCGAAGTGGTGCAGCCAGCGGCCAGAAAGGCGCAGCAAAGCACGGGGATAGCAATCTTTTTCATCTTTCGCCTCACAGCGTCTGGTTGGCGTTGCGCAGCATCTCGTCGACCGCGCTGACCATCTTGGAATTGATCTCGTAGGCGCGCTGCGCCTCGATCATGTCGACCAGCTCTTCAACCACGTTGACGTTGGAGCCTTCGAGCATGCCCTGCCGCACATTGCCGCGCCCGTTCTCGCCGGGCGCGCCGAGCTGGGCCGGGCCGGAAGCGGCGGTCGGGGTCAGGAAGTTGTCGCCGATCGCGCGCAGGCCCGCCGGATTGGTGAACTGCGCGACCTGGATCGTGCCCAGTTCCTGCGCCTCATTCTGCCCCGGCAGCATGGCCGAAACGATGCCATCGGGCGATACGGTGATCGCCTGCGCGCCTTCGGGGATCTGGATCGCCGGTTGCAGCGCATAGCCCTGCTGGGTGACGATCTGCCCCTCCGAAGAGAGCGTGAAGTTGCCCGCGCGGGTATAGCCCAGTTCGCCGCCCGGCAGTTGCACTTCGAAGTAGCCATCGCCGTCGAGCGCGAAGTCGAGCCCGTTGCCGGTGCCGTTCAGCGGCCCCAGCGTCATGATCTGGCTGGTCGACTGGATGGCAACGCCGGTGCCGAGATTGAGGCCGGTCGCATAGGCGGTCTCGCCCGAGCTGCGGGCCCCGCCCACGCGCACATCCTGATAGGCGAGCGTGGCGAAGTTGGCGCGGTCGCGCTTGAAGCCGGTGGTGCCGACGTTGGCGAGGTTGTTGGCGATGACGCGCATGCGCGCATCCTGTGCCTCAAGCCCGGTGCGGGCGACCTGGAGAGCGGAAACTGGCATTGGTGAAATCCCCCTTGTCGTCAGTCAGTCTGGCCGGATCAGGTCAGACGCATCAGCGACGCGCCGCTCTCATCGAGCTCCTTGGCGGTCGCCACCAGCTTGGTGCGCATGTCGAAGAGACGCTGCTGATCGACGAGTTCGACCAGCACTTGCGTCATCTTCACGTTGGATTGTTCGAGGTATCCGGTTTTAACGGTTGCGGAGAGATCGGCCGGCAGTACGCCGCCGCCTTCCACACGGAACAGGTTGTCGAGCCCCTTGGTAACTGTGCTGCCGGCCGGACTGACCAGCTTGATCCGCCCGATTTCCGCCGGAGGAGCCTCGGGCGTGGCGGGGTTGGTCACGGTCACCGTCCCGTCCGGCGCGATGGCCATATCCCCGCCCGGAGGAACCGTGATCGGACCCCGCTCGCCAAGCACCGGGCGGCCATCGCCGTTCAGCAGCAGGCCCGTACCCGACAGTGTCAGGTCGCCCCGCCGCGTATAGGCTTCGGAGCCGTCTTCGGCCTGCACCGCGATCAGCGCATCGCCATCGACCGCAATGTCGAGGTTGCGCCCGGTGAGGGTCATTTCGCCCTGGCTCATGTCGGCCCCGCGCACCGCGCTGCTCTGCATGGCGCGGGTTTCCAGCGAGCCATCGCGGCTTTCGACGGTGACCGCCCGCGCATCCATCAGTTCGGCACGAAAGCCGACCGTCTCGGCATTGGCCATGTTGCTGGCGAGCACGCGCTGCTTCTCCATCGAAGAGCGCATGCCCGAGAGCGCGGAGTAGATCAGGCGGTCCATCGGTCAGCCTCAGGTGCGCAGGTTGATGACGGTCTGGCTGATCTGGGTGGCGGTATCGATCGCCTTGGCATTGGCCTGGAAGTTGCGCTGGGCGGTGATCAGGCCGACCAGCTCCTCGGCGATGTCGACGTTCGAACGCTCAAGCGAGCCCGACATCAGGCCGCCATAGAGGCCCACGCCCGGTTCGCCCATCTTGGCCGCGCCCGACAGCCCGCTCGACTGCCAGTTCGACGCCCCCGTCTGCTTGAGACCGGTCGGCGAGGCGAAGCTTGCCAGCGCGACCTTGCCGATCACATCCACCGTGCCATCGGCATAGCCGGCATTGATATTGCCGTTCTCACTCACGGTAACCGAGACGAATTCCGACCCGCTGCCGTTGGTCAGCGGAATCTGCGCCGATACCGGCGTGGTCGAGGTGACGTTGCCGGCTGCATCGGTCGGGAAGACCTGCAGGCGGTTGTCGCTGCCATCATGGATGTTGCCGCTGGCGTCCATCTGGAACTTGCCATTGCGCGTGTACATCGTCTCGCCGCTGGCCCCGCCGACCTTGGTGAAGAAGCCGTCGCCGCCGATGGCGATTTCCAGCGCGCCGCCGGTTTGCTCGGTCGGGCCGAGTTTGAAGTTCTGCTCGATCGCGGTGACCGTGGCGCCGAGGCCCTGCGTCAGCTTCGGATTGCTCTGGGCCGAGTTGACCACGATGTCGCTGAACTGGGTCGACGAGCTTTTGAAGCCATAGGTTTCGACGTTGGCGATATTGTGGCTGATCACGCCCAGGTCGGTCTGGGCGTTCTTGAGGCCGTTGAGTGAGGTGTAGAAGGACATCTGAAGGTACTCCGTCTAAAATCTGTGTGGATCAGGCGTCGCTGGCAGCGGCGGCGGCGGCATCGCGGGCAGCGCTGGCGGCTGCGGCCGCCGATTGCGTGGCGTTGAGCATGTCGAGCTTGCTGCTGATCTGCTTGAGCGTGTCGTTCATTTCGGTGCTGTTCGACAGCGAGGTGAATTGCGCCATCTGCGCCAGCATATCGGTGTTATCGACCGGGTTGGTCGGATCCTGCTGCATCAACTGGGTCGTCAGCAGGCGGAAGAAATCGCTCTGGCCCAGATCGCCATAACCGCGCCCGGCGGTAGACTGCTTCTGGCTGGTAGCGCTGGCGCTGTTTGACGCCGTCACGGAAGTTGCGGTCATTTCATCCTCATCGTTTCGAGCATCAATTGCTTGGCGGTGGAGAGCGCCTCCACCATGTTGCGGTACTGGCGACTGGCTTCGAGCATCTCGACCATCTCCTCGGTTTCATCGACCGGGCTGATCCAGACATCGCCGTTCTCATCGGCCAGCGGGTGCCCCGGCTGGTGCATGCGGGTTGGTGCGACTTCGGCGCGGCGCACCGCCTGCACCGAAACGCCGCGCAGGCTTTCGACTGCGCCCAGCTCCTCGGCGAAGACCGGACGCAGCGGGCGATAGGCCCCTTCCTCGGTGGCCGAGGCGCTGCCGGCGTTGGCCATGTTCGAGGCGGCCGCGTTCATCCGCACCGTCTGGGCGGACATCGCGCGCTGGGCGAGTTCGAAGATGTTGGCCGGACCCATCGTCACTCGCCCCTGAGCGCGCGCTTGACGGTATCGACCCGCCCGCGCAGCAGTTCGAGCGTGGTGGCATAGCCGACCGCGTTTTCCGCGAAGGCCGTCTGCTCGACGCCCATCTCGACCGTGTTGCCGTCGAGGCTGGCGATGACCGGGCGGCGATAGCGCATGGCCCCGGCCTGCGCCTGATCGATCGACTGTCCGTTCTCACTCGCGGCAAGCGCGGCGCGGAAGTCGATGTCCCGTGCCTTGTAGCCGGGCGTAGCGGCGTTGGCGATATTCGAGGCGAGCAGCTCCATGCGCTGCGAGCGCAGTTGCAGTGCCGTCCCGTGAATGCCGAACAAACGTTCGCTCATGCTAGTGTTCCCGTCGTGGATTACGATCCGCCGATGATCTCGCAAGCACCGTGCCAATTGCCGTTTGGCGCAGAAAACCGTGGTGCTGCCGGGGCGGCAACGGCGATCCGGCAATCGTTCGCCGCAAACCGGCAATTCTTCGCCGCCCCCTGAAAATGTGCTGCCGGCTGCCGTTCTGGGATGCAGGACCACCCCCGCGCACCTCAGGAGCCCGCATTTTGCCCGACCCGACTTCCATTGCCATCGTCGTCGGGCTGACGCTGCTGGCAACGCTGCTTCAGTCGGGTCTGCGCGACAGCCGGACCTGCCTTGTGCAGTGTGCGGCGCTGCTGAAAAAGCCGTTCGACCCGGTCCAGACCCGCGCCGAGCTGGCCCGCGAGATCGGGGATCTGCGCAAGGACGGGCTGGTCCGCGCGCGGCCCACGGCAAGCGGCGATCCCGAGTTCGACAGATCGACCAACGCGATGGTCCGGGCACGCTCGGTCGAAGCGCTGATGGCCGAGCACGAAGCCTGCCGCACGCGCCGCTTCGCCCAGGCCGCCACCGCGCAGAAAGTGTGCCACCACGCCGCCGACCTCGCGCAGATGATGGGCCTTGCCGGCACGCTGATCTCGCTGGCCACACTCGCCCCTTCGGCTGCGGCAGGCCCCTCGCTGACCGGCGCCGTCGGGATGGCAGTCGGCACCACGCTGACCGGGGTGGCGCTCGGCAACTTCGTGTTCATTCCGCTTGCCGGGCTGATCGAGCGGCGCTCGCGCAGCGACGACGATGCGCGTGAAGAGGTGTTCACATGGCTGGAAATGCACGCCCACATCGCCGTGCCCAGGCTGCGCGATGAGGAGCCGCTGACCGTGCTTCACAAAGGCGTGGCATGATCGCAGGTGTCTCCAAAGCGCGCTGGCAGACGGTGATCGCGGACCTTTCGCTGATCCTGTTTCTCGTCACCGCCTCGGCGCTCGACCAGAGCCCCGCGCCGGTGGCCGCCGCAACGCGCGATCCCGCCGAAACGCACGAGGTCGCAACGGGCGAGACTGCCGATATCGCGCTCACCATGTGGAGCCCCGGCCCCGGCGCGCCGCCGCTCGCCGAGTGGTTGGCCGAACAGACGCCCGATGAAAGCCAGCGGCTGGCCATCGTCATCACCTATGCCAAGGGCGGCTTCGACGAGGCGCTCGCCAGTGCGGCCACCCTGCGCGCCGAGAGCGGTGCGGCCGGCAGCCGGGCGCGGATCACCATTGCCGAGGGCGAGCGCAGCGGCACCATGGTGAGCCTCGTGCAGGACAATCCGCCTGCGCCCGCGCAACCCTGAGACGGAAACTGGCCCGCATATTGCATAGTAACGCGCATGAGACATTCCGCTTCGAAGGAGCCCGCCATGCGCCGTCTTGCCCTGATCGCCGCCGCCGCGCCGCTTGCCGCCCTCGCGGCCGCACCTGTTGCCGCCAGCGGTTTTCATGACCTTGCCGCCATCGACAGCGCCGTGGCCCGGTTCGCCGGAGCCGAGATCGGCCAGTCGGGCGGCGCGCAGGCCCCGGTCGACCGGCAGATGCGGCTCGCCACCTGTGCGGCCCCGCTCGCGCTCGATTGGTATGGTGCCGGCGAAACCGCCGTGCGCGTCACCTGCCCCGGCAGCTGGCGTGTGTTCGTGCCGATCATGCGCACCGCCGCCAGCGTGCCGCTCGCTGAAGAGACCCCGGTCATTGCCCGGCGCGACCTGTTGCGCGTGGAAGCGGGCGGCGCGGGCTTCCGCATCAGCCGCAGCGGCGAGGCGCTGGAAGAAGGCCGCGTGGGCCAGGCGATCCGGGTCAAGATCGACGACGGCACCCGTCAGGGCCGCGTGGTGACAGCGCGCGTGGTCGAGGCCGGGCTGGTCCGCATCGCCGTACGGTAAGGAGCTATCTCACGGTCCTTGCAGAATTTTTTTGCAAGGGCCTTAAAGCCGGTAAAAGATGACCGTTCTGCTCTACGTAGACCCCTAGTAAAGGACCAGTCATGAAGCCGATCGAGATCAACTCTGTTGCCAGGAGCCGCCCGCTTGGCGCCGAAGCGCAGCGGACGGTCTCGTCCGCTCCTGCCGCTCCGACCCCTGCCGCAGCGCCCGCCTCGCGGCCCGAAACCGAAATGGTTTCCCGCTCCGCGAGCCTGTCCGCCGGATCGAACCCGCCGGTCGATACCGACCGCGTAACCCAAATTCGCAACGCGCTGAAGGACGGCACCTACCCGCTCGTCCCCGCCAGCGTGGCCGACGCCATGATCGCCTCGCGCTTTATCCTCATCGAGGGCAAGAAGGACTCGTAATGCACCTTGCAGAAAACCTGCGGCAAATGCTCGCCATCCTCGAAAGCGAGCGCGCAGCCCTCGCCGGGCTCGATCTCGAACGCATCATCACCTGTGCCGACGGCAAGCAGCGCATTTGCAGCGAGCTGGAAAGCGTTGCCGGCCAGCCGCTCGACGAAGAGTGCGAAGGCCTGCTCAATGCCGTGCGCCGCATGAACGAAGTCAACCGCAAGATGCGCAACATGATTGCCGACAACGTGCAGTCGCGTCTCGGCTCGCTTACCGGCAACAGCTTCCTCTACGCCGCCCCGGCCGTCGCCTAGGAGCGATTGCGCAGAGGCCCGACTCGCAGATTGGCATGAGGCTTGCTTAACCATCCCCGTTACCCACGGGGAGATAAGCCAAGTGTCGTCAATCCAGCGATCGGGTTTGCAGGCCGCTATGGCTGCACCGGCTCCGCACAATGCGCGGGTCCATGCAGCCATTGCCGAAGCCTCGACACGAACCTCGGTCGATTTCGATTACCTGATGGCGCAGGCGCGGGTGGAAAGCGCGCTTGACCCTTCGGCCAAGGCGCGCACCTCATCCGCCGCCGGGCTATATCAGTTTACCGACCAGACCTGGCTCAATACGCTTGACCGCCACGGGGCGCAGCACGGGCTCGGCTGGGCTGCCGACGCCATTTCCTCCAGCCGTGGACGGGCGCGGATCACCGATCCCGCGATGGCCAGCGCGATCATGGAACTGCGCTATAATCCCGAGGCCGCCTCGCTGATGGCGGGCGAGCTGGCGGGCGACAACGCCGCCTATCTCGAACAGACCTTCGGGCGCAGCCCCGACCACACCGAACTTTATCTCGCCCACTTCCTCGGCGCTGCCGGGGCGCGCGAGTTCATTGCCGCCCATGCGGCAGATCCTGGCCGGGAGGCGGCAAGCCTGTTCCCGCGCGCTGCCGGAGCCAACCGCGCCATCTTCTACGACAACGGCCGTGCCCGCTCGCTGGCCGAGGTGCGCGACCTGTTTTCCGCCAAGCTCGAAAAGGCTGGCAGCACAGATGGTGGCTATGGCCCCTTCCCCTCCCACGCCGGTGGCTGGGGCGAAGCGGTGTTCCAGACCGCCTCCGCCCAGCCCTCGGCCACGCCCGCTGCGCGCCCGAGCATGGCGCAGGTGCTGACCAGCACCTTCGGCTCCAATCCCAATTCCTCTTCCGCCCCGGCGCATGTCGCCTCGGCCTATAGCAAGATCGCGAGGTTCGGCCTGTGAACGCCCTGAAAGCCTACCTCAGCCCGTCGCTGGCCATGCCGCTGGCGATCCTGATCGTCATCTTCCTGCTGGTCTTGCCGATCCCGGCGATGATGCTCGACGTGTTCTTCGTGCTCAACATCGCGCTGTCGCTGGCGGTGCTGATGACGGCGATGAACGTCAACAAGCCGCTCGACTTCTCCTCGTTCCCCACCGTGCTGCTGTTCGCCACGCTGCTGCGCCTCGCACTGAACGTCGCCTCGACCCGCGTGGTGCTCATCGCCGGGCATGAAGGCGGCGATGCGGCCGGCAAGGTGATCGAGGCCTTCGGCGCCTTCCTCGTCGGCGGCGACTTTGTGGTTGGCCTGTTCGTGTTCATGATCCTGATGATCATCAACCTGATGGTGGTGACCAAGGGCGCGGGCCGCGTGTCGGAAGTGTCGGCGCGCTTCACCCTCGACGCTTTGCCCGGCAAGCAGATGGCGATCGACGCCGACCTTGCCGCCGGGCTCGTCACCGCCGCCGAAGCCAAGACCCGTCGCCGCGAAATCGCCACCGAGGCCGACTTCTACGGTTCGATGGACGGTGCCAGCAAGTTCGTGAAGGGCGATGCCATCGCCGCGCTGCTAATCCTCGCGGTGAACGTGATTGCGGGCCTGGTGCTCGGCATGGTCACCCACGGCCTGAGCGCCGGTGAAGCGGGGCAACTCTATATCACCCTTGCCGTCGGCGATGCGCTGGTGGCCTCTGTTCCCTCGCTCCTGCTCTCGATTGCGGCGGCGATGATCGTGACCCGCGTGTCCGACACCCGCGACCTTTCGGGCCAGATCGGCGGCCAGTTCGCCGATCACCGCACCTGGCTGCCGGTGGGCGTGATCCTGCTGCTGCTCGGCCTGATCCCGGCCATGCCGCAGACGATCTTCCTGCCCTTTGCCGCGATCAGCTTTTTCCTCTGGCACAAGCTGCGCCGGAGCGCTGCCGAGCGCGCCGTGGCCGAGGCCGCTGCCGCAGTCGAGCCCGCGCCCGATCCGGCGGCGATCACCATCGAGGACGTGTCCGAGAACGCACTGGTCAGCGTGGAGCTTGGCTATGGCCTCGTCCACCTCGCCGACGAGCGCAAGGGCGCGCCGCTGGTGGCCCGCCTCACCGGCCTCAGGCGCCAGTTGTCGGAGACCTTCGGCTTCATCGTCCCGCAGATCCGCATCCGCGACAGCCTCGAATGCCAGCCCGGCGAATACCGCGTCAGGCTCGGCGGCACGCGTCTGGGCGGCGCGATGGTGCGGCCCGACCGGCTGCTGGCCATCGACGCGGGTGACGTCAGCCCCCACGCCTTCATCGACGGCGACGACACCTTCGACCCCAGCTTCGGCTGCCCGGCCAAGTGGATCGAAGCCCGCCAGCGCGAGATGGCCGTCGCCGAGGGCTATCTGGTGGTCGAACCCGAGAACGTCATCGCCACCCATATCAACCAGCTTTTGATGGCCCGCGCGCACCTGCTGCTCGGCCCCGACGAGCTGCGCGAGCTGCTCGACAACGTGAAGGTGCGCAATGCCGCGCTGGTCGAGGCGATCACCCCGCAGCCGATGAGCCTTGGCGCGCTCACCCGCCTGCTGCGTTCGCTGCTCGATGACGGGATTACGCTGGCCCACCCGCTGCCCGTGCTCAATGCGCTGGCGCAGTGCGTGCAGGTGACGACCGATCACGACACGCTGGTCGACATGATACGCACCCAGCTCGGCGGGCAACTGATCGGCCAGATCTGCGGCCCGAACGACAAGCTCCCGGTCATCACCCTCGCCGCCGAGCTGGAAGACATGGTGGTCGGCGGTCTGGTCGACCCGAGCACCGGCCAACCCGTGATCGACCCCGATCTTGCCCGCACGCTCGGCGCGCAGCTCGCCGATGTGCTGGCACAGCGTCCGCCCGGCTCCGGCCCTGCCGCGCTGATCGTGCAGCCGCGCGCGCGCCGTCCGCTGGCAGCGTTGCTCAAGCTGCGCGCGCCGCAATGCGCGGTGCTCTCGATTTCCGAATTGCCGCCCGAACAGCCGATCGACGTGATCGCGGTCATTGGCGGTGAAGTCCAGCAGCCGGCTCAGCCCGAACTCGAACACTACGGCCAGGAGGCTCTCGCCGCATGATCCACGATCAACGCCAGTTTGACCCGAAAAGCGCCTATGGCGGCGGCGATGCACGGCTGATCAAGCAGTTTACGCCGCTGGTGCGCAAACTCGCCTGGCATCTTGCCGCTTCCGCCGGTCCCTCGATGGATGCCGACGACCTGATGCAGATCGGGCTGATCGCTCTCACCGAATGCGCGCGGCGGCATGATCGGCCCACCGACGATGGCCTTGCCGCCTATGCCAAGCTGCGCGTGCGCGGGGCGATGATCGACGCGATCCGCAAGATGCAGAACGACACCCGCAGCGCGCGCAAGGATCGCAAGCGGATCGAAAAGGCGCGCTCGGTGCTGTCCGCGCAATATGGCCGCCCGCCCACCGATGCGGAAGTTGCCGCGGTAATGCACCTGACGCCCGCCGAATTTTCGGACAAGCAGAGCCGCAGCGCGCCTGTGCGCCATGTCGATATGGAGGGCGCCTATGACGAGAACAGCGCGGCTTTCGCCAGCGAGGAAATGGGCGCGGAAGACCTCCTCATCGAGGCCGAAAGCGGCACCGAGCTGGCCGCTGCCATCGCCAGCTTGCAGGAGCGGCACCAGCTGGTGATCCAGCTCTATTTTCTTGAGGAACTGAACCTGTCGGAAATCGCCGAGGTGCTCGAAGTCTCGGTGCCGCGCGTACACCAGTTGAAGGCAGCCGCCCTCAAAGCGCTGCGCACCGCGCTAGGCTGAGCAAGGATCGGGCGGCGGGCTCAGGCAAGCCCGCCGCCGCGCTCAGCATGGATCAGCGAGCGGCCAGTTCCGCCACCAGCGCCGGGGCCGGATAGATCGTCTCCAGCGCTTCCTGAATCGCCGCGGTGGAGACCACCACGGTGCGGTTCAGCGTACCGTCGTAGCCATAGTTGCCGCCCAGCGAGTGGATGTTGCCGTCGAAGGCCGCGCCGATCACGCCGCCGTCACGGTCGATCACCGGGCTGCCCGAGTTGCCGCCGATGATGTCGTTGGTGGTGACGAAATCGTAGGCCACGGTCGGGTCGATGGCATCGCGGTTGGCGGCAAAGGCGGGTGCAACATCGAACGGCGCGTTGCCCGTCGCGCGCTCGAAGGTGCCGCCCAGCGTGGTGGCAATCGGCACTTCGTTGCCGCGCTCGACCCAGCCCTTCACCTGACCGTAGGAAATGCGCAGGGTGAAGGTGGCATCGGGATAGAGGCTGTCGCCATAGGCGGCGAAGCGGGCATCGGCCAGCTCTGCCCCCGCCGCCGCGAGCGGCCCGGCATAGACCTCGTCGACCTGCTGCTGCAGCTCGCGCTGACGCGGCACGAGGCCGAGCGCATAGCGGATCATCGGATCGTCCGAGGCCTCGATGGCGGCAAGGCCACCTTCCCACAGCTGCCGGCGATAGGCCGGGTCAGCCAGGCGCGTGCCCGTCACCAGCCGCTGCGACAGCTGCTCGGGGCTTTCCTTGCCCAGCAGCAGCTGCGAATCGGCATCGTCGACACCGAGATATTCGCGCGCCTTCGAGAGGCTCCAGCTCATCGCGAGCTGGTCGAGCCACGGATAGACCGGGCGTTCGTCGGTGATGCGCTTTTCGAGCAGCGGTAGGGCGCTGTCGGTATAGCCGGGCAGACGTTCGCCGTTGGGCTTCGCGCGTTCCTGCGCCGCCATCACCAGCGAGTGGGCATAGCCATAGAGATCGCCCGTAGGCTCGATGAAGCGATAGGGCAGATAGAGCGCGCGGTAAGCCTGCACCGCCGTATCGACCTCGGCCCACGGATCGCCGATGGCGGCATTGCCCGCGCTCAGTTCGCGCAGTTCGGCCTCGGCTGCGGCCAGCTTGTCGGTGAAGGCAGGATCGTTCAGCGCATTGGTGCGGCCGATATAGACCTTGAGCGAATTCTCGATGCCGTTGAGCATGTCGAGACCTTCGCGCTCACGCTCCTCGCTGACCTCCATCGCCGAGATCAGGCGGCCGCGCAGCTCCGACATGGTGGCGAGCGTCACCGGCAGGCGCAGTTCGCGCTCGAAGGCGCGCTGGCTTTCGGTCCACAGGCGAGCGGTCGAGCCGGGGTTGCCGACCACGAAGGTCAGTTCGCCTTCCCTGGGCGCGCGCGGGTTCCAGGTGAGGTGCGCCTCGGGCGTTACCGGCTTGCCGTTCTCGTAGGCGCGCAGGAAGCTGCCATCGAGCGAGTAGCGCGGGAAGTTGAAGTTGTCGGGATCGCCGCCGAAGGTCGCCGCGCGGTCTTCCGGGGCCCAGACAAGGCGCACGTCAGAATATTTGCGGTAGGTATAGAGCTTGTACTGCCCGCCGCCGAACAGGGTCACGACCTGACAGCGCATGGTGTCGCGGTCGGTGCAGCCTTCGTCCTCGATTTTGGCAATGGCGGCGTCGCGCGCGCGGGTCAGCGCCTCGCCTTCGAGCCCGGCGAAAGCGCTCTTCACGGTGTCAGTCACGTCGGTGATCGACATCACCACCTCGGCCTGCTGGCCGGGGCAGGCCTTCTCGTCCTCGCGGCGGTCCGCGATAAAGCCGTTCTTGAGCAGATCGTTATCGCCGGTCGAGTTGTCGAACAGGCAGCTGGCCACGCAGTGGTGGTTGGTGAGGATCAGCCCTTCGCCCGAAACGAAGCTGGCCGAGCAGCCGCCGGTAAGCCGCACTGCCGAAAGCTGCGTGCGTTCGAGCCAGACGGCATCGGGCGACCAGCCATAGTCCGCCGCCAGCTTTTCCGCCGGGAAGTTGTCGAAGGTCCACATGCCCTCTTCCGCCTGAGCAGGAGCGGCGGAAACGGCGAAAGCAGCCAGAGCGACACCGGCTGCGAGAACGTGTCTGGTCATGATATATCCTTGAGAAACCCTTGCGGCGACTTTGCCGCATTGAAGCCCCCAAGGCAATCCGGTTCCAGCAGTTACCAAATTCCCGCCGCAAGCCGGTCGCGCGGAGCCTGTTTCCAGACCCCGCGCGTGCCTCGCGTTACGGTCAGGCTCAGGCCGGGCGGAAGGGCCCGCCTTCAGCGCCGGCATCGGCGACGAAGGTTGCTGCCACAGAGCGCTCGAACTCCGGCTGGGTGACGGTCGATACGACGACATGCTCGGCCACGGCCCGCTCGGGCGTCAGGCGCACCAGCGCATAGCCCTTGCGGTCCTGATCGCAGAACACGACCTCTTCGTTGCGCGCGGCGAGGTACTTGCCCAGCCCCGGCAGCAGCGAGCCGTATGACGGGCTGGTGATCGCGGTGCAGCCGATCTCGACGGCAGCCAGACGCCCGCCGTTATCGTGCAGGTTGTTGGTCCAGGCGGCGTGGCTGTCGCCCGCCAGCACCAGCGGCCGCGACCCGGCACGCTCGAACAGCGCATAGAGCCGTTCGCGTGCATAGGGATAGCCGTCCCAGCCATCGAGGTTGAACGGCACCCCGGCGCGGAACGCCTGCATCGAGGTGGCGATCCGCTGGCGATAGAACTCGGGCATGGCGGCGAGCGTCTGCTGATAGGCGTCCGGCCCCAGCTCGGCCTCCAGATCGGGCCCGGCGACCTTCGCCATCACCACCTGATTGCCCAGCACCTGCCACGGCTTGCCCGCCTGCACCGACTGCGAAAGCACGCCTTCGAGCCAGTCGCTCTGATCCTTGCCGAGCATCTCGCGGCTCTCGTCGCCCAGATCGGCGAACAGCGCTGCCAGCGCTTCGGCGGGCGGCGCATCGCCCTTGGGCATCACCTGCTTGCTGCGCGCCAGCAGCCGGGTCTCGACCATCGCCAGCGTGGCCAGATCGCCGAACTCGAAGGCGCGGAAGATCGCCTCGCGCGCCCGCACCGGATTGGGATCGCGGATCGGCATCCACTCGAAATAGGCCTGCATGGCAACAGCCTTGCGCGCGGCCCAGTCGCCCTCGTCGCTCTGGTGGTTCTCGGCCCCGCCGACCCAGCTGTCGTTGGCGGTTTCGTGATCGTCCCACACGCAAATGAAAGCAGCGCGGGCGTGCGCGGCCTGCATCGCCGGATCGGTCTTCACCTGCGCATGGCGGCGGCGATAGTCGGCGAGCGTCACGATCTCGTGCGGCGGATCGGGCAGACGACCGATGGCCTTGCCCACCTCGGCGCCATAGCCATCGGCGCCATATTCGTAGATATAGTCGCCGAGGTGGATCACCGCGTCGAGCCGGTCGAGCGCGGCCATGTCGGCATAGGCGTTGAAGAAGCCGCCCGCCCACAGCTGGCACGAGGCCACGGCATAGACCACCTCGTCGGTCGCGCCGACCGGCAAGGTGCGGAACCGGCCCGTCGGCGAACGGGTGCCGTCGGCGGCGGTGAACCAGTAGTAATAGTCCCTGCCCGGCTGAAGCCCGGCCACTTCGACCTTGGCGGTGTGATCGGCGCTGGCGCGCGCGGTCACGTCGCCTTCGACCACGGGCGAGCCGTCGGCACTGGCAGAGACATACCAGCTGAGGACAATATCTCCGCCAAAGCCCTCGTCAGCCGTGGCGCGGGTCCAGATGACGGCCCCATCGGCGGCGGGGTCGCCGCTGGCCACGCCATGAGCGAAGGTGATGGCGGCGGGCGCGGGTTGGGCGAGCGTAACGCTCGCCGCCCCCATCGTCCCGCCCGCGCCCATCAGGGCCAGAAGTCCACGACGATTGATTTGCATCGGACGTTTCCTTTCCCTGGTCACAATCAGCGCAGGCGCGCAGTGAGTTCAATGCCGTAGAAACGCGGCTCGGCGGGGATGAAGGTCGGAAAGCCGAAGGCCCCGCCGGTGTTGCCCGCATCGAGCAGATAGTCCTCGTTGCTCATGTTGCGCATGAAGCCCGCCACCTCGATCATGTCGTCGGCGAAGGCGAAACCGGCGCGCAGGTTTAGCAGCGTGACCGGACCCTGCGAAATCTTCGCCGAGTTGGGCAGCTCGAAGAAGATCGTGCTGCGGTGGGTCACGCTCGGTGTGGCAAAGAAGCGCACATCGTTGGCGATCATGGTATCAACGGTGAATCCCGCCGCCATCTGGAACTTCGGCTGGAGGCGGAAGCGCGCGCCCGAGTAGGCAGGCGCAAGCGTATTATCCTCATCGATCTTGGCATCGGCATAGGCACCGTTGATGAACAGGCTGACCGCGTCGGTTGCCTGCACGAACAGCTCGGCCTCGACGCCCAGGTTCTTGGCATTGCCCGCGCTTTCGGTGCGGGTCGAACCGTCATCCTGACGCTTGCTGACCTGGAAGCCCGAATAGGTCTGGTAGTAGACCCCGAGCGAGCCCTGCACCGCGCCGGTCGCGACCTTCACGCCGCCTTCGTAGTTCCACACCGTTTCCTCGGGCACGATCTGCAACCGCGGAACGGACACGAGCGCGGCGTTGCGCGTGGCGGCAAGCTGCACCACCGGCGAGCGGCGGCCCTTCGAAACGGTGGCATAGAGGTTCACGTCCGGGCTGACCCGGTACAGCGCATTGAAACGCGGCAACCAGGCATCGAAGCTGTCATCGGCGGAATAGGTCTGACCGGCGGTGTCGACCTGTCCGGGGACCAGCGAGAAGGCGAGGCTCGGCATCGCCGCCAGCAGCGCCGCCCGCATATCGGCGGGCAGCAGACCCGGCAGCACCGGCACCGGGACGCTGGCGAAATAGCCCGACTGGCGGTCTTCCCAGAGATAGCGCAGGCCCGCAGTCAGTTCGAGCGCATCGGTGGGAATCCACGTAACATCGGCGAAGACCGAATAGCTGTCGTTCTGGCCCTGGTTCTCGAACCGCGACTGATAGGGCAGCTGCGTGACCGCGCCGCCGGTCAGAAGGCCGGTCAGCTGGGAGGCCGGCACCGAGCCATCGGTGGCCGTGCACGGCAGGTTGAGCCCGGCAGCAGCAGCGATATTGGCGAGGCACTGAAGGAACGTGCCTTCCTCACCCGAGAACGGAACCGACTGGCGGCCATCCTCGGTAAAGTAGTTCCACCCGAACGATCCGCGCAGGTTCATGCCCTCGTAGGCGAACCGGCCCTCATGGCTGAACTGCCAGCCCGAAGCGTCTTCGGCGAATTCGAGGAACCAGGCCGCCGACCCGTCGGCGTCGAAGGTTTCGAGGCTGTCGAACTCGCGGTAGCCGTTGACCGTGGTGAAGGTCCAGTTGTCGGCGAACTGCCACTCGGCGGTGAGGTTCGCGTCATAGACTTCGCGGTCGAGGCCGAGCTTGTCCTTGCCGAGCACGCTGCCCGACAGCGGCGATCCGCCGAGCTGCGCATCTCCGAAGGGGTTGGCGGCACCGGCGGCGGTGGGGAAGTTGCCGGAAATGAACGGCGTGCCGCCGTTGCGCTGCCGGTCGAAGGTGCCGATCAGATCGATGGTGAGATCATCGCCGGGGGTGAAGCGCAGCGAGCCGCGCAGGCCAAGGTTGTCGAGCGCGTAAAGATCATCGTCCTGCGAGGCGGCAAGGTTCTTCACATAGCCGTCGCGGGTCTTCCACTCGAAGGCCACACGGCCCGCGAGCACGTCGTTGCCCGCGTTGAGGTGACCGCGCAGCAGCCGGTAGTCGAAGTTGCCAAGGCCGCCCGTCAGCTCGGCCGAAACGCCCGGCTGCGGCTTGGCCGAGACAAGGCTGATCGCGCCCACCGCCGAGGCCGTGCCGAACAAGGTTGCCTGCGGCCCCTTGATCACCTCGACCCGGTCAAGGTCGTAGACCGCCTGGTACGACCCGCGCGAACGCGAGATGTCGACACCATTGTAATAGAGCGTGACGCGCGGCCCCTGCTGCGCCGAGCCCGAGTCCGAGGTGATCCCGCGGATCACGATGCCGGGGTTGTTGGCGCTCTGCTCCTGAATGTTGAGGCCGGGGACGTAGTTCGAAAGCTCGTCGAGGTCCGACACGCCCAGCTGTTCCATCCGCTCGCCCGAAGTGGCGGTGACGGTGATCGGAACGTCTTCCACGCGCTGTTCGAATTTCTGTGCGGTGACAACGATGCTGTTGCCGATGCCCTCAGACTCCTCCGCATGGGCAGGGATGGCGGCAAGCGTGGTGCCTGCCAGCAGCGTGAGTTTGAGCGACGAGCGAATGGTCATTGTGCGATTCCCGTGTTGGTTGAACCGGAGCGCGCCTATTCATGATGAATGACGGGTTCGCGGCAACTTGATGACGATTGCGTGACCCCGTAATATTGTTGCCCAACCGCTACAACGCGGCGAAGGCGCCCTGCCCTGATTGAAAAGCCCCCGCCGCGTGCATGGGCTAGCTTGCCTTGGCTGGCGCTCCTATGTGCGGGCCATGTTCGCCTCGCTCCTTTCCGTGCGCGCTCTGCTCGTGGCCATCTTCATGCTGATGGCAGGCAGCGGTTTTCTCGCGACTCTGATCGCGATCCGCCTCGAAGAGGCGGGCGTCGGCGCACTGGTCATCGGCCTTGTCGCCACCTCCTATTTTGCCGGACTGATGTTCGGCGCGCTGCGGGTGACGCCGCTGATCGTGCGGGTCGGGCATATCCGCGCCTTTGCCGCCTTCGTATCGATCTATTCGGCCAGCAGCCTCACCTACGCGCTTACGGACTATTGGCCGATCTGGATCGTGCTGCGCTTCATCGACGGGTTCGTGATGAGCGGCGTGTTCGTATGCCTTGAAAGCTGGCTCAACCGCGTGGCCCGGCCAGACAACCGCAGCGCCATCCTCGCGGCCTATATGATCGCGCTCTATCTGGGGCAGGCGCTCGGGCAGTTCCTGCTCAACCTGCAGGACAACGCACCCTCGCTGCCCTTCATGATCTCGGCCATTCTGCTGTCGCTGACGCTGCTGCCCGTGGTGCTGACGCGGATCGCGCAGCCGGTGATGGAGGATATCGCCCCCTTTTCGCTGCGCCGCCTCTACGCCGCCTCGCCGCTGGGGATCGTCGGGGTGCTTTCGACCGGGCTGATGATGGGCGCGTTCTACGGCCTTGGCGCGGTGTTCGCGCAGCGGCTCGGCCTGCCGCTGGCGCTGGTCGCGGCCTTCACCTCAATCGTGATCGCGGGCGGGGTCGTGCTGCAATATCCGCTCGGCATCCTGTCCGACCGGTTCGACCGGCGGCGCGTGATCGTCGGCACGATGCTGGCGACTGCGGCAGTCTGTGCCGCGCTGGTGCTGGCCGACGGCCCGCTGGCGGTGTTCGTGCCGGGGGCATTGTTCGGCGGCTTTGCCTTTGCGCTCTATCCGCTGTGCGTGGCCCACGCCAACGATCACCTGAGCGAAGGCGAACGCGTCGGCGCGAGCAGCGGGCTGGTGCTGGTCTATTCGGCGGGCGCGGTGGTCGGCCCCTTGCTCGGTTCGTTTGCGATGGCGATGGCCGGACCGGGCGGACTGTTCGCGGCGATCGGCAGCGTGGCGCTGCTTGCCGCGCTGTTCGGACTGTGGCGCACGATAATCGCCTTGCCGGTGCCGGCCGAGGAACAGCAGGCCTTCGTCGGTCTGCCGCGCACCAGCACCGCGGCCGCCGTGCTCGAAAGCGAGCCGAGCGCAACCACCGATCAGAACGGCGACAGCTAGGGCACTGCATCAGGGCATACAAAAAGGGCCGGGTCAGCAGATGCGCTGGCCCGGCCCTTTTCGGAATGCCTAAGGATCAGAAGTTGCGACGCAGGGTCACCGACCACTCACGCGGACGGCCCGGATTGCCAGTCACGACCCCGAAGCTGGCCACGTTCTCCGACTTGCCCGTGTAGTAGAACTTGTCGAAGATGTTGGTGACCGCGCCGCTCAGCGACCAGTTGCCATCGGCGCTCTCGAAGGTGATGCGGCCATTGACGAGGTTGTAGCCGTCGATCTTGTTATAATCGTTGTTGATCGAGTTGTACCAGAAGTCCGAACGGTAGCTCCAGTCCACGCGCGGCGTGATCGAGGCACCGCCCGGCAGTTCGGCGCGGTACTGCGCGCCAGCCGAAAGCTGCCACTTGCTGATGAACGGCGCGACCATGCCGAGCGTCACCTGCGTCGAGGCGTTCTTGATCTCCTTGTAGTCGAAATCGAGATAGCCGAGCGAGCCGTCGATGGTGAAGTTGTCGACCGGTTCGAGGAAGGTTTCGAGCTCGAAGCCCAGCACCTCGGCATCGCCCGCATTCGACGGCACCGAGCACGACAGCACGACGCTGTCCGGGCAGTTGTAGCGCACCAGCTGGATGTCGGTGTAGTCGTTCAGGAACACCGCACCGTTGAGGCGCACGCGCCCGTCAACCAGCTGCGACTTGAAGCCCGCTTCGTAGGTGGTCAGCTTCTCCGGACCGAAGGTCAGCACCTGATCGGGCGCCGAGGGACGCGGGTTGATGCCGCCGCCCTTGAAGCCGGTCGAGACCTGCGCATAGAGCATCAGGTCGTCAATCGGCGTCACGTTGAAGCCAAGGCGGTAGTCGACCCGGTCGCCCTTGAAGGTGCCGCTTTCGCCGTTGAGGCCCGCCAGCAGGAAGTTCGGGGTGAGCGGAACGCCGCTCGGCACCGAGCCGTCGACGTTCAGGCGGCTGTAGTTGTAGACCTTCTTGTCGTTGGTGTAGCGCAGCCCGCCGATCAGGTTGATATTGTCGGTCACATGCACTTCGACATGGCCGAAGGCCGAGGCCGAGCGGTTGGTCACCAGATCGTCGGAGAGGAAGTCGAACAGCAGCGTCGGGATCTGGTTGCGACCGGTGAGGATGTCGTTCGCATCGTAGTAGAACCCGCCGACAGTTGCATCGACCATGCCGTCAGCAAACTGGCCCGACAGGCGCAGTTCCTGCGTAAACTGCTCGTGGCTGTAGTTGAACTGCTGCAACAGGATTGCGAGCTGCGAGCCATCGACATCGATGCCGCTGGTGCCCTCGGCCTTGCGGTAGCCGGTGATCGAGGTCAGCACGAGATTGTCGGCAAGGTCGATATCGACATGGCCCGACACGCCCCAGCTTTCGACCGAGCCCTGCGGATTGACCGAGAAGCTGCCCGGCGCAACCTGCCGGTCGATGCCGAACGGGGTCGTGTAGTTGCCGCCGTTCGAATAGGTGGCATAGCTGGTGTAGCTGTCGGGCGCGGTCAGGAACCGGCTATCGAACGGAATACCCGCCGCCGGATCGCCCTCGACATAGCTGCGCACATTCGGATTGTTGGCATAGAGCAGCTTGGTCGGCGCGATTTCCGACTTGTCGTTGGCATAGTCGGCGCGCAGCGTCACTTCGAACGGCGCATCGACCGGGGCATAGCGCAGCGCCAGCCGCACCGCCTGCAAATCGCGGCCGCCTTCGGTGCCGAGGACACAGTCCGAACCGCCATCGCCGGTGGCGGGGAAGCCCTCGCCCGGATTGACGCAGCCGTAGTCCAGCCGCTTGAAATAGCCGTCAGCCGACTTGGAAACGACCGAAACGCGTGCGAACAGCTCGTCCGAGATCGCAAAGTTGGCGCTGGCGCGCAGATCGAGCCGGTCATAGCTGCCATAGGTCGCCTCGACGAAGCCGCCACCGGTGCCATCGGGCTTGGCGGTGTACAGCTTCACCGCGCCGCCAACCGAGTTCTTGCCGGCCAGCGTGCCCTGCGGGCCGCGCAGCACTTCGACGCGCTCCAGATCGGTGAGGTCCATCACCGCGCCAAAGGTGGTGCCGTAGTAGATGTCGTCGATGTAGATGCCCACGCCCGGCTCGAGCGCGAAGCTGCTGTCGGCCTGGCCGACGCCGCGGATGAAGGCGGCAATCGAGTTGCCCTGCAGGCCGGTGGCCGGTTCGAGCGCGACGTTGGGCGCAAAGTCGCCGAGATCGGCCACGCTGGTCTGCCCGCGCGCTTCGAGCATCTGCCCGGTCATCGCGGTGATCGCAATCGGCGTATCCTGCACGTTCTGCTCACGGAACTGGGCCGTAACGACGATCGTATTGTTGGCTTCCCGCGCGGATGCAGCCGCGTTGTCCTGCGCATGGGCGGGCAAGGCAGTGCCCAGCGCCATCACCGAGGCACCGGCCAGAATGGCGTTAAGACGGGTCTTGGATTTCAGCACGCTAGCTTCTCCTCTGTCCATTTTGTCAGCCAGCGGACCGAACATGCAGCGCCATTCGGCGTGCATTTTCGGCCAGAGGCCTGGTTTTCTGATCGATGAAGGAGAGAGACACCTGTCATGCCCGAGGCCTCGGCGACCCGATGCTCCGATCGCTTCCCCGCATGATCGTGGAAGGGCGGCGCAACATGTCGGGAAACCTGGCTGCGGTGATGGCGGGCCAGCGCCACAGCTTGAGCATCCTCTCCTCGAAGCGGAGGCTCTTGACGAGGACCTCCCGCTTCCTAACGATCGTTACAAACGTTTTACCGTAACGCCCGTTAGGGTTATTCGCGGCAAAAGGCAATCGTCATTCACGGCCTGCCCGTTTCACCTCCTCATCGCCCTGATGTACTCTCGGTGCGGCCCGCCATGAGGTGGCTGGATCGAGGAGAGGCATTGCCGCTTGGGAATTTGCGCTATGAGAGCGGCAATGGAGGCACCGATGACGAGGCAAGCGGAGGCGATGGCTGGCAAAGGTGCCGCGCATGCCCGGCTGCGCCGCCCTCTTGTCATGTTTCTGGTCGCCTCGCTGGCGCTGCTCGGCGGCTGCGCCAGTATCCAGCGCGAGACCTTCACAGGCTTGCAGGTGGAGGCCGCACAACCCGCCGACATGCCGCGCGTGCGCTATTGGGCCGACGCGCCAGACCTGCTCGAACAGATGGCCCTGCCCGCCCCGCCTGCGGGCGAGCCGCTGCGCCTGCTCGCCTTGTCGGGCGGCGGCGACAAGGGGGCCTATGGCGCGGGCTTTCTCAACGGCTGGACCCAGTCCGGCACGCGGCCGGAGTTCTCCATTGTTACCGGGGTGAGCACCGGCGCGCTGATCGCCCCCTTTGCGCTGCTCGGCCCCGGCTACGACGACGACCTCACCGCCGCCTATACCGGCATCACCCCCGACGATATCTACCAGCCGCGCTTCCCGCTCGCGATCCCGTTCTCGTCAAGCGCGGCGACCACCCGCCCGCTCGAACGGCTGATCGCCCGCTTTGCCACCGATGCCGTGATCGACGCGGTCGCCGAGCAGCATCGCCTCGGACGGCGGCTGTTCGTCGGCACCGTCAATCTTGACCGGCCCGGCAACGCGATCTGGGACATGGGCGCGATCGCCGCCAGCACCGCGCCGGGCCGCTATGACCTGTTCCGCCGGATCATGCTCGCCAGCAGTTCGGTGCCGGTCGCCTTCCCGCCGGTGCTGATCGAAACGCAGGTCGACGGCCACGCGATCAGCGAGCTGCACGTCGATGGCGGCACCATCGCTACCCTGCTCGCCGCACCATCGCCCGCCAACGGGCCCAACGATCCCGACACGCCGCCGAGCGAGCTTTATCTGCTGGTAAACGGCAAGATGGCGGGCGAATTCGACATGATCGATGGCTCGCTTCCCGATATTGCGGCGCGCGCGATTGACGTGATGCTCTTTTCGGGCCTGCAAGACCGGGTGAATTCCGCCTATGTCTGGGCGAAAGGCGTCGGTGCGGCCTATCGCCTGACTTATATCGGACAGGACTACGACGATGGAGAGCACGAACTCTTCGACCAGGACTTCATGCGCGGGCTCTACGCCTATGGCCTTGCCCGTGGCCGGGAGGGCCTGTGGCAGGATCGCCCGCCAGCCTTTACCCCGCGCCTCGATGCCGGGGCGCACGAGGCCGATCCAGCGTCGCCCGAATCCGGTTGGTGATGGCCTGACCATGCCCAATCGCGCACTGATCGAACGCCTGGAGCTGGCGCTTGTCGTGCTCGCGCTGGCCGTGGCCTGCGCGCTGACAAGCACGGCCGCCGCGCAAACCGAAAGTCCCGCCGAAGCAACCGCGACGCCCGCGCCTGCCACCGATCCGCTCGGACGCGAAACGCCGCGCGGAACGGTCACTGGCCTGCTCAATGCGCTGGGACGACAGGATTATGCCGGGGCCTCAGCCTATTTCGAAAACGTCGACCCGGACAAATTTCGCGAGCAGGACGCGCAGCTCGCCCGCGCGCTGAAAGCGAGCCTCGACGGCGGCGGCGAACTGCTCTCCTACCTGCTGCTGTCGAACGATCCGCTTGGCAAGCGCGACGATCAGCTGCCCCCGGATCAGGAGCGGGTCGGCGCACTGGGCGATGACGAGCAAACGCCCATTCTGCTGGTGCGCAGCGATGCCATGGACACTCCGCCTGTCTGGCGGGTGTCGCAGGAAACGCTCGACCATCTGACCATCGCCCCCGCCGACGAACAGCCCGCCAGCGATCAGGGTGTGCAGGTGGCGGGCGCTCCCCTGCCCGACTGGCTCAAGCTGCTGGGTGCGGCCGGGGGCAGCTTCCTGTTCTACTGGCTGGCCACCGCCGGGGTGCTGTGGCTGGTGCGGCGCGCCTTCGCCGAAGCGCAGTCGAAATTCGTGCTGAATTTCATTGAGGCAGCCCTGCCCCCGGCCAGCCTGCTGCTGGCGGTCATCACCTTCCAGTTCTGGACGCAGGGCATCGAAGCCTCGATCGTCGCGCGGCAGGCGATCCTGCGCTATATCGGGATCGCCGGCTGGATCGCGCTGGCCTGGTTCGCGCTGCGCCTGATCGACGCTGTTGCGCGCACGGCCAGCAACCGGATGGAGCGCACCGCACGGCGACAGGGCGCATCGTTGGTGGTACTGATCCGCCGCACCTGCAAGATCGCCGCCGTCGCGCTCGCCTTGCTCGCCATCTTCGACACGCTCGGCTTCGATGTGACCACCGGTGTCGCGGCGCTCGGCGTGGGCGGCCTTGCTCTGGCGCTGGGCGCGCAGAAAACGGTCGAAAATCTGGTCGGTTGCATCACCGTGATCGCCGACCGCCCGGTCGAGGTGGGCGACTATTGCCGGGTGGGCGACACTCTGGGCACCGTGACGGACATCGGCATCCGCTCGACCAAGCTCCGCACCACCGAGCGCACGCATGTCACCATTCCCAACAGCGACTTCGCCTCGGAGCGGATCGAGAACTACAGCCGCCGCGACCGCTTCCTGTTCAATCCGCGCATCGGGCTGACCTACGACACCGACGCCGCCGGAATGCGCGAGGCCCTCCGGCTGGTACGCAAGGTGGTGGACGACAACGAGCGGGTGTTCGAGGAAGATGCGCGGGTCCGCTTCGTCGACCTGGGGGCCAGTTCGCTCAACATCGAGATCTACGCCTATATCGCCGCCCCGACCTACCCCGATAGTCTGGAGGTGCGCGAAGAGCTGCTGCTCGCGATCATGGACGAGCTGGAGCGCGGCGGCTTTTCGTTCGCCTTTCCGACCCAGACGATCCATCTGCACAATGCGCCCGGTGCAGCGGGCCAACCCGACACCGCGCGCGCCTAGTCCGGCATCGCCGGATGCTGCGGATCAGAATTCGAGCTGGTTGAGCGTGCGCCCGTCGGCGAAGGTCACGGTAACGTTGAAGCCGCCATTGCGACCATCGCGCAGCGGGTAATAGGTGAGGTCGATCTTCTCGCCCGGCCGCAAGGTGGTGCGCGACCACCCGGCGCGGCTGAGGTGATTGGGGCTCATCCCCTCGAACGCCCAGCGCTTGGTCTGCCCGCTGCTGTCCTTCGCGGTGACATAAAGGAAGGTGTGCGGATTGGTCCATTCCCAGCGCGTGACGGTCGCATCCCTGAGCGGGACCGCGCTGCCCCATTCGAACATCGCGGTGGAGTGATGCGCCGAGGATGTGGTGGTGCCGAGAGCGAGAAGCCCGGCAGTGGCAAGTGCGATAGCTGGCAGTTTCATACTGGCTCCTGGACCTGATCGGTTAATCGAGTTCATCGAACCCGAGGTTCATGCTGGGGCGCCCGTCTTCGTCGGCCGCGTCGCGATTGTTTTCCTGGCAAATGTATTCGCGCAGATCCCAATCGGGCTCGAGCCGGTAGGAGACGGAGGTGGTAAAGGGCTCGGTGAACAACGCCGGATCGGTGATCGTGGTCTCGACCACCAGTTTCTCCGGGTTTTCGAGATAGATGCGCTCGTGCATCACGGTCTGCGGCGTGGGATGCAGGCCGGACATCAGCGAAATCAGCGGCGAAAAGGCCACGGTGTCGACCACCAGCACCTCGCCCTCCCAGTGGCCGACCGAATTGCCGTTGAACAGATAGTCGGGCTCAGCCGGAAGCTCGCGCCCGTCGGTGAAGATCTGGCGCAGCTGGCTGTGCGTCTCGATCACGATGTTCACCTTGCCGGGCGAATAGATGAACTCGATCGGATAGGGATAGCGCATCACCCCCGGCATCCCGGTGGGTCGACAGTTGGCACCCTCGGTCTGGAGGTTTTCGCCGTTCGCCTTGGCGGCGTTGAAGGCATCGATCGCGGCGCGCGCCTGCTCGGTCAGCGGGGCGGCTCCCTCGGCGGCGCGCAGCCGGGTGATGGCCGACCAGTCGGGCTGCCACACGCCCTCGAAGGCAGGCAGGCGCGCAATCGCGGCATAGACCGACTCGCGGCTCGGCTCCCCCGCATTCTGGGCCGAAGCCGTGCTGGCGAGCGCGCTCGCCGACAGAGCCATAACACTCAAGGCTTTGAAAAACCGCAACTCCGCACCCTCGTCCGCTGTCTGGCCCAGCCCCGGATCAGGCTGGACACATGGACTATCGCTAATTCACGAAGTTGATCCAGTCAATCTCATGATTGCCGATAAGGCATCCAAGTACGAGTGCAGCTCACAAATTGAACGTCTCAAACGAGAGAATATCATCAATTATTGCGCGCTCCAGCAAGTTTCAGCCATCTCCGTCCGATATGCACCCTATACCGATCCGGTCTTGACATTGATTGAATCAAATTGGATGACCATGGCGGGGACCGAAGTCCTTGAGAAAAATGGCGCTTGCAGGTGTCAAAAACGGGGGAGACGGGCTTTGGGCCCGACATAAGGTTGCGCTTGGCCAGCGAGGGGCAAACCTGCGGCTTGCGCATCTGTGTCCTCCGCCGAGCCTTGCGGCGCCGGTCTGGGAGGGAACACTGATGACAAGCCGAACTGCACTCAGATTCCGCGCTGCGCTGCTGGCCGCCAGCGCCACCTGCGCCGCCACCCCCGCCCTCGCGCAGGAGCGAGACCGCGAGCAGGACAGCACCATCGTCGTCACCGGCTCGCGCATCGCGCGCGGCACCTTCGACAGCCCCGCCCCCGTCACCACGCTGGGCGCGGACGACCTGCAACGCCGGGGCGTCACCAACATCGCCGAGGCGATCACCGAACTCCCCTCGTTCCGCGACACCACCGGGCCGCAGACACAGGGCTTCGGCAGCTTCAACGTCGGCGCGCGGATCGTGAACCTGCGCGGGCTTGGCGTCACGCGCAACCTCGTGCTGGTCAACGGCCGCCGCTTTGCGCCCACCACGCGCGAGGGCTCGGTCGACCTCAACTTCGTGCCCTCGATCCTGATCGAGCGGACCGAAATCGTCTCGGGCGGCGCATCGGCGGCCTATGGTTCGGATGCGATCACCGGCGTGGTCAACGTGATCCTCAACGAAAGCCTCGAAGGGCTGAAGCTGGAAGCCGACATCGGCGTATCCGAGCGGGGTGATGGCGAGCGCTATCACGCCGCCGCCGCCTTCGGCACCCGCGTGGGCGACCGCGGCCATTTCGTGATCGGCGGCGAATGGTCGAAGCAGGAAGGCATCGGCAACTGCTTCGAGCGCGACTGGTGTACGCCCGGAGCGGTCGTCACCAACCTCGGTTATGCGGGCGGCAACGGCCAGCCCAACTACGTGCGCAGCAACGATAACGCCGGGCTCAACTTCAACAGCGGCGGCGTGGTGACGCGCGGGCCTTATGCAAACCTGTTCGGCACCGGCGGCATCACCTTCGATGGCAACGGCAACCCAACGGCCTTCAACGTCGGCAGCCCGAGCTTCGCGCTGTTTCAGGTCGGCGGCGATATCGTACCCGCCTATATCGACGCCAACATCACCGTGCCGGTCGAGCGCTACTCGGTGAACGCCCACTTCGACTATGAACTGGCCGAGGGGCTCACCGCCTTCATCGACGGCACCTATGGCCATGTCGACGGGCAGCTGTTGCAGACCTCGTTCTTCAACACCGCGATCCCGATCTTCGCGGACAACCCGTTCATCCCCGCCGCCATCCGCAACAATTTCGCCAACCCAGCCCAGCCGACCGGCCCGGCCTCGCTAACGCGCCCGAGCAACGCCAGCGCCGCCTTCACCATGGCCCGCCTGTTTAACGACCTCGCGCGCGGCTACAGCACCTCCGATGCCGACACCTACCGCATCACCGCCGGGCTCGACGGCGAGTTCGGCGGCGGGTGGAGCTGGGACGGCTACTACCAGTACAGCCGGACCGACCGGCTTCAGGTGGTGCAGGACAATCTCGTGGTCGGCGCGGCGGTGTTCCCCGTCACCGATCCGGCCACCATCGCCCAATCGAACGCCTTCTTCTACTTCGCCGCCGATGCGGTGGTCGATCCGGCAACCGGTCAGCCGACCTGCCGCGCCCTGCTCAGCAACGATCCTGCGCTCAGGGCCGCCGCGCAAGGGTGCGTGCCGCTCAACCTGTTCGGCGAGAACAATTACGACCCCGCCGCCAAGGACTATATCTACGGCGACCTGATCGAGGATATCCGCCTGCAACAGCACGTGCTGGCGGCCAGTGTCAGCGGCAACCTGTTCGAAGCTCCCGGCGGCAGCGTCGGCCTCGCCTTCGGGGCCGAATACCGGATCGACAAGATCGACGTTGAGCATGACGACCTCTCCAACCTCTATGCCTATTTCCAGAACTTCGGCGCCGACTACGACGGCAAGACCGAGGTGCTCGAAGGCTTCGGCGAGATCGAGGTGCCGCTGCTGGCCGATGTTACGATGGCCAAGGCGCTCACCTTCAACGCCGCCATCCGGCAGACGCATTACAAGATCACCGGCTTCGGCAGCTACCTGCGCACCAATGTCTCGAACTCCTTCGACGCCACCGCCTGGAAGCTGAGCGCCAACTGGGAGCCGACCGACTGGCTGCGTTTCCGCCTCAGCCGCTCGCGCGATATCCGCGCGCCCAACTTTGCCGAGCTGTTCCTGTCCTCGGCCAGCGCCTTCAGCACGATCTCCAACCCGTTTCAGGGCGGCGCGGGCAACAACCCCTCGCTGCGCAACGGCGGCAGCCCGTTCCTGAACCCGGAAAAGGCCGATACCTGGGGCGCGGGCGCGATCCTCAGTCCCGGCGGTGCATTGAGCGGCCTGCGGCTGTCGGTCGACTATTTCGACATCACGGTGAAGGACTACATATCGAGCCCGCCCGGCGGCGCGCAGAACATCGTCAACGAGTGCTTCGGCGGGCGCGAGGCGGCCTGCGCGCTGATCAACGACGGCACCATCGCCACCGGCGACGCGCTGACCGAGATCCGCAACGTGTCGCTCAATCTTGAGGAGCTGCACACCAAGGGGTTCGATTTCGAGGCCGAATATCGCGCCGACCTCGGCGGCAGCAACCAGCTGATCCTGCGCGCGCTCGCCACCTATGTCGACGAACTTTCCACGCTCTCGTTCGGCCAGTTGATCGACCGCTCGGGCCAGACCGGCGGGTCGGCGGGCAATGCCTCAGCCGACTGGACGGCCAACACCTTCGTCACGCTGGTCAACCCGCGCTTTTCAGCGACCTTGCAGGGGCGCTACATCGCCAGCGGGGTGGTCGACGCGCTTTACACCGGGCCCGGACAGGCCGGCTACGATCCGACCAAGCCCAACTCGATCTCCGACAACTCGGTGCCGAGCCGACTCTATCTGAACCTGTTCGGCACCTTCAACCTCGGCTCCAACTGGGAGAATGGCGAAGGGCTGCAACTGTTCGCGCGGATCAACAACCTGCTCGACAAGGATCCGCCGATCGTGCCGGAGTTCCAGTTCCCGACCAACCCGGTCTATTTCGATACCATCGGGCGCTATTTCACCTTCGGGGCCCGCGCCCGGTTCTGATCCGGTTGCACCGACCTCCCCGGTGCACGACGCCAGCCGCTCCGCAAGGAGATGTGCTGGCGTCGGTTCGGCGGTTTGCACCCTCAGGCATTTGCGAATATCGGGGCCTCACAAGTCTGATGTAGCGGCAAGGGAAGCAGGGGCGCGATGGCTGGCGAGCAAAATGGCGACCACGCGCTGCTGGCCGGGATCCAGAATGACCTGCTCTCACCGCGCATCCTCGTCCTGCGGCGGCTGCTCGAACAGAGCGCCCGCACCGATTTCGCCGGGCTTGAGCCGGATAACTCGTTCACCCGGCGCATCCTGTTCGCGCTCTATCGCAACGGCGAAGGCCGCGTGTTCGAGCTGGCCTACACGCTGGGCAGCGACATGGCACAGGTCAGCCGCGGGCTGACTGCGCTGCGCAAGGATGGGCTCGTCAACACCCGCCGCCAGCGCGATCCCTATACCCTTACGCCCGAGGGCGAGAAGCTGGGCAAGCAATTGTTCGCCATCGCCGAACAGCGCGAGGCGCGCCTGTTGCACGGGCTGGAGACGGGCGAGATCATCGAACTGGTGGCCATGCTCATCCACCTGCAAGCGCGGGCCAGCACCCTGTTGGCCGAGGAACTGGCCCTGGCAAGAGCGGAAGGCGAGCCTGCCGAGCTGCCCACCGCCCACACCGAGTTTGCCACCCGCGTTCACCCGCTGCTGTACAATCTTGCCAACACGGTGTTGCGCACGGCCACCGCCGCCTTCAAGCGGCTGGCTGGGGTCTCGCAGTTCGAATGGCGGGTGCTGGTCAACATGGCCGACCGGCCCGCGATCCCCTTTGCGGGCCTCGTCCAGCACATCGGCGTGGACAAGGGCCAGCTCAGCCGCACGCTGAACGCGCTCGAACAGTCGGGCCTGATCGTTCGCTCTTTCGACGGTGCCGGTACTTCGCGCCGTCTCGACCTCACGACCAAGGGGCGGCGCGTCTATCGGCTGATGGAGGCCGATTCCGAACAACGCAACGCGCGCATGATCGACGGCCTGCGCCCGATCCATCTCGACCGCCTGCGCGCGCAGCTCGACCGGCTGATCGCCAATATCGTGGCGGCGATCCCACCGGCCTGAGCTGCCGCTTTCCCGATCAGTTGATCTTGTCGAGCCGCGCCATTGGCGGGGCATTGCTGAACAGCTCGCCGAACGGATCGTCGGGCTGCTCGGGCGCGGCCGCCTCGCGCACCGTGGCACGGCGCATGTCGCGGCGCTCGTCCCAGTTGAACCCGCCGCCACGGTGGAGGCAGGCGAGGTTGTCCCAGATCACCATGTCGCCCACCGCATAGTCGACCGAGATGATGTATTTGTCCTGGGTGGCATGGGCGTTGAGATAGTCGATCAGCGCGCGGCTCTCGCCCCAGCTCCAGCCGACCACACGGTAGCAATGGGCCCCGGCATAGACCATCTTGCGGCCCGATCCGGCGTGGGTGTGGACCAGCTTGTGTACCGGGCGGTGGCGCTCCTCGATCATCTCGCGGGTGATCTCGGCCCCGCCCTGCTTGCGCGACCACCACAAGGAATGCTCGCATTCGAGATCGGCGATCTTCGCCTTCACGTCGTCGGACAGGTCGTCATAGGCGGTGCGCGCATCGACGAAGCAGGTCGGCCCGCCGCTGGGGGGCACTTCCACCGCGCGCAGCATCGAATAGCTGGTGCGCAGGTCCATGAACGAGCTGTCGGTGTGGAAGATCATGTCGCCCTTGCGGTAGGTGAGGGCGCTGGGCGCGCGGTTGATCTCGCCGTCCTTGTCGAGGTTGCCCGCATTGAACAGGAACTGGCGCGGGCGCCCATCGCGCGGGGGCAGGCTTTCGAGATGGCCGAAATAGCCCGCGAAGCGGATCTGCCCCTCGTCGTCGAGCCCGGTATCGCGGTAGACGGTGACGCCCCACTGATCCTGCAAGGCGATCAGTTCCCTGATCGTCTCAGGATCGAGCGGCTTGCTGATATCGACGCCGACGATTTCGGCCCCGAAGCGCGGGGACAGGGGTTTTGCCTCAATCATATCTCGTTATCCTCTCTGCTGCGCTCTGCCGCTCACGACAGGCGCTCACATTTGAAATAGGTGCTGCTTTCGATGCGGCAGGTGTAGCTGCCGAGCGCGCCCTGCTCGACCGCGAAGGGTGCCCCCGCTCGCGGCGCGCGGCGCAGCGATACCGAGGAGGTGGAGCGCCAGCGCGTGCCATTGGCCGCCTCGACCTCCAGCCCGCGCCCGCGATCGAGCCGCGCCGTGGTGACACTGCTGGTCATATTGGCGATGGCCGGTTCGCGCGGGGTACTGTCTTCATAAACGATCGTCTCACCAGCCGCCGTGGCCGGTTGGGCGGGAGGAACTGCCCGCGCCTGCACCGGCGGCGAGGTCGGCGTCTGGACAGCCGCCGTAACGGGTGCGCGCGCAAGCAACCCGAGCGCGGCCAGCTCGCGGTCGAGGCAGGCATGGCGCTCGCCCGCCTCACCGATAGCGGCGCAGCGTTCGATCCCGCCCCAGTCGCGCTCCTGCTGGGCGACGGCAGCCGGGGCCGCCAGCAAGCAAGCCGCCCCCGCCATCAAACCGATTGCCTTCATCACACTCTTCTCCCGTTTGGCCGGGAGGGGCACGACCACTGCCTTGCCCCTCCCGCCGACATCAGAACGAGACCTTCGCACCGATATAGAACCGGCGTCCGAGCACGTCGTAGGCACCGCCCGGCTCGGGCTCGCCCACCGCATCGGTGACGCCGGGAATGCGACCGTAGATGTTCGGGTCACGGTCGAACAGGTTTTCAATCCCGCCACGCAGTTGCAGGGTTTCATTGACCTGATAGCGCCCGGCCAGATCGAAGATATCGTAGGCGCGGATATCGTCCTGCTGGGCATTGGGCGAGGTCGCCTTCACGAAATGCCGCGCCGAGGGCAGATGCCGCCAGTTGAGGCTGATCATGCCCGGCCCGAAGTCATACCCAACTGTGGTGTTGAGCTTCCACCGGAACTGCGGCCCATAGGGCGGAATGCCGATTTCCGCGCCAACCGTGTCCGAATAGTCGAACACCGGGCCGCCCGGATTGTTCTGCACCAGATACTCGCTGAGGTAGTTGAACAGCACATTGGCAAAGATCGAGCCGCTGTCACCGCCCAGCCCCGGCGCTTCCAGAGCCCAGTCGAGCTGGACGTCGAAGCCCGAGGTCGCCAGCATCCCGAGGTTCTCGAACGAAGCCACGGTCGAAATCCAGCGCCCGTCGATGCTCGAACGGTTGATGCGCTGGCAGAACTCGTTGTTCGGGTCGTAGGTCGGGTTGTTGCCCAGCGCGTTGAAGCACTCCTGATAGACCACCTGCGTCGAGGCCGGCGCAATCGCGCCGTCGATGGTGATGTTGTAGTAGTCGACCGACAGGCTCAGATCGCGCAGCAGCGGGCTTGAACTGGGCGACGAGATCACGCCGCCAATGGTCCAGGTCGAGGCCTTCTCCGAGGTCAGGTTGCGGTTGCCGCGTTGCAGGTCGCGCCCGAGCGGGAAGTAGGTCGGCACGTTGCCGACGAAGTCCTCGGTGACGGGGAAGCCGCCCGCCATCGCCGAACACAGATCGAGCACCTGCTGCCGGTTGGGGTTGCCGGGCACGTTGCCGTAATCGGCGCGGGTGAACTTCGAGCACGGATCGTGGTCGGGCCAGGCGACGGTCTGGAACACGGCGGGCTGGAACAGCTCGGCCACGTTCGGCGCGCGGTTGGCCCGCTGATAGCCGCCACGCAGCTGCAACCACGAGGTCACCCGCCAGTCGCCGGTCAGCTTCCAGGTCGTGACCCCGCCCGAGGTGTTGTAGTCCGAATAGCGGATGCCCGCATTAAGGCTCAGATCCTCGAAGAACGGTTTGTCCGTCAGCACCGGGATCAGCACTTCGCCGTAGATTTCCTTCACGTTGGTCGAACCCGAGGTCGGCGACACGTCGAACAGGCCGATCGTCAGCGAGGTGGTGTTCGAGGTCGAGAAGTTCGGATCGGGATCGTAACTGAAGTCGTTCTCGCGATAGGCCCCGCCCACGGCAAAGCGCAGATCGCCCGCCGGAAGCGCGAACAGCGCACCCTGGATATTCAGCTCGATCTGATCCTGCGTCAGCTCGGTTTCGGAATTGTACTGCGGCGCGATGATATCGAGGCAGTCTTGCGAAACGCCGGTATTGAGAAACGGATTGAGCCCACTGGTGCAGGTGGCGAGCAGGCCGGTGCGGCCGTTGTTGAACTCGGCCCCCGCCCCATAGTTCGGGCGCGCGATCAGATCCTGATAGCGGGCGAGGTCCACGAACCCGGCATAGTCCACATCGGAGCTGGTGCGCCCGTGCGAGGCGAACACGTCATAGGTCCAGTCGCTGACCGGCAGCTCGCCGCGTGCGCCCACCAGCACCTCGTAGGTATAGGTGTTGGTCGTCACCTGACGCGGCCCGGCATAGTCGAGCTGTTTGTAGAGCGTCCACGGCGCGGCTGGATTGCCGCGCGCATCGAGGATCGCCGCCAGCTCGTCGGGGATCGCATGGGCACCGTCGCGCGGGATGTTGACCGACCACTGGTTGAAGGCCGGGGTGTAACCGATAAACTCGGTCATCACCTCGTTCTGGTCGAAGTTGCCCTGCACGTAGAATTCGAGTGCCGGGCTGACCTCGTAGTAGGCCGTTGCGAACAGCGAATAGCGTTCCATCGGGCTGGACAGCAGGCCGGGGAAGGAGTTGGGCGACAGGGTGCCATCGGCCAGCAGCTTGTTATCGGGATAGAGCGACCCGGTGTAACCGGGCGCTGCCTCCCCCGAAACGGCACCCGGAGCGACGGCGAACAAGGATGCCCCGTCAACCGTGGGCGCGGTGTTGAAGAACAGCTGGGTGCCTGCCGGCACGTCACCGGGCAGATAGCCCTTGGGCACGAACACCGAATCGTAGGCCGCCTGTGTCGAGGTGCCGTTGAAGCCGCCGAAGTTGGGCCAGGTGTTGCGACCCGGCGTGTTCGGATCGGTGAAGGCCGCCTCATAGAAGGGGCGGTCGCGCAGATGGACGCCTTCGCGCTTCTGATAGGTGGCACCGATCATCGCGTTGCCGCGCGAATCCGCAAAGTCGGAGCCGATCAGCGCCGTCACCTTGTATTGCTCGGCATCGCTGCGGAACGACTGGCCGAACTGGGTGTCGATCTCCACCCCGCTGAAATTGCGTTTGAGCTGGAAGTTGACCACGCCCGCCACGGCGTCGGCGCCGTAGGTCGAGGCGGCACCGCCGGAGATGATCTCCACGCCCTGCAAGGCGGCGGTGGGGATCGTGTTGAGATCGACCACGAGGCTGGCATTGGCCGGCTGCGTGCGCCGTCCGTTCAGCAGCACCAGCGTGCGGTTGGAACCAAGCCCGCGCAGGTTGACGGTGGCGATGCCGGGGCTGCTGGTGGGCGTGGTCTGGCCGTCGTCGGCGCTGGTGATCTGGTTCGCCCCGCCCGAGAACTGCGGCAGCTTGTTGAGGCTCTGGTCGAGCGAGACCGACGCGGTGTTTTCCAGCATGTCCGAGCCGACCGTGACGATCGGACTTTCGGAATCGTAATCCCGGCGGGCGATGCGCGAACCGGTGACGACGATCTGATCATCGGCCGTTCTGGCGGAGGTTCCCACGCTGTCCTGAGCCTGCGCATTGGCGCTCAGGCAAATCAGCATCGCTGACGAGCAGGCAAGCGCCGCCCGTCGCGCAACTTGCGCGTTTTTCATATCACTCTCCCTAGCTGACCTCTCCCGAAACCGGTGGGCCATGTTCTGTCGGCATCGACCGATCGGTGCGAGCCGAAGGCATTATGTAGGTTGATACATTATGGTGCAAGCCCCTATGCTGAGCACTGCAATCATTCCCATCGCCAAGCAGGGCGGGTAATCAGAACAGCTCCAGAAACATGGGGCGACAGGACGAGGTAGACTGACGCGTGACCAAACAAAAATCACAGAATACACCGGAATTACAGAAGGTTGAAGGACACTCCGAAGACCGGTTCCTGGGTTCGGACGTATTCCGCTCGCAAGAGCGCAACCTGCCCCCGTCCACTCGCGGCGGCACGATTCGCGAGGAAGCGCGCGATATCGACGTCTATCATCAGGCCGATGTGGTGGTGGTCGGCGGCGGCCCCGCGGGCTGCGCGGCAGCATGGGCGGCGGCCAAGGCCGGGGCCGATGTGACGCTGGTCGAACGGTATAATTGCCTCGGCGGCCTTTCCACCGGCGGCCTCGTGATGTGGATCGACCGCATGACCGACTGGAGCGGCAACCACGTCATTCAGGGCTTTGCCCGCGAGTTCATCGACCGCATGCCGAAAGACGGCGTCGCCGGTCCGCCGATGGAGGACTGGGGCGCGCGCGAGGAGGCCAAGGTCGCTTACTGGAGCCAGCGCACCACTGCCTTCCACGGCATCGTGCAATGGGCCCCCACGCTCGACCCCGAGCGGATGAAGCTGAACGCGCAGGAGATGCTGCTCGAAGCGGGGGTGCGGATCGTGTTCCACGCCTGGGCCGCGCGCCCGATCATCGAGGACGGCGCCGCACGCGGCGTGATCTTCGAGAGCAAGGCGGGACGGCAAGCGATCAAGGCCAAGGTGGTGGTCGACACCACCGGCGATGGCGACATGTTCGCGCGCGCCGGGGCCGAATTCGATACCGACATCGAGGAAGGCGACGTCCACCACTCGATGAACACCGGCTGGGTGCTCGGCGGGGTCAACATGGACCGCTGGATCAACTGGAAAGTGCTCTATCCCGAACAGCTCACCGAGCTGATGAACCGGGGCCGCGAGGAACTGGGCTTCTTCCAGACGCCCTATGTCAGCTGGCGGCCCGATATCGCGCTGTTCCTCGGCCCGAGACAGTCGGGCCTCAGCGCGCTCGATGTCGACGACATGACCGAGGTGGAAATCCGCAGCCACCGGCTGATGGAGGGGCACTGCCAGTTCTTCCGCAAGCACGCCCCCGGCTTCGAGAACGTCTATTCGCTGCAAAGCGCCAGCCAGCTGGGGGTGCGCCATACGCGCCGGCTCGGCGGACTGGGCCGCATCGAGCGCGCCGACTGGCCGAAGGGCAAGCCCGTGGCCGACGAGGTGGGCGTGTCGCCCTCGATCAGCCCCAAGTTCCCGGTAGTGTCGGTGCCCTATGGCAGCCTCGTGCCGCGTGTGCTTGACGGGTTACTGGTGGGCGGACGGCACATCAGCTGCGATGCCAACAGCCACGGCTTCATGCGCGAGATCCCGCAGTGCTGGCTGACCGGCCATGCCGCCGGTGTCGGCGCGGCGCTGGCGGCCAATGCCGGGATCGAACCGCGCGCGGTGAACGTGGACGACATTCGCCGCACGCTGCGCACTCAGGGCGCGCACCTGCACGACGATGCAGCGGTGAAAGAAGCCCGCAACGAGGCGGCTACTGTCGCCTGATCGCATCGACTCGCAAAGCCCTTCCCCTGTGGGGAAGGGTTGGGATGGGGGCCAGCGTCGAGCCCCCACCCCCGGCCCCTCCCCAAGGGGAGGGGAGTAAGGGCTCTAGCTCTTCTCGGGGAGCAGCACGCCGCCGGTTTCCATACCGCGCACCGCGTGGCGGAAGTTATCGAGATAGCCCGAGGCCGGCACCCGCACCCCAACGCCTTTGCGCGAGGCCAGCTCTTCCGCCGTCAGCGCCACATCGATGCTGCGGCTCTCAACCGAGATCGTGATCACATCGCCATCGCGCACCTTGCCGATCGGGCCGCCGGTCGCCGCCTCGGGCGAGACTTCGGCCACGGTCAGCCCCTTGAGGCACAGCCCTGAAAGCTGCCCGTCGGTGACGAAAGCCGTGGTCTTCGCCAGCCCCGCCGCATCGAGCGCAAACAGGATCAGCGACGCACCGCCGCCCATCGCCGGGCCGCCCTTGAGCCCCTGATTGCGGCTGACGATCACGTCGCCCGGCTTCACGGCTCCGGTCTTGATCGCATCCATGCAGGTCGCCGTGTCCTCAAACACCCGCGCCGGGCCGGTAAACTCCTCGGGCCGCGAGCCGTCGCGCACGCCGAGGCGCACCACCGCCGTATCGGCAAAGTTGCCCTTGAGGATCGCGATGGCAGGCCCCTTGCCCACCGGATTGTCGAGCGGCTGGATCACGTCCGGCCCCTCGATCTCGTAGCCGGCGAGGTTTTCCGCCAGCGTCTTGCCGGAAACGGTCAGCGCGCCGCCGTCGATCATCGGCAACAGGCGCTTGAGCGTGGCGCGCGCGCCGCCGGCATCCTCGAACTGCTCGATGCGGATATGGCCGGTCGGCCGCACGGGTGAAAGCACCGGCACGTCGCTCATCTCCTCCCACAGCGCGAACACATCGACACCGTTCTCGGCCTCGATCGCTGTGGCCTGAAGGTGCTTGATCGCGTTGATCGAGCCGGACACCGCCAGCACGGTCGCCACGGCATTCTTGAACGCACCGGGAGTGAGAATGTCGCGCGGGCGCAGGTCTTCCATCACCATCTCGACGATACGCTTGCCCGCGGCCCTGGCATTGGCCTGCATCTTGGGCGAGTTGCCGCGCACCGGCGCATGGCCGGGCAAAGCCATGCCGAGCGCCTCGACCACGCAATGCATGGTGTTGGCCGTCGCCATCCCGGCGCAGACGCCGGGACCGCGAATGGCGTTTTCGGCCATGTCGGGGATCGGGAACTTCGGCTCCTTGCCGAAGATCGCACCGACCTGCCCCGACCACACGTCCTCCACATCGACCGGCTCGCCATCGATGTCGCCGGCTTGCTGATAGCCGCCGATCACGAGGATCGTCGGGATATTGAGCCGCGCCGCTGCCATCAGGTGCCCCGGCGGGGTCTTGTCGCAGGAGGTGAGGCAGATCATGCCGTCAAGCAGCGCCGCCTCGACCTGCACCTCAATGTCGTTGGCGATAATGTCGCGCCCGGCAAGGATGTAGGAGCCGGACTTGCCAGCGCCGGTGATGAAGTCGCTGGGCGCGGCGGTGCGCACTTCGAACGGCACCCCGCCCGCCTCGCGGATCGCTTCCTTCACCAGCTTGGCGATGCCGTCGAGGTGGGCATAGCAGATCGCCAGTTCGCTGGAGGAATTGACCACCGCGATCTTGGGCTTTTCCATGTCTTCCTTGGAGAGGCCAAGCGCCTTCCAGTTGGCGCGGCGGCCGGGGCTGTTAGCATCAAGGCTGCGTAGTTTCATGACGTAATTCTCTCCCAGGGATATTGGCTTTGCAGTTATGTCGCATACTACATAATCCCGTGCAAGCCGCGCCCCAAGCCTGCCTCAATCTTCCGCTTCGGGCGGCTCCAGCGCTCCGGAAATCTCCGCCATCAGGGCTTCGAGCATGCGCGTACCGGCCACCAGTTGCTCGTCGGAAAGGGTGCCGAGAATTTTCTCGCGGGTCGGGTCGAGCACCTCGCGCACCTCTTCCATGATGCGCTCGCCCTCCTTGGTGATGGTGATCAGCCGCGCGCGGGCATCGTTGGGATCGGGCTCGCTGCTGATCAGTTCGAGCGCTTCCAGTTCCTTCAGCACCCTGATCGCGGTCGGCCAGCGCACGTGCATGTTGCGCGACAGATCGCCGACCGTCACCGGCTTATCGCGGAAGGTCAGCGCGGAAAGCGTCTGCCATTGCGCGCGCGAAATGCCGGTTCGCTGCTTGATGAGGACGTCGACATAGCTGGTCCAGCGCCGGGCGGCGATCACCAGCCCGCGCGTGAACAGGAATTCCTTTTCCAGCCGGCTGTCGCGCGCATAGTGCTCGTAAAAACGGGTGGCCCACTTGTCGATCTCGAGATCGCCATCGAACGTCATTCGCGCCCTCTCCATGTAACGCACGCCCAGGCTCGCAGGCCCGGGCCTTCCCGACCATAGCCAGAAGATGGCTGTCGCGGCCAGCGTTAGCGGAGATAAGCGGACGGGGCCGGACGAAGAGTTGCGGGGGTGAGGCCTCCAAGTAACCTCACCCCCGCGGCGCCTGCCCAGTGGGGTCTGGCCAGCAGCACCTTTCGGGTGTCCGTTACAGGCCGATGCGCAAGGTGCCCTTGAGCGAGAAGGCGGTCTTGTCGAAGCGCTCTTCCGCGCCGACCTCACCGCCGAACTCGAACACCTCGCTGCCGCCCACGGCGCGCGCGCGCGCGAACCAGCCGCTCGATTGCTGATCGGCGGCGATGGTGAACGCCTCGCCGCCATCGAAGCGCGCGGTGGTCGCGCCCAGAGTGCCACCGACCACCTCGCGCCAGCCGCCTTCGCCTTCGACGCGCAGCCAGCTGCTGTCGCGCGGGCCCTTGCCGTAGAAGTCGATGCCGACGGCGACGCTGCCGTTGACCGCAAACTCGTCGCTGTCGCGTTCCTCGACGATCAGGTCCATGCCCTTGCCGCCGCCGGTTTCGGTATAGCCGTCTTCCGAAAGCTTGGTGAAATCGGCCCAGACGGCGGGGCGCACATAGAGCCAGCCGCCGCTCTCGTAGGAGGCGCCGCCGCTCAGCGTGGTGACGTTGCCGCCCCAGTCGCCGCGCGATTCGCGCTTCTTCGCCGTGGTGCCCGAACCGATCTGGAAGGTGCGGGTGCCGCCGATATCGACAAAGCCATAGGAACCGCGACCGAAGGCGCTGAAGCCGCCCCACTTGCCGCGCCAGTAGGCCGCCAGCTCGATGGTATCGGACTGCGCCCGGCTGAGGTCGCTGCCCTGATCGAAGGTGGTGTAGAGATAGGCCAGCGAGACACCGACCGTGCCCAGCTTCTCGGTGTCGAGTTCGGCGGCGACCGAATAGCCCATGCCGTCGACATCGTAGGAGGCGGTGTTCGCCTCATCCTTCGAGCCGGTCCACACCGCCGCGTTGAAGATCAGGTCCACACCGCCGAGCGAATAGGTCGGCCCCACGCTCTCGGAGGCCTGACGCGCGAGGATGCGCGTGCCCATGCTGATCCCTTCGAAGGCGCCGCCGCTGTGTTCGGGCAGCAACTGGCCGAGCGCGGCGCGGAAGACCTCGCCCTTGGTCACGCCCATGAAGAAGTCTTCGATGTCCTCGTCCTTGCCGAGCGCGGCAAACACCGCATTGTAGGCCGAGGCGCGCGCGCCCGTGAGGCCGAGTTCCTCGATGCTGCGCCGCGAGACATCGACCGCGAGGGTATTGGCCGGAGCATTGCTGGCCAGTGTCGCCTTGAACAGGAACGGCATCAGCGCTTCGCCCAGCTCAAGGTCGGACGCGCCCTGCAAGGTGCCCGCGCGCAGGACTTCGTAGCGGCCTTCCGCATCGTCGATGCTGGCCAGCCGCAGTTCCAGCTTGGCTCCCTTGGCGAAGCTGGCGGTGCCCGCGATATCGTAAAGCGAGCCCTGCCCCGCCGTCTTGTCGAGCGTGGCGACAAGCCGGCCGTCCTTCGCCATGTCGAGCGAGCCCATCGCAGATGGCGCGGTCAGATCGAGCGTGCCGCCTGTCACGGTTACGGCCAGATTGCCGGCATTCGCCAGCGAGCCGGAGAAGCGCGAGCTTCCCGCCAGCGTCAGGGTGCCCGCCCCGCCGCCGAAGTCGGCCCTGCCGTCGAACACCGAGCTGCCCGACAGCGCGAGCGCATCGTCAGCGGTGCCCGCGAAATAGGCGTTGCCCTTGTGACTGGCCTTGCCCGACAGCGTCATCTCGCCCGAGCCGCTGCCGAAATAGACCGAGCCGACCATCGACCCATCGGCAAGGTCAAGCACATCGTTGCCCGAGCCGAAACGGATATCGCCGACGATGGTGGGGGCGTCGTAGCCGTTGCCCACAACCGTTTGGCGCACGGTTGCTCCGCCGGTGTTGGCGCTGAGGTCGATGGCGATGTTGCGCGTCGAACCCGCCTTCGCGCCGCTGGCCTCGATCCTGCCGGCGTTCTCGATCAGGGCGAGCGTGCCGCTGGCATCGGAAATGGCCGTGGCGTTGCCATTCTCGCCGTTTGCCGCCGCCTTGATCGTGCCGCTGTTGCGCAGCGTGGGGAGCGAGGCCCCGGCGTCGATGCGCAGGGCCCTCGCATATTCGTTGGCGGCATCGGCGCCGGTCGCCTGGACCGTGCCCGAAACCTGCAGCACCGGGGTGGTCGCTCCGGCACCCAGCCGCAGCGCCGTGGCATTGGCACCAAGCGAAACCGCCGTGACGCCGCCCGCGACCGAAATGCCATTGGCCACCGAGACCGCACCGCCGCGTCCGCCGATCTGCAAGCCGTTGGCATCGACCCCCGCATAGACGCCCGCACCGCGCACCGCGCCGTCGATCTGCAAGCCGAACTTGCTGGCGGTGGAGCCGACCGGCCCGATCGCCACATCGCGCCCTTGCGCACCGATCACCATGGCCGGGGCCGCGCCATAACCGATGACACTGCCCGCGACCTCGCCATCCTTCGCGTCCTTGGGCTTGGCGGCGATAACAATCCCGCCGGTGACATTGCCCTCGACAAGCAGGGCCGAGCCGCCTTGCAGAAGATCATCGGCGTCGAGCTTGGAAGGATCGGAGGGCGCGGTGGGATAGCGATAGCCGGTCGCGCTGACGCTGCCCTGCACCACCATGGCTCCGGTGATATCGCCGGTGAACTGCGCTGCAACCGCGTCCTTGCCCTGAGCGGTGACGGTGCCGGCCAGGCGCACATCGCCCGTGATCGCATCCGTCCTGATTGCGGTGCTGCCATCGCCCAGCACCGAGGTCGCGCCGGTGTGGGTGAACGCGCCGTCAAGCGGTCCGGCGATCCAGATGCCGGCGGAATTGTTGCCTTCCACGATGATCTTGCCGCTGTTCTCCACCTTGCCGGTGTGGGCCCCGTCGATGCGGATGCCGAAGCGGTTGCTGCCGAGCGCGAAGGGCCCGTCGAGGTCGCCGTCCTTGTCGGTATCGGTCGGAGTGTAGTCCTCGTCGATGGTGATCGTGCCCGAATTGACGATTGCACCATTTGTACCCGCCTGTGCGACGATCCCGGCCGCGCCATTGGCACCGGTGATCTTGATCGCACCGGCGTTGGTGACCGCGTGGTTGCTGTCCATCGTCACCGCCGTGCCGGTGGTCAGCGTGATCGAGCCCTTGTCGGTAATCGTGATCGCACCGGGCGCGCCGTTGGCGATGGTCGAGGTGCGAGCGGGCGTGGTCCGCGCAGTGCCGATGTCTTCCGCCAGCGCAGGCGTGGCGAGCGCGATCATGGCAGTCGAAACGAACAGGAAATTGCGCATGTAAGAAAGTCCTCCCAGGTGCCTATGACCAGGAAGACGGAGCCGATTGGCGGGCACCTTGGCCCGATTTGCAGAAAATTCAGAAAGCGGCGTCGAAGCCGAGCCGGATGGTACGCGGGCGCAGCGGAGTCACCTGTTCGCGCCCCACCGCGAAAGGCGTACCCAGCGCAAAGCGGTTGCCTTCGATATCGGCGATATTGGTCACGCTGAGGGTCAGGCCGCTTGTCCTCGTGCCGATGCGCAAAGTTGCGCCGCTGTCGAGATAGTCGCCCTGCAAGTCGCCCAGTTCCGGGCCGACCCCAAGCCGGGACTTACCGACATAGTTCGCCCAGCCCCTCGCCCCAAGCTCCAGCCTCGACCCGATCGGGCGCCGATAGTCGAACCCGAGCCGCCCGGCGAAGCGCGCAATATTCGGCACCTGCGTGAGTTCGCGCAAGGCCTCGACCTGCGGGGTATTGCCCTGATCCAGATAGTCTGCCGGAAGCCCCTTCAAGGCCGTCATCCGCAGCAATTGCGCAAGGTCCGAATTGTCGATCTCGCTCTCGTTGAACACCAGCCCCGCCTCGATGCGCAGTCCGGCTGCAAGCTCTACTCCGCCCGAAAGGCTGGCGGACCAGACGTGACCGTCGCCGATATTGGCGGTGGTGGGAAAGCCCGCGCTGTCGATGAAGTCGGCCTGAATATCCGTCCAGCGCGTGTAGGAGAGGCTCGCCGCGAGATCGAACTTGCCGCTGCCGCTCTGCCCGTGCCGCGCGCCCAGTTCGAAGGTGGAGGTGTGATCGTTGGCGAACTGGCGCACGAACGGCCCTTCGATTGCGAGGCCGCCGGGACGAAAGCTCTCCTGATAGCGAACGAACAGGCTGTCCTTCGTTCCCAGCCGCGCCAGCAGCGAGGCCGAGGGGAGGAAGGCCGTTTCGCTGCGGCTGGCCGTCGCGTCCCCCAGTCGGATGCTCAACACCTCTGCAACATCCTCGGCCGCACCGCCGAGCCGGGAATGGGCCAGACGCCCGCCAACGCTGGCAATCAGGCCTTCACGCAAGGCCAGCCGCACCTCGCCATAGAGCGCCGCTTCGTCGACCGTGTTGGAAACGCCGGTCGTGCTTTCGGTAAGCGCCGCCCCTTCCAGCGACCGCGTCAGCCGGGTGGTGTTGTGCGTGAACGCAAAACCCGCGAGCCAGCCGATGCGGCCTGTGAGCGGTTGCCATATCCGCGTTTCGTTGGCGACCATCTCGGTGTTGTTGGCCTGCACGAACAACCGCGGCGCGCCCTCGGGCAATGTCGCGTCGTAGCGTTCGCGCAGTTCCTGCGAGGCCACGCCCGTGGTCGAGCGCAGGCGAATGTCGCCGAGCCACCCCGAGACCACCACCTGCCCATGCCGGTAGTCCGCCCTGGAGCCCTCCACCACCTGCGATGACTGGACCAGCGGCAGACCATCGCGGTCGGCATACTGGCTGTCGTCGGCCTCGGTGGTCTGCGCCAGGCCGATCAGGTCGACCGTCCAGTCGGGCGTCAGTTCGACGCGAACCGTGGCGCGGCCGCCGAGAATATTGGTGCGGTTGACGTTCTCCATCCCAAGCAGCGGCTTGTCGATATAGCCCCCTTGGGTCGCTGCATCGACCGAGACCCGCAGCGCCGCACTCTCGCCCAGCAGCGGCAGGTTGACCACCGCATTCGCATCTGCCCCGCCGGCACCGTGCTGCGTGAGCGAACCGCCGATCTGCGCTGACCCGGCCACCACGCCCAGCTCCGGCGCATTGGGCACCAGCCGGATGATCCCGCCCAGCGATCCCGCGCCATAAAGCGTGCCCTGCGGACCTTCGAGCACCTCCACCCGCTCCATGTCGGACAGGCGCAGGTCGGGATCGGGGGCGTTATAGCTCAGGCGCAGGTCGCCGAGATATTGCCCGACGGTCGCCTGTGTCGGCCCGGTGAAGCTGGAATCGGCGATGCCGCGAATGAACAGCTTGTTGCGCCCGCTGCCCAGATGGGTCGAGGACACGGTGGCGATCCGCTCGGAAATCCGCTCGGTGCCGCCGATCCCGCCACGGGCGATATCCTCTCCCGTGATGAAGGACACCTGCCCGGCGAACTGGCTCAGCATGGCGTCCTGCTTGCTCGCCGAAACGACGATTTCCGCCGGTTCGAGCGGCGCGATGCGCACAGGCGGCGGCGTGGTCGGCGCGCGCCCCTC
>NZ_QXFM01000139.1:0-12885 GCF_003584015.1 Aurantiacibacter xanthus
GTCGGGACGCGCGATGTCGGCGGGTTCGGCAGCTGCCGTCAGCGCCAGTGCCACGAGCGGGGCTCCGAACAGCACTGGACGGATCATGCACGAAACCTCCTTGGCCATATGCCGCCTCGTCCCGGCGCGATGATCCCATCAGGGTCGATGGCGTCCTTCAGCTGCTCGTGGAAGCGGCGCAGCGCGTGGTTGTTGAAGCTGTAGGTGTCGGCCACCGCATCCTGATAGATCGGCGCGGCGCGATAATCGCCCCAGCCATGCTCGGCGGCCACCTCCACGCACTTCTTCATCGCTGCATGGCTGATCGCATTGTGTGCCGGGTCGTCGTGCCGGATCGAGGGCGCGAAGACCATCTGGAACGTATGCGTGTGCCACATCAGCGGCGTGGTCAGCGCGTTGAAGAACGGCGGCAGCGTGGGAAATTCCTTCATCGCGTCACCCAGCACCCGCTGCATTTCGAACACCGCCTCGCCGGTGCGAGGGAGCACCGGGAAGAAGCCGATGTGGCCGTCATCACGCACGATCTTCCATTCACCAAGGCTCGGCACGCCCAGCGAGCGCTTGCGCTTGATCGCGCTTGTCCACGGCTGCTGCGGGTGGTCGAGCTGCTGCTGGCTGGCGGGCAAGGCGAAGTGCTCGCCCTCGATCGCCTGCGCGCCGGAGATATCGGCCAGAATGCGCTCCTTGGCGTGGAGCCAGTTCTCCCACGTCGCGCGTTCCGGCCCGAGGAATTGCAGCTCCACCTGCCAGCACGGCAGGCCCGCCGCCTCGGCAGCGGCATCGAGTTCGGCATCCGAGACCCCGCCCACCTTGGTGATCAGCGCCATGAACTGCGGATCGGCCATTTTCGCGCGCAGCGGGCTGCCATACTCGACCTCGCTAATCAGCCCGCTGTCGTTGAGGTAATTGACGTGCTCGACCAGCTTCACGAAGTCGCGTCGCTTCGGCACGGTGATCAGGCAGGTGCGATAGTATTCGGGCAGTGGCAGCAGGCGAAAGCCCATCTTGGTGACGATCCCGAAGTTGCCCTGCGCAAACAGGCCGGAAGGGTCGGGGCCGAAGCCATAGGGGTATTCCTGCCATGTCTGCGCGCCGGGCATCGCGCCCATGCCGGTGCGCATCACCTCACCATCGGGCAGCACCACCTCCATCCCGCAGTGCGCGCCGAAATGGTCGCGGTAATGCGGCATGGTGTAGCCCACCCCGCGATCGAGCGAATTGCCCACCGGCGAGCCCCAGCCCGGATCGGGGCAGTCGACCATCAGCTTCAGCCCGCGCTCCTCGATTTCGCGGTAGAGATCGAAATAGGAGACACCCGGCTCGACCAGTGCAAAGGCGCGCGCCTCGTTCACTTCGAGCACGCGGTTCATGCGCTTGAGGTCGATCACGACCGAGCCGTTTACATTGGGCGAAGGGCCGCCATAGCCGAAGTTCTTGCCAGTCGAAATCGGGAACAGCGGCACGCGGTGCCTGCGCGCCACGCGGACAATGGCGCTGACCTGCTCGACATCGGCAGGCGCGACGGCGGCGCTCGCGTGGCGCTCTTGCTCGGTGTTCCACACGGGCGAGAAGCTGTCGCGGTAGGCGTGCATGTCCTCATCGCCCGACCACACCCAGTCCGGCCCGACCACGGCGCGCAGATCATCGAGGAAGGCGGCAAAGCCCGCAGCGTCGAGGTCCGGGGGAAGCACGCTCATGCCAGCACGCTCGGATGGACCGGCGCGATCACCCAGCTGACCGGCGCGATACCGTCCACCGCTGCAAGCACGTTGCGCGCCACCACCTTGCGCCCCTGCTGCTGCGCCAGCGTTTCGAGCACGAACAGCGCGTCGGCGCCGGTGATGCCGCCGACCACGAAGCCGGGCTGACGCCATGCGCGGTCGAGATGATCGTACCAGATGCGGGTCACGTCGCCCGCGAAGGTCAGCACCCGCGCCGCGCCCATGTCGACCGCCGCGCCTTCACCAAAGCGCGTGTCGAGCAGCAACACGTCGAGCCCCGCGCCTGCCCTGGCCAGCGCCGCAGCCGGAGCCCCCGCCAGCGCCGAGGCGAGCGCGCCCCATTTGAGCATGTCGCGCCGGATCATTGGCCCTCTCCCCGCAGCTTTACCATTTCCTCGGCCAGCAATTCCGCCGGAGCCCCGCGCTGGTCAAGCGGAGCGGTGAGATAGGCACTGAGCGCCGCGAGCTGTTGGTCGGAAATCTCGGTCGGGCGGAAGGGCGGCATCCAGGCGACGCCGTTGCGCACGAAATAGGCAACCAGCGCCGGTTGCAGGTCGGTCCGGTCCTCCAGCGCGGCGGGCACCGTGCCCTCGTACTTGTGCTGAAGCGCGAAGGTGCCGGCGAGCCCCGGAGCAGGCGCATGACACGGCGCGCACCACTTCGCGAACACCGCCTTGCCCTCGGCCAGTTCGGGCGCAGTGGGGCCGGTGCGCGAGGCCTGCTGGGCGACCGCCGCCGTGGCAAAGGCCGCGACGACCAGGCCAGCCAGCACGAGCCGCGATGCTTCGAGACGCTCGGACATGCGTCCTCGCTCCTCAGCACGAACGGAGTTCCTCTTTCCCGTTCGTCCTGAGGAGGACGAAGGCGCAGCCTGAGGACGTCTCGAAGGACTGCGAATAGTCATGCTCCCCTCCCCTCGCGCAGGTGTTTGGGCCAGACGCCATAGCGCCCCGCCGACAGGATGCCCTTGGGATCGAGCGCATCCTTGATCTGCTCGTTCACGCGGCGCAGCTTGTGATCGCCAAAGCTGTAGGCATCCATCACTGCGTCCATGAAGGCAGGCGGGCAGCGATATTCGCCCCAGCCATGCTCGCCGCAGATCTTGATGATCTCCTTGATCGACTCTCGCAGATGCCGGTTCTTCGCCACATCCTTGTAGACCGGCACGGCGGCGAACAGCACGAAGCTGCGCGTCCAGCAGGTGACGGCGGGCGCAAGCATGAACACATCCAGCCCGCGCTCCTTGCAGGCCTGCCGCATCACCCGGTTCGCGTCGATCACGCCTTTGCCCGAGCGCGGGATGACCGCCGAAAACCAGATATGCCCGTCCGACGGGTTGAACTTGCCATAGCCCTGGCTGCCGACCGTGAAGATCTCCAGCGAGGGAATGCCATAACGCGGCTTCTGCGCCTTCTCGAGTTGCGCCGGGGTGAGCGGGAAGCGCACCGGCTCCTCGGCGTGGTAGGTCACGCCCTCGAAGTGAGCGAAGCGGTCGCGCACATGCTCCCACTGCGCGGCGATCACCTTTTCGGGGCCGTAGAAGTTGAACGAGGCGCGCCAGGCGGGCAGACCCGTTTCGCGCACCATCCGGTTCATCTCCTCCGGCTCGGGCACGATGGCCATGGCAATCGGGCTTTCCTGACTGAGCACCGGCGAACCGACACCCGGCATGCCGTTGAACACATTGCCATATTCCAGCTCGTTCACAATCTCGATCAGCTCATCGAGGTCTTCGTAGCGATAGACGCTGACGCTTGCCGACAGGTGCGCCTCGGGCTGGGGGAACAGGTAGAACCCCATCTTCGTGACCACCCCCAGCGTCGACTGGCGGAACAGCCCATCAAGGCATGGACCGATACCCATGCGATATTGCTGCCAGGTCTCGCTGCCCGGCAGCGCGCCCATGCCGGTGCGCAGCACCTCGCCATCGGCCATCACCGCTTCGACCCCGCACACCGCCTCCCAATGCCCGCGATAGCCCGAGACGGTGTAGCCGCCGCCCGAATCCATCGCATTGCCGATCAGCGAGCCCCAGCCCGGATCGGGCACGTCGAGCCACAGCTTTGAACCGCTTTCCTGCAAATGGCGGTACATGTCGAAATAGGAGACACCCGGCTCGACCAGACACGAACAATTGGCCTCGTTCACCTCGAGCACACGGTTCATCCGCTTGAGATCGAGCACCACGCTGCCCGACAGCACCGGCGCCGAACCGCCATAGCCAAGATTGCGCCCGGTGCTGATCGGATAGAGCGGCATGCCCCGCTCGCCCGCCGCGCGGACAATCGCCTGCACCTCCTCCACACTCGCCGGAGCAATGGCGGCGGAAGCCTGCTTCTCCTCCGGCTCGCCCCACAGGACCGAGTAGAAATCGCGATAGGTGTTGAGATCGGCGGGCTGGTCGAACACCCATTCCGGCCCCACGATCGAGCGCATCTGCGCCAGGCCATCGGCAAAATCGGCCGCACTCATGGTGCTCGGCGTAACCACAGGACTCTCCCCCTCCCATTATGATTTATACGGTCGTATAAATCATAATGGGAGGGGGAGGCAATCCCCTTGCGCGATCAGGCTCGCAAGGCGGCGTGGGCGAAGCGCACCAGATATTCGAGTTCATCCGCAACGCCCACACCGGTCATCCCGCGACCGCGCGGCGGCGGGCCGAGCGCGGCAGAAGAGATGAAGCGCAGACGGGCGCGCATCTCGGCTTCGTCGAGCGCCGGGCAATAGGTGAGCAACAACGCGCGCAAACCCCGGCTGAAGCTGAGCATGGCAGCCAGCACACCCGCCCCGAGGTCACCCTCGCCATGGGCAGCGATCTCGTCGATTACCACCAGTGCCCGCCCGCTCTCGGTAAAGGCAGCGGGCATCAGCAGCGGCGCCAGCCAGCCGCGCAGCACCGCATCGAGCCCGTCGCGCTGGTCCAGCCCTTCCCAACCCGCGAGGATCGGCCCCAGGTTGCGATCACGCAGTTCCTCCAGCAGCGCGCCGAGCGAGCCAAAGTGATAGGTCACCAGCGTGGGGTTGAGCCCGGCCGTTTCGCCAACCTTGCGCACCGAAATGCCGGTAATTCCGCGCTGGACCAGTATCTGTTCGGCTGCGGCGAGCAGTCTGGTGCGGGTTTCGCTTGCTGGAGGCCTCATGCGCGCGACGCTAGCTGCGCGGGGGCGGCGAGAAAACCCTTGCTCCGCGTGGCAAACGGGGATTGCGATTGATTGCGGGCATTGGCAGCTCTAGCGAGCCTGTTCGCCCTGCCATCGAAAGCGACCCCATGAAGGCCCTGCTCTCCCGCCTCAAGATCGACACCTTTATCCTGCTGCTGCTGGGCACCGTGGGCCTTGCCTCGCTGCTGCCCGCGCGCGGCGTGGGTGCCGATATCGCCGGAGGGGCCGCCGATGTCGGCATCGTGGCGCTGTTTTTCCTCCATGGGGCGCGGCTGTCGCGGCAGGCGGTGATCGAGGGGCTGCGGCACTGGCGGCTTCACGCCACGGTCGGCGCGGTGACCTATGGGGTGTTTCCGCTGCTGGGCCTCGGCATCGCGCTGCTGCCATTCATCGATCCGTGGCTGCGCACCGGGCTGGTGTTCCTGACACTGCTGCCGTCCACCGTGCAAAGCTCGATTGCCTTCACCGCCATGGCGCGCGGCAATGTGGCCGGCGCTGTGTGCAGCGCGGCCTTTTCGAACCTTGCCGGCATCGTGATCACCCCGGTGCTGGTGGCGCTGATGCTGACCGGCGAACAAGGCGGCATCTCGGGCGATGCGGTGCTTACCATCGTGGTCCAGCTCCTGCTGCCCTTTGTGGCCGGACACCTGTTGCAACCGCTGATCGGCAAGTGGATCGCCCGCCAGCGAGCACTGCTGCTGGTGGTGGATCGCGGCTCGGTGCTGATGGTGGTCTATGCCGCCTTCTCCGCTGCCGTGGTGGAGGGGCTATGGTCGCGGGTTTCGCCTGCCGACATGGTGACGATCGTCGCGCTCTCGGCGCTGCTGCTCGCCTTCGTGCTGGTGTTCACCTGGCTCGTCGGGCGCTGGCTGGGCTTTTCACGCGAGGATGTGATCGTGCTGCAATTCTGCGGCTCGAAGAAGAGCCTTGCCACCGGCGTGCCGATGGCGGGCGTGCTGTTCCCGGCGGCGACGGTGGGCGCGGTGATCCTGCCGCTGATGGTGTTCCACCAGCTGCAACTGATGGTCTGCGCGGTGCTGGCCGCCCGCTACGGACGCGAGGCCGAGGCGCGCGCAGACTGAGCGCGCGCGGGTCAGTCCGCCGCCGTAACCCGATCGAGAAAGGCCTTCATCGTCAGCGCCCGGTGGATCAGGATATCCTGCCCCTGAAACCCGTGCGCCTGCCCCGGATAGACGGCCGTTTCGAACGGCACCCGCGCCTGCTGGAGCGCGGCAAACAGCCGCACCGCATTGTCGAACACCACGTTGTCGTCGCTCATGCCGTGGATCACCAGCAGCGGGTCGGCAATGTCGCCCGCGCGCGGCAGCACATCGGCAGCTTCGTAAACCTCGGGCACTTCGCGCGGATCGCCGAGATAACGCTCGGTATAGGCGGTGTCATACAGGCCCCACTCGGTCACCGGCGCACCTGAGATGCCGCCTGCAAAGGCCCCCGGCGCGGCCTCCAGCAGCTTCAGCGTCATATAGCCGCCATAGGACCAGCCATCGACCACGATGTGCTCGGCATCGGCCCAGCCCTGCTGCTTGAGCCAGGTCAGCCCCGCCAGTTGGTCCTCGACCTCGACCGTGCCGAGCGCCTGATAGATCGGCTCCTCGAACGCGCGGCCCCGGTTGCCCGAGCCGCGATTGTCGAGGCGGAAGATCGCATAGCCCTGCTCGACCCACCAGCGGTCAAGCGGCGAGGTCCAGTAGCGCGCCACGCGCTGGGCATGGGGGCCGCCGTAGACCTCGAAGATCACCGGGAACGGGCCCTCGCCCTCGGGCTTCAGCGCCTCCCAATGCAGCACCTGCCCGTCCGAAGCAGTGAGCGTGCCGTATTCGGGTTCGCTCAGCAGGCGGCTGTAAGGCGCGAAGGGATGGCCCGGCTGAATGGCATTCTGCTCGATCCAGGCGAGCCGCTCGCCTGTGTTGTCGGCGAGATAGATCTGCGGCGGCTGCACCGGGCTCTGCCGCTGGATGATCAGCCGCGTGCCGGTGCGGTCAAGCGCCCCACTGTTCCAGTAGCCGCGCTCGGTCAGCCGCTGCGGTTCGCCCGTGCCATCGAGCCGCACGGCATAGATATGGCGTTCGAGCGGGGTCTCACGGTTGCCGGTGACATAGGCGAGGCCGTTCGCCTCATCGACACCGGCGAGCCCGCTCACCACCCAGTCGCCGCGCGTAAGCTGGGTCAGTTCGCCATCCTGCCAGCGGTAGAGATGCATGTAGCCGTCGCGTTCCGACAGCCACAGGAAGCCGCCGCTCTTCAGCGCGCGCAGCCCCGCCTCGCCGCCCTGCCCGAACCCGCTTGAGGCAAGGTTGACGAAGGTGTCGGAGGTTTCGCTGAGCAGCACCTGCGACGCGCCCGTCACCGGATCGACTTCCAGCAGATCGAGCCGCTTCTGGTCGCGGCTGAGGCGGCCAACCCACAAGGTCTGCCCATCCGCCGACCAGTAAACGCGGGCGAGATAGACATCGGGATTGTCGCCCAGATCGACCTTCACCCGCTCGCTGCCATCGGGCCGCATCACGTAAAGCTCAACCAGCGCGTTGTCGGTGCCCGCGCGCGGATAGCGCTGCGCGATCAGCGAGGAACCTTCCGCGCCAATCGCCAGCCGCTGAACCACCTCGACGCCGCTTTCGTCAACCCGCGCCACCGCGAGGCGGCTGTCGTCGGGGCTCCACCAGTGGCCGCTGGAGCGGTCCAGCTCCTCCTGCGCGACAAATTCAGCCGAGCCCCAGGTGACGGTGTCGCTGGCGCCTTCGGTCAGGCGTTGCTCCGCGCCGGTGGCGGTCTCGACGACATAAAGGTCGCCCGCGCGCACGAAGCTGGCATAGCGGCCCGTTTCGGAGAGTCTGGCGTCAAGTTCGCCCGCCTCGGTGTCGGTCAATTGCTTTGGCGCGCCTTCAAGCGGGGCGAGCCACAGGTCGCCGTCGATGGGCACCAGCAGCGCCTTGCCGTCCGGGCCCCAGTCGTAGGATATGATCCCGCGCGTGCCCGCCAGCCGCATCCGTTCGCGGCGCATCTTCTCCTCCTCGGAGATTTCGCGCCCGCCGAGCGCCTCGCTATCGACCAGCATCCGCTCCTCGCCGGTGGTCGTGTCGATGGCCCAGAGGTCATACCGCTGGCGGTCGTCCGCGCGCGGCTTCAGCAGCGTGGCATAGCGGCCATCGGGCGAGAGCTGCAAACCGCGCGGCGTGGAGCCGGACAGCGAAGGACTGCCGTAAACCGCGTCGAGCGTCAGCTCTTCCTGCTCGTTGTCCTGCGCCTGCGCTGCGCCCGTTACTAATGCCAAGGCTGCTATCCAATGCCACCGATGAGTCATGCCAGCGGGATAACGCAAGGGTGCCGCCCCGGATAGCCCTTGCAGGATCAATTGAAACCAAATCCGCGCCCGCCGCAAAATGCGCACGCGATGTCGCGCCGGGTTACAATGGCGAGAGTTTGTGGTAGCGCTACCTTTCAAGGCGCGGCCCGTGCCAGAACGGACCTCGGCCGCTTCGTTTGCAAGAGAGGAATCGGGAGACCCCATGACCATCACCGGAGAAAATTTTGTTGCCGGCGCTCGCCGCAGTGCGGCTGAGACCTTCCGCGCCAAGGACGCCGCCAGCGGCGAAGAGTTCGGCGAGGCCTTCGCCATCGCCAGCGAAACTGACGTCAGCGATGCCTGCGCCGCCGCGGCCACCGCGCTGGGGCCGCTGTCGACGCTCAAGGCCGCCGACCGCGCCGCCTTCCTGCGGGATGTCGCCGCACGGATCGATGCCCTCGGCGACACCCTGACGCAGCGGGCGATGCGCGAAACCGGCCTGCCCGAAGCGCGCCTCACCGGCGAGCGCGGGCGCACCGTCGGCCAGCTTCGCCTGTTCGCCGACGAAATCGAGCAGGGTGGCTGGCTCGACCTCCGGGTCGACCATGCCGATCCGGCCCGCACCCCGCCCAAGCCCGACCTGCGCCTGCGCAAGATCGCGCTCGGCCCGGTGGCGGTGTTCGGGGCGAGCAACTTCCCTCTCGCCTTCTCGGTCGCCGGTGGCGACACGGCGAGCGCCCTGGCGGCAGGCTGCCCGGTGGTCGTCAAGGCTCACCCGGCCCATCCCGGCACTTCCGAACTGGTCGCCGGTGCCATCGCCGAGGCGGTGGCAGCCGCTGGTCTTCCGGGCGGTGTGTTCTCGCTGCTGCACGGTGCCTCGAACGAACTGGGCGAGGCGCTGGTGAAAGATCCGCGCATCGCCGCCGTCGGCTTCACCGGCTCGCGCGCAGGCGGGCTTGCCCTGATGCGCCACGCTGCCGCCCGCCCGGTACCGATCCCGGTCTATGCCGAGATGAGCAGCATCAACCCTGTCATCCTGATGCCGCACAAGCTGGCCGAAGCGGCAGGCGATCTTGCCAAGGCCTATGTCGGCTCGCTCAGCATGGGCGTTGGCCAGTTCTGCACCAATCCCGGCATCGTGCTGACGCTGGCGGGTCACGATAGCGACCGCTTCCTCGCCGGCGCGGCCGAAGCCATTGCCGAAGTTCCGGCGGCGACCATGCTGACCGGCGGCATCGCGCAGGCCTTCGACAGCGGCAGCACCAAGCTTGGCGCGAGCGCGGGCGTCCGCCTGATCGGTGCCGGCGCCGAAGGGTCGAGCCTTTGCGGCCGGGCGCAGGTCTATGCCTGCGATGGCGCCGCTTTCCTTGCCGACGAGGGCCTTGCCGACGAGGTGTTCGGCCCGGCCTCGCTGGTGGTCGTCTGCGACGACATGGCGCAGGTGCACCAGATCCTTGAAGTGATGGAAGGCCAGCTCACCGCCACGCTGCACATGGTCAAGGCCGACTATCCGGCCGCCGCCACGCTGGTGCCGGTGCTCGAACGGCTGGCCGGGCGCGTGATCGCCAACGCCTGGCCGACCGGCGTCGAGGTCACGCATGCGATGGTCCATGGCGGCCCGTTCCCCGCCACCTCCGATGGGCGCAGCACCTCGGTTGGCACCATGGCAATCGACCGCTTCGTGCGTCCGGTCTCCTATCAGGACATGCCCGCCGAGCTGCTGCCGCGCCCGCTGCGCGAAGGCGTCGACTGGTTCCCGGTGCGGATCGACGGCAAGCTCAAGGTTCGCTGACCCCATCTCCCGCGCCTTCTTTCAGCTTCGCTTTGACAGCTTGATTTGTCGGAGTAAAAGAAGGCGCGGGCAGAGACCCCATGCAACACCCGATTGAACGGGGACGGGCGAGGATGACGATGAGACACAAACCGGTTTATCTGACCATGGCGCTGGCGCTGGCTGCGGCAACCACCGGCTGCGCCACCCAGCCGGGCGGCAAGGCGCCCATGGCCGCTCCCGGCGCGCCTGCTGCCGGCACGACCTATACCTACACGGGCAATCCACTGTTCCGCGACGTGTTTACTGCCGACCCTGCCCCGCTGGTGGTTGGCGACACGCTCTATCTCTATGCCGGCCACGATCAGGCGGGCGAAGGGCAGATGTTTAACATCACCCAGTGGCTCGCCTTCTCGACCAAGGACATGAAGACCTGGACCGCGCACGGCCCGATCATGCAGCCGACCGATTTCAGCTGGGTGATCAGCGATGCCTGGGCCAGCCAGGTGATCCAGAAGAACGGCAAGTTCTGGCTCTACACCGCCGTGGAGCACGATCCGGCACAGGGCTCGCACGGCAAGGCGATCGGCGTCGCCGTGGCCGACAGTCCGCTCGGCCCGTTCCGCGATGCACGCGGCAGCGCGCTGGTCCGCAACGAGGATACCGACGGCCCGCACACATGGGACGATATCGATCCCACCGTGTGGACCGACGATGACGGCACCAGCTGGCTGATCTGGGGCAATGCCAACTGCTACATCGCGAAACTCGCGCCCGACATGATCAGTCTCGACGGGCCGATCCGCCAGATCGACCTGCCCGATTTCGAGGAGGGCCCGTGGATCTTCAAGCGCGGCGATCTCTACTATCTGGTCTATGCCAGCATGGATAAGTCGATCAGCCCGGACGAGCGCATCTCCTATGCCACCGCGCCTTCAATCAATGGCCCGTGGACCGGGCGCGGCGAACTGATGGGATCGGCCGCCAACAGCTTCACGATCCACCCCGGCGTCGCCGAGTTCCAGGGTGAGTGGTACATGTTCTATCACGTCGGCACGCTCGATGTGGGCGGGCTGAAAGGTGCGCTGGGACGGCGCGCGGTAGCGGTCGAGCGAATGCACTTCCGGCCCGACGGCCTGATCGACCATATCGAACAGACCGATGCCGGGATCCTGCCGCTGCCATGAGAGCCCTTCCCGCTGCTTTCGCCGTCGCTGGCGCAATTGCGCTTGGCTCTGCGCTGCCTGTCCGTGCGGAGCAGGGGCCAGTGGCACAGTTCTCCGGCTTCTCCCTCAGCGAGGTCGATGCCCCTGCCCCCAACGACACCATCACGCTGGAGGCTACGCCTGCCCCGCTGTGGTCACAGGACGCGCGGCTGATTGCCAAGCGCGTGTCTGCGCCCGACTTTTCCGGCACGGTCACGCTCGACTGGTCGGGCCTTGGCGAAGGCGACGTTGCGGGGCTGGCGGTGCATCAGGACGCCACGCGTTGGCTGAGCATTCAGGTCGAGCGGATCGAACCGGCCGACCTGATCGCGGTCCGCCTGCACGACGGCCCCGGAGGGGTCACTGCCGGTCGGCTGGTGTTCACCACCGCACTCGGCGGTTCGTTCGACCGCAAGGTGCGCCTGCGCATTGATGGCGAGGATGGCCGGGCGCGTCTGCTGTTCGCCCAGCGCCACGGCCTGTGGCAGATCCTCGCCGAAGACGTGCCGCTACCCGTTTCCGCCGGGGCCCGCCCCGATCTGGTGCTCTTCGCCACCGATGGAGCCGATCCGGCTCCCCCGCGTAAATAACCCCTGCGGCCCTCGCGCCGCCTTGTTCAAGGAAATCCCGAAAATGCGTCTGCTGTGCCGCCGCCTTGCCGATGACACGACCCAGTTGCTGGCCTCCGACGACAGCGATTGCCGCGTCGTGGCGGGCTATGCCGATGTCCGTTCGCTTGCGCTGGCCGCCATTGCGCAGGAGACCACGCTGGCCGAACTCGCCGGTGCCAACCGCGTCGGCGATCCGGTGGACACGGCAGCGGAACTGGCTGCGGGACGCCTCCTTGCGCCCATCTCTCACCCCGATCCGGCGCACCTGTGGCTGGCGGGCACCGGCCTCACCCACCTCGGCAGCGCCGAGGGCCGCGACAAGATGCACAAGGCCGCCGCTTCAGGCGAAGCGCTGACCGACTCGATGCGGATGTTCCTCGAAGGCATGGAAGGCGGCAAACCGGAGGGCGGAGCCGTCGGCCAGCAGCCCGAGTGGTTCTACAAGGGCGATGGCGTCCATCTGGTCGCGCCCGAGACCCCGCTCGACCACCCGCCCTATGCGCAGGATGGCGGCGACGAACCCGAGATCGCGGGCATCTACCTGATCGGTGAGGATGGCACGCCGTTCCGCCTCGGCTTCTGCCTCGCCAACGAATATTCCGACCACGTCACCGAAAAGCACAATTACCTGTGGCTCGCCCATTCCAAGCTGCGGCAGGCCTCGCTCGGACCGGAGCTGCTGCTGGGCGAGCTGCCCGCCGACGTGCGCGGCACCTGCCGCATCCGCCGCGACGGTGCCGAGCTATGGGCAAAGCCGTTCCTCACCGGCGAAACCAACATGTCGCATTCGATCACCAATCTTGAGCATCACCACTTCAAATATGACCTGTTCCGCAGGCCGGGCGACATTCACGTGCACTTCTTCGGTACCTCCACCGCGAGCTTTACCGATGGCATCGCAACGCGCGATGGCGATGTGTTCGAGATCGAGGCCGCGCCCTTCACCCTGCCGCTGCGCAATCCGCTGAGGGCGTCCGGCGAAGCGGAGCAGGTCTGCCGGGTGAGTGTGCTGTAGCCAGCTCACGGCCACAATCGCGCCAGTACCGCGACGGAGCCCCTGATCCACCTTGCTCCCCTCCCCTTGGGGAGGGGCTGGGGGTGGGGGCTCG
>NZ_QXFM01000139.1:12935-136145 GCF_003584015.1 Aurantiacibacter xanthus
GGCTGGGGGTGGGGGCTCGACGCTGGCGTGGAACCCCCATCCCAACCCTTCCCCCAAGGGGAAGGGCGTTGCGAGTCGCACTCAGGGCTGGCCCGGCGCATCCTCGGCCATGGTGTGAACGCGATAGATCATCGCGTGGCGATAGGGATGCTCGGGATCGACCCGCGCGCTGCCGAAGGCGGGCCGGTTCGGCGTGTCGGGGAACAGCTGCGGTTCGAGCGCGATGCCATCGCCCATGCGATAGACCTTGCCGCCCTTGCCGCTCACCGTGCCATCGAGGAAGTTGCCGGTGTAGAACTGCACGCCCGGCTCGGTCGACAGCACGTCGAGCACCCGGCCCGAGGCGGGATCGGCCAACCGCGCGACCAGTCCGGGGCTGGCGGTGCGGCCCTTGTCGATCACCCAGTTGTGGTCATAGCCGCGCCCAAGCACGATCTGCTCGTTGCTGCCGTCGCGCAGGCCATCTGCGACCACGCGTGGCTCGCGGAAATCGAACGCAGTGCCCGCCACCGGCGCAAGTTCGCCCGTGGGGATCAGCCGTTCATCGACAGGGGTGTAGCGGCTGCCGGGGATCATCAGCCAGTGCTGCATCGCATCGACAGTGGAATCGCGCCCGGCAAGGTTGAACAGCGCATGGTTGGTCATGTTGACGATAGTCGGCCGGTCGCTCTGCGCCTCGAACACGATGCCGAGATCGCCGCCATCGTCGAGTGTGTAGGTGACCGTCACATCCAGCTTGCCCGGATAGCCCTGATCGCCATCCTCGCTGGTCAGCGCCATGACCAGCCGCGCCACCGGCCCGGATTCGACCGAGACGATCCGCCACACCCGCTTGTCGAAGCCCACCGCACCGCCGTGGAGCGAGTTGGTCTTGTCGTTCTGGACCAGCTGATAACGCCGGCCATCCAGCGAGAAGGCGCCATCGGCGATGCGGTTGGCATAGCGGCCGACGGTGACGCCGAAATAGTTGGGGTGAGTCTGATATTTGGCGATGTCGTCATAGCCCAGCGTGATATCGGCGGGGTTGCCATCGCGGTCGGGCGCGGTGAGCGACTGGAGCGTGGCGCCAAAGGTCAGCACCCGTGCCGAAACGCCATTCGCATTGGACAGGACGACCGCCTCGACCGAGCTGCCATCGGGCATGGTCCCGGCCGGTTCGCGCACCGCGTCGGCGGCCATGGCGGGGCTCACCGCCAGCACGCACGCGACCGCAAATGTTCCCAAAACTCGTTTCATCTGCCCTCTCCCACAAAGGTCGAGCCTGCGCTCGCCTGTTCTCTCATTATGTACGCGGAGCGGCTGACTGGCAGTCCGCTCCGCGCGATAGTATTGCCGTTCAGACCAGCCGGTTGACCAGGTTTTCGAGCCGCTCCTGCTTGCCCGACCGGTGGCGCGGCGCAAGGTTCTGCGCCACGGCGAGATCGGCGATGTCGGCCAGCGAAGTGCCCTCGGCATGGACCTTGCGGCCCAGATCGCCGTCCCACCCGGCATAACGCTCCTTACGGAACGCATCGATCCGGCCATCCTCGATGATGCGCTCAGCAGCCAGCAGGCCCGCCGCGATCACGTCGACGCCGCCGATATGGCCGTGCAACAAATCCTCGGCATCGACCGACTGGCGGCGCACCTTGGCATCGAAGTTGAAGCCGCCGGTGGTGAAGCCGCCCGCCCGGATGATCTCAACCATCGCCAGCGTGACTTCCTCGATCGAGTTCGGAAACTGGTCGGTGTCCCAGCCGTTCTGGTGGTCGCCGCGGTTGGCGTCGATCGAACCAAAAATGCCGAGCGCATTGGCCATGGCGATTTCATGCTCGAAGGTGTGGCCCGACAGCGTGGCGTGGTTGGCCTCGATGTTCACGCAGACCTCGTTTTCGAGGCCATAGCGCTTGAGGAAACCATAGACCGTGGCGGTGTCGAAATCGTACTGGTGCTTGGTCGGCTCATGCGGCTTGGGCTCGATCAGGATCGTGCCGGTGAACCCGATCTTGTGCTTGTGCTCGACCACGAGGTTGAGAAAGCGTCCGAAGTTATCGAGCTCGCGCGAAAGGTTGGTGTTGAGCAGCGTTTCGTAGCCCTCGCGGCCGCCCCACAGCACATAGTTCGCGCCGCCCAGCCGGTGCGTCGCGTCAAGCGCAGAGCGCACCTGCAAGGCCGCCCAAGCGTAGACTTCGGGGTCGGGGCTGGTCGCCGCGCCCGCCGCATAGCGCGGGTCGGAGAACAGGTTGGCCGTGCCCCACAGCAGCTTGCGACCGGTCTCGCCCTGAAGCTGTTCGAGATGGTCGACTGCCATGCCGAAATTGCGCTGATACTGCGCCACGTCAGCGGCGGGCTCCATCACGTCGACATCGTGGAAGCAGTAGAACGGCAGGTCGAGCTTGCGCACGAAATCGAGCGCGGTGGCGCGCTTCAAGGCGGCGGCTTCGGTGCCGCCCGGGTGGCTCATCCAGGGGCGGTCGAAAGTGCCGCCGCCGAACACGTCGGAGCCCGGCCAGCAGAAGGTGTGCCACATGCACACGGCAAAGCGCAGGTGCTCCTCCATGGTCTTGCCCAGCACCACGCGGTTCTTGTCGTAGTAGCGGTAGGCGAGTTCGTTGGCGGTCTCCTCGCCCTCGAAGGCGATGATGGGGAACTCGGCGAAATATTCGGGTGCGGCAGACATCAGAGGCCTTTCTTCGGAGTAATACGGGGGTAAGCGAGGCGGAACGCAGCCTTCCGCGGGGCGAGCTGGTCGATCAGCGCGGCCTCGGGCTCGATCCGGTGAGAAACGGGCGGTTGGGCGAAAATCGCGCTTGGGTCGCCGCCATCGACGGCCATCTGCGCCAGCCGGGCAGCGCCCAGCGCCGGGCCGACTTCGCCGCCCTTGAGATAGACGAGCGGCACTTCGAACGCCGCCGAGATGATGCGACCCCAGTAGCTTGAGCGCGCGCCGCCGCCGATCACCGCCAGCTCGCTGACTTTGGTGCCCGCATCGCGCAGGGCATCGAGCCCGTCGGCCAGCGCGAAGGCCACGCCCTCCAGCACCGCCTGCGCGAGCCGTCCGGCATCGGTATCGTTGTGGAGCCCGAGGAACGCGCCGCGCACATGGGCATCGTTGTGCGGGGTGCGCTCGCCCGAGAGGTAGGGCAGGAACAGCTCACTGCCGCTGCCCGACCCGGTATCCTCGGCCCGTGCAAACAGCTCTGCCGCGCCAGAAGCCCCGGTGAGCCGCGCCACCCAGTCGATGCACGAGGCAGCGGAGAGGTGAACGCTCATCTGGTGCCACACTCCGGGCAGGCAGTGGCAGAAGGCATGGACAGCGCGCGCCGGGTTGGGCCGGAAGCTCTCGGTGGCAACGAAGATCACTCCCGATGTGCCGAGCGACAACAGCGCATCGCACTCGCCCACCACGCCCACGCCGACAGCGCCGGCGGCATTGTCGCCGCCGCCCGCCACCACGGGCACCGCGGGCATACCCCAGAGTTCGGCAATCTCGGGGAGCAGCGTGCCAGTGGCCTCGCTGCCCTCGAACAACGCGGGCATCTGCGCCTTGGTCAGGCCGGTGGCGGCGAGGATCTCGTCGTTCCAGCACCGGTTCGCCACATCGACCCACAAGGTGCCCGCGGCATCGGAGAGGTCGCTGGCCTTGTCGCCCGTCATTCGCAGGCGGACATAGTCCTTGGGCAGGAGCACGCTGGCGACCTGCGCGAACAGCTCAGGCTCGTGCTTGCGCACCCATGCGAGCTTGGGCGCGGTGAAGCCGGGCATGGCGATGTTGCCCGCAATTGCGCGCAGCGCGGGAACCGCTGCTTCCAGCTCGGCGCATTCCTCGTGGGCACGCACGTCGTTCCACAGGATCGCCGGACGCAGCACCTTGTCGTCCGCGCCGAGCAGGGTCGCACCGTGCATCTGCCCGGCCAGCCCCACCCCGCGCACCACGCGGCGCACCGCCGGATCGATCGCCTGCACCGCCGCCGTGGTCGCCCGCCACCACGCTTCGGGGTCCTGCTCCGACCAACCGGGCCGGGGCCGCTGCACACTGAGCGCAGCGGTCCCTTGCGCGGCGACCGAACCCGTCTCGTCAAGCGCGACGGCCTTGACCCCGGAGGTGCCGATATCGATCCCGAGGAACATCAGCGGCGGAACGGGTTGATGGTCGGGATCGAGCCGTCCTCGTTGAACTTCAGCTCGGTGACCTTGACGCTGCGCAGGTGGTTCTGGTCGCTCAACTGCGTGTCGTGATAGAACAGCCACCACTTGCCATCCCACTCGACAATCGAGTGATGCGAGGTCCAGCCCTGCACCGGTTCGAGGATATGGCCCTTATAGGTGAACGGGCCATAGGGCGTGTCGCCGATGGCATAGTTCACATAGTGCGTGTCGCCGGTCGAATAGGTGAAGTAATATTTGCCGCCGCGCTTGAAGACCCAGGCCGCCTCGAAGAAGCGCCGGTCATGATCGCCGCCGAGAATCGGGTTGCCCTGCTCGTCGACAATCAGCGCCTCGCGCACCGGCTCGGCAAAGCTCTTCATGTCCTCGCCCATGCGCGCCACGCGCGGCATGATCGCGGGCTGGTCGTCCTGAAGCAGATCGGTATCGGAACCGTTCGGATCGTAGGTGCCGTTCTTCCAGCGCTGCAGCTGGCCGCCCCAGATCCCGCCGAAGTACATGTAGCTGGTGCCGTCGGTGTCGGTGAACACCGCCGGGTCCATCGAGTAGCTGCCCTCGATATAGTTCGGCTCGGGCGTGAACGGCCCCATCGGGTTGTCCGAGGTGGCGACACCGATGCGGAACGCGCCAAGGCCGTTCTTGTCCTTCGTTTTGTCGCGCGCGGGGAAATAGAGGTAGTAGGTGCCGTTCTTGTAGGCCGCATCGGGCGCCCACATCTGCTGCGAGGCCCACGGGACATCCGCCACGTCGAGCGCCACCGGACCAATGGTCACCGGACCGCCGATGCTGTCCATGCTGAGTACGCGATAATCGCGCATCGCATACTGGTTGCCGAGGTCGTCGTTCGGAATGCCGGCATCGATGTCATGGCTGGCATAGACGTAGATCTTGCCGTCGAACACATGCGCCGAGGGGTCGGCGGTGTAGATTTCGGTGACCAGCGGCTGGGCCAGATAGGGTTTTCCATCGGGCGACAGCGCTTCATCGCCCGTGGCGACGGCGTCCGCGTCTTCGGCCTGCGTGCATCCGGCCAGGCCCACCCCCAGCGCGAGACTCAGCGCCGCGCACGATACCAATCCAATCCGCATCCTAGTTCTCCTCTTTGCTGGCCAATCTTTAGCCTTGCTTCGTTTGATAGCGCTACCAAAAGATTCAGCAAGCCATCTTGTGACCTTTTTCTCGTCAGCGCGCTGACAGGGTGCAGGCATCGGTGCGGGTACCGGCCTGTGCCATCACCTCGCGCGCGCCCTCGGGCCATTGCTGTCCTTCAACCGCCACGTTGCGCGCGGCGACATTGTTGACGTAGGCGCTCCAGTCGCCTTGCAACCGGCCCGAGTTGTACCAGTTCTCGGTCGCCTCGTTGTCGGTGGCGGTGCGCCGCGGCTTGATCGAATCCTGCGAATTGAGGTTGAGCCAGACCCCGCCCACGCGGTCGATCACGTTCTCGCGCACGCGCACCTCGCGCGAACCTTCGTCGAGATAGATCGCGATGCCGCCGGTGCCCGCCACATCGTGGACATAGTTGCGGGCGATGAGCGCGCCGGGATCGGCCGACAGGTGGTAAATCGCGCCGCCATCGGGGAACCACTGCTTCACGTTGCTCACATCGTTGCCGACGATCACCGTATCGCGCAGGATCGTGGGCGTGTCGTAAACGAGATTTTCCGGATCGTCGTAGTACGAGCGGTGCCAGCGGAAATATTCGGCGCTCCCGCCCGGATCGTTGATGCCCCAGCCCCAGCCTACATCGATCCCGTCATAGGGCGTATCGGAGATGGTGTTGTGCATGATCACCGCGCCGCTGGCATAGGTGACAAGGATCGCCGCCTGCTCCTTGTAATCGTGCGAGACGCCCGTGATGCAGTTGTCGGTCACGATAATGTCGCGCAGGCCCATGCGGCTGTCGGAGGGGTGGTGCGCATCGCGGGTGATCCCGCCTGCCATGATGGCGCCGCCCGCCAGATCCTCGAAGCGATTGCCGCGCACCTCGATCGCCTGCGCGGCCAGCCCCACGCCGCTGGCATGGGCCTCGGGATTGTTGCCGATACCGAGCGCGATCTGGCCCAGTTGCGAGAAGTGGTTGCCGGAGAAGACCACCCGTACCGCCGCCGAAACCTGCACCGCTGCGGGTTGCTGACGCCAATGGTTGCGCATCCGCTCGAAGGCGGGGCAGCCCCAGCTGCAATCGCGGATCGGGTCATCGGGGTAGTCGGCCAGATCGCCAGCAATATAGGCCCCGCTCTGCTGGCTGGCATAGCCTTCTGCACCTGACGGTTGCAGCCAGCTTGTGTTGCGGAAGGCGAGGCCGGAAAACTCCAGATCGCGCACCGGCTCTTCCAGCGTGCCGCCGATCGAGAGCAGGCGTTCGAGCACCGGCATCTCGACGCTGGCGGCGGCCATGTCATCGCCCGGTTCGGCGCGATAGTAGAGCCAGCCTTCTTCGGGATCGGCATACCACTGTCCTGCCTCGCGCATGAAGGCGCGCGAATTGACGAGGAACAGCCGCGCCACTTCCTGCGAGATCGGCCGTGCCAGCGTGTCATAGCCGATCAGGTTGTTGCGCCAGCCCGGTTGCTGCATCTCGATCCGGTCGCCCGAAATGCGCGCCACCATCGCGTGACGGTGCGTGAACCAGCTCATCCCCTCGATCTCGATCCGGTCCTGCTGCGGCAGCTGCGCAAGAGTGCGCCAGGCCGGGTCGAGCAGTTCCAGCCCCCAGGGCGCAAACCGCACCGCGCTGCGCGGAATTTCGATCCGGGCGCGCTGTGCCAGCGTGCCGTTGACGCTGAGCTGGCGCGCATCGGTGCCCGGTGCAATCTTCGCGCGCCAGATGTTGCGGGGCGCGTCGAACAGCGTCCAGCCGTCCACCTCCACCGCGCCCGACAGCACCGGGAACGCGCCCGCCTCGCCCACCCAGCGCACCACATGGCCGTTGCGCCCGCCATCCTCGGCGGTGAAGCGCAGCGGCTCGGCGAGGCGATAGGTGCCGGCCGCAAGGCTCACCGTCACATCGGTGGAGCTGTTCAGCGCCCGCACCAGTTGCTGCGCGCGGGTGAGGCTGGCGACGGGACGGGCCAGCGATCCGTCGCCCGCATCGTCACCCTCGGGCGCCACGTGAAGCACCACCGGCTCCCCCTCCGGGCGAATCGGAATCACGATCGACAGGTGCGCATCGGGATCGCGCGGCGCAGGCGCATAGACGGGCAGGTCCGGCCAGTCGCCACCCGCTTGCGCCTGCGCCACCGCCGGACCGGCCACCATCACCAACAGCGCCGCAACTCGGTACATTTCGCCTCCTCCCTCGCCGCCTGTCAGTTTGCTTCGCAGATGGCTTGACGAGGCCATCATGCCTCTACTACTCCTACAAATGCAAGGGGGCTTCCCCGCCGGTACGCCAGTGCCATCAGCAAAAGAACCGGTGCGCCAGCGCCACAATCACAAAACCCGGCGCGGAAACGCCAACATAAAAATAGCCAAGCAAGGGGATTGCCATGAACACCTTCAGCCGCCTGTCTGCACTCGCGCTCCTGCTGTCTGCCAGCGCCATGCCACTCGCCGCGCAGGACACTGCGAACGCTACCATCCATGCCGACCAGCCCGGACCGGTGGTGCAGCCCGAAGTGTTCGGCCAGTTCATGGAGCACCTCGGCACCGGCATCTATGGCGGGGTCTGGGTCGGCGAGGATTCGTCGATCCCCAATGACGCCGGATACCGCACCGACGTGCTCGAGGCGCTGCGCGCGATCAAGGTGCCGATGGTGCGCTGGCCGGGCGGCTGCTTTGCCGACGAATACCACTGGCGCGACGGCATCGGCCCGCGCGAGGATCGCCCCGTGAAGATCAACACCAACTGGGGCGGCGTGAACGAGGACAACAGCTTCGGCACGCACGAATTCATGGGCTTTGCCCAGCGGCTGGGCGCGCGCACCTATGTCTCGGCCAATGTCGGCAGCGGCACCCCGGCGGAAACCTCGCAGTGGGTCGAATATATGACCGCCGCCGCGGGCACCACGATGCTCGCCCGCGAACGCGAGGCCAACGGGCACCGCGATGCCTACAAGGTCGATTACCTCGGCATCGGCAACGAGCTGTGGGGCTGCGGCGGTAACATGCGCGCCGAATATGCCTCCGACCTCACCAACCGCTTCGCCGCCTTCGCCAAGACCGGCAACGGCCCGATGCTGAAGATCGCCGCCGGCCCCTCGGACGCCGATTACGAGTGGACCGACACGATGATGCGGATTTCTGGCAAGTACATCGATGGCCTCGCCCTGCACTACTACACCCGCCCGCGCATGGAAAAGTGGGAAGACAAGGGCCCCGCGCTTAGCTTCCCCGAGGCCGAATGGGCCTCCACCCTCGCCAACACGCTGAACATGGACGAATATATCACCCGCCACTCGGCGATCATGGACGTGCACGACCCGGAACGCCGCGTGATGCTGGCGGTCGACGAATGGGGCACCTGGTACGATCCGGCCCCCGGCTCCAACCCCGGCTTCCTGCAACAGCAGAACAGCCTGCGCGATGCCATGGTCGCGGCGCTCAACATCAACATCTTCACCAAGCATGCCGAGCGGGTGCGGATGGCCGCCATCGCGCAGATGGTGAACGTGCTGCAGGCCATGCTGCTGACCGACGGCGAGCGCATGGTGAAAACCCCGACCTATCACGTGTTCGATCTCTACGTGCCGTGGCAGGGGGCGACCAGCCTGCCGGTCGAACTCGACACGCCGGAATATCGCAACGGCGACATCGCGATCCCCGCGATCAGCGTCTCGGCGGTGCGCGACACGGCGGGCGCGGTGCATGTAGCGCTGGTGAACGTCGATCCCAATCAGGCGCATCCGGTCAGCATCCGGCTTGACGGGGTTAACGCGCGCTCGGCTTCAGGACGGGTCGTCACCGCAAGCGCGATGGACGCACACAACACCTTCGACCGGCCAGATGTCGTTGCCCCGCAGGATTTCTCGGGCGCGCGGGTGTCGGGCGGCACGCTGACCGCCACGCTCCCCGCCAAATCGGTGGTCGTGCTGCAACTGCGCTGAGGCTGCGCAGTGCATGCTTTCCCGCTATCGCGGCGCTCGCTCCTCGTGGGCGGCGCCGCGCTGGCCGTCGCTCCGGCGATGGTGCGTGCGAGTGGCCCTGCGGACGTGGCGGGCGCGCCGTCGCAGCTGTGGTATCGGCAACCGGCCAGCACCTGGGTCGAGGCGCTGCCGGTGGGCAATGGCCGCCTCGGCGCGATGGTCTATGGCGGGATCGCGCGCGAACGGCTGCAACTCAACGAGGATACCCTGTGGACCGGCGGCCCATATGACCCGGTCAATCCCGAGGCGCGGGGCGCGCTGGACGAGGTGCGCCGCCTGATCGCGCAGCAGCGCTATGCCGAGGCGGAAGCGCTGGCCGACGCCAAGCTGATCGGCAGGCCCGCCACCCAGATGGCCTACCAGACCTTCGGCGAGCTGGAGATCAGCTTCCCCGAGCTGGAGGGCGTAGCGCCAGACGGATACCGCCGCTCGCTCGACCTCGACAGCGCGCTCGCCCGCACCGAGGCCACCATCGGCGGGATTGCTCACCTCCGCGAGGTCTTCGTATCGCCGCAGGCGCAGGTGATCGCGTTCCGCATGCGCGGGGCGGCGCTCTTTGCCGCCGATATCGAACTCACGAGCCAGCAACCGACCAGTGCGGTGACAGCCGAGGGGGCAAGCCTGCTGCTCACCGGGCGCAACGCAGGCCGTGCCGGGATCGCCCCGGCGCTGCGGCTGGCCGGACGCGCCTTGGTGCAAAGCGATGGCCATATCGCCGCCGACGGTGCGCGCCTGCGCGTGACCGAGGCCCACGAAATCGTCGTCTATGTCGCGCTGGCGACCAGCTTCCGCCGCTTCGACGACACCAGCGGCGATCCGCAAGCCGAAGTCGCCGCTGCCATAGAAGGAGCCGCCCGGCTCGGCTACGACACCCTGCGCGATCAGGCCGTATCCGCGCACCGCGAGCTGTTCCGCCGCGTATCGCTCGACCTTGGCACCACGCCGCGCGCTGAGCTGCCCACCGACCAGCGCGTCGCCGCCGATGACCTCACCGCCGACCCGGCGCTGGCAAAGCTCTACTTCGACTATGGCCGCTATCTGCTGATCGCCTCGTCACGGCCCGGCTCGCAGCCCGCCAACCTCCAAGGCATCTGGAACGGTGACAACGATCCGCCGTGGCAGTCGAAATACACGGTCAACATCAACACCGAGATGAACTACTGGGCCGCCGAGCCCACGGCGCTGGCCGAATGCACCGAGCCGCCGCTGCGCATGATCGAGGAGCTGGCGATCACCGGCGCACGCACAGCGCGCGAAATGTACGGCGCGCGCGGCTGGGTCTGCCACCACAACACCGACCTGTGGCGCGCCACCGCCCCGATCGACGGCGCGCAATGGGGCCTGTGGCCCCTGGGCGGCGCTTGGCTGTGCACGCACCTGTGGGACCGGTGGGACTATGGCCGCGACCGCGCGTTCCTCGCCCGCGCCTACCCGCTGATGCGTGGCGCGGCGCAGTTCTTCCTCGATACCCTGCAGGTGGACCCGGCCACGGGTACGCTGGTCACCAGCCCCTCGATCTCGCCCGAGAACCGTCACGGCGAAGGCGCGGCCGTGGCGGCAGGCCCGGCGATGGACCGCCAGATCCTGCGCGACCTGTTCCGCCAGACCGCCGGGGCGGCCCGCCTGCTCGGCCTCGACCCGGACTTTGCCGCCGAACTGCAAACCGCGCGCAGCCGCCTCGCGCCCGACCGGATCGGCGCGCAGGGCCAGTTGCAGGAATGGCTGGCGGATTGGGACGCCGCTGCGCCCGAGCCCGATCATCGCCATGTGTCGCACCTCTATGCGCTGTTCCCCGGCAGCGAGATCGACCTTGCCGCCACCCCCGAACTCGCCGCTGCCGCGCGCCGCTCGCTCGATCTGCGCGGCGACCGTTCGACCGGCTGGGCGACCGCCTGGCGGATCAACCTGCGCGCGCGCCTGCGTCAGCCGGAGCAGGCCCACGCCGCGCTGGCGTTCCTGCTCGGACCGGGGCGAGCCTACCCCAATCTGTTCGACGCCCACCCGCCGTTTCAGATCGACGGCAACTTCGGCGGCACCCGCGCCATTGCCGAAATGCTGCTGCAAAGCGAGGGCGACCGGCTGTTGTTGCTGCCCGCCCTCCCCGCGCAATGGCCCGCAGGTTCGGTGCGCGGGCTGCGCGCGCGCGGCAATCTCGAAGTGGCGCTGGCATGGCGCGACGGTCGTCTGGTGCAGGCCGAGCTTTCCTCCCCCATCGGCGGGCAATGGCAGGTCGGCTGCGGTGCCGGGGCCGCGCTGTCACAGCCGCTGCGAGAGATCAGGCTGGAAGCGGGCCAATCGCTACGGCTCGCGGGCGCGGACTTTGCCTGATCGGGCAGATCGGGCGCGCGGCAGCTAAAGGCCGGTTAACCCCGCCGATTGCGAATCCACCCCGTCGGTTCCCCGTGCCGCCATCACCACATTGGTATCCTCAAGCGCCAGTTCGACCAGCACCCGCATCGCCGCGGCAGCGGCCTCGGCATCGCCGGCGGCCACGGCATCGAGCACGCGGGCATGGTCGGGGATCGGATCGCGCGGCAGCTTGTGCGTGCGCTGCTTGTAGGTCGTCGTGAGCGACACCGCCGAGCCGATCGACGCGCTGATCGCGATCAGGGCATCGTTCATCGTCGCCTGCAACAGGGCATCGTGAAACTCGCGGTCTGCCACGCGGCCCTCTTCGGTGGCCAGCGAATGGCGACGCATCAGGCCGAGCGCTTCGCGCATCTGGCGAAGCTGGGCAGAGGTGCGGCGCTGCGCGGCAAAGGCCGCTGCCGCCGGTTCGATCACCAGCCGCAGCTCGAACAGGCTGCGCACAAGGCGCGCATCGGGCTCACCGGCGAAGGCCCAGGCCAGCACTTCGGGGTCGAGCAGGTTCCAGCGCTCACGCGGGAGCACCTTGGTGCCCGTCTTCGGGCGGCTTTCGACCAGCCCCTTGGCGGCCAGCACCTGCATTGCCTCGCGATAGGCGCCGCGCGAAACCTCCAGTTCCTCCGCCGCGGCCACTTCGCCGGGCAAGACGTCTCCGGGGGCGTACTTTCCGGCCAGGATGGCGATGCCGACCTTGTTGGCAACTGCACCGCGCAAACGCCTGCCGGGGCCGCGCACCCCGCGCCCTTCACGCGGGTCGCTATCGCCCGCGCGGTCCTGCTGCCCTTTGCCCATTACGTCCATGCCTCCGCTCAAGGCCAAGGTGAGCATCAAGTCAACAGCCGGTCAACCCTGCCCGCAAGCCGGCAGACCTCAGACCGGCATCATCGCGTGCTCGCGAATACGGTCCAGCAGGTCGCGATGACGCGGCAGCCCCTGCATCAAGCGCTCGGTCTGCTGGCGATTTTCGCGCATCGCCCGGATCGCCTGATCGCGCTCGCGCTGCGCTTCTCCGGGCGGCAGATCGGTGTGCCAGCCCATGCCGTACAGCACATACTGGTAGCTCGCCGAGGGGAACACCTCCTCGGCCCGGTCGAACTCGTCGTGCAGCCAGGGCGGCTGATACTTCCACAGCTCCATCAGGCCCAGCAGCCGGTCGGGGATCGTTTCGGGTCGCAGATTGTCGCGCCAGAACTCGGTATCGGTGCGCTTGGTCAGCGCATAGTGAAGCTTGAGGAAATCGATGATCCGGCCCCAGCGATAGAGGGTCGTCTCGTCATAGCGGCGCGCGATCACGTCCATCACCGCGCGGTTCGGCGGCATCTGTTCCGCGATCATCTTGGCCGAAAGCTCGATCAGCACGATCGCCGAAGCCTCCAGCGGCTCAAGAAAGCCCGCCGCGAGGCCGACTGCGACCACATTGCGCTTCCAGAACGTTTCGCGGTGGCCCGAGCGGATCGGAATCTTGCGCACGGTCAGACCATCGGCGGCCGGCCCGATATAGGCGCGCAGCTCGCGCTCGGCTTCGTCAGCGCTGATGTGGCTGCTGGAAAAGACATGGCCGACACCGCGCCGCGTCGGCAGCCCGATGTCCCAGATCCAGCCTGCCGACTGGGCGGTGGAAATGGTGTGGCTGGCGATGGGATCGTCCGGGTCGGCATAGGGCACCTGCACCGCCAGCGCGGTGTCGCAGAACAGCACCTCGTTGCAGCTGCGGAACGGAACATCCATCGCGCCTTCGATCAGCAGCGCCTTGAAGCCGGTGCAATCGACGAACAGGTCGCCGACGATGTCGCCCGCCTGTTGGGTGCGCACCATCGTTACATCGCCGCTCTCGTCGGTTACGACCTCGGTGACATCGGCAAGCACATGGCGCACGCCGAGCTTTTCGCAGCAATGCCGCTGCATGAACTGGGAGAATTTGCCCGCATCGAGATGATAGGCATAGTTCGCCAGGCTCTCGAATTCGGGGGTGGCGATGGTCTTGGGCGCAAGGCCCGCATCGCAGATCCGGCCTTGCGGCGTGACCGCATCGCAGAAGGTGGTGGCGCGCTCTGTCTGCCAGTGCGGGACAAGGCTGAGCCGGGCAAAACCCTGCGGCAGCATGAGCGGGTGGTAGTAGCCCTCATCGGGCTCGCCGGTGGTCCAGCGATTGAACCGTGCGCCCTGCTTGAACGCGCCATCGCATTCGCGCAGGAAATCGGTTTCCGAGACGCCGATCCCGCGCAAGGTGTTGCGCAGAGTGGGCCAGGTTCCCTCGCCCACACCGATGATCGGCACATTGGGCGATTCGACCAGAGTGACGGTGAAGCCGTGCGACATCCGGGCCTGATGGCGGGCCGCGATGACCCCTGCCGTCAGCCAGCCGGCCGTGCCTCCGCCAACGATGACAATATGCTCAACCTGTCCCATCTCGCCATTTCATCGTGAAAAGAGGCGGGGCGCAATCGAAATGCGCCCCGCACCAGTGGGAGACTATCAGTAACGGAAGCGCACCCCCAGCGAGTAGCGCCGACCGTAGTCGAACACGTCGAGCAGCTGGTTCGAATACCGACCATGCGTGCTCTGCTGGTTACCGTTCACGTTCAGCACCTCGGCGAAGACGCTGAAGGCATCGTTGATGTCGTAGCTCGAGGTCAGATCGATCTGGAAGCTCTCGTCAACGAAGGTCGGCTCGGAGCCGAAGGCGCCGGTGTTCTGGTTCTGACCGAACCCGGCCAGATACTCGTCACGCCAGTTGAGCGCGGCGCGGATCTGGAAACCGTTCTTGTCATAGAAGCCGACGAAGTTGGCCGAGTTGGCAAGCCCCGTCACCGCAAAGCCGGTCTGCGAGATATCGCTATCGTCGTAGGGCCGGTTGGTGTCGACGAAGGTGGCATTGGCCTGGAAGCCGAAGCCGCTGTCGCCGAACACGTGCTGCAGCGCGACTTCGACGCCCTTCACCGTCGCCTCGGGCCCGTTGATCTGCTGGGTGACCGAGAACACCGCCGGCTGGCCGGTGGTCGGGTCGATCACGCCGTTGATCCCCTGCCGCGTCACGCCGCCAACGATGAAGTTGGACACGTTCTTGAGGAAGGCGTTCACAGCAAAATAGGAGTTCCGCTGATAATACCATTCCACCGCCAGGTCGAAGTTGTCGGCCAGGTACGGCTTGAGCGCCGGGTTGCCGCCCGATGCGCTGAGCGCACCCACACGCTGCCCGGTGCCGACGTTGAGCTGCGGATAAAGCAGGCCAAGGCTCGGCCGGGTGATGGTGCGCGAGGCGCTGAAGCGGGCCTGCAACTCGGGAGTGATCTCCAGACGGGTATCGAGGCTCGGCAGCAGGTAGTTGTAGGTCGCCGTCCCGGTCAGCGGTTGCGGATCGGAGAGCACGATGGTCAGCAGGGTCGGATCGGCCGTGCTGGTCGTGATCGAGAGCGGCACCCGGCCGTTACCGTTGGCAGCAATCTTGGTGTGCTCGTTGCGCATACCCGCCGATACGTGGAACGGCATGCCGCCGATCTCGGTATCGAAGCTGGTCCGGAAGTACAGCGCCCAAGTCTGCTCCTGAATATCGCGAATCGATCCCGAATCCAGCGCCTCGGTGAACTGGCCGGTAAAGGCCGTGCCGCAACATTCGGTATTATACCCAGGGATAGTGGTGGTCTGCGGATTGCCGAGGCCGCTCAGATAGGCCTGATATGCCTCCGGGCTGAACAGGAAGATCGACGGAGGCAGATTGCCTTCGAAGCCCGGAATAAAGTCGTTGAGACTGATCGACCCTTCGTAAAGCGAGCCCGGCAGCGGATTGATGCCGGAACCCTGACCCGACGGGCCACCATATCCGGCATAGGCCTGCCAGAAGTTATTGGCGAAGGTGTTGTAGTTCGCGAAGTTGAACTTGTCCTCATAGTACTGGCCGCCGAACTGGACCGTGAGGTTGTCCTGCTCCCACTTGCCGCCAGCACGCACCTGCCACAGTTCGTCGCGGTTGCGCTGGGTCTGGTTGACCGTCACGTGCGAGCCGATCAGGCTGGTATCGGCCCAGCTGCCCGCAACTCCGGCAGGGCCGAAGTTCGTGATCGACGGGAAGGCCCCGCTGCTGTCGCCAGTGACCTGGAAACGGACCGGCGCACCGAGCGCGCCGCCATAGCCGATGTCGGCATTGAGGCTGCCAATCACACCGCCCGGATTGAGCTTGCTCAGCGCATAGGCACCGTCCAGTTCGAAGCTGAGGTTGTCGCTCGCTTCCAGCTCGATGTTGAGGCCGGTCTGGTTGGTTTCGAGGATCTGGCGGTTCAGCGCCGAGGTGAAGTCGGTCGGCGTGCCAGCCTGCACGAAGTCGACTACCGTGCCATTCTCGTCGAGCGTGACATCGCGCAGCGAACCCTGGTTGAACCACATGCCGAAGGCATAGTTGTTCGAGGTCACTTCCTGCCGCGAGTAGTTGTTGTCGAGCGTGACCATCGAGCCTTCGGACGGCTTCCACTGCAACGCCAGACGCGCATCGATGCGCTCGTCTTCCACGCGCTGCTGCTCGGCACCGTACTGCTGCGGGAACCAGCCCGGGATGCTCCGCAGGTCGGAAGCCGGGATCGGCGGCGTGTCCGGATCGCTGTCCTCGACGCGCGGATTACAGCTCGTGGCCGTGCTGCCAGCGAGCTGACACGGCGCAAAGGTGTTGCCCGGCCAGCCGCTCACATAGACGCGGTTGGTGTCGGTCTTGCGCTGCGTATAGATGAAGTCGGCCAGCACGCCGAACGTGTCGCCGAAGGTGTTGCTGACCAGCAGGCCTGCAGTCGGCGCGATCTCGCCCGAACGGTCCTGAATCGACCCCGAAGCCGTCACCGCGGCGCGGAAGCCGGGACGGTCGAACGGATTGGGGAACTGAATGTCGACCGTCGCACCGATCGACGAGGACGACAGCGAAACGTCAGGCGTCTTCATCACGGCGAGAGCGCCGATGAAGTCCACGCCCACGGTCGAGAAGTCGATCTGGCGGCCGCCCGTGGCCGTCGAAATGCGGCGGCCATCGTACAGCGTGGTGTTGAAGTCGCCGCCGAAGCCGCGAACGGTGATGCCGGTGGCTTCGCCGCGCGCACCGCTGCGCTGGATCGACACACCCGGCAGGCGCTGCAGCGAAGCAGCCACGTTCGAATCGGGGAACTTGCCGATGTCTTCCGAGGAAATCACGTCGACCACGCCCGACGCGTCGCGCTTTTCATCAAGGTTGCGCTGAAGCGAGCCACGCAGGCCCGTCACGACGATGGTGTCGCTCGCTCCGTCACGGCTGTCCTGAGCAAGCGCGGGAGCCGCGCACATCAGGGCCAGGGCACTCGTCGCGCATCCAAGCACGATCTTGTTACCGCTACCATTTTTACGGAAACGAGGACCAATAGCGATCACTTTCATTTCAAATCATCCCCTCATAACGTCGCTCTACGGCGTTTCTGAAACCTGGCCAGCCCTGAGCTTATGCTCGCGGCCTATCGCATCTAGGTCGGATAACCATATAACCATTATTGGCAAATGCAACATTTGTCGGAGTTAATTTTCCTGCTACTTGTGCATTGCGCGACGAAAGTGCGATTTCCGTGCAACACTACCCCTCGCCGGACACGAAGAAAAGTCGGCGCACGGCAGGGTAAAGAGGAGAATTGGGACGGTGGGTGATCTGGTATTCCTGGAAGCACAAGGCCACGCTGGTCTGCGCGTAAACACGGCGAATGCATCTGGCCGACACTTCGTCCAGCTGGTGGTGAGCGAATTCCCCCAGGCCGCTTGCGAATACCCGATTCTGTTCACCAAGCACCCGGAGACCGGAGCCTTTTATCCGGGCGCGGTGATGGGGCTGGAAGCGGGCCGAAATCTCTATGCGCACGAGGGTGCGCTGCCCGGATACCGCCCCGCCGATCTGGTGCGGCAGGGCTTCTATGTGGTGGACGATCGCATCGCCATCGATCCCGAGGATCCCGTCTTCTCCGGCGGCGACCAGCCCCTGTTCGACGACCGCGGCGAGCCCACTCACACGCTGCGCCTGATCCAGCAGGCCATGCAACAGCTCGCGCAGGGTTTGCAGGAGACCAGCGCCGTGCTCGACCGATTCGTCGAACACCGCCTGCTCGAACCGATCGATATTGCGCTCGACTTCGATGATGGCTCGCACCTGCGCCTCGACGGGCTCTATTCGGTCAGTCTCGATGCGCTGCACGCGCTCGACGATGATGCGGCGCTGGCGCTGTTCCGGCACGGCGATCTGCAACTCGCCTACCTGCAGTCGGCCTCGGTCCGCCACATCAGGAACCTCGCGCGTCGGCGCAACGAGCAACTCTTCGCCGCCGCCTGATGCCCGCTCCGGCGAGCCTTCCCGGCCGCGAATCGCTGGCCAGCCCGGAGGCCTTTCGGGCCGAGGTGATGCAGCAATGCCAGCCGCGCCTGCTCCCCGGAGCGGTGCGCGACTGGCCGCTGCTAACCGAAGGCGGCGAAGGCGTGCTCGCCCAATTGCGCCGCCACGACAGCGGGCGCACCGCCGAGATGTTTGTCGGCCGTGCCGAGATCGGGCAGCGCTATTACTACGACGACGACCTCACGCAGTTCAATTTCGCCCGCGAGACGGTGACGCTCGCCCAGGCGCTCGACCGCATGGAGGCGACGGCCGGTGTGGAAGGGGCCGATACGCTCTATCTCGGCTCGCTCCCGGCGGAGAATCACTTCCCCGCAATGGTGAGCCAGGTGCGCACCCCATTTGTGCCGCCGACAGTGCTGCCGCGTTTCTGGATCGGCCACGGCTCGCAGGTGGCCTGCCATTATGACGCGCTGGACAATGTCGCTTGCGTCGCCATGGGGCGGCGGCGCTTCACGCTTTACCCGCCCGAGGCGATTGCCGACCTCTATGTCGGGCCGATCGACTTCACGATGGCCGGGCAACCCGTTGGCCTTGCCGTCGATTCGCAGCGGGGCGATCCGCGCTATCCGCGCTTCGAGGCGATCCGCGACCGGGCGCTGGTGTTCGAGCTGGAACCGGGCGACGCGCTCTATGTGCCCAAGCTGTGGTGGCACAAGGTGGAAGCGCTCGATTCGCTGAACGTGCTGGTCAACTTCTGGTGGGACGGTTTTTCGCCAGCGGCAGACCCGCCCTATGCCGCGCTGCTGCTGTCGATGATTGCCATTGCCGAACGTCCGGCGGGCGAGCGCGCCGCGTGGAAGGCCTATTTCGACCATTACGTGTTTCGCCCGGAGGGCCATCCGCTGGCATTCCTCCCCGAGGAGAAGCGCGGCCTGCTGGGATCTCTGGCCGAGGGCGCCTATCAACGCATCCGCATGGCGGCGATGCGGATGCTGCGCGGGCAGTAACGCAGGCGACGACCGCCCTCTTACTCCTACAATAAAAAACCGATTTTCCGTTGGATATCAGCCTTCCACGCTGAAGACACGTGTTTTCGGCCTGTTGCAGACTGCCCTGCCAGCAATTCTGTGTTGCCCTCTCAACAAATGTAGGATTAATAATAGATAGCGCTACCAACGATTGTGAGGCCACCGAGATGGCCCATGCGATGCCACGAGGCGCAGAGAGAGGAAATTGCCATGAACTACCGCTCAATCCTGCTTGCCGCCGCCCTTGCCACCGCCAGCTTTTCCGCCTCGGCGCAGGACGATGTGATGCGCCCGATTGCGACACCGGCGCAGCCCACCGCGATTGCTCTCAACACCGGCCCGCTGCCCGGCGCGACGGTCAGCGAATCGTGGCACCAGCAATATGGCAGCCAGTTCGCGCGCAACGTCACCGAGGCCACGCTCACCCCCTTCCTGCCCGATCCCGCCAAGGCCACCGGCACTGCCGTGGTGGTGACGCCGGGCGGCGGCTTCCGCTCGCTGTCGATGGAAAACGAAGGCTGGGACGTCGCCCGCGCGCTGGCCGAACGGGGCGTCGCCGCCTTCGTGCTCAAGTACCGGCTCAACCAGACCCCCGCCGATCTCGAAGAATTCGCCCGCCCCGCACCGATGCCGACCGGCAGGCAAGCCCCCGGCCGCGCCTCGCCGGCCGAGATGGCGCGCTCGATCGCACCGATGATCGCTGACGCAGAGGCCGCCTTCGCGCTGATTCGCTCGCGCGCGGCGGAATGGCATGTCGACCCCGACCGCATCGGCATGCTCGGCTTCTCGGCCGGCGCCATGCTGACCATGGCCACCGAAGCCGCCGGAGAAAAGGCCAACCCGGCATTCCTCGGTGACATCTATGGCCCGATGGCGGCCACCGAAGTCGCGCCCGACGCGCCGCCGCTGTTCGTGGCCATCGCCGCCGACGACCCGGTGATCGCTGCCGCCGACTTCGGCCTCGTCAGGAGCTGGCAGGAAGCGGGCCGCCCGGTCGAATTCCATTACTACGAGCAGGGCGGCCACGGCTTCGGGATGTACCCGAAGACCACCACCAGCACCGGCTGGTTCGAGGCCTTCGCCAGCTGGCTCACCATGCATGGCTTCATGGCCGCGCAATAGCCCGCCCAGCAACGATCCAAGGATATTGTGATGATCACGAAATGGACCGCCGCCAGCATTGTGACTACCGCGCTGGCGCTGTGGGCGGTGAACGCCGATGCGCGCGAACCCGGCCAGTATCCGCCGCTGAGCGACTACTTCAGCGCCGCCACGGCAGCTCCGACCACGCCCGATGCCGATGGCTTCATCACCCGCTGGCTGCTGCTCGAACCGATCAGCAAGCCCAACCCGACCAACACCGTGTTTACCCGCAGCTATGTGCGCGAGGAACTGACGCCCGCGACCTATCCCGGCGATTTCACCGCAGTGCCGCGCGACGGACAGCGCGTGAACGGCCTGCGCTGGCATGCGCTCGATTCGCGTCTGTGGGACGTAAAGCTGTTCAACTTCGCCCAGGCGCTCGACAAGCCGAAGTATGGCGTCCTTTTCTGGGCGGTCACGGTGATCGACGTGCCCGAGGAGATGGACGGGGTGCGCCTCGCCGTGGGCTCCAACTCGGCCTCGCGCTGGTGGTTCAACGGTGAGGAAGTGGCGGGGCTCTATGACGACCGGCGCATGGTGATGGACGATGTCCTGTCCGACCGGCTGACCCTGAAGGCGGGGCGCAACGTCATTCGCGGCGCGATCATCAACGGCCCCGGCCTGAGCGACTTCTGCCTGCGCTTCCTCGATGCGGACGGCCAGCCGATCCGCAATCTTGCCATCGACATCAAGTGAGGCCCGCCATGCTCAAGCACACCTTGCTCGCCAGACTTCCGCTTGCCCCCGTGGCCGCCTCGCTGCTGGCCTTCGCTGCCCCAGCCTCCGCGCAGCTCGCCGGCGACGTGTTTATTCACGATCCCTCCACGCTCACCTATTCGGACGGCAGGTGGTACACCTTCGGCACCCGTGGCGGCGGCCTGAGTTCGGAAGACGGCTGGACTTGGGAAGACGGCGCGGTGCGCCCCGGTGGCGGAGTCGCGCCCGACACCATCAAGATCGGCGACCGTTATTATGTGTCCTGGGCCGTGGGCGGTGGCGGCATGTCGGGCGGCCATGCCAGCGACGTGAAGATGATGTGGACGAAATCGCTCGATCCCAATTCGCCCGACTTCGCATTCCACGAGATCGGCACCGTCGCCTCCAGCGACGGCTACGAGAACCACGACGCCATCGACCCCGCCTTCCTCTATCAGGACGGGCGCCTGTGGCTGAGCTACGGCACCTATTTCGGCTCGATCCGCATCATCGAACTCGATCCCGCCACCGGCCTGCGCGTCGCGGGCAACGAGCCGGTCGAGATCGCCATCGACATGGAGGCGACCGCGCTGATGTACCGCGACGGCTGGTACTATCTCCTCGGCACCCACGGCACCTGCTGCGACGGGCCGAACTCGACCTACAACATCCGCGTCGGGCGCTCGCGTTCGCCGACCGGGCCTTATCTCGACAACATGGGCCAGCCGCTGCTGCGCGGGGGCGGCAAGCTGGTGGCCGCGTCGCATGACCGGATGATCGGCGCTGGGCACTTCGGCCTGATCGACCTCGGCGACGACATCCAGAAGTTCTCGCTCCACTACGAGGCCGATATGGAGCGCTCGGGCCGCAGCGTGCTGGCGATTGAGCCGCTGCTGTGGCGCGACGGCTGGCCTGTGGCGGGCGAGAATGTCCGCCCCGGCACCTATCAGATTCAGTCGCAGCGCAGCGGCAACACGCTGCAATTGCAGACCGACTTCGTGCGCATCCCCTTCGATGCCCGCCGCAGCTTTATGGCGGGGCCGGACGATCCGATTGTCACGGTGCCCGCCCAGACGCTGCCTGATGTCGAAGCCGGATGGCCGGACGGGCCGGTGCGGGTGGACCTGTCGGCCTATATGGTGCGGCCCAACCAGCACTGGACGATCACGCCCGCGCCCGAGGCAGGCGGCTGGTTCGGCGCGCCGTTCTACCGCATTACGGTCGAGGGCACCGGGCGCGCGCTGGCCGCCACCGACGACCGCGAGATCGCTGCCGTGCCCGCCGATGCGAGCGATGACAGCCAGCTGTGGCGGATCGACCAGCTGATCGACGGCACCTACCGCATCACGCCCAAACGCTATGCCGATGAGGGGCTGGCGATGGTCGCCATCGGCACCAGCACCCCATCGCTCGTGCCGTTCGACGCGGGCAGCGATGCCGGGCGCTGGCAGTTCAAGCTGCCCTAGCAGCATTCACCAGAGCGCATTGGCGCAACGGAGCAAAGAGATGACCGGATACAGGGGCCTGCTGCTGGCAGGAGCCGCCATGTTTATGGCGGCGGCAGGGCCAGCGCTGCACGCACAGGAAAGCGACCGAGCCACGCTCGAACTGAACAACGCTGAGTACTTTGCCGCCGACGGGGCCGAGGTGCTGGTGTTCTCGAACTGGTACGACGGGCTGTTCGCCGATTCCAAGATCAGCGGGGTCGAGATCATCCAGCACGGCGAGCGCCTTGCCACCAACGGCGATGTGCGCCTCTCGGCAACGCCAGGCCAATGGGATCCGATCGGGCGTATGGTCGAGCGTGTGGTCGACCGCGCCTCGGGCAAGGTCACGGTGACGCTCGAATATCCGGACTATGGCTTCACCTACCGGATCGAGGCCCAGCGCGCGGGCCAGAGCATTACCCTTACCGTGGTGCTCGATCAGCCGCTGCCCGAGGCACTGGCGGGCAAGGCCGGGCTGAACCTTGAGTTCCTGCCCTCCAGCTATTTCCGGCAGAGCTACTTTGCCGACGGGGTGCCGGGTGCCTTCCCCCGCTCCCCGGCGGGCGAGATGGTCACAACGCCGGAACGCAACGCCGCCAGCGGGCGCGACTTCGGCCCCGGTGCCGAGCCGCTGCCGATGGCCCGCGCGCGCGATCTGGTGCTCGCACCCGAAGACCCCGCCGCGAGGGTCCGGATCGCGGCGCGCGAGGGCGAACTGGCGCTCTACGACGGGCGCAATCAGGCGCAGAACGGTTGGTTCGTGGTGCGCGGGCTGATCCCCACCGGGCGCACCGGGCGGGTGGTCGAATGGACGCTCACCCCCGGTGTCACGCCGGGCTGGCGGCGCGCGCCGGTGATCGGCCATTCGCAGCTCGGCTATGTGCCGCAGCAGGCCAAGCGTGCTGTGATCGAACTCGATCGCGCCGACACCGGCGGTGGCGAGGCGCAACTGCTGCGCATCGCGCCCGATGGCTCAGAAAGCGTAGTGCTGACAGGCACGCCCGAGAACTGGGGCGACTATCTGCGCTATTCCTATGCCGTGTTCGATTTCAGCGATGTGCGCGAACCGGGCCTCTATGCGCTCGCCTATCGCGGCCAGCGCACCGCCCCGTTCCGCATCGCCACGGACGTTTACGCGCAGGCATGGCATCCGGGGATGGACGTCTACATGCCGGTGCAGATGGACCATATGCTGGTGAACGAGGCCTACCGCGTCTGGCACGGCGATTCGCATCGCGACGATGCGCGGCAGGCCCCGCTCAATCACGAGCATATCGACCTCTACCGGCAGGGCCCCACCACCGACACGCGCTTCGCGCCGGGCGAGCATATCCCCGGCCTCAACGTCGGCGGCTGGCTCGACGCGGGCGACTTCGATATCCGCACCCCGACGCAATATGCCGTGGTGCGCGAGCTGGCCCATATCTGGGACGAGTTCCGCCCCACCCGCGACCAGACGCTGGTCGATCACCAGTTACGCCGGGTCGAGATGCATGTGCCCGATGGCCAGCCCGACATTCAGCAGCAGATCGCCCACGGGGTGCTCTATCTCGCCTCGATGTACGACGCGGTCGGCCATGCCATTCACGGCGTGGTCGAGCCCGACGTGGCGCAATATACCCACCTCGGCGATGCCGCCTCCAAGACCGATGGCCTGCTATACGATCCCTCGCTGGCCTTCGGCGAGCGCACCGCCACCCACAGCGGCACGCCCGACGACCGCTGGGCCTTCACCTCGCGCGCCTCGGCGCTCGACTATGGCTCGGCCGCCGCGCTGGCGGCGGGCGCGCGGGCATTGAAGGGCTATGACGATGCGCTGTCTGCCAAGGCGCTGGCGCTGGCCGAGCAGGTCTGGGCGGAAGAGCAGTCGCGCCCGCCCTTCACCTTCAGCCATGGCAACACCACCGGCGGCTGGCTGGTGGGCGAGCAATTCGATGCCGCCGCCGAATTGCTGATCACGACGGGCAAACCGGAGTATGCGCAAAGCCTCGCCGCCCTGTGGCCACAGGTGAAGCCGCGCGCCATGTTCTCGCTGCGCACGGCGCTGGCCGCGATGCCGCACATGCCCGCCTCTTTCCGCGCCGAGGTCGAGGCGGTTGCGCGCGAAGTGGCCACGCGGAGCGAGCCGTTCACCGGGGCCAACCCCTACGGTGTGCCCATCACCACGGGCGGCTGGGCGGGCAACGGCTCGATTATCGAGATGGGCCTCACCGCCTATGCGATCCACACGGCCTTCCCCGAGCTGACCGACGCAAGCGAGGTGTTCCGCGCGCTCGACTATCTCCACGGCACGCACCCGGCTTCCAACCTGTCGTTCGTGTCCGGGGTCGGCGCGCACTCGAAGGAGGTCGCCTATGGCAGCAACCGGGCCGATTTCTCGTTCATTCCCGGCGGCGTGGTGCCCGGTGTGCTGATCATCAAGCCGGACTATCCCGAGAATCAGGAGAACTGGCCGTTCTTCTGGGGCGAGAACGAATATGTGGTCAACATGACGCCGAGCTACGTCGCCCTCGTTCACGCGGCCAACGCGCTGGCGCAATGAGCTGTTGCCGGAAACGCCAGCCACGCTAACCTTTCCGACAGGCACCTGGGTCCGGCTTCACATCTGCTATTGCCGCATAAACCAAGTTAGGTCATAGGTAGCGCTACCATAACGCGGGCAGACAGCCGCATGGGAGGGATCGAGGATATGGAAACGACAAGGCAAGGCGTCAACATGGCGCTTATCAGCGCGATCGTCGCGGTGGCGACGATCGGCGGGCTGCTGTTCGGTTATGACAGCGGCGCGGTCAACGGCACGCAAGGCGGGCTGACCGCCGAGTTCGGGCTCAGCGATGCCGAGCTGGGCTTTACCGTCGGCGTGCTGCTGATCGGTTGCGCGGTGGGCGCGTTCTTCGCGGGCCGACTGGCCGATGCCATCGGACGGCGTACCGTGATGATCATGGCCGCCGCGCTGTTCGTGGTCGGCGCGCTGATTCAGGGTGTCACCGAAACGCACGCGGTGTTCGTGCTGGCGCGCTTTGCCGGTGGTCTTGCCGTGGGTGCGGCCTCGGTGCTCTCGCCGCTCTACATCTCCGAGGTGGCCCCCGCCAATATCCGCGGGCGGCTGACCACGGTGCAGCAGGTGATGATCATTTCGGGCCTCACCGGGGCTTTCGTGGTCAACTACTTCCTCGCCCAGGCGGCGGGCAGCTCGCTGGGCGAGATCGGCGGCACGCTGGCATGGCGCTGGATGTACCTCGCGCAGGCAGCGCCGGCGGTGATCTTCCTCATCTCGTTGCTGTTCATCCCCGAAAGCCCGCGTTACCTCGTTTCGAAGAAGCGCGATGAAGAGGCGCACAAGGTGCTCACCCGGCTGTTCGGCAGCGAGGAAGCGACGCGCAAGGTCGCCGACATCCGCCGCACGTTCTCCGACGATCACCGCCCGCGCCTGCGCGACGTGACCGCACCGGGCACCGTGTTCCGTCCCATTGTCTGGGCCGGGATCATGCTGGCGACGTTCCAGCAGTTCGTCGGCATCAACATCATCTTCTACTATGGCGAGACGCTGTGGAAGCTGGCCGGGATCTCCGAAGAGGTGGCGCTGGAGCGCAACATCCTGTCCGGCGTGGTCTCGATTGCCGCCGTGATCGCGGCATTGCTGGTGATCGACAAGATCGGGCGCAAGCCGCTGCTCATCATCGGCTCCACCGGCATGACCGTCACGCTGGCCGCGCTGACCTGGGCTTTCAGCGGCGCGGCCACCGATGCGGCGGGCAACCTCGCGCTTGGCCCCACCGCCGGGTGGACGGCGCTGGTCGCGGCGAACCTCTACGTGGTGTTCTTCAATTTCAGTTGGGGCCCGGTGATGTGGGTGATGCTGGGCGAGATGTTCCCCAACCAGATGCGCGGCTCGGCGCTGGCCGTCGCCGGTCTGGCGCAGTGGGGCGCGAACTACCTCGTGGTCCAGAGCTTCCCCTCGATGGCGAGCGGGCTGGGCCTTGCCACCGTCTATGCGCTTTACACCGTGGCGGCGCTGATCAGCATCTTCCTGGTGAAGAAGCTCATCACCGAAACCAAGGGCAAGGAGCTGGAGGACATGGTCGGCTGATCCTCAGCCCACCATTGGCCGCACATACAAAAAGGGCCGTGGCAGCGCAGGTTGCCACGGCCCTTTTCGTAGGCGTGCGTGTGGGAAAGGGTCAGACGACTTCGAAGCGGGCGCTCTGCAAGCGGTCGGAGGCCGGACCTACGTGGACCTCGACCGGCCCCGGCTCGTTCACCTCTTCCATGTCGATATTCCAGAACGCCAGCGCCTCCGGCGTGAGCGTGAAGCGCACTTCGCGGCTTTCGCCCGGTGCCAGCGTGACCCGCTCGAATCCCTTGAGTTCGAGCACCGGCCGCGTCACCGAAACATCGCTGCGCGTGATGTAGAGTTGCACCACCTCGTCGCCCGCCCGCGCGCCGGTGTTGCGCACCGTGCAGCGGACCTCGACCGGCCTGTCGCTGGCCACCCGGCTGGCGGAAAGCTGCGGCGGCGAGATGGCGAAGCTGGTGTAGCTGAGGCCGTGCCCGAAGGCGAACAGCGGGGTCATCTCGTCGAACAAATAGCCGCGCCGGCCGCTTGGCTTGTGGTTGTAGAAGCGCGGCACCTGCCCTGCCGAACGCGCCACCGACACCGGCAACCGCGCGCCGGGATTGATCCGGCCGAGCAGCGCCTCGGCCACGGCGGTGCCGCCCTCCTGCCCCGGATACCAGCATTCGAGCACGGCATCGGCCTTTGCGACCGCATTGGGCCAGCTTGGCGGGCGCCCGTTATAGGCGGCGATAATCAGCGGCTTGCCGAGCGCTGCAAGCGCATCGACCAGCGCATTCTGTTCGCCCACCAGATCGATGTCGATCCGGTCGCCAAGGTGATTGGCGGCAAAGCCTTCGCGGCTGGTCTGCTCGGTGTCGCCGATGGCGAGAATGATCGTGTCGCAGCCGCGCGCGAGGTCCACCGCCTGCTCGATCAGGCGCAGGTTTTCGTCGCGGTCGGCCAGCTCGATCAGGTCGGCGGAGCGGTCTTCGCTGCGGGTAATGAACACGCCCTGCGCGGTGACGAACTCGGCCCCCGGCGCAACCGCGCGCAGGCCCTCGATCAGGCTGATCGCCTGCTTGGGCACGCTCGAATAGCCGCCCAGCCGGGCAATGGCATGGTTCGGCCCGATCACCGCCACCCGGCCCATCGTCGCTTCATCCAGCGGCAGGGCCTGATTGCGATTGGTCAGCAGACACAGGCTTTTGCGCGCGGCTTCCAGCGCCAGAGCCCGGGCAGCGGCATCGCCGGTGATGCGGCGGGCATGGGCGGCATCGCCATAAGGATTCTCGAACAGGCCCGCGCGGAATTTGAAGGCCAGCATCCGCGCACAGGCCCGGTCGATCAGCGCCTCGGGCACCTTGCCCTCGGCCACCTGCCCGGCGAGCGTGGCATAGGCATCGCCTTCGGGCAGTTCGCTGTCGACCCCGGCCAGCAGCGCCAGATGCGCCGCTTCGCCCAGATCGGCAGCCACATGGTGCAGCGTCGCCAATTCGTGGACCCCGCCATAGTCCGACACGATCAGCCCGTCGAAACCCCATTCGCCGCGCAGCACCTCGCCCAGCAGCCAGACATTCGCATGGCTCGGCACGCCGTCGATCTCGTTATAGCTCGGCATCACCGCGCCGATCGACGTCCGCCGCACCACCTCGCGGAAGGGCGGAAAGAAGTTCTCGCGCAGTTCGCGCTCGCTGACCTGCGCTGGGCTGACATTGTTGCCGCCCTCGGGCTGGCCGTGGCCGGTCATATGCTTGAGCGTCGCGAAGACCTTGCCATCGGCCAGCCGTTCGAACTTGCCCGGCCCCTGCAAGCCTTCGACCGCCGCCACGCCAAGCTCGCCGCACAGATAGGGGTCTTCGCCCCAGGTCTCCTCGATCCGGCCCCAGCGCGGATCGCGCGCGATATCGACCACCGGGCTCAGCACCAGCGGCACCCCGCGCGCGCGGGTCTCGGCGGCGATGGTGGACTGAATGCGGCGCATCAGATCGGTGTCGAACGTCCCGGCAAGCGCGATGGCCTGCGGGAACATGGTCGCCTCGGTCGCCATGTAGCCGTGCAGCGATTCCTCGTGCACCAGCACCGGGATGCCGAGCCGCGTATCCTCCAGCGCCCAGCGTTGCAGCGCATTGATGAATGCGACCGTCTGTTCGAGCGTGCGCCAGTTGGCTGCCGTACCCCCGACAGCCCCACCCACGCCGGGCACGCCGCGCCGGTCGCTCGGGCGGGTGAGATGGCCGATGTTGTCGGGAAAGGCGGCACTGGCCTTGGCAGGTGCGAAGTCCAGCCCCTCGCTCATGTCGGCCTTGCCGACCCACACTGCGCGGATCTGGGCGATCTTCTCCGCCAGCGTCATCCGCGCCAGCAGATCGGCGACACGCGCGGCGACAGGCGCCTGCGCATCCTTGTACAGCGGGGCGCGCCCTTGCGCGAAAACGGCAGGTGCCCCGGCCAGCGCCAATGCCGACAGGCTGCCACCACAGGCCAACCGCAGAGCGGCTCTCCGATTCATCATCCGGCAGTCCAACCCTGTTGCGAAACCAATGGGCGCGCGACGTTCCCTCTGAGGGAGAGGACCAGAGGGAAGTCGCGCGCCTCGGCCCCGACCACGGCGGCATCGGCCGTGCCGCGACGGGGGCACAGGTTAATGCGAGGCATCGCCCCGGCAGAGGTGTTGCAGGCGACCCGCTGCACCAAACCACCGGACAGACATATTGGGGAGGAGCCCAAGCCCGCCATCAACCATCCAATCTCCGAGCTGCGCTTGACAGGCAGCGTTCTTATGATAGCGCTACCATGATGGAGAGGATCATGCTTGTCAATCATCAATCTTGGGCCCTGCGGAGTCTCCTCGGTCTTGCGCTGGTCGTCGCGCTGCTGTCGGACGCGCAGGTGCGGGCGGAGGACGGATACGATCTCTGGCTGCGACACGAGCCGGTCGGCGGCGCAGCAGGGTCAGAGCTGAACGGCATCACGGTTGCCGGCCCCGACAGCTTTGCCGATGCGGGGGCCGAGGCGATGGTGTCGGTGGCCCTGGCCGAACTGCGCAGCGGTCTTGCCGAACTGGCTGGCGGCGAGAGCCCGCCCGCCGCGCCGCTGTCGATCCGCCTCTCCTGCACAGACGCCGACATCGCCCGTGGCGGTGCCTTTGCGCTCGATGGTGACAGCACCGGCCTGACCCTGCGTGCGGGCGAGGCGAGTGGCTGCCTCTATGGCGCCTTCGCGCTGCTCCGCCTGCTCGATACGGGCGAACGGCTCACCAAGATACATCACGCAGAGGCCCCCGCCATGCCGCTGCGCCTGCTCAACCACTGGGACAACCCCGATGGCACGGTCGAGCGCGGCTATGCCGGCAGTTCGATTTTCGACTGGTGGCACCTGCCCGACCATCTCGACCGGCGCATGATCGACTATGCCCGCGCCAATGCCAGCGTGGGCATCAACGGCGTGGTGGTGAACAACGTCAACGCCAGCGCCATGATGCTGGAGCCGCGCTATATCGCCCGGCTCGCGCGGCTGGCCGACGCCTGGCGGCCCTATGGCATCCGCGTCTATCTCACCGCCCGCTTTTCCGCCCCGCGCGACATCGGCGGGCTCGACACCGCCGACCCGATCGACCCTGCCGTTGCCCGGTGGTGGCAGAACAAGGCCGACGAGATCTATGCCGCCATTCCCGACTTTGGCGGCTTTCTGGTCAAGGCCAACAGCGAAGGCCAGCCCGGCCCCGGCGACTATGGCCGCACCCATGCCGAGGGCGCGAACATGCTGGCGAGCGCCATCGGCGCGCGCGGCACGGTGTTCTGGCGCGCCTTCGTCTATGCCGCCGAGGACGAGACCGACCGCGCCAGCCAGGCCTATCGCGAGTTCGCCCCGCTCGACGGCGCCTTTGCCGACAACGTGATCGTGCAGGTGAAGAACGGCCCGATCGACTTCCAGCCGCGCGAGCCGTTCCACCCGCTGTTCGGCGCGATGCGCCACACCAGGGTCGCGCTCGAAGCGCAGATTACCAAGGAATATCTCGGCTTTGCCACCCATGTCGCCTACCTTGCGCCGCTGTGGAAGGAGGTGCTCGACGCCGAGACCGGGCATGGTGGCACCGTGGCGAGCAGCATCGCGCCCGCAGGCATGGCCGGGGTCGCCAACATCGGCACAGCGCGCAACTGGAGCGGCAGCCACTTCGATCAGGCCAACTGGTATGCCTTCGGCCGCCTCGCCTGGAACCCGCAGCTTTCCAGCGAAGAGATCGCCCGCGAGTGGCTGATGCAGACCTTCTCGCGCGACCCCGCTTTCGTCAGCGATGTCTCGGCCATGATGCTGAACAGCCGCGAGCTGGTGGTCGACTACATGACCCCGCTCGGCCTTGCGCACCTGATGGCCACCGGACACCACTACGGCCCCGGCCCATGGGTCTGCGACCTTGCCCGCCCCGAGTGGAACCCATGCTACTACCACCGCGCCGACAAGGACGGCATCGGCTTCGACCGGACCGCCAGCGGCACCGATGCGCTGGCCGACTATGCCCCCTCGGTGGCAGCGCAGTGGGCAGAGCCCGAAACCACCGACCCGCGCCTGCTGCTGTGGTTCCACCATGTGCCGTGGGACTGGGCCTTGCCCGATGGCAAGCGCCTGTGGCCGACACTGGTCGAGCATTACGACACCGGGGTCGCAGGCGTGGCCGAGATGCAGGCGATGTGGGCCGCGCAGGCAGGCAAGGTCGACCCGCGCCGCCACGGGGATGTGACCGATTTCCTCGCCATACAGGCAAAGGAAGCACGCTGGTGGCGCGACGCCAGCATCGCCTACTGGCAATCGCTCAATGGCCTGCCCCTGCCTGCAGGCAGTGCCCCGCCCGAGCACGATCTCGCCGATTATCGCGCGCGCGATTTCCCCGAGGCCCCCAGCGATTGAAGCCTTGGTAAAAAACCGAATGTTGCCAATTCACTTGCCCGCTCCGGCCCCGCGCGCCAAGGAACCCGGCAGCACTAGGAAACGGGTAAAACCATGAGCGCGAGCAGACCGAGACGCCGGCAGTCCGGCCAGCCGACCATCAGCGATGTGGCGCGCGAGGCCAACTGCTCACCCATGACCGTCAGCCGCGTCATCAACGACGAGGCGGGCGTGCGCAGCGCCACACGCGAGGCGGTGCTGAAGGCGATCAAGAAGCTCGACTATCGCCCCAACCGCGCCGCGCGCAGCCTCGCGGCGGGCGAACAACAGCGGATCGCACTGCTCTACGACAACCCCTCGACCGCCTATCTGGCCGAGTTCCTGATGGGCGCGCTGGAAGAGGCCAACCGCAGCGGCTTGCAGGTGGTGGTGCAATCGGTGGCGGATACCGACGGCGAAACCGGGCGCGATATCATTTCGCGCCTGATTTCCAGCGGCTTTCGCGGCTTCATCCTTCCGCCGCCGCTGTCGGACGATCAGTCGATCCTCGATCTCATCCTCGACCATGGCGCGATCGCCATCGCGGTGGGGCCGGGTGCGGCGAGCGGCAACGGCGCCTCGGTGCTGATCGACGAGTTTCAGGCCGCCTACGACATGACCAGCCACATCATCGGCCTCGGCCACCGCCGGATCGGGTTCATTGTCGGCAACCCGCAGCAGGTCGCCTCGTCGCTGCGGCTCGACGGCTTTCGCAAGGCGATGGAAGACGCCGGGCTCGAAATCGACGACCGGCTGGTCGCCCAAGGCCGGTTTACCTATCGTTCGGGCATGGATGCAGCGGAGAAGCTGCTGTCGGTCGACCCCCGCCCCACGGCCATTTTCGCGTCGAACGACGACATGGCCGCAGCGACCGTCGCCATGGCCCATCGCCGCCATCTTGAGGTGCCGACCGACCTCACCGTCTGCGGCTTCGACGACACCGATCTGGCCCGCTCGGTCTGGCCCGAGCTGACCACGATCCGCCAGCCGATCCGCGAGATGACGGCTTGGGCGGTGCGCACCGCAGCGACGATGCTGCGCGGCAAGCGCGGGGCGAGCAGCGCCAGCACCGAAGCGCATATCATGCCCTACGAACTGGTGCGCCGCGACAGCGACACCGCGCCGAGCCTGTTGCAGCGACGGCCCGGTTAAAGCGGGATGACACTGCATTGACTCGCAAAGCCCTTCCCCTTGGGGAAGGGTTGGGATGGGGGTTCCAGGCCAGCGTCGAGCCCCCACCCCCAGCCCCTCCCCAGGGGGAGGGGAGCAGGTTGATCAGGGTATCTGGCGCTTACTCCACCGCCAGTTCAAAGCCCGGAATGGCGATCTTGCGCCCATCGTGGACATTGACCACCGGCGCATCGGCCCATGCATGGCGCACCCGCGTTACCTGCTGGCCGCCGACCGGCAGATAGACGCTATCGCCTTCGGCCCGGCCCGGCGCATAGACGCAGCTATCCTCGCTCGCAGCGCACAGCTCGAAGCCGAGCGCGGCCCCGCTCCAGCTGGTGAGGCCGCCTTCTACGCCGGAGAAGCGCACCGCCACCTCGGCAGGCTTGTCGGCACTCGCGGGCACGATCCGCGCCGAGACCGGCATCGGCAGCGGCGATCCCGCCGCCGCCAGGGCCAGCCGCTCACCCAGCAGCACCTTGTTGGCAGGATGGATGTCGCTCCATTCGCCCAGATCGATGGCCGTCACCAGCGCGGCGTTGTCGTCAGCGACCGCCATCTCGCGCTCGATCTCGCGCAGGTCGGCCCAGCTGCTCGGGCCGGGCTCGGAGGTCGGCTCGCCATAGCCCGCCAGTTGCACCACCAGCATCTGCAATTGCGAGCCGAACTGGCGCCGCCAGCCTGCCGCCAGTTCGCGCAGGCGGTCGTCATAGCCGGCCTGCCCCGTGTCGCTCTCACCCTGATACCAGGCCGCGCCCTTCAGCGAGAGCGCACCCAGCGGCGCGATCATCCGGTTGTGCATCACCCCGATGCCCGCGTTCGCATCCCACGGCGCGCGCGGGGGCATTTCGGTGACGGGGCTGGTCGCATAGGACCAGCCTTCGGCCAGCGACAGCCGCTGCCCCCCGGTCACGGTGAACGAGAGCCGGTCTGCCGAACTCTGCATCCCGGCCTGATCCCAGCTGTTCGAGGCGGCGAAGACCAGTTCGTTGGTGCCGGCCTTCAGGTAACTGGCAGGGACGGCATATTCGCGCTCCCATTCCCAGCCGTGATTGAAGCCGAGCGGCTTGCCGTTGATCCAGGTGGCATCGAGATCGTCGATAATGCCGATATTGACCGTGCCGCCCGCCGCTGCCTGCTCGGGGGTCAGCTCGATGGTGCGGCGGAACCAGACATTGCCGATTGCCGCGGGCGCGCCTTCGCCCCAACTCGTCCACGGTGCGATCCGGGGCACGGGGTTCCAGTCGAGGCTGTCCGGCTCGGCCCATGGCTTCGAGCCGCCCGCAGCAGCGGCGTACCAGTCCTGCCAGCGCGACGCGAAGGCGGCGGCGGCGGCGACCGGATCGGCGGCGAAATCGGTCAGCATCGCCATGTCGGCCTCGCCATAGAGCGCCTTGCCGGATTCCGGCGTCAGCCAGGCGCGGATCTGCGAACCGCCCCAGCTGGCATGGATCGCCCCCACCGGCACGTCGTGCGAGGCCCGCAAGGCGCGCAGCATGTAATAGCAGGCGGCGGAGAACCTGCCGGTGGTCTCAGGGGAGGCGGCCTGCCATGGCACCGGACCATCGAAGTCGCGCGCAGGCACGGCAGCAGTCGCCAGCGGCACGGTCAGCATCCGCAGCAACGGATCGTTGCTGGTGCGGATGTTGTTGCCGCCGTTCAGCCCTGCCGAAACGGTGAAGGCCATGTTCGACTGGCCCGAACAGAGATAGACATCGCCCGTCACCAGCCCGCCCACGGTGGTCGCCCCATCGGCATCGGTGACTTCCAGCTCGATCGGATCGGCGCTGGCCGGGCGCGCGGGGAAACTGAGCACGAAGGCCCCCGAGCCATCGGCGCTGGTGCTGGCGCGGTCGGTGCCGAGCACGCCGGTGATGCGGGCATTCGGCTCGGAATAGCCCTGCACCTGCACGACCATGTCGCGCTGGATCACCGCACCCTCGCCCCACACCGGAGCAAGGCTCGGTTTGGCGAAAGCGGGGGCCCCAGCGCCGAGAAATGCGGTGGCGGCGAGCGGGGCGAGCAGCCAGCGGCTCCGCCGCGCGCTCATGCCAGCTTCACCAGGGCCTGCGCGAAACCCGCAACCGGCGCTTCGAACGACAGCAGATGGCCCGCCACCGGCCAGTCGTCCCGCTCTTCGGGAGCGAGGTTCTTCGTGGCGGTTGTGACGAACGCAGTTGTCATATCCTCTCCTCCGAATGCCATCTTGGTAATATCGCGCACGGGCATGGCCCAGAAATCGAGCAGCCGCCCGTCAGGATCGAACCGGGCGATGCCGCCGCCGTTATAGAGCCCGCTCCACAGGCAGCCTTCGCTGTCGACCACCGGCCCATCGGGATAGGCGTGGGGAAACAGCGCGCCGACATCGACGAAGGGCCGCACGTCACCCAGCCCCGAGGGACCAAGCTCGGCCACCGTGATGGTCTGGGCCAGCGTATTGGTGAAGTAGATCCGGTCGCCAGCCGGGCTCACCGCCGGGCCGTTGGTGATGGTAATTCCCGCCGGGCCCATTGCGCGCACTTCGCCCCGGTCGAACAGATAGAACCGGCCCGACGCAGCACTCTCGCCATCGTCCATCGAACCGAACCACACGCGGCCCCACGGATCGGTGCAGGCATCATTGAGTCGATTGTGCGACGGTTCTTCCGGCAAACGGGTCAGCAATTCGAAGCTGCGGCTGGCCGGATCGAAGGTGTACAGCCCGTCGGCCAGTCCGCACAGCAGCAACCCGCCTTCGGCAGGCAGCGCCCAGCCGATCTGACCCGGCGCTTCGGCATGCCAGTGCTCACCACTGGCCGGATCGCAGTGCCAGAGCTGGTGTCGCTTGATATCGACGAACCACAGGGCCGCGCGCGTATGGTCCCAAACCACGCCCTCGCCGAGCAGAGCCCCGGTTTCGAGCAAGACCTCGACGGGCGGCGTCATCTCCATCCGGCGTCGACCCAATAGTTATGCGCAGTGCAGAAGCGCGCGTCGTCCGAGGCGAGGAACAGCGCCATGGCGGCAATATCGCGCGGCTGGAGGCGGCCGTTCAGGCACTGCTGCGCCATGATCTCGGCCTCGCCTTCGGGGGTGTACCACTGCATCTGGCGCGGGGTCTGCACATTGCCGGGGACGATGGTGTTGACCCGGATATTGTCGCGCCCCAGCTCGCGCGCGAGGCTGCGGGTGAGCCCTTCGATCGCAGCCTTGGCGGTCTGGTAAAGCGTGAGATCGTCCAGACCCAGATGCCAGCTGATCGAACCGAGGTTGATGATGCTGCCCCCGCCCGCCGCGCGCATTGTCGGAACCACGGCCTTGGCGGCGAAGAACTGGTGCTTGAGGTTCACCGCCATCCGCTCGTCCCAGTATTCGGACGTGATTTCGCCGACCTTGTGGCGATCATCGTTGGCGGCATTGTTGACGAGCACGTCGCACCCGTCCAGCCGCTCGATCAGAGTGGCGATCCTGGCGCCGTAGTCGGTCACATCGGTGATATCGCAAGGCATGAAGATCGGCGGTGTGGCGGCATCGCTCAGCCGCTCGACCAGCGCCTCGCTCGGCTTCTCCTGCAAATCGACGAAGGCGACCGCTGCGCCTTGTCTGACGAAGCCCTCCACAATGCCTGCCCCAATGCCCGATCCGCCGCCACTGACGATCACCTTGCGGCCTGTCAGCGAGGGATAGATTGCGCCCGATCCCGTTGCGGCGCGCTCGCCTGAACTCATCTGGACGTCTTCTCCTCTATCTGTTTGCCCGCCGTGAAGGCGGCCTGCTGACATCAATGCCGGTGCCTCAAGGCTTGCCTGCACCACGTCAGATTTTCTCGATCAGGCCGCGCCCGGCCAGATTGCGGACGAACTCGCCGATCCCCATCGTCCAGGCCGGAGCGTCGCGCGAGGTGGTCACCTCGTTCACCAGCCGCCCCAGCCGGGGCGAGGAAATCGTGACCTTGTCGCCGATCTTGTGCGTAAAGCCCGCCCCCGGCGCATCGCGATCCTGCACCGGCGCGAACAGCGTGCCGCAGAACAGCACAAAACCATCGGGATAGTGATGCTCGGACAGACACTGCGCCACCAGATCGAGCGGGTCGCGGCTGATCTGGCGCATGTCGTTGCTGCCTTCGAGGACATAGCCCTCAGGCCCGTCGATCCTCAGATCGACAATCGCGCTGCGCACATCGTCGATGCCGAAAGTGGCGTCGAACAGGCGGATGAACGGGCCGATCGAACACGAGGCCGTGTTGTCCTTCGCCTTCGACAGCAGCAGCGCGCTGCGGCCTTCGAAATCGCGCAGGTTCACATCGTTGCCAAGCGTGGCGCCGACCACTGCGCCCGCGCTGTCGCACACCAGCACCACTTCGGGTTCGGGGTTGTTCCAGCTCGAATCCGAACGCACTCCGATCAGCGCGCCCGCGCCGACGGTGGAAAGCACCGGCGATTTCGAGAAAATCTCCGCATCCGGTCCGATCGCAACTTCCAGATACTGCGACCACATCGCCTGCCCGATCAACAGTTCCTTGAGGCGCATGGCCTCGTCGCTGCCGGGCACCACTTCGCGAATCGCGCCGACCTGATCTTCGAGCATGGCGCGAATTTCCGCCGCCTTGGCCGAATCGCCGCGCGCCCGCTCCTCGATCACCCGCTCGATAGCGGAGATCGCGAAGGTCACGCCGCTCGCCTTGATCGCCTGCAGGTCGACCGGCGACAGCAGCGTCCAGCCCTGCGGCAAGCCTCCACTCACCGGGCCGAGCGCCACGCCGCCCGCGAATTCCCGCCGCGCAACCGCGCCAGACACGGTTGCGCACTGTTCGGTCAGATCGAACAGCTCGCCGTCACGAATGGTGATAACCACTGGTCCCTCGGGCGACAAAGCGCGTCCGATAAAGGTTCCCTGCCGGTAATCTTCCGGCAACATGCATTCCAGATTTTCGGCCATTGCCGTTGCTCTTGCCCTCGCCCTTGATAGCGCTACCATACGCAGCCACAGGCGGTACGGCAAGTGCTGCATCACATCTTGGGAGAATTTCACATGCTTGAAAGATCGAAGGCCCTTTTGCTGGCGATGACCGCTCTGATCGCGGCCCCCGCCGCCGCCGGGCCAACCGCGTCCTTCGACTTCGTCGCCTATGAGGGAGAGGCGAAGCCGAGCGATGGGCAGACCTATGCCAACCCGATCCTGCCCGGTTTTCACCCCGATCCCTCGATCGTGAAGGTGGGCGCGGATTTCTATCTCGTCACCTCGACCTTCGGCTGGTTTCCGGGTCTGCCGGTGTTTCACAGCCGCGATCTCGTGAACTGGGAGCAGATCGGCAATGCCATCGACCGCCCCGGCATGGTCGACCTGTCGCGCGTCTCGCTGACCGGCGACGGCCTCTATGCCCCGGCGATCACCTGGCACGATGGCACCTTTTACCTCCTCAACACCTGCGTGCGCTGCGACGGCAACTTCCTGATCACCGCGACCGTCCCGGCCGGGCCGTGGTCCGACCCGGTGCCGCTCGATTTCGACGGGATCGACCCCTCGCTGTTCGTGGATGAGGACGGGCGCGGCTGGATCACCTACAACGACGCTCCCGAAGGCGAGCCGCGCTACGACGGCCACCGCGCGATCTGGATCCGGCAGTTCGACCTCCAGACGCTCAAGCTGGTCGGCGAGCCGCAGGTGCTGGTGGACGGCGGGGTGGACCCTGCCGCCAACCCGGTCTGGGCCGAGGGGCCGCATATCTACAAGGTCGATGGCTGGTATTACCTGCTGGCGGCCGAGGGCGGCACGGCCGACCAGCATTCGCAGACCATCTATCGCAGCCGCACGATCACCGGGCCCTATGCCCCCGGTCCGATCAACCCGATCCTGACCCAGCGCGACCTGCCGCGCGACCGGCCCGACCGCGTCGAGGCGACCGGGCATGCCGATTTCGTCCAGCTTGACGACGGCAGCTGGTGGGGCGTGTTCCTCGGCACCCGCCCGTTCGCGGATCAGGATACGCTGATGGGCCGCGAGACCTTCCTCCTGCCCGTGACCTGGCGCGATGGCTGGCCGCTGTTCCTCGATCATGGCGAGGCCGTGCCACTGACGGCAGGGCGCCCCGCGCTGGCACCCGCCCCCACGCCCGATACATCGAGCTGGCGCGATGAGTTCACTTCGGCGCGGCTGGGGCCGCAGTGGTTGCGGATGCGTGGCAATGCCCCGGTGCAGAATGTCTCGCTGAGCGATGGCGCGCTGCACCTCGTTGCCGGGCCGCAAGCCATCTCGCAGAAGGCGATGCCCGCCTTCGTCGGCCAGCGGCTGCAACAGCATCGGGCGAGCATGACCACTACGCTCAGTTTCGCGCCGCAAAAGGAGGGGGACTTCGCCGGGCTGGCGGCTGTCGCCAGCGAGGAGGCCTTCGCGTCGTTCGGGCTGCTGGGCACCGCCGAAGGGCCGGTCCTCGCGGTGCTCCGCCGCGATGGGGAGAACGCCCCGGTCAACGGCACGGTGGTGACCAGCACGCCCTGGCGCGGCGACGCGGCCGATCTGCGGATCGAGATCGACCGCGACAAGGCGCGCTTCAGCTACCGCACCGGCTCTCGCGGAGGCTGGCAGGTGCTGGCCGACGGGGTGGACATCGGCCAGCTCGCCTCGGTGCGCACCAACCTGTTCACCGGGCTGGTGCTCGGCCCCTACGCCTATTCGGCGCAATAAAAGGCCGCCCCGGTCACTCGGTCGGGGCGCCCATCACCACGGGCTTCGATCCCCACAGCGCATAGTAGATGATATAAATCTCGCAGGCGACGGTCAGCCAGAAGCTGTTCTGCAAACCGTAGGCGTCTGCGAGCCACCCCTGAACGACCACCAGCGCGCCGCCCGCAATGGCGGTGATCAGCAGGCCCGAGGCCTCCTCGGTCAGCGGACCCAGCCCCTTGATGCCCATGGCAAAGATGGCGGGGAACATGATCGAATGGCCCAGCCCCACCAGAATGAGGCACCACATGGCGATGGGGCCATGCAGGGTGGCCGCGCCAATCATCACCACCAGCGCGAACAGGGCAAAGCAGGCCAAAGTCTTGTCGGCAGGGAAGCGGCGCATCAGGAAGGCCCCGCCGAACCGTCCGACCATCATTCCGCCCCACAGCAGCACCAGATAATTTGCCGCCCGCGCCGGCGTGATCCCGGCGATGTCGGGCAGAATCACGAAGTTGATGAACAGGTTGGCGACGCCGATTTCGGCGATCAGGTAGATGAAGATCGCCGGTACGCCGAGCACGAGGTTGCGGTGCCGCCACAGCGAGTGGTTCTTGCGCTCCTCCTTGGCCACCCGGCTGGTCGCCGAGCCCATGGCCGGAAGGTTCGAACGCCAGATCACCGCCGCGAGGATCACCAGCACCACCGCCACCAGAATATAGGGAAGCTGCGTCGCCTGCGCATCGGCCAGCCGCTCGGCCTCGGTCAGCACCGTGCCTTCGAGCGAGGTCCCGCCCATGGTGCGGCTGAGGATCAGGTAGCCGCCAAAATAGGGCGCGAAGAACGTACCCATCGAATTGAACGCCTGCACCAGCGTGAGGCGCGATTCGGAGCTTTCGGCAGGACCGATCACCGCCACATAGGGGTTGGCCGCGACCTGCAACAGCGTAATCCCGCTCGCCACCACGAACAGCGCGAACAGCGTAACACCGTAAGAGGGAAGCCGCGCGGCGGGCACCATCAGCAGCGCGCCCACGGCCATCACCGACAGCCCGATGATGATCGCCTTCTTGTAGCCGGTTCGCTCGATCACGAAGGCGCTCGGCATGCCCATCAGGCCATAGGCGATGAACCAGACGCTCTCGATCAGCGTGGTCTGGGTATAGCTCAGCTCGAACACGCTGCGCAGATGCGGCAGCAGCGTGTTGTTGATGACGGTGATGAACCCCCACATGAAAAACAGCGAAGCGAGCAGCGCCAGCGCCGGTCGGTAGTTGAACGGCGCCCTCCCCTCATCCGGCCCCTCAGTCGGCACGGCCACATGGCCCGACGGCATTTGCGCCATAATTTGAAATCCTCCACCCTTGCGTTCTATCTATTTGTAGGACTATTGAGCGGTGACGACACCGTCAAGCGGCAGCTTGCCGCCAGGGCGGATACGAAAGGGAATATTGTGAGCAAGAAGCTGCGCAGCCGGGCATGGTTCGACAATCCTGAGAACATCGACATGACCGCGCTCTATCTGGAGCGCTATCTCAACTTCGGGCTGAGTCTCGAAGAGTTGCGGAGCGGCAAGCCGATCATCGGCATCGCCCAGACCGGCAGTGATCTCAGCCCCTGCAACCGCCATCACCTCGTGCTGGCGGAACGCATCCGCGAAGGGATTCGCGAGGCGGGCGGGATTGCGCTCGAATTTCCCGTCCACCCGATTCAGGAGACCGGCAAGCGCCCCACCGCGGGGCTTGACCGCAACCTTGCCTATCTCGCGCTGGTCGAACTGCTCTATGGCTATCCGATCGACGGGGTGGTGCTGACCACCGGCTGCGACAAGACCACGCCCGCCTGCCTGATGGCGGCGGCCACGGTGGATATTCCCGCCATCGCGCTGTCGGTCGGCCCGATGCTCAACGGCTGGCACAAGGGCGAGCGGACCGGATCGGGCACCATCGTGTGGAAGGCGCGCGAGCTGCTCGCCGAAGGCACGATCAACGATGAGGAATTCATCCGTCTCGTCGCCAGCAGCGCGCCTTCGACCGGCTATTGCAACACCATGGGCACGGCCACCACGATGAACTCGCTGGCCGAGGCGCTGGGCATGATGCTGCCCGGCTCGGCCACGATTCCCGCCCCCTACCGCGACCGGCAGGAAGCGGCCTATCATACTGGCAAGCGCATCGTCGAAATGGTGGCGGAGGACCTGAAGCCCTCCGACATCATGACCCGCAACAGCTTCCTCAATGCCATCGCGGTGAGTTCGGCCATCGGCGGCTCGACCAACGCGCCGATCCACCTTGCGGCCCTCGCCCGCCATCTCGGTGTCGAGCTGGAGCTGAAGGACTGGCAGGAGCATGGCCACGCCGTGCCGCTGCTGGTCAACCTGCAACCGGCAGGCTCCTATCTGGGCGAGGACTTCCACCGCGCGGGCGGCGTGCCTGCCGTAATCGGCGAGCTGATCCGGCAGGGCCTGATCCGCGAAGATGCAATGACGGTGAACGGGCGCACGCTGGGCGACAACTGCCGCGACGCCGAATCGGAAGATCACGACGTGATCCATCCTTATGCCGAGCCGCTGGTCGAAAGCGCCGGCTTCCTCGTGCTGAGCGGCAACCTGTTCGACGCCGCGATCATGAAGACCAGCGTGATCGGCGAGGAATTCCGCACCCGCTACCTCTCGAACCCCGACGATCCCGACGCCTTCGAAGGCCCGGTCGTCGTGTTCGACGGGCCGGAAGACTATCACGACCGGATCGACGATCCCGCGCTCGGCATCACCGAGCGGCACCTGATGATCATGCGCGGTGCGGGGCCGGTCGGCTATCCGGGCGCGGCCGAAGTGGTGAACATGCGCGCGCCCTCGTACCTGCTCACGCAGGGCGTCCACGCGCTGCCGTGCATCGGTGACGGTCGCCAGTCGGGCACCTCGGCCAGCCCCTCGATCCTCAACGCTTCGCCCGAAGCTGCCGTGGGCGGTCCGCTCGCGCTGGTGCAGACCGGCGACCGCCTGCGGATCGACCTCAGGCAGGGCAAGGTCGACCTGCTGATCGACGACGCCGAACTGGCCCGTCGGCGCGAGGAACTGGAAGCCAGTGGCGGCTTCCCCTTCCCCGCCTCGCAGACGCCCTGGCAGGAAATTCAGCGCTCAATGGTCGGACAAATGAACACCGGCGCGATCCTCGAAGGCAGCGAGAAATATCAGCGGATCGCCACCACCAGAGGTCTGCCGCGCAACAACCACTAAGCTCCGCCAACAGGAGCAGGGAGAGGATAATGCAACGGAGAATACGGCATGCCAGCACCAGCGCGATTTTGGCGCTGGCAACCATCGGTGCGCCGGCAATGGCGCAGGCCGATGAACTCGCCCCGACCGGGCGCTGGACCGCCTACGAAGGCGGCAACGCCGAACTGCCGCCGATGGGCTGGAACAGCTGGAACGCCTTTTACCACGAAGTCGACGAGGAGAAGGTGCTCGCCAGCGCGCAGGTGATCGTCGACAGCGGGCTGGCGCAGGCGGGCTACCGCTCGATCAATATCGACGATGGCTGGTGGCTCAAGCGCGATACGGCTGACGGGCGCATGGTGATCCGGGCCGACAAGTTTCCCTCGGCCGCGCTCGCCGATGGCACCACCAGCTTCCGTCCGCTGACCGACCGACTGCACGCGATGGGCCTCAAGGCCGGGATCTATTCCGACATCGGGCGCAATTCGTGCGGACAGACCTTCGGCCATGGCAATCCCAACAACCCCCAGGGCAGCGTCGCCGAGCGCGAGGTGGGCCTTTATGGCCATGTCGATCAGGACATAGCGCTCTATTTCGGCGACTGGGGCTTCGACTACATCAAGGTCGACGGCTGCGGCATTCGCGGCATGGGCGCCGACAATCCCAACGTGCAGAACGGCACCTACCGCGCGCTGGACCCGCTGATCGACTTCGATTCCATCGCGCGGACCGACGTGCCGGCGGTGAAGTCGCTGTTCGCCGAGGTGGGTGAGGCACTCCTGCGACATAACCCCGATGGCGACTTCACCTACTCGCTGTGCATCTGGGGCGCGGCTGACGTGCGCTCGTGGTTCGGCAGCTACGGCAACCTCTCGCGCACCAGCGAGGACATCGCCCCGTACTGGGGCCGCCTGCTGCACAATTTCGACAGCGCCGCGCGCCGTGCGCTCTATGCCCAGCCCGGCAACTGGAACGATCCCGACATGCTGTTCGTCGGCACCGGCGATTTCGATGCCGAACACATGACCGAGGCACGCTCGCACATGGCGCTGTGGGCGATGCTGTCCGCCCCGCTTATCATCGGGTTCGACCTGCGGCAGGCCAACGAGGAGCAGCTCGCGCTGCTTGGCCACCCCGGTCTGGTCGCGATCAATCAGGACGCGGCGGGCAATCAGGCCGTACTCGCCTACGATACCGACGAGGTGCAGACGCTGGTCAAGCTGCTGTCCGACGGGAGCAAGGCGGTCGCGCTGTTCAACCGCACCGGCACCCCGAAAGCGGTCACGCTGACCGCCGCGCAGCTCAAGCTGGTGGCCGATACGCCGATTGCGCTGCGCAACCTGTGGACCGACAAGCAAAGCACCTTCACGGGCGAAGCGGAGTTCACGCTCGCTCCGCACGAAACGCTGGTGTTCATCGCCGACGGTCGCCGCGAGCTGGAGGAGGGGCTGTACCTCTCGGAAATGCCCGGCCGCATCCATGTCGCGCGCGACGGCGTGGAGGTTCCGCAGTTCGACCCGCAGATCCACCGCGCGATCACCCCCTGGCAGAACACCCGCTCGATCGGCGAGCGTCCGCGCTACACCGGCTGGGGCGGCGCCCGTGCCGACAGCGCCCCTTACGGCGAGGGCCTGCGCATCGCGGGGCAGCCTTTCGAGACCGGGATCGGCGTACTCTCCGGCTCACGGCTGGAACTGCGCGCCGAGGGCTTCGATCGTTTCTCGGCACTGGTCGGCATCGACGATTCCGCCACGGGAACGGCAGGTCCGGTCCGGTTCGAACTCTATGGCGATGGGGCATTGCTCGCCCGGAGCGACTGGCTGGGGGCAGGCATGGCACCCGCTCCGCTCGCCGCCGATCTCGGCGGCGCAAAGCTGGTCGAACTGGTGGTGCGGAGAAGCGAGGCTGACGACAAGCCCGTGCCCGTCACCTGGGCCGAGGCGGCGCTTGTGCGCGCTGCCGCCAGCGCTGGCTCCTGATCGCTGCCGTCGCCAGCGCGGCCATGCCTCGGTGGCGATCGACCGCAACACAGGCACTGACCGAAGGCACCTTCGGGCGAGGAACAGCGGCACGGTCCGATTGGCACCGGTCCGTTGTTTCTCGCATCGTGGCCAGGATAATCGCGCCGGCACAGCATATCCGGTCTGCCCGCGCGTTTGGGCCGCCGGAACTGGCCTCCCTCGGCGATAGGCGGATCGCGAGGGGATGCGCGAGAACGGCATGCGTATGCTGCATTCTCTGGCCTGCACCAACGCCCGCGGACGAAAGGCGCTCTACCTGGGCTGGCACGCAGTCGGCATAAGCGAATGACCCCGCGATGAGACGCAGCGCGACATCCATCACCCGTCATCGCCACGAAGGCGAGCTTCGCAGGGTAGCGATCAATGGATACGGGTCAGAAATGTCCGCCATCGAAGCAAGCAAACGCAAGCCCGAACCTGCCTAAGATAAAGCTGAAATTGCCATAATTGCTGTTGCCAACTGTTTTCTCCGATTATTGGTTGCGACCTATCTGGTCGGGAGTTATTCTGAAGCCTGCAAGATCTCCTGCGCCGCGAGACAGGTTGATCTACAAATCTGCATCCTTGTCGCTGACGAGATGCCAGCTGCCGGGAAGAATGCGGATGAAGCGACCGAAGCGATTGGTTAAGCACCTCAATCGAATGGCTGGCACAAGGGGCACTCTCGATACCAATGCGCTCAATCGCTTTTCCGGCTGGGCAGTCGCGCGTGGCGAAAAGGACGTAGTCATCGAAGCCTGGATCGATGGCAAGTCCGTCGCTTCGGCCAAGCCCGGAGTCGAGCGTCCCGATGTCGAACGCGCTCTGCCAGAATACAAGCGCGCCCGTCACAGCGGCTTTACTATCGAAGTCCCGCTAAACGCGATCCCGGATGATCGGGTGGTCGATGCCAAGATCACCGCACGACCGGACGCATCGTGGGCACCGAGAGTGTGGCTCGGAACCGCCAGCCTCGCTGGCGCCGGGCTTATCGCAAAACTGGCCTCCGCTCCGAAAACAGGCATCGTCGGGCCATTCCCCGCCCCGGTGATAGACGTTGTCGCAGCTTTCCAGCCAGCAGCCGTGGACGACCTTCTCTCGCCGTCCGGGCAGCGGCAATTCATTGCCGCCCTGCGCGATATTCTCCTTGTTCCGGCGCTGCGCGAAACGCCCGCAATTGCCGACTATATCCGCTATCTCAGCGCAATCGCCGCACACTTTGTCTTCGTCGACCGCTTCTTCCCTACGCCCAATCCGCGAGCGCGCGCCGGTTCGGCAGACTTCCACGGCAAGCCCAACTCGGTCGGCGAGATCACCGCGATCGCTCACCAGCTCTACGTACTCAAGTCCTATGGCGTGGAAGGTGACTTTGCCGAGTTCGGCTGCTTCAAGGGCTTCAGTTCCTCGATGCTCAGCTTTGCCTGCCAGCAGCTCGGGCTGAAGATGCACATTTTCGATTCGTTCGAAGGTCTGCCCGAAGCCAAGCACAGCGGTTATACGGCAGGTGACTATGCTGGTAGCCTGGAAGAAGTAACCGAGAATATCCGACGCCTGGGCGTAGTCGAGCAGGTCACCTGCCACAAAGGGTTCTACGCAGACACCTTCCGTGATTATCGCCCGCCGCAGCTCATGTGTCTGTGGATGGACGTTGACCTGGAAGTCTCGGCCAAGGATCTGATGGTTGTGGCCGACCGTCTCGAACCGCGGGCCAGCCTCTTCAGCCATGAGTGCGTGGCAGACATGTTCGTGGATGGCGAGATCATCAACGAGCCCAACCCATCCAACCCCATTCCCCCCGTTCTCGACCGGTTCGAAGAGCTCGGTCGCCCGCTGACCGGGCATCATGTCCATGGCCACACCGGTGCCTTCTGGCCCCGCTCAGGCGGCATCCCGGTCGTGCACCACGAGCCGTTGACGTGGCTGTTGCGGATACTTCGCCAGGAAGTGCTCAAGTAGGAGCGGGCCAGCGCCCGCCCAACCGTGGCAGCAAGAACAAAGGTAATTATCGCGTGTCAGATACAGCAGGGCTTTCCGCAGCCAGGACCGCAACCATCTTTCCCGGTGTGCCGCTGATCGAGTCCCCGATATTCGACAGCGAGGAGCTGTCCGGCTTCACCGAGCATGAAAAGCAGATCGCCCGCCAGCTGAACACCGATGGTTTCGCCGTGCTCGACTTCCCTGACCCTGAAATCGACGCCAGGATCGAGCGGATCAAGCGCAACCTCGGCCCCGGATTCGACATTCCGCTCGACGACCCGGCGGCGGACAAGACGAAAGGCGAGCGCAGGATTCAGGACGCATGGAAGACCGACAAGGATGTCCATGCCATCGCCTCCAATCCGGCGATGCTCGATCTGCTATCCAAGCTGTATGGCCGCCGTGCCTTTCCGTTCCAGACGCTCAACTTCCCGGTCGGAACGCAGCAGTCCGCTCATGCCGATTCGGTGCATTTCTCCAGCCTGCCCGAGCGTTTCATGTGCGGCGTCTGGCTGGCGATGGAGGATATTTCCGCTACAGCCGGCCCGCTGTTCTACGTGCGCGGATCGCATCGCTGGCCGATCGTCTCGAACGCGATGATCGGCCGCCGCGGCTATGGCAGCGTATCGCACTCGGCCCAGGCGCCCTATGCCGAGGCATGGGCAGCCATGTGCGAAACGTATGATAAGGTGGAAGAGCCTTTCCTCGCCCGCAAAGGTCAGGCGCTCATCTGGTGCGCCAACCTCCTGCACGGCGGCAGCCGCCAGACCGACCCGAAGCTCACCCGCTGGTCGCAGGTCACGCATTACTTCTTCGACGACTGCATCTACTATACCCCCGCCTTCTCGGACGAGACGCTGGGGCAACTGGCCCTGCGCAATCTCGTCTCGATTGAGGACCAGTCGCCAAAGCCGAACACCTACCTTGGCGAACCGGTTGCGGCGGCTAAGCCCGCCAAGCGCGGCCGTTTGAGCAAGCTGTTCGGCAAACGCGGCTAAGCCGGTAGCGGCTGCGGACCCGAAGGCCCGCCCGCACACCCTTCCCCAACACGGCGCGCCCTCGCGCGCCCCTGTGGGTGCCAGATCGCGCCCATTCCCGCACCAGTCAGCTTTTCTGAACGCCGAGGGCGATGGCCTTCGCGTGCAGCAGATCGCACGCGCCGCCGCCTGAGCGGCCCGGCGCGAAGCGCGCAGAAGGCCAAGCATTTGGCCGATCGACAAAGCCCCCCACAAGCCTGTGGCCATAGAACTACGTCATTAAACTTAGCCGACAACCCCTTGGTCTCGCTTTAAATTTTCTAACCCATTTTATAATATTATGTAAAAATAAGTATCAATCCTTATTCTTAAATCCTGATTATAAAATTTATCACCTCAGGACGAATATTTGTATCGAAACAGACAGATCGAAAACCTGTCTATTGAAACACGGAATGTCAGTTCTTTGTCTATTCAATAAGAAAAACGCGAGCCCAAGGCAAAGATATACCGATATCGAGGTCATCATGTCGAACAACCGCACCCGCAAAAAGATCGCCCTCCACGCCGGCGCCAGCCTCTCGGCTCTGGTCACCGTCCTGGTGGCTCCTGCGGCACTCGCCAATCCGCAAAACGGGCAGGTGATACGCGGCGAGGCCTCCATCTTCGGCGAGGGCACCAAGGCGGTCACCATCGACCAGCACTCCGATCGCGCGGTGATCAACTGGGACGACTTCTCGATCGGCTCCGACGAGGCGGTGACCTTCCTGCAACCGGGCGCACGTTCGGTCGCGGTCAACCGGATCACCGGGCAGAACCCATCGCAGCTCATGGGCTCGCTGACGGCGAACGGTCAGGTCGTGCTCATCAACCGCAATGGCATTGCCTTCGGGCAGAATGCGCGCGTGGATGCGGCCGGGCTCGTCGCCTCCACCGCCGATATCGACGACGATGCCTTCATGGCAGGTGGCAACACGCTGCGCTTCGATTCCGCCGAACCGACGATGGCCGATATTGTCGTCAACGGCAGCATCTCGGTGAAGGACGCCGGGCTCGCGGCCTTCGTGGCTCCGCATGTCCGCAACGACGGCGTAATCATGGCGCGGATGGGCCGCGTGGCGCTGGGCGCGGGCACCGGCTTCTCTCTCGATCTCTATGGGGACGGGCTGATCAAATTTGCACCGGGCGACGAGATCAGCGCCGACATCGCGGGCGACAGCGTGCAGGCGCTGGTCGAGAACAGCGGCCAGATCATCGCCGAAGGCGGCCGGGTGCTGCTGACGGCGGCTGCGGCGCGCGATGTGGTGCGCAATTCGGTCAACGTTTCGGGGCTGGTGAGCGCGGCCAGCGCCACACGCGATGGCGGCACCATCCTGCTGACCGGGCCGGGCCGGATCGAGACCTCCGGCGAAGGCCTGCTCGACGTGTCGAGCGATGCGGCCAGGGGCGGCACGGTCAAGCTGCTGGGCGAGACGGTCGCGCTGCTGGACAAGGCCCGCATCGACGCCACCGGCCTCACCGGCGGCGGCGAGGTACTGATGGGCGGCAACTATCTGGGGCAAGGCCCGGAAAGCAACGCCGATTTCAACCTGATGGCGCCCGATGCGATCATCAACGCCTCGGCCACCGGCAATGGCAAGGGCGGTCGGGTGATCCTGTGGTCGAACAAGTACACCAATGCCTGGGGCACGATCCTGGCGACTGGCGGCAACGCTGGCGGCGATGGCGGCTTTGTCGAAACGTCGAGCAAGGACGTTCTCAACATGGTGGGCACGGTCGATGCAGGCGCACCTGCAGGCGCGGCCGGCACCTGGCTGCTCGACCCGGGGGATGTCACCATTGTCAACGGCTCGACATCCGGCACACAGTTTTACTCTTACACATCCAACTACGAACCAAGCACAGATTCCGCAATACCGGTAGTCAATATAGAATACTCTCTTAACAGAAACAATGTTACTATAAAAACTGGAAGCGGCGATTATGATATAAATGTAAAATATCCCATTTCATGGAACAGCTCATACAGCCTGACATTGATAGCCGGACGCCATATAATCACATATGAATCTATATCTAACAGCGGAAATGGAGGGATTTATTTATATGCAGCACAAAACGCAATCGGCACCATTTTAATAAGATCAAATATAAGTACCTATGGTGGTGATATCAATATGAGAGCCGGAAATGATCTATACGGATCAACGACGGGCTACCGCGCAAACGTAATCGTAAACGCAGACAATACCAGCAACGGAGTATATTCGCGCGGCGGCGACATTATTATCGCCAATAGCTCAGTCGGCGCCGGACCAGAGCAAGACCCCAGTTGGGTGCGCGGCACTGATATCCGCGGAACCGTCGATGCCGGCACAGGCGACATCGCGATTTACGGATATTATGGCTACGTCCAAAGCCCGCGCAGCTATGACGTCGCTCTGCCGATCGAAAATGCAACCATCAAAGGCCGCAATATAACCATTTACGGGAAATCCAGAGCTTACGGAACAGAGGTCAATGAGGGCGTTCGTTTTTATAGAAACGTCAATATTTCCGCCAGCGGCTATTTAAATATCACAGGAATATCCAATAATGGTATAGGCATATCAACCTGGAGAGACGGAACAACAAATCTTATCCTCTACGCAGCAGGGGATATAACACTTAATGGAATAACTTCCGCCTCCAGCATGCAAGCCATCGACCTTACGCGATACTATGGATCGGTGGGTCAGGTCAGAATTGGTTATGACGGCAGCAACGTCTCAGCCGGGCGAATCACTATCGAGGGTACGGCACCCAGCGGATTGCTCGATCTTCGTTCACAGGTCGATATCAGAACGACCGGCAGATATGTCACTATCTCCGACAACGGTTCATATCTGTCGGGCATTTACCTCTCTCCCAACACGATCAACCCATCTTACGGCTATACCAAGATCACGCTTGGCGGCACGCAAACCGGCGCAATCACAATGACGGGCGCGGCAAGCTGGTCAGCCAGCGATTCGATCAACTGGATTGAAAGAGGCGGGTTTTACGTGAACTCTCGCCTCACCAACACGGCAAGCGGAGGCGATATAAACGTATTCGGTGCCACCGGAGCCTCTGGTGATTCCATTCTCAACGACCGGCTTTATGCCCAGTACGGCTCGATCAATATCTACAGCGGCTTTAATACAGCCGGTTCTTCGTACAGCGGCTATACCGGAAAAGTCTCGTTCAGCGGGTACCAGCAACAAGCAAGAGACGATATTATCGTACGCGCCCGGGGCGGCATTGCCATAAACAGTGGTGCAACGTTCTACACGTCAACGGGCGATATCAGGTTATCGACCGAGAATTCCGGGAGTTTTTACTACAACGCCAGCTCTTCGGCGCTGTCAGCCGCGGGACGCTGGATCGTCTACAGCACCAGCCCCAACAACACCACTTTCGGCAACCTTGTGAGCGGGAATGACGCAGTCTGGAACCAGAGCACCTACTCGACTCTGATCAGCGAACTGAGCAGCAAGAGCATCACCGGCAAGCGCTTCGCATTCTCGACATTGCCGGACTCGAGCGGCGGCTATTACGTCGAGACCTTTGATGCCCCGGACAAGACCTACGGCACCAGTCTTCCATCTTCGACCAGTTCTTCGACCTACAAGATTTACGGCAGTTCGCTCGGCACCAATCCCGGCGCCAATTCGGCCTATGTGCTCGCCGATATGCCTGGCGTGTTCACCGTGACAACCAACTCTCCGGGCTATGCCACCAAGGCTAATGTCGGCACTCATGTCATCTCGGGAACGGGGCCCAGCACGTTCAATGGCCAGAGTGTCACTTACCGGAACTACGGCCGTGTGGCGGTCGTTCCGCGCGCGGTCACGCTCACAGGCAGCCAGGTCTACGACGGCACAAGGACCGTGCGCGGCCAATCGCTGTCAGTGACCAATCTCGTGAGCGGCGATACGGTGACCGTGAGCGGTTCGGCGGGCAACGCGGTGTCCAGCAAAAACATCGGCACGCGTTCCCTCAGCAGCCTGTCCGGCCTCTCGCTTTCGAACAGCAACTACACGCTGTCCGGCGGCAGCGGCTCGATCACGATCACCAGGGCCACCATCACGGCCTCGCTGGCCGGGACCGTGGAGAAGGTCTACAACGCCAACCGCAATGCCACGCTGGCAGCCGGAAACTACAGCCTCTCCGGCATCGCCAATGGCGACATTGTCTCGCTCAACAACCCGAGCAGCGGCACCTACAACACCAAGGATGTCGGCAGCGACAAGGCCGTCAGCGTATCCGGCTTGTCGATCTCGGGCACCGATGCGGGCAACTACCAGCTGGCCTCGAGTTCGATCACCGGCAATGTGGGAACTATCACGCAGGCGACCCTCACCGCCTCGCTGACGGACGCAGTGACCAGGACCTACGACGCCACCACCGATGCCACGCTGGCGGCGAAGAACTATGACCTCGCCGGGATCGTCAGTGGCGACACCGTCACGCTCAACAATCCCACCACCGGCACCTACGACACCAAGAACGTCGGCACCGGCAAGACCATCAGCGTCACAGGGCTGGCGATCTCGGGCGCCGATGCCGGCAACTACCAGCTGGCCGCCGATACCATCACCGGCACCATCGGCGAGATCACCAAGGCAACCCTCACCGCCTCGCTGACCGGCGCTGTAACCCGAACCTACGACGCCTCGACCGATGCCGCGCTGGCCGCAGGCAACTACTCCGTCAGCGGAATCCTGAGCGACGACATCGTCACCCTCAACAACCCCACGGCGGGCAGCTTCGACACCAAAAACGTCGGCACTGGCAAGACCATCACTGTCTCTGGCCTCACTCTGGCCGACACCGATGCGGGCAACTACCAGCTGGCTGCGACCAGCATCACCGGTGACATCGGCGCGATCACCCAAGCCCAGCTCGCGGTCACCAACGTGACCGCCGCCAACAAGGTCTACGACGCCACGCTCACCGCCTCGTTGAGCGGCGGGACGGTGGCAGCGCTCGGCACCGATCTGGTGTCGCTGGTGACCACCGGCGCAACCGGCGCGTTTGCGAGCAAGGACGTCGGCACCGGTAAGGCGGTGACCGCTACAGGATATACGCTCACAGGCACCGATGCTGACAACTATGCCATCGTCCAGCCCATCGGCCTGACCGCCGACATCACGCGCGCATCGCTCGCCGTGACCGACGTGATCGTCGCCAACAAAATCTACGACACCACCCGCAACGCCACGCTCAGCGGCGGTGCGGTTGCGGCTCTGGGCACTGACGCCATAACGCTGGTGAACACCGAGGCCGTCGGCCTGTTCGACACCAAAAACGTCGGCACCGACAAGACGGTCACGGCTACCGGCTACACGCTGACCGGCACCGATGCGGGCAACTACACCATCGTTCAGCCCACCGGCCTCACCGCCAGCATCACACCCGCACAGCTCGCCGTGACCGACGTGACCGCTGCCAACAAGGTCTACGACGCCACGCTCACCGCCACGCTGAGCGGCGGCACGGTGACCGCGCTCGGCACCGATACGGTGTCGCTGGTGACCACCGGCGCGACCGGCGCGTTTGCGACCAAGGATGTCGGCACCGGCAAGGCAGTGACCGCCACCGGCTATACGCTCACCGGCACAGATGCCGCCAATTATGCGCTGGTCCAGCCTACGGGGCTAAGCGCCGACATCACCCGTGCCCTGCTCGCGGTCACCGGCGTGACCGCCGCCAACAGGACCTATGACGCCACCCGCACTGCCACGCTCAATGGCGGCGCGGTATCCGCTCTCGGCACCGACCTCGTCACGCTGGTCAGCGCTGGCGCCACGGGCCTGTTCGACACCAGGAACGTCGGCACCGACAAGACGGTCACGGCCACCGGCTACACGCTGACCGGCACCGATGCCGATAATTACACCATCGTCCAGCCCACCGGCCTCACCGCCAGCATTGCGCAAGCCCAGCTCGCGGTGACCGGCGTGACCGCCGCCAGCAAGGTTTACGACGCCACCCTTACCGCCACTCTGAGCGGCGGCACGGTAGCAGCGCTCGGCACCGATACGGTGTCGCTGGTGACCACCGGCGCGACCGGCGCGTTTGCGACCAAGGACGTCGGCACCGGCAAGGCAGTAACCGCCACGGGCTATACGCTCACAGGCACCGATGCGGCGAACTACGCCATCATCCAACCCACCGGCCTTGTCGCCGACATCACGCGCGCGCAGCTTACGGTGACCGGCGTGGAAGTCGCCAGCAGGGTCTACGATACGACCCGCAATGCCACGCTTAGCGGCGGCAAGGTCACCGGGTTCGATGCCGATGATGTGGCGCTCGTGATCGACAATGCGTCAGCCCTTTTCAACAGCAAGGATGTGGGTGTCGACAAGGCGGTGACCGCCATCGACTATGCCCTTAGCGGCGCCGATGCGGGTAACTACACCATCGTCCAGCCCATTGGCCTCACCGCCAGCATCACACCCGCACAGCTCGCCGTGACCGGGGTAACTGCGGCAAACAAGGTCTACGACACCACCCGCAGCGCCACGCTCAGCGGCGGCTCGATATCCGCGCTCGGTACCGACGTCGTCACGCTCGTCACCACCGGTGCGGCAGGGCTGTTCGATACCCGCCTGGCCGGCGCCAACAAATCGGTGGTCGCCACCGGCTATACGCTCACCGGCAACGATGCCCACAACTATGCCATCGTCCAGCCCACCGGGCTCACCGCCAACATCACCCGCGCCCAGCTCACGGTGACCGGGGTAACTGCGGCAAACAAGGTCTACGACGCGACCCGCAGCGCCACGCTCAGCGGCGGTGAGGTGACGGCACTTGGGTCCGACACGGTCTCGCTGGTCAGAAGCGATGCTGCAGGTCTGTTCAACTCGCGCCACGTCGGCATTGGCAAGGCGATCACCGTCACCGGCTATGCCCTCACCGGTGCAGACGCTGCCAACTACACCGTCGTCCAGCCCACCAGCCTCACCGCCAGCATTACTCCGGCGCCGATCAACGTAACCGGTGTGACCGTGGCCAGCAGGGTCTATGATACCACCCGCAATGCCACCCTCAGCGGCGGCGCGGTGGCGGGCTTCGATGCCGACGATGTCTCGCTTGTGATCGACAATGCCTCCGCCCTGTTTGCCACCAAGGATGTCGGCTCCGACAAGGCGGTGACTGCGACGGGTTACACACTCGCGGGTGTCGATGCAGGCAACTACTCCATCGTCCTCCCGACCGACCTTACCGCCAGCATCACCCAGGCCCAGCTTGCGGTGACCGGCGTAAACGCCGCGAACAAGGTCTATGACACGACCCGCAATGCCACGCTCAGCGGTGGTTCGGTATCCGCGCTCGGCACAGATCTGGTCACGCTCGTCAGCAGCGGCGCGGTGGGTCTGTTCGACAGCCGGACTGTCGGGACCAACAAGGCCGTGACCGCCACCGGCTATACGCTCAGCGGCAACGATGCCCACAACTATGCCATCGTCCAGCCTACCGGCCTCTCCGCCAATATCACCCGCGCCCAGCTGACCGTGACCGGGATAACCGCCGCAGACAAGGTCTACGATGCCTCCCGTACCGCTGCGCTGAGCGGCGGCACCGTGACAGCGCTGGGCACCGACCTCGTCACGCTTGTCAGCAGCGGCGCGGCGGGCCTGTTCGACACTCGCCATGCCGGTGCGAACAAGGCGGTTGCGGTCACCGGCTACACGCTGACGGGCGCCGATGCGGGCAACTACGCTATCGTCCAGCCCACTGGCCTCACCGCCAGCATCACACCCGCACAGCTCAGTGTGACCGGCGTATCCGTTGCCAGCAGGGCCTATAACGCCACGCGCAACGCCGCCTTGAGCGGCGGCACCGTGGCTGCCCTTGGCGCCGATACGGTAACGCTGGTCACCACCGATGCGGTAGGCGAGTTCGATACCCGCCATGTCGGCACCGACAAGGCAGTTGCTGCCACCGGCTATGCCCTCACCGGCGCCGATGCGGGTAACTACACCATCGTCCAGCCCACCGGCCTCACCGCCAGCATTTCGCAGGCCACCATCACCGCCTCGCTGACCGGTACGGCATCGAAGGTCTACGATGCCAACCGTGGCGCCGCGCTGGCCGCAGGCAACTACGGCCTGAGCGGCGTCTTTGCCGGCGACACGGTAACGCTCAACAACCCCGCTGCCGCAACATATGACAGCAAGGATGTCGGCACCGGCAAGACCGTCAGCGTGACGGGCCTGGCACTGGGCGGCACGCACGGGGGCAACTATGTGCTGGCATCGAACAGCATCTCCGGCAACATCGGTACGATCACGCGCGCGCAGCTTGCCGTGACCTCGGTCACGGCGGCCAACAAGGTCTACGACGCCACCCGCACCGCCACACTCAGCGGCGGCACGGTGACGGCGTTCGGCACCGACAGCGTGTCGCTGGTCACCACCGGCGCTGCGGGCCTGTTCGATAGCCGCCATGCCGGCGCCAACAAGGTGGTTGCGGCCACCGGCTATAGCCTCACGGGTGCCGATGCGGGCAACTACACCATCGTGCAACCGACTGGCCTCACTGCCAGCATCACACCGGCCCAGCTCCTCGTCACCGGGGTGACCGCTGCAAACAAGGTCTACGATGCCACCCGCTCTGCCACGTTGAGTGGCGGGACGGTAACGCAGCTCGGCACCGACGCGGTCACGCTGGTGTCCACCGGCGCGGCGGGCCTGTTCGACAGCCGCCATGTCGGCAATGGGAAGACCGTGACCGCCACCGGCTATACGCTCACCGGCGCCGATGCTGGCAATTACACCATCGTCCAGCCCACCGGCCTCACCGCCAGCATTTCGCAGGCGACCATCACCGCCTCGCTGACCGGCACCGCATCGAAGGTCTATGATGCCAACCGTGGTGCCGCACTGGCAGCAGGCAATTACAGCCTGAGCGGCGTCTTTGCAGGCGACACGGTGGCGCTCAACAATCCTGCCGAGGGCACCTACGACAGCAAGGATGTCGGCACCGGCAAGACCATCAGCGTCTCCGGGCTCGCAATTGCGGGCACGGATGCCGGCAACTATGTGCTGGCTTCGGGCAGCATCACCGGCAACATCGGAACGATCACGCGGGCATCGCTTGCCGTGACCGATGTGGTGGTCGCCAGCAAGGTCTACGATGCGACGCGCAGCGCCGCCCTCAGCGGTGGCTCCGTGGCCGCACTCGGCACCGACAATGTGACGCTGGTGTCCACCGGCGCGGCTGGATTGTTCGACACCCGGCACGTCGGCACGAACAAGACCGTGACTGCCACCGGCTATACCCTCACCGGTGCCGATGCGGGCAACTACACCATCGTCCAGCCCACCGGCCTCACCGCCAGCATTTCGCAGGCGACCATAACCGCCTCGCTGACCGGAACGGCAGCAAAGGTCTATGATGCCAGTCGCAATGCCACACTGGCAGCAGCCAACTACGGCCTGAGCGGCGTCTTTGCCGGCGACACGGTAACGCTGAACAATCCCGCAGCAGGCGTGTTCGACACCAAGAACGTCGGCACCGGCAAGACCGTCAGCGTCTCCGGGCTGTCCATCTCCGGCACCGATAGCGGCAACTATGTGCTGGCCTCGGCCAACATCACCGGCGCTATCGGCACGATCACACCCGCGCAGCTTGTCGTCACCGGCATCAGCGCGTTCGACAAGGTCTACGACGCCACCCGCACTGCCCAGCTCGGCGGTGGCACAGTGACCGGCCTCGGCTCCGACGACGTCGCGCTGGTAGCGACCGATGCCGAAGGGCTGTTCGATACCCGCAATGTCGGCAGCGACAAGCTTGTCACCGCGACCGGCTACACCCTCGCGGGGGGCGATGCGGGCAACTATGCCATCGTCCAGCCAAGCCCGGTCACCGCCAGCATCACGCCTGCCACGCTGACCGTTGCAGGCAGCTTCACCGCCCGCGACAAGGTCTATGATGCAACGACAGCTGTTGCCATCGACACCACCGGCCTCACGCTGTCGGGCGTTCTCGCCAGCGACAACGTCGAACTCGACATTGTCGATGCCACGGGCAGCTTCGCCGACAAGAATGTCGGAACGGACAAGACCGTGTCGCTCAGCATCGAGGGCTCGCTCGCGGGGGCCGATGCAGGCAACTATGTCATCGCGGCCGGCGCGCCCACCGGCCTTGCCGACATCACGCCCTTTGCGCTCGATGTCGTGCTGGCAGGGATCGGCAAGGTCTATGATGGCAATACTGATGCCAACGCCGTGGTCGAGGGCGACAATCGCTTCGCCGGCGATGACCTGCGCTTCGCCGTCACGGCCAGCTATGCCGACAAGAACGTCGGCACGAACAAGGCTGTGACCGTAAGCGAGATCGCCCTGACCGGCGCCGATGCGGCCAACTACACGGTTGGCTCGCGCGGCGGCAGCGCCAGCTCGGATATCACGCGGCTCGATAGCGTCGCCTGGACCGGCGCAGGCGACGGGGTGAACTGGTTTGACCCCGCCAACTGGGCCGGACGCGCGATCCCCGATCTCGCCAACGTCGCCAATGTGATCCTGCCCGCCGGGGTCATGGTCACCTTCGACACCGCCGCAGCCATTAGTGACGCAGAAACCGATCCGGTCGCACTCGACACGCTCATCGGCACGCTGGATACGGATACGGTCTTCAGCGCCACCGATAGCGGCCTCACCCTTGTGTCGGGCGAACTCGCAATCGGCGAGCAACTTTCCCTCGACCGGCTGGAGCAGACCGGCGGCACGATCGGCGGTGAGGGAACCCTGACCGTTCAGGACAGCGCCCCCCGCACCGACCTGCCGACCGAAGTCGAACAGACGACGACCTTCCTCCAGGTCGCCAACGTGGTGAAGGGAATTCTCCAGCCCATGAACCGCGATGTCCGGCCCGACGAGATCCGGGCCCTGAGCGAGATCGATCAGCCTTGGCTGCGCGTGCAGGTGGATGAAGACGAAGAAGAGGCCGAATAAGCAGGCCAAAGCCGGTTGGCCGCAGGATCGCCGCGCCAACCGGCTGTCGTCGCGTTTACGCTGCTCCGCCCAGCAACGACCAGACCAACAACAACGAGGTCACGAAGAACCCCAGGCCGCCAGCGGCAAGGGCATCGCGATGAACATACCACCATGGGTCACTATCCGAGTTCATCGGTGCTCTCCGCAGCGCCTGACCACCCGCCGCCCAGCGCGCGGAACACCGCGATCTGCTGGCGCGAGACATCCGCATCCTGATCGGCCAGGTCGGCCCGCGCCTCGGCAAGCGTGCGTTCGGCATCGAGCGTCTCCAGCGAATTGATCAGCCCCTCGCGATTCTGCGCCCGTACGATACGCGCGGCATGCTCGGCGGCCTCAACGGCCTCGACCAGAATGCGCCGCCGTTCGAGCGAACGCGCATAGCCCGACAGGGCCGTCTCTGCCTCTTGCAGGGCATTGAGCACCGTACCATCGAAGGCGGCCAGCGATCCGGCGGCATCGGCCTCGGCAGCGTCGATGCGGGCGTGGACCGGCTCGCGATTGGGAAAGGCCCAGTCGATCAGCGGGCCGAGCAGGAAATTCAGCGGACCGCCGGTGAACAGGTCCCCCACATTGGCCGCGCGCGATCCGACCGATCCGCCCAGCGTGATGCGCGGGTAGAGATCGGCGCGGGCGACACCGATCCGGGCACCATCGGCCAGCGCCCGCTGCTCGGCCGCGCGCACGTCGGGGCGGCGGGCGAGAAGCTGCGTTCCGTCGCCCACGGGTAGCGGCACGGTAATCTCCAGCGGCACGTTGCGATCACCAATCCCCGAGGGTAGCGCAGCAGGCGCACGGCCCGTCAGCGTGGCGAGTGCGAACAGCGCCGCGCGGCGCTGCGCCTCGATGGCGGGAATGGTGGCGGCGCGCTGCTTAAGCAGGCTCTCGATCCGCGCCACGGCCAGCCCGTCGGTATAGCCGGCCTGATGCCGCACCCGCGTCAGCCGCAAGCTGTCCTCGAGCAGATCGACGATAGATTGCGCCACCCGCAGCCGTGCAGCAGCGCTGGCGGCATCGGCATAGGCGCGGGTGGTATCGGCCACCACCATCACCCGCACCCCTTCCGCATCGGCCCGCGCCGCCGCGACATCGCCGCGCGCTGCCGCCACCCCGCTGCTCACCCGGCCGAACAGGTCGACCTCGTAGGCAACCTCGGCGCCAATCGAGAACTGGCCGCCGTCGCGGTCCTGCCCCGGCGGGGTCTGGGCCTCCGCGGTGCGGCCATATCCGCCTGAGGCGTTCAGCCCCACTTGCGGCAGCCGGTCCGACTGCGCCCCGCGCAAGGCAGCCCGCGCCCGCGCGATCCGGGCGACCGACTGGCGGATGTCGGTATTCGCGGCCAGAGCATCGGCGACCAGTCCGTCAAGCACCGGATCGCGATAGAGCTGCCACCAGTTCTCGGGCAGCGGCGCCGGGCTGACGACCTCGGCCTCGGCGGAAAGAAAGGGGCCGGTTTCCACATCGGGGGTAGGGGTTAAGGCGATGCGGTCCGGCCCCGCCGCGCAGGCCGCCAGGGCCAGCGCGGAAACGGCGGAAACGAGGAGATTGCGGAAGGTCATGAGCGATGCTCCTATTCGGCCGGCTGCACGGCGGGCGCTGCGCCGCGAGCACGGCGGGGGCCGCGCAGCGATGCAAGCCGGTCGCCAAGCGCGCGGCAGACAACGTAGAAAGTCGGCGTGAAGACGAGCCCGAACCCGGTCACGCCGAGCATGCCGAAGCACACCGCCGTACCCAGCGCCTGCCGCAGCTCGGCCCCCGCTCCGCTCGCGATCACCAGTGGCACGGAGCCGAGGATGAAGGCAAAGCTGGTCATCAGGATCGGGCGCAGGCGGGTGCGCGCGGCCTCGATGGCGGCATCGATCGGCGACAACCCGTGCAATGCCTCACCCTGCCGGGCAAACTCGACGATCAGGATCGCGTTCTTCGCCGACAGCGCGATCAGCACGACAAGGCCGATCTGGGTCAGGACATTGTTGTCCATCCCCATCACGTTCACCCCGATCATCGCCGCCAGCAGGCACATCGGCACGATCAGGATGATCGCCAGCGGCATGATCAGGCTCTCGTACTGCGCCGCCAGCACCAGGAAGACGAGCAGCACCGCGAGGCCAAAGACATAAATCGCAGTGTTGCCGGTGTTCGCCTGCTGGAAGGCGATGTCGGTCCATTCGGTCGAATAGCCCTGCGGCACCGTTTCGGACGCGACCTTCTCCATCGTCACCAGCGACTGGCCGGTCGAGCTGGTCGGCGCGGTGTCACCGTCGATGGCCACGGCAGGCGCAAGGTTGTAGCGGCTGACGCGGTAGGGGCCGGTGGTGTCGGTTACGGTCGCCAGCGAGCCAAGCGGAACCATCGCCCCGCTGTTCGAGCGGGTATAGAGGTTGCCGATATCGCTGACATCGTCGCGGTAGCCCGCATCGGCCTGCGCGGTGACACGGTAGGTCCGCCCCAGCAGGTTGAAGTCGTTGATGAAGGCGCTGCCGAGATAGACCGAGAGCGTATCGAAAATGTCGCTCGGGGCGACGCCGAGCAGCTGCGCCTTGTCGCGGTCGATATCGGCCTTCACGCGCGGCGTGCCGGTGTCGAAGAAGGTGTAGACCCCGGCCAGCCCTTCCTGCTGGTTGGCCTCCGCGATCACGGCATAGGCCACCTCCTGCAGCTTGCGATAACCCGCGCCCGAATTGTCCTTCAGCATCATGCGGAAACCGCCTGCCGAGCCGATGCCCTGAATGACCGGAGGCTTCACCAGCATCAGCCGCGCCTCGGTGATGTCGGCGGTGGCCGCCTGCGCCCTGGCGATCAGTTCGTCGACCGAACGGCCATTGCCCTGACGCTCCTCGAAGTCATCGAGCACCCAGTAAGCGGCGGCAGAGCTGGCGGACTGGGTCTGGGTCGTGCCGTCGAAGCCCGACAGCATGATCCCGCCCCTGACGCCCTCGATGGGCAGCACCCGTTCGGCAACCTTCTTCATCACCGCGTCGGTCCGCGTGGTGGACGAGCCCGGAGGCAGCTGGATGACCGAGACGAAATAGCCCTGGTCCTGCTGCGGGATGAAGCCGGTCGGCGTGGCGGCCAGCGTGAGGCCGGTTAGCCCGATCAGCACACCGTAGGCGAGCATCATCCGCCGCGGCATCGCAACCAGCCGCCCGGTCAGGCGCGCATAGCTTTCGCTGAAGCGCTCGAAGCCTGTATTGAACTTCTCGCCCGCGCGATCGATCGCCTTGCGCCAGCGCGGCGCATCTTCAGGCAGGTGCTGGTGAGGCTTGAGCAGCAGCGCCGACAGCGCCGGCGACAGGGTGAGCGACACGAACAGCGAGATGATGGTCGCCGCCGAGATGGTGACCGCGAACTGCTTGTAGAACTCGCCGGAAAGGCCGCCCATGAACAGCGTCGGCACGAACACCGCGCAGAGCACGAGCACGATGGCGATCAGCGCCGTGCCCACCTCGTCCATCGAACGCCGCGCGGCTTCGAGCGGGCTGAGGCCAGCCTCAAGGTTACGCTCGACATTCTCGACCACGACGATGGCGTCGTCGACGACGATACCAATGGCCAGAACCAGCCCGAACAGCGACAGGTTGTTGAGCGAATAACCGAGCATTGCCAGCACAGCAAAGGTGCCGACCAGCGAGATCGGGATAGCGAGGACCGGAATGATCGAAGCGCGCGCCTTCTGCAGGAACACGACGATCACCAGCACCACCAGCACCACCGCTTCCAGCAGCGTGTGCAGCACGGCGTCGATACTCTTGGCGATAAATTCGGTCGGGTTGTAAACGATGCGGTATTCGAGGCCCTGCGGAAAATCCGCCGACAGCTCCGCCATCACCGCCTTCACGCCCTCCGCCGCATCAAGCGCGTTGGAGCCGGGCTTCTGATAAATCGGCAGGATCACCGAATCGGTGTCGTTGAGATAGGACGAGGTCGCATAGTCGGCCGCGCCGATCTCCACCCGCGCCACGTCGCTGACGCGGATCTGGCGTCCCTGTTCGTCGGTACGGATCACCACCTCGCCGAACTGCTCAGGGCTGGTGAAGCGCCCCTGCGTCTCGACATTGAGCTGGAAAGCAGAATCGGGGCTCGGCTGCTGGCCGAGTGTGCCGGCAGCAACCTGCACGTTCTGCGCCCGCAGCGCGCCGACGATGTCGCCGCCCGTCAGGCCCAGCGCAGCCGCGCGGCCCGGATCGATCCACACCCGCATCGCCAGTTCGCGCTGGCCGAACAGCTGCACATCGCCCACCCCTTCAAGCCGCGCGATCCGGTCCTTGATCCGGGTCTGGGCATAGTTCGAGATATATTCGCGGTCGAGCGAAGCATCGGGCGAGATCAGATTGACCACCATCAGGAAGTCGGGCGTGGTCTTGCGGGTAACGATGCCGAGCCGCCGCACCTCTTCGGGCAGGCGCGCTTCGGCAATCGCCACGCGGTTCTGCACCAGCACCTGCGCCTCGTCGAGGTCGGTCCCCTGGGCGAAGGTGACGGTGATCGTCATCCGCCCGTCACCGGTGGACTCGCTCGATTGGTAAAGCATGCCATCGACGCCGTTGATCTCCTGCTCGATCGGATTGGCGACGGTGTCGGCCACCGTCTCGGCCGAGGCGCCGGGATAGCTTGCGGTGACGGTGACAGTCGGCGGGACGATGTCCGGGTACTGGCTGATCGGCAGGAAGAAGTAGGAAATCGCGCCGACCAGCGTGACCAGCACCGCAAGGACGCTGGCAAAGATCGGCCGATCGATGAAGAAACGGGAAAGTGTCATGGACGCACTCCGGGCGTGAATTGGGGCGTGTATCGGGGCCGAGGCCAGCCGTGCGCGCGGCTTAGCGGGCCAGACTGGCGGAGGCGGCAGGCGGCAGGGAAGGCCCTTCCCGCGCCGCGTCATCGGCCGCTGCGGGCGGCGCGATACGGCCGGTCTGGACGGAGACCTGCTGCCCCGGCATCGCCATCTGGAGCCCTTCGATGATGACCCGGTCCGAAGGCTTGAGGCCCCCGCTAATCACCCGCAACTGCCCCACCAGCGGCCCCAGTTCGACCGCGCGCGCAGCAACGGTTCCGTCCTTCTCCACCACCATCAGCAACTTGCGCGTCTGGTCGGTGGCAATGGCGGTGTCGGGCACCAACAGCGCCTCGTGCCTAGCGCCGGTGGCCAGCCGCATCCGTCCGAACAGGCCCGGTGCAAGGAAGCCTTCGCCGTTGCGGACCACGGCGCGGGCGCGGATCGTGCCCGACTGGCTGTCGAGCCCGTTGTCGGTGAAGTCGAGCGTGCCGTGCCAGCGGTAGTCGGCCTCGTCCTGCAGGCGGATTTCGACCGGCGTGCCCTCGTCGAGCCCTTCGCGGCGTGCCTTCAGGAACAGCGCTTCCGAGCCGGTGAACTCGAAATAGACCGGGTCGACCGCGTTGATCGTGGTGAGCAGCGTTGCCGCGCTGCCGCCGCCGCCCGAGACGAGATTGCCCGCGTCGATCCGGCGGTCGGAGATCCGCCCCGAGATCGGTGCACGCACGGTCGTGAAGCCGACATCAAGCGAACGCGAGGACACCCGCGCCTGTGCTGCAGCCAGCATGGCGGCATTGTTGCGGACCTCGGCCTGCAAACGGTCGATCTCGGTGGGGGCGATGGCATCGTCGCTGACCAGGCGCTGCGCCCGCGCCAGATTGTCGCGCGCCAGCGCCAATGCGCTGTCGGCGCGGGCGACCTCGGCCTGAGCCTCGGCAAGCGCGGCGCGATAGGGGCGCGAATCGATAGTGAAGAGCGGCGCGCCCTGCTGGACGAACTGGCCATCGGTGAAATGAATGCGCGTAATCTGCCCCGAAACCTGCGGACGGACCTCAACGCTGCGGCTGGCTTCGAACCGGCCGACGAATTCGTCCCACTCGGTGACTTCCTTCTGCAACGGCAGCGCAACCGTCACCGCTGGCGGGGCGACGGCAGCCTGGGTCGCAGGCGCGCTGTCGAGCAGCCACCACGCGCCGCCGAGTGCGCCCAGCAGCATCAGGCCCAGCCAGATGCGGCGGCGACGCGGGGAGGCAGCCGGCTGTTCCTCGACCGGGCGCACGCGGCCTTCCGGCCCGGATTCATGGAGTATCTCGGCAACATGCTGAGCATGGCGTTCTTCGAAGGAGTGATCGGTATGGTGATCGAACGGAGTATCCAACATCGGGCGTCCCTGACCTATTCAAGACAAGCGTCCCCGCCTCCGGAAGCACAGGCTTTCGAAGCAAAACGCACATTATTCGGATGAACCGGAGGCCGACGGCGACCAGCCGCCACACAGCGATCACACGCCGTGCAGCTATCTGTACCGATAAGTATGTAATCTGGCGTTCAGGTCAAGCGGTTTTTCTGTACCGCTAGGTATTTTTTTCGCGACTGCGAAGAGGTGCTACTGCGAAGGCCATGAAAGCAGAGCAGATTCAACGACCTGTACAAGTTCCTGCCGGCTTGCGCCCGACTGGGCCTGCACGGAAATTCCCTGCATCAGCGCCAGCAGATAGCGCGTGATCGCGGTCGCATCGGCCGGAACGACGAACTCACCGGCGTCGATCGCGCGCTGCATCCGCTCGACAATCAGTTGCTTGGCGGATTCCGCGCGGGCGTTGACATGGTCGCGGATCGAGGGCTCAACACTCTGACAGGCAACCGCGGCGATCACCCCCATGCAGCCACGGCATTCGCCCCCGGTCGCCACATCGACCGCGCCCATCAACAACGTCTCGGCAACGCCGCGCGCAGTGGGGGCCTCCGCCGCCTCACGAATGTAGGCGAGCTTGTCGCGCTCGTAAAGGTCGAGCGCCTGCCGGAACAGCGCCTCCTTGTTGCCGAACGCGGCATAGAGGCTGGGCCGGGTGATCCCCATCGCATCGGTCAGATCGGTAAGCGACGCGCCCTCGTAGCCCTTCTGCCAGAACAGGCGCAGGGCGTGGGCAAGAGCTTCGTCGGTGTCGAACTCGCGCGGTCTTCCTCGGGTGGCAACCTTTTCCATACCTTAAGGTATAGAACTCTGTCAGCGAATTACAATGGCCTGCGCTTCGTGCGGCGCGACCGGTCGACGCGGGGTCACGAAATCTTGCGGCGCTGCCCTGCCGTGCTGGCTTGCCGAGGCATGGCCGGTTCGCCGCAGCCCGCCTGAGCCCTGCCCGCAGGCTGCGCCAGTTTCAGCAGCAGACGCGAAAGCTCGCGCTGCTCTGCCTCGTCCAGCACCTGCAGGATCTCCTGCTCGCTGTCATGAATGGCCGCACCGCCCTCGGCCAGCACATCGCGGCCTTCGGGTGTGATCTCCAGCGCATAGGCGCGCGGATCGCAGGTCGGCCGGCGCTCCAGCAGGTCCAGCGCCACCAGCCGCGCCACGACCTTGGCCGCGCCCGACCGGTTGATCGCCAGCGCCACCCCGAGTTCGCTCTGATTGCAGCCGGGATTGGCTTCGATCCGGGCCAGCGCGGACCACTGCAACGGCGTGATCTCATAGCGCGCCAATGCACAGCTCGCGGCCTCGATGAAATGCAGGTTTGCGCGCCGCATCTGATAGCCGACCACCTTGCCCAGAACACCCGATGTCTTCATCGATATCCTCCGAAAAGCGGCTTGCCAGCAATGTACCCTATGGATACAATTTCCGCATAGCAACACCGGTGTAATGGAGAGAAGCCGTGGCGCATGAATTCAAGCTTTTGATTAATGGTGAACTGCGTGGCGGCGTCACCCAGTTCCCGGTCCTCAACCCGGCCACCGAAGAGGTTGTGGCGATGTGCCCCAAGGCCGACGAGACCATGCTCGACGAGGCCGTTGCCGCAGCCGACGCCGCCTTCCCCGCCTGGTCTGCCCGCAGCCACGAGGACCGCGTTGCCGTGCTTTCGAAGCTGGCCGATGCGATCGAACAGCGGGCCGACGAACTGGCGCACCTGCTCACCAGCGAACAGGGCAAGCCGCTCAATCAGGCACAGTACGAAGTGATGGGCACGGTCGGCACGCTGCGCGCCTTCCTCGGCATGCGGATCGAGCCTCAGACGCTCCGCGACGAGAATGGCAACCGCGTTGTCGAGCATCGCACTCCGCTGGGCGTTTGCGCCTCGATCACGCCGTGGAACTTCCCGGTGATCCTGCTGTTCAACAAGCTGGCCCCGGCCCTGCTCACCGGCAACACGCTGATTGCCAAGCCCGCGCCGACCACCCCGCTCACCACCTGCCTGATCGGGGAAATCGCGGCGGACATTCTGCCGGCAGGCGTTTTCAACGTGGTCTGCGACGAAAACGAACTCGGCTCGAAAATCACCACCCATCCGAAGATCGCCAAGGTTGCCTTCACCGGCTCGACCGCCACCGGCGCCAAGGTGCTGGCGTCGTCCGCTGGCGATATCAAGCGCGTGACGCTGGAACTGGGCGGCAACGATGCCTCCATCGTTCTCGATGACGTACCCGCGAAGCTGGCGGCCGAGCGCATCTATCAGGGCGCCATGGCCAATGCCGGGCAGATCTGCGTGGCGATCAAGCGCGCCTATGTTCCGCGCAGCATGTATGACGAGTTCTGCGCCGAAATCGCCAAGCTCGCCGAGGCTGCTGTGGTCGACGATGGCGCGAAGCAGGGCTCGACCATCGGCCCGATCCAGAACCGTATGCAGTATGAGAAGGTGAAGGGCCTGATCGAGGATTCGAAGACGCGCGGCAAGATCGTCGCGGGCGGCGAGATTCCCGACCGCAAGGGCTATTTCATCCCGCCGACCATCGTGCGCGACCTCGACGATGACGCCCCGCTGGTGAAGGAAGAACAGTTCGGCCCGGTGCTCCCGGTCCTTGCCTACGATTCCATCGAAGACGTGATCGCGCGGGCGAACGATTCGCCCTATGGCCTTGGCGGCACTGTCTGGGGCATGGACCTCGAAGCGGCGACCGCCGTGGCGATGCAGATCGACAGCGGCACCGTGTGGGTCAACCAGCACCTCGCGATCGATCCGAACATCCCGTTCCGTGGCTCCAAGAAGTCCGGCATGGGCGGCGAACTGGGCATGGCCGGCCTGATGGAATATACGCAGGCCCATATCGTCAATGCCGTGCCGCTGGCACAGTAAGCAGCACTGAAATGATCGCAGGGGCCAGGCGCGGATCACTTCGCGCCTGGCCCTGGGCGGCATGGCTCTGCGCGTTCGGCGTCAGGTCCGTTCCAGACCCAGCAGCTGCGCCGCGTTGAGGCCAAGGATCCTCGCCCGATCCTCCTCGCTCAAGCGCTCGTGGAAGCCGAGCGGATCGGGCTCCGACATATCGAACGGATAGTCGCTGCCAAGGCAGAGCCTGTCGGCGCCATGCGTGCGGACGAGGCTGTCGAGCTGGTCCTTGTCGAACACCAAGGTATCGAACCACAACTTGCGCAGGTAGCTCGATGGCTGATGCCGGCAATGTTCCGAGCAGTCGGCGCGGGCACGCCAGCCGTGGTCCATGCGGCCCCAGTAGCCCGGAATATACCCCCCGCCATGGGCAACGCACAGCTTGAGGCCGGGGTAGGCATCGAGCACGCCGCCGAAGATCAGGTGCCCCACAGCGAGCGTCGATTCGAGCGGATTGCCGATCAGGTTGTTGAAGTAGTATTCGCTCATCCGGCTGGCGTGGGTGAAGCCGAGCGGGTGCAGGAACACCAGCACGCCCAGCTCCTCGGCGGCAGCCCAGAACGGGCGGAACTCCGGCGCATGCAGATCGACGCCGTTGACGTTCGAGCTGATCTCGATGCCGCGCAGATCAAGCTCCTTCACGCAGCGCCGCATCTCTTCCACGGCGAGGGCGGGGTTCTGCAACGGCACGGTGCCCATGCCCACCAGCCGGTCGGGGTGCTGCGCCACGGCCTCGGCCATGCCATCGTTCACCGCACGCGCCGCCGCGCGCCCGGTGTCGGCATCGGTGAAGTAAAAATACTGGCCGGGGCTTGGTGAGATCGCCTGCACGTCGATCCCCAGCCGGTCCATATCGGCCAGCCGGGTATCCAGCGTATTGAGGGTCCGGCCCATGGCAGCGAACTGCGCGCGGTTGACCTCCGCCGTCTTCGCGCTGGTAAAGTCGTTGATGCCGGGCGGCGGCCCAGGATAGCTGGCCTGCACGATAGCATCGGCGGCGGGAATGCCGAGGTGGCAATGGATGTCCACCACCAGATGCTTGCCGCAGGCCGAGACCGGGATCGGCTGGCGCTCGGCACAGGTGAAGAGTTCTGCGGTCATGGAAGGCTCCTTGCGGGAAAGAGGGGGCCGCTACACTCGCCGAAGCCAGTGGGAACGCAGCTGCGGCGCGCCGGGTGGTGCGTGGCGGTCAGGTCAATGGACATGGTTGCACCCGCCCCCGGCACATTCCTTGCGGTAATGCAGCATCTCGGCAAACAGCGCGGGCGGCGTGGCGGTGGCCAGATCCGGGTTCCATTCCTTGTACAGCGAATAGACGTTCACCACGATCCGCTCGGGATCGGTCCAGTGCGCATATTCCTTCAGCGGGATGTCGCGCGCGGCCTCCTGCCACGGCATGCCCGCCTCGAACCGGCCACGGGCCTGTGCCACGAGATGCTCGAAATACTCGCGCATCCGCACCACGCCTTCGACCCCGCAGATCGGGCCGTGGCCGGGCACCACCACCTCGGGAGCCAGCTCCTCGATGAAGCGGCAGGCGGCGATCCAGCGGCTCATCGGCCCGGCCCAGAGCACCGGATGGCCTTCGTTGAACAGCAGATCGCCCGTGAACACCACCTTGTCGTCGGGCACCCAGGCGATGGTGTCCGAGAGCGTATGCGCAGGCCCGAGATCGACCAGTTCCACCCGTTTATCGCCCACCGTAAGCAACAGCCTGTCGTCGAAGGTGCGGGTGGGCAATGTCAGTTCGTCGACCCCGCTGAAATCGAACTGGCGGCCCATCGTCTCGAACAGAAACTCGCCCGCCTCTCCCCACTCCTGCCAGGTGGCAGACAGGGTCGCGAGCGCCCGCGGATCGAAGTGCGCCATCTCCGCGCGCATGGCGCGGGTGCCGATGATCTCGGCTCCCTCCACCACGCCATTGCCGAAGAAGTGATCGGGGTTGGCATGGGTGTTGACCAGCAGATCGACCTTCTCGCCCCCTTCGACCCGCGCAAAATCGTCGAGCATGGCGCGGGTCAACGGCACGCTCATCAGCGTGTCGATCAGCAGTGTTTGCCCGCGCGACGTAACCAGACCCGCGTTCGACCAGCCCCAGGTGCCGTCGGGCTGAACGTAGCCATAAAGCCCGTTGCCGATGTCGTGCACACCCTGGCGAAATTCCCAGTTACGCAAACTCGCTCTCCCAGTTTCGCCGGAAGCCTATTGGCCGAATTCCTGACGACAAGAATTAAATTTCACGCCGCGGCCTTGTGCTGCAGCAATGCTTGCGCCAGCAGAGGGCCGATGAGCGAGAAAGCCTCTGCCAAACGCAGTAAGGGACGGCCCGATGCCGCGAGTGCGGGTGTCGGACGGGAAGCCCTGATCGCGGCCACCCGCCAGCTGTTGCAGGAACTGCCCCCTCAGCAGGTTACGGCCAGCGCCATAGCGCGCCGCGCCGGAGGCGATCCGGCACTGGTCCGCTACTACTTCGGCAATCGCGGCAAGCTGCTGCTGGAAGTGGCGCAGCAGATCGGCGAGGAAGGCCATGCCCCGCCGCCCGAAGACGGTGACGCGCAGCAGCTGCTGGCCGATTTCATACACGCCACCTTTCGTTTCACCCGCTCGGCCAAGAACATGCAGCGCCTGATGCTCGACGAGCTGGACAGCACCAGTTCGCCCGAGATGCGGCAGAGCGTTCGCAAGTGGAACCAGATCCCGGTCGATAACTATGCCCGCATCAAGGAGCTCGACGAGGCCGGCGAGCTGACCGATTTCGATCCGCTGTTCCTGCATCTGGCGGTCGTGGGGATCAGCGACTTCTTCGTCACCGGCGGCCCCTTGCTGAAACTGCTGCTGCCCGAAGGCAGCGACATGGACGAACTGGCCCGACGCTACGAGGACTTTGTCGAGCGGCTGCTGATCGACGGCTTGCGCAAGCGCCCCGCGGCTGACTGATCCCGCCCCGGCCACGCTGGTCAGGCTTCCGCCACGCAAGCGTTACGCTGCGTGCCGAGCCCGGTGATCGTGCCCTCCATCATGTCGCCATCGCGCAGGAACACACCGAAGGCCGCCCCATTGCCATAGGGCGATCCGGTGCAGATCACGTCCCCCGGTTGCAGCACGGTGATCTGCGACAGGAAAGCCACCTGCCGCTCGATCGAGGTCATCATGTCGCCGGTGCTTTCATCCTGATAGACCTTGCCGTTGACCGACAGGCGGATGGTCAGGTCGTAGGGATCGGGCACCTGCTCCTTCGGCACGATCATCGGGCCGAAGGGCAGGAAGGTGGGGAAGCACTTGCCCGCCAGCCAGTCAGCCCCGATGGCTGAGCCGTCGCGTCTGAACACCAGATCGCGCGCGGTCACATCGTTCACCACGGCAAAGCCGGCCACATGCTCCATCGCCTGTTCCGGGCTGACGCGGTGCGCCCGCTTGCCGATGACCACGCCCAGTTCCAGCTCCCAGTCGGGCTTGGCGACGTTGCGCGGCAGCACCACCGTATCGCGCGGCCCGATCGCGCAGGAGGGCAGCTTCACGAAACAGAACGGCGGCAGGCTGGCGCGCTCGTCCATCATCGCCTCGGCCTTGGCGCGGCGGTCTTCCTCGTTTTGCTGCTCGTGTTCGGCCGTGCGCATCGAGCCGTCCCCCATGATGAGGCCGACCACATGCTTCTTGTAGTTCGCGCCGGTGCAGAAGATCTGGCCGGGCCGGTATGGCAGCTCGACCTGCGCAGAGGCAAAGTCGGCGGCGGCGGCGGCAAAGGCATTCTCATCGGCGGCCCATTGGCCAAGCCGCGGGGCCACCTCCACCCAGTCTTCGAGCAGGGCAATGAGTGGGCGCGTCTCGCCCCAGTGCGCCAGCGGCACGTAGCGGTCGCCGCGCACCAGCACCCCGGCGCCATCGACGGTAGCCAGTCCCCAGTGCATCAGAACGCCTCCCGCAGCTTCTGCATGGTGCCGCCGAGCATGGCGTTGGCATCCATCTGGTTGCCCCCGGCCATTTCGATTTCGCCGATGCGAACCGAGTTTTCGACGATCAGCCGCGCCCGCTCGAACCGACGTTCGGCAAAAGCCGTCAGCGCCGTCTCGACCTCATCAGCGCGGGCGATTTCCTCGGCCAGCGCAAGCCCGTCCTCGGTCGCGGCACCGGCTCCGCTGGCCATATGCGGCGTGGTCGCGTGTACGGCATCGCCGATCAGCACCACCCGCCCCTTGTGCCATGGCCTGGGCAATAGCAGCCACTCCAGCGGCCGGTAATTGACGAGCGATTGCGGTCCCAGATTATCGCGGATGGCGGCGATGGCACCGCCGAAAGGCTCCAGCAATTGCGCCACATGGGGGAGCATGTCGGCTTCGTCGTACCACGGATTGTCGGGTACGTTTTCGAGGATGAAAGCATAGAGCTTGTCGTGCGAAATCGGGTTGAGCCCCAACTTGACCGGCCCGCCGATCCAGATCTCTGCCCGGTCGAGGTCATTCGGCCGATCGGCCACGATCCGCCAGCAGCCCTGCCCGGTGAACCGTGGCGGGGCGATGTCGGGGAACAGCAGCTTGCGGCTGGCAGAAAAAATCCCGTCCGCCGCCACCACCAGTTCGACCTGCCGCGTCGAACCGTCGGACAGGCGGACCTCCACGCAGTCACCCATCTCGTCATAAGCCGCGGGCGAAACGCCGAGCGTTATCGTCACGCCCGCCTCGCGCACATGCCGCTGCATGATCGCGTGCAACGCCGGACGCATGATCCCGCCGCTGCAATCGATCGGGGCAGGCGCTGCCGGTGGCGGCGGGCTCTCCATCACCACGCTGCCATCGGGAGCCCGCAGCCGGATGCCCGACCCGACGAAACCTTCGCGGCGCACCTCGTCGAGAATGCCCAGCTGCTCGAACGCCCGCAGCGACATGCCGGTGACGCTGATGCCCGCCCCATAGGCGCGCCATTCGGGATCGATGTCGATAAGCTCGACGGCCACCCCCAGACGGGCGAGCGCGATTGCCGCGCTCATCCCGCCCACTCCGCCACCGACGATCAGGGCATTTTCAATCATCTACTTGCTGCTTTCTGTTGGGCTGGAGCTTGGTGGCACGGTGCCGATGCCGATGCCGATGCCGATGCCGGTGACGATCCCGTTCACGCCTCAGAAGCTCCCGCCCAGCCGCACGCCGTAGGTGCGCGGCTGCTCGGCATTGGCGACAAACAAGCCTGCCGAATTGACCGTGGCATCGACCAGCCGCTGGTTGTCCTCGATGTTGTTGACGTAAAACGTCAGGAACAGCGTGTCTTCCGGGTTCGAGAAGGTGATCGAGGCATTGCTGACAAAGGCACTGGGCGAACGCAGATAGGGCAGATAGTCCGCCGATGAGTAGCTGGCGCCGCGATAGCGGGTGCCCGCCTGCAACCGCATGTCGAAGCCATCGAATTCGATCACGTGCTGTGCATCGAGGTTGAACGACCAGCGCGGCGAGTTGAACGCCTCATTGCCCGAACAATCGACCGCGAACACGTTGACCGTGCCGCCGGGCGTCGCCTGCGTGGTCGGGGTGAAAGGGCAACTGGTGTTCGGCGGCAGACCCTGATCCGGTGCATAGTAGACGAAGCTGTCGTAGTTCGTATCGAGGAACTGAACATTCGCCCCCAACGTGGTGTGCCGCGTGGGCATCACCTGAAGATCGAGGTCGACCCCCATGATGGTGCTGTCACCGATATTGCGGGTGAGGAACACCGTCGAGGGCGGCGTGCCGAGGTCGTAGCCGAACTGGCTGAACTGCTGGCCTTTATAGTCCCAGATGAAGCCCTCGATGTTGAGCTGCACCCGGTTGTCGGCAAAGCGGTTCTTGCTGCCGATGGTCCAGGCGCGGATCGATTCCGGGTCGTAGCTCGACAGGCCCTTCGCAAACGAGAAGCCCCCCGCGTGATAACCGGTTTCCATGCTGGCATAGATCATGTTGGTGGGCGTGAAATCGTACTGCGCCGCCAGCCGGTAGGTGAACTTGTTGTTGCGCAGCGAGGAATCGATGACGATCGGCGAATTGAGCACGAACGGCGCGGTCTGCGAGCCTCCTGCCTGCGGTGGCAGGGCGAACAGCGGCACGTTCGTCAGCGGGATGCCTGCATCGGCGTAAAACGCCCGCAGCGCGGCCGCGTTGTCGACCCGCGGTGCGAACGGCAGCGTGGGGCAGATATCCTGCGGCGGCGCAGGGTTGCCGCAGAACACGATGTAGACGTCCGACACGCCGTCAAACGACTTGCGATCCGAGGTGTAACGCCCTGCCGCTGTCAGGCGAAGGTTCTCCACCGGCTCGAAAGTGACCATGCCGAACCCGGCCCAGCTTTCGGTGCTGGTCGAGAAGTTCTGGAACGGCACCAGCGTGTGCTGGTTATAGCGCGCGGTGGCGTCGATATCCTCCTTGTAATAGATGCCGCCGAGCAGATAGTCGAACCTGTCGCCGACATGCCCGGCCCAGCGCACTTCGAGGCTGGTCTGCCGGTCTTCTTCCTGCGACGCAGCTTCGCGGAAGATCCCGGCAAAGACATAGTCCAGGCTGGCTTCGCGATAGGCCGGTTGCACCGTCAGCGTGCCGGCCTCGGTCACGACATTCAGCTCGGCGGAGATCCCCCAGAAGTCGTTATCGTTGTACGGCTGACTGTCGCCCACCGCACCGGCGCGACCGGTCTGGGCGATGAAACGCGAAGCCAGCAGTGCCTGCGATGCCGGATCGAGCACGCCCTGCTGCGGATCGAAGCCGCTGGGGACGAACTCGTAACCGGCAAAGCCGGTCGGCCCGAACCTGGGGTTCACCGCGCCGAGGTAGAAGCCGCTCGCGCTGGCTCCGCCCTGATGCGAGAAATCCCCCGCCACCCGCAGATCGACGTTGTGGGCGAGCTCGGCCAGAACCTGCAGGCGGCCCGCATATTCGCTTTGCCGCCCCGTGTTATCCGACATGAAGGCATCGCGGCGCGCGATGGAACCCGCGGCGCGAACGGCGACGGTATCGCTCACCGGCATATTGACCGCAGCCTGCCCGGTCAGCCAGTTGAAGTTGCCATAGCCAAGCATGAAATCGACCGACTGCTTGCCCAGTTCGGGCCGGTTGGGGATCACGTTGATCGCGCCAGCCGTGGCATTGCGGCCATAAAGTGTGCCCTGCGGCCCCTTCAGCACCTCGACCCGCTGCAGATCGTAGAACACGCCCGATGTCGACGACGGACGCCCGACGTACACGCCATCGTAATTGAACGAGATCGCCGGGTCGGAATAGGCGTTGACCGTGTTGTTGCCCACACCGCGAACGAAGAAATTGGTGGTCCCGCCCGCCCCGCCGCTGGCCGACAGCGACGGCGAAATCCGCGACAGGTCTTCCGCGCGCAGCACGTTCTGCCGGGTCAGCTCTTCGGGCTGGACTACATCGATCGCCAGCGGGGTGCGCTGGCTGATCGTTTCGGAGCGCTGCGCCGTCACAATGATGTCGGTAATGCCTTGCTGTTCGGAGGGCGCGTTATCCTGCGCCAGAGCCCCGGTCGCACCCAGCACGATAGCGCCAAGCGACGTCGTCGCCTTCAAAAATACTCTCACCAGCATCCTCCAGTTTTTATTATATTCCGGAGCATAAGAATAATTATTCCGGCACTCAAGAATAATCTGGAAGGCAGCCCTTCGCCCCTCCCCGGAGGCGATGCACAAGGCGCCTCGGTGGATTGGAAAGCTCAGCTACAGCGGTGGGCGGAACCCGGCGAACTCGTCGCACAGCGTTCTCGGCAAGGCTTTGTCGCAAAGGAAGAAACGGGTGCCGCCGCGAGCCTGAGCACAGCGGCACCTGGAACAGTCAGAAGCTCGCGCGCACTCCGAGCGCGAGATATTCCTCGCCGACATTGCCATGAACGCGCAAGGCAGGAGCCAGCGGATAGCTGACCAGTCCATAGGGGCGCACCTTGCCACCGTCATAGCGCCCACCGGCACCGATTTCGATGCTGGCCGGGAGCGTAAAGCTGGCCTCCAGCTTGCCGTAGAGCTTGAACGAGGTATCGTCGCACTTGCGGTCGCTGGCGAAGGCGCCGCTCGTCAGATCGCGGCAGCGTGACTGGCCGTTCGAAAAGGTCTCCATCCGGTATCGATCATCATCGCCCCGGTAGATCAGCGTGCCGACCATAGGACGAAGGGCAAACCCGTAGCCGCCGATCTGATAGCCGCCCCCGACCTCGCCTCCCCAGACGCCTTCGGACCGCGCTCCGTTCGCTTCTGCGACAACGCTTCCTGCCGAGGCAGGCGTTGCCAAGGCAAGGCCACTCACCAAGCCAACAATGCCGACAAGTCTCTTCATTCTTTCGTCCTTACTCCGTTAAGAGAAAAGCCGCTAAGACCGCAGAGACACTGAAACAAGGCCAAGGGATGCAATGGCCGAGAGCATGGAAGCGCAGTTCCATGCCGCTGGCAATGCGCCAGCCACAAGGCCATCTGTTGCGATATTTTTCTGGCCTCTCAATTATTTGAGAAGCGGTGGTGCCCAGAAGAGGACTCGAACCTCCACGCCCTTGCGAGCGCCGCCACCTGAAGACGGTGCGTCTACCAATTCCGCCATCTGGGCACACATCGTATGCGGATCATCGAAGGTCCGCATCGGGTAGGTCGGCGCCGATAGGCCACTGTCACCGGCCTTGTCAATTCGATTGACGCTCGCAACGTGCATTTTCTTTGCCCCACCCTCGGCCGCACCCCTATCTCGCTTGTTGCCCGCAGGGCCCTCCCTCGCCTAAAGGCTGGGCGAACAGCCTCAACCGCTTCGCGCAAAGGAACTACTCGCATGGCAAACTATGGCCCGCTCGAAGACAAGCTCGTCGTCCTCATCGGCGGCAGCGGCTTTATCGGACGGCAGGTCGCGCAGGACCTGCTCGAGCGTGGCGCTCGCCTGCGGATCGCCGCGCGCAATCCCGAGAAGGCCTTCAGCCTCAAGCCGCTCGCCAACCTCGGCCAGATCCAGTTCGCACGCTGCAATGCCGCCGACAAGGCCAGCGTCGAAGCCTGCGTGGCGGGTGCGGACGCGGTGGTCTATCTGGTCGGCACCTTCGGCAAGAACCAGCGCGCCTTGCAGGCGACCGGTGCCGGGGTGGCAGCCGCTGCTGCCGCCGCCAATGGCGCGCAGAGCTTCGTCTATGTCTCGGCGATCGGGGCGGATGCAACGAGCAAGACCGGCTACTTCCGCACCAAAGGCGAAGGCGAGCAGCTTGTGCGCGAGGCCTTCCCGCAGGCAACAATCCTGCGCCCCTCGGCTGTCTTCGGCGAGGACGGCGGCTTCGTGCCGCTGTTCGCCGATCTGGCGCAGTCCTTGCCGGTGCTGCCGGTGTTCGGGGCCGAATCGAAGCTTCAGCCGGTCTGGGTGGCAGACCTTGCCGAGGCCATCGGCAATGCGCTCGCCGCGCCCGCCACGCACGGCGGCAAGACCTACGAGATCGCCGGGCCCGACCAGCTCTCGATGGAGGAAATCAACCGCGCCATCGCCAAGGGGCAGCAGCGCGATCCGATCGTGTTCGCCGTGCCCGATACGCTGGCCCGCCTCGCCGCCGCCCTGCCGCTGGCACCGATCAACCGCGACCAGCTGACCATGCTCGAAAAGGGCAGCGTGGCGTCCGGGGCCCTTCCGGGGATCGACGCGCTCGGTGTCACGGCCAAGCCGCTGTCGCTGTTCCTCGACAAGTGGATGACACGCTATCGCAAGCACGGCCGCTTTACCGCAGAGCGCAAGCCCGCCTGAGCCTGGCTGCAAGACAACGGGCGCTGCGGCCGATTGACTCGGTCAGCCCGCCGGTGCCAATGGCCCTGATACACCCGAAAGTCTGGAGATGATGATGAGCAAGCACGTCCTCGAAAAGCTCGCCGAGACCAATCCCGAATGCGAGATCTGGTGGGACAGCTCTCCGCTCGTGTTCCCGAGCTGGAAGGAAGAGACTCTCGCCGCCGCACCCGAAAGCAAGCGTGCCGACTGGGAAGCCCAGCTCACCCGCTTCTATGACCCCGCCAACCCCGCCCAGATGGGCTTCCGCGGCGTCACCACCAACCCCCCGCTCAGCCTGCAGGCCGTGCAGCTCGATCCTCCGGGCTGGCGCCAGCTCGTGCTCGATATCGCCAAGGCCGACAAGGCGCTCGATGTCGAGGGCGTGTACTGGCAGATGTACCTCCAGCTGGTGAAGAAGGGCGCCGACGCGATCCTGCCCGCTTTCCAGGCTTCGGGCGGCAAGTACGGCATGCTCTCGGGCCAGGTCGATCCGCGCTTCGTCACCGATGGCGAGGCGATGCTGGCACAGGGCCTCTCGATCGCCGAAATGGGCGAGAACGTGATGGTTAAGCTGCCCGGCTCGAAGGAAGGCTACGAGGTGCTGGAAGAGCTGACCGCACGCGGCATCTCGACCAACAACACCACCAGCTTCACCGTCGCACAGTATTCGCGTTGCATGGCCGCCGTCACCGCCGGGCTCCAGCGCGCCAAGGCTGCCGGCGTCGATCTGAGCACCTGGCGCAGCGTCATCACCCACATGTCGAGTCGTCTGGGTGAGAAGGGCGACTGGAAGCTGGAAGCCAAACTGCGCGGAATCGATCTGTCCATCGACGAGATTCGCGATGGCGAGGAAGCCGTCCTCAAGCGCGCCTACTGGTACGGCAAGGACACCGGCCACCCCTCGAAGATGCTGCAGTGCTCGATGCGAGTCGAAAAGGACAAGAACGGCAACACCGTCTCGCGCCACATCGAGGACTATGCCGGTGGCGATTTCGTTTACACTTGCCCGCCCAGCTACATCAAACAGCTGATGGACGTGGAAGACGAACTGGCCCCGTTCGATCCCAAGGCAATCGAGCGCGAACCGAACAAGGCGAGCATCGAGAAGTTGCTGAAACTGCCCAGCTTCCGCCAGGCCTACGAGTTCGAGGGCATGAAACCGCATGAGTTCGCCAGCTATGGCAGCTTCATGGCTACCGCCACCGAGTTCGCGGCCGCCACACGGCAGACGGTCGACTTCGTGCGTTCGGTCGTAGAAGGTTAAAACTAGGCAAGTTCACCTAACAAACGCTGCTGTCAGTATTTACCTATAAGCGTTGATACAGGCGGCATGGAATGGGTCGCACCGTCTAGTCAGAATCAGCATCTGCTCGCGCTTGCTCGTCAGGAGACACAAGCGCGAGCAGATGCATCCCCCCTGTCGGCGCTTGCCGCGACACTTGCGCGTGCGATCGACTGTGAGACCGTGGTGGTGCGCCTGCGCGATCCATCGCATCAATGGACCAGCGCGCAGTACGGCGCGACCGGGCTGGGCTGTCTGCTCGAACAATCGATTGCACTCGCCGCCGCCGACCATGTTGGCCCGCTGATCGCTCCGGATGCGGCCAGACACCCGCTGTTGCGAGATCATCCTCTCGTCACCAGCGACGCCAAGGTTCTCTCCTTTGCCGGCATTGCCGCCTTCACCGACACCGACGACAGCACTTTGAGCGAAGCGGTGGGTGTCATCTGCGCACTGTCCGAGGAAAGGCGCGAGTTCGGCCCCGAAGCCACCGCCCTGCTCGAGAGCATGTCGGCGTTGATGCGCTCGCTTTACGCCCAGAACATTGCCCTTCATCGCCATGCCCACAACAGCGCGGCGCTTGAACAGGACATGGAAGGCACCCGGCGGCTGCAACGACAGTTCCGCCAAGCCGAGCGTATCGCTTCGATCGGATCGTGGCGCATGGCGATCGACGACGGTGACCTCCACTGGTCGGAAGGGGTCTATGCCATCCATGAATTGCCTCATGACGCGAACATCTCCGTCGCCGATGCGGTAAATTATTATGCGGGTCCCGATCGACAAAAGATCCTGACCGCGATCGAAAGAGCCGTCCAAACTGGAGAAAGCTACGATTTCGAAGCCGACTTCATAGGCGCCAAGGGCAATGCCAAGCGGGTACGTGTGGCGGGCGAGGTGGAATTGAGCGATGGCCGGCCCGCTGCGCTGGTGGGCGTGATCCAGGATATCAGCGACAAGCACCGCCTGATGCAGGAACTGGAACACCGCGCCACAACCGATTCGCTGACCGGCCTGCCCAACCGCGACAAATTCAACGACAAGCTCGCCGACGCCATGCGTGCCACGATGGAGAACAAGTCACCGCTTGGCGTGGTCATCATCGATCTCGACAACCTGCGTTCGGTTAACGACAATGCCGGGCAGGCGGCGGGCGATGAATTGCTGTGCCGCGCTTCGGCAATCCTGCGCGGTAGCTGGCTGAGGGGTAGCTTCGCCGCGCGTCTGGGCGGAGATGAGCTGGTGCTACTGCTGCAGGACGACCGCCATATCGCCCAGCTTCCCGCAGTGCTCGACCGGCTGGCCGCCGAGCTGGCCGCTCCGCTCGACTACAATGGCCGGGCCGTGCCGACCGGCGCTTCACTGGGGGCCTCGATCCTGCATCCCGGCGGCAATTGCAGCGGCATCGAACTGCTGGAAAACGCCGACCGGGCGCTCAACGCGGCCAAGCGCGAAAGCGAAGTGTGCTTTCTTATCGCGCCCCCGATCAACTGCGCTGATTGCACCGCCGATTGTCACGCAGACCGGCCCTGGGCGCCCCAAGCAGCCATAATGTCCGCCCAGGCGGCAGTCGGCCTCGCATCGTAGCCGACTGCGCCGTACCTCGCGTCAGTCCGACCAGTAGAGCCGGTTCGGATTGGTCACGAGCAGCTTCTGCTGAAGCTCTTCCGTGGGCGCGATGCGCGGGATCATATCGACAATGTGGCCATCGTCGGGCACTTCGTCCTGCATGTTCGGATGCGGCCAGTCGGTGCCCCAGATCACGCGGTCCTGATAGTCTTCCACCAGCGGCGCGACGGCCTCGGCGAAGGCATCCCACGGATCGCCCTGCCCGCCTTCCTTGATCGCGTCGAGACGGTCGGGGCAGGTCGGCTTGAACCAGATGTCATCGCGGCTTTCGAGGAAGCGGCGGAAGGCCTTCATGTCCGCGCCATCAGGCCCCTGGCGGACATCGGGGCGGCCCATGTGGTCGATCACCAGCGGGACGGGGATCGCGTCCATGAACGGGCGCAGTTCCTCCAGAATGTCGGCCTCGAAATAGATCACCACGTGCCAGCCCGCAGGCAGGCGCTTGCTGACTTCGAGGAACTTGTCCTTGGGGGCGTTGTCGACCAGTCTTTTGAGGAAATTGAAGCGTATACCGCGCATCCCGCCATGGTGCAGCGCTTGGAGTTCCTCTTCCGAAATGTCGGGATCGACCACGGCCACACCGCGCGCCTTGCCGCCCGATTTGGCGATCGCGTCAAGCGTGGCGGCGTTGTCGGTGCCGTGGCAGCTTGCCTGCACGATCACGTTCTTTTCGAAGCCGAGATGATCGCGCAGCGCGAACAGCATGTCGGGCCCGGCGTCGGCGGGCAGATACTTGGCCTTGGGCGAAAAACCGAAGGGGTCCATCGGCCCGAACACGTGGCAATGCGCGTCCACCGCGCCCGGTGGGGGCGTGAAGCTGGGTTTGCTGGGGTTGGGATGCCACGAAACGATACGGTCAGACATAGAGTTCTCCAAAGCCCGCCAGACACCGCTCGCCCTGAGCTTGTCGAAGGGCCGTCCTTACTTGTGGCTCCGCGCTCAAAGACAAAGCAGTCCTTCGACAAGCTCAGGACAAACGGAGTTTTTTCATACCTCAGACGAACACCACCCCGTCCATCAGCTTGCGCGCGGTGCGCAGCAGGGCCGAGGTCGCGACTTCGCCGTTGTCGTCCATCGTCATCACGCAGCTCATCTCGCCGCTGGGATGCTCGATGCTCAGCGTCTTGATCTTGCCCTCGGGGATCTGCGCCACTTCCGCAGCGGGCGAGCCTTCGACAAGACAAGCCGTTGCCGCCGTCACCGCGCCGAGCACACCAATCGAGGCATGGGCGCGATGCGGGATGAACACGCGCGTAGTTACAGCGCCGCCATTCTTCGGCGGAGCCACCAGCGTCATCTTGGGGACCGACTTTTCCTTCACGTCGCCAAGGTTCATCAGTGGCCCGGCAGCAAGGCGGATGGTCTCGATCTTCGCGCGGATCTCGGCGAAGCCATCGCCCTCCATCTCCTCGCGCGTTTCGTAGCCGGTCGCGCCCACGTCCTCGGCCTTGAACACGATGCAGGGCATGCCGTTGTCGATCAGCGTGCAGGGCACGCCCTCGATCACGTCGACCGGATTGCCCGTGGGGAGCAACGCACCGCAGCTCGATCCGGCGGTGTCGCGGAACTCCAGCGGAACCGGCGCATGACTGCCCGGCACACCGTCGATTTTCGCGCCGCCAGAATAGTTTACCGCACTACCCGGCGTTTCGACCGTGGCCACGGCAACCTGCCCGGTGTTCTCCATGAAGATCGCCACCGAGGTCTGCTCGCCGGTCGGTTCGACCAGCCCGCGCTCGATCGCGAAGGGACCGACACCGGCGAGGATATTGCCGCAGTTCTGCGCATCGGAAACGATGGCCTGATCGACGAACACCTGCAGGAACAGGTAGTCGACATCGATCCCCTCGCGCTCCGACTTCTTGACCACGGCGACCTTGCTGGTCAGTGGGTCCGCCCCGCCCATGCCGTCGATCTGGCGCGGATCGGGGCTGCCCATCACGCGCAGCAGGAATGCGGCACGCGCGTCGACATCGGCGGGAAGGTCGGAGGCGAGGAAGTAACCGCCCTTGGAGGTCCCTCCCCGCATCCACATGACTGGTGCTGAACTGGTTGCCATCAAGAACTCCGTTCGTCTCGAGCGCAGTCGAGAGACGGGAGGTGTGCGCCGGACCAGCGTGTCTCGACTTCGCTCGACACGAACGGATTGGCGCTGCCTCCCTGCTAAATCAAATCCACTTCAGGCCCATGTCGGTGAGCTTCTGGCGGAAGCCGTACATGTCGAGGCCGAGCACACCGTCAGCGAGCTTCTGGCGCTTCTCTTCCTCGTTTGCTTCGCGCGCCTGCGCTTTCTTCAGCACCTCTTCGGCCTCTTCGCGGCGCACCACGCAGACGCCGTCGTCGTCGGCCACGATCACGTCACCGGCGCGGATGAAGGCGCTGGCGCAGACCACGTCGACATTGACGCTGCCGAGCGAGGCCTTGATCGTGCCTTGTGCGAACACGCGCTTGGCCCAGACCGGGAAGTTCATCTCGGTGAGGTCACGCACGTCGCGGATACCGGCATCGATAATCAGGCCGCGCACGCCGCGCGCCTGTGCCGAGGTGGCGAGCAGGTCGCCGAAATAGCCGTCTTCGCACGGGCTGGTCGGCGCGATCACGAGGACGTCGCCATCCTGGCACTGCTCGATCGCGGCGTGGACCATGTAGTTATCGCCCGGCGGGACCGAGATCGTGATCGCCGAGGCACCGATGCGCGCGCCCGGATAGATCGGACGCATGTAGCTGGCGAGCAGGCCTTTGCGGCCTTGCGCCTCATGCACGGTGGCCACACCGCACTTGCCCAGAGCACTAACAACTTCCGGATCGGCCCGGTCGATCTTGGTGACGACAACGCCCATGATCAGCGATTCTCCTGCTGGTTTACCTTTGCGGGCTGACTGAACCCCCACTTGCGGAAGGTCAAGCCGGTCACGTGGGAAGTTGTAAGCACCACATACAATTGTTAGGGGAAGCACGGAGAGAGAGATGAGCACGCAAGATTCGAATACAAATGCCCCCCGTGTGGCGCTGATCGGCTTCGGTGAGGCCGGATCGACCTTTGCTCGCGCCGGAGGGTGGAGTGGCCACGCCGCGGGTTGGGATCTGCTGCCCGAGCGCCGTGCCGCCATGGCCGAATGCCAGGTGACAGCTTGCGCCGATGCGGCTGAAGCTTTGGCCGGAGCGCAGCTGGTGCTCAGCCTCGTCACCGCCGATCAGGCGCTCAAGGCCGCGCAAGGCTATGCCCCGATGCTGCCCAAGGATGCGCTGTTCTGCGACATGAACTCGGTCGCGCCGGGCACCAAGCAGGCGGCGGCCGCAGCGGTGGAAGCTGCCGGGGCCAGCTATGTCGATGTGGCGGTGATGGCTCCGGTCGACAAGGCGCTGGCCGTGCCGCTGCTGATTGCGGGCAAGCGCGCTACCGAAGCCGAACAGATGCTGCGCGCGCTGGGCTTTTCGAACACCCGCGTGGTCGGCCCCGAAATCGGGCAGGCCAGCGCGATCAAGCTGTGCCGCTCGGTGATGGTGAAGGGGCTGGAGGCGCTCACCGCCGAGATGGTCCTCGCCGCCAACAAAGCGGGCGTGCTCGGCGAAGTGCTGGCCAGCCTCGACGCGAGCGAAAAGCCGGTCGCCTGGGCGACGCGTGCGGACTACAACCTTGACCGCATGCTGATCCATGGCCAACGCCGTAGTGCGGAAATGGCCGAGGCAGCGCGCATGCTGCGCGACCTCGGGATCGATCCGCTGATGACCGACAACACGGTCAGCCGCCAGCAGGCACTCGGGGAACTGGGCATCAGCCCTCCGCCCGACGGCCTCGCCGCCAAGCTGACCGCGATTAACGACCGGAGCACCTCCGGGACAGAAGAGAGCGAAGCATGAGTCTTATCATCGACTGCCACGGCCATTACACCGTTCTGCCCAAGAGCCACGATGCGTGGCGCGAGGAGCAGAAAGCCGCCTACAAGAATGGCACCGAGTGCCCGCCTTATCCTGAGATTTCCGATCAGGAGATCATCGACACGATCGAGGCGAACCAGCTCAAGCTGATCAAGGAGCGCGGGGCCGACTTCACGATCTTCAGCCCCCGCGCTTCGGCCATGGCGCCGCACGTGGGCGATCAGGCCGTGGCGACCGAATGGGCGCGTCGTTGCAACGACCTCATCTACCGCGTCACCCAGTTGTTCCCCGATACCTTCATCGGCGGCTGCATGCTGCCGCAGAGCCCCAAGAGCGACCTTTCGGAAAGCGTGAAGGAGCTGCGCCGCTGCGTCGAGGAAATGGACTTCGTGGTCTGCAACCTCAACCCCGATCCGGGCGGCGGCCACTTCGAGCATCCGCCGCTGACCGACGAATACTGGTTCCCCATCTACGAAGTGATGGAAGAGCTGGACGTACCGGCGATGATTCACGTCTCGGGCAGCTGCAACCCGGCCATGCACGCCACCGGCGGCTACTACCTCGCGGCTGACACCGTGGCCTTCATGCAGCTGTTGCAGGGCGACCTGTTCAGCCGCTTCCCCAGGCTGAAGATGATCATTCCGCACGGCGGCGGCGCGGTGCCCTATCACTGGGGCCGTTATCGCGGGCTCGCGGACATGCTCAAGCAGCCCGCGCTCGACACGCACCTGATGAACAACGTGTTTTTCGACACCTGCGTCTACCACCAGCCGGGCATCAACCTGCTGGCCGACGTGATCGAGAACAAGAACATCCTGTTCGGCAGCGAGATGGTCGGCGCGGTGCGCGGGATCGATCCCACCACCGGGCACTATTTCGATGACACCAAGCGCTATGTCGACGCGCTCGATATTTCCGCGGAAGAGAAGCACATGATCTTCGAGGGCAATGCCCGCAAGGTCTATGGCCGCCTCGACGCGGTGCTGGCGAAGAAGGGCTACTGATGAGCGAGGGGCCCGTCATCTCCCATGGCTTCGCCAGGTGCGAAAAGCCCGAGCGGTATATCCAGCAGCTGGTGAAGCACTGGAGCCACAAGATGGCGGCCACCTACGACGAGGGTGACGGGATGGGGGCCTTTCCCTTCTCCGACCTCGAAAGCGCGGTGCTGCTGGCGCGGCCCGAGGGCATCGCCATCACGCTCACCACCGCCGAGGCGCAGCGCAATGTGCATATGCGCGGCGTGCTCGAAGAACATATCGACCGCTTCGCCTTCCGCGAGGCCCCGCTCACATACGAATGGAAAGAGGCAGAGGACTGCTGAGATGACCGAGAAGAAGAAAGAACGGATCAACATCCACGAATATCTCGCCGAGTTCGACGATATTCCAGGCACCCGCGTGTTCACCGCCCAGCGTGCGCGCAAGGGCTACTGGCTCAACCAGTTCGCGATGAGCCTGATGAAGGCGGAAAACCGCGAGCGCTTCAAGGCCGACGAGAAGGCCTATCTCGACGAATGGAACCTCACCGATGCGGCCAAGCAAGCCGTGCTCGATCGCGACTACAACGCGATGATCGATGAGGGCGGCAACGTTTACTACCTGTCGAAGCTGTTTTCGACTGACGGCAAAAGCTTCCAGTTTGCCGCCGGTTCGATGACCGGCATGACGCAGGAAGAATATGCACAGATGATGATCGACGGCGGTCGCGCCCCGCAAGGCGTTCGCTCGATCAAGGGAGGCTACTGATCATGGCACGCGTAACCACGGGCATCACGTCCAGCCACATCCCGGCGCTCGGCGCCGCGATCCAGACCGGCAAGACCGGCGATGACTACTGGGGCCCGGTTTTCGATGGCTACAAGGCCATCAAGGACTGGATCAAGCAGCCCGGCAACATGCCCGATGTCGTGGTGCTGGTGTACAACGACCACGCCTCGGCCTTCGACATGAACTGCATCCCGACCTTCGCGATCGGCTGCGCCGAGAGCTTCAAGCCGGCCGACGAAGGCTGGGGCCCGCGCCCCGTGCCCGACGTGATCGGCCACCCCGATCTCGCCTGGCACATCGCCCAGAGCCTGATCCTCGACGATTTTGACATGTGCATCTTCAATCAGATGGACGTTGACCACGGCTGCACCATTCCGCTCTCGATGATGTTCGGCGAGCCGGAAGAATGGCCGTGCAAGGTCATTCCGCTGCCCGTCAACGTGGTGACCTATCCGCCGCCCTCGGGCGCGCGCTGCTTCGCGCTGGGCGACAGCATCAAGGCCGCGGTGGAGAGCTTCCCCGAAGACCTCAACGTTCACGTCTGGGGCACGGGCGGCATGAGCCACCAGCTGCAGGGCCCGCGCGCCGGCCTGATCAACAAGGAGTTCGACCTGAACTTCATCGACAAGCTGATCAACGATCCCGAGACGCTCGCGAAGATGCCGCACATCGAATACCTGCGCGAAGCGGGCAGCGAAGGCATCGAGCTGGTCATGTGGCTGATCATGCGCGGTGCGCTGGGCGACAAGGTGAAGGATCTCTACAACTTCTACCACATCCCCGCCTCGAACACCGCGCTCGGCGCGCTGATCCTGCAGCCGGAAGAGACCGCTGGCGAAGCGCTCGACCCGCGCGTGGTTCATTCGGGCCACTCGCTCGCGACAGCGGCGGAATAGAAATACGGGAACCAACCCCGCTCGTCCTGAGCTTGTCGAAGGACTGCCTTTTTCTTGGGCACTGTCATCAAGGGGAAGAACAGCCCTTCGATCCTTCGACAAGCTCAGGATCAGGACGAGCGGACATTTGGGGAAGCGCCGTCTGTCGGGTGCGCCCCTCAGCAAACAGGAGACCACCCTCATGAAAATCGCACTCGCCGGCGGCGGCGCATTCGGTGAAAAGCACCTCGACGGCCTCAAGAACATCGACGGCGTGGAAGTGACCGCGCTGGTCGGGCGTCGGCTCGAACCGACGCAGGCCATGGCCGACAAGTACGGCGTGCCCTTCGCCACCACCGACTACGAAGAGATGCTGAAGCGCGACGATGTCGACGCCGTCATCCTGTGCACCCCCACCCAGATGCACGCCGACCAGGCGATCAAGGCAATGGACGCGGGCAAGCACGTCGAAGTCGAGATTCCGCTCGCCGACAGCTGGGCCGATGCCGAAGCCGTGCTCAAGAAGCAGGAAGAGACCGGCCTCGTTTGCATGGCCGGCCACACCCGCCGCTTCAATCCCTCGCACCAGTACGTCAAGCAGCAGATCGAAGCGGGCAAGTTCAACGTCCTGTCGATGGACGTGGAAACCTACTTCTTCCGCCGCGAGAACAAGAACGCCAAGGGCGAGCCGCGCAGCTGGACCGACCACCTGCTGTGGCACCACTCGGCGCACACGATCGACATCTTCCAGTACATGACCGGCGCCAAGGTGATCGCGGCCAACATCCTGCAAGGCCCGAAGCACCCCGAGCTCGGCATCGCGATGGACCAGTCGATCCAGATGAAGACCGACAAGGGCCAGATCCTGACCCTGTCGCTCTCGTTCAACAACGAGGGGCCGTTCGGCACCTTCTTCCGCTACATCGGCGACACCGCCACCTACCTCGCGCGCTATGACGACCTGTTCACCGGCGCCGACGAAAAGATCGATCTCTCGGTGGTGGACCTGCCCTCGAACAACGGCATCGAACTGCAGGACCGCGAATTCATCGCCGCGATCCGCGAAGGGCGCGAGCCCAACAGCTCGGTGAAGGGCGTGATCGAGTGCTATCGCACCATCGGCAAGCTCGCCGCCAGCCTCGAAGAGCAGGACGGCTGGTCCTGATCACCGTGCGGGTATAGAGCCTGCCCATAAAGCCATTCTGCGGCCGCGCTACTCGACGTGGCGCGGCCGCAAGTGTTTCCAGCAAGGCAAACAGCAAGGAAAATCCATATGAAGCGCACTCTCGCCGGCCGCGAAGTCCATGCCATCGGCCTTGGCTGCATGAACCTCTCCTGGGCCTACGGCACCCCGCCCGCCCATGAGGTGAAAGTCGAACTGCTCAACACGGCGCTCGATCTCGGCTACGATCACTTCGACACCTCGAACATCTATGGCGGCGGCAAGAACGAGGAACTGCTGGCCGAGGCGATCATGCACCGGCGCAGCGAGTTCCTGCTCGCCAGCAAGTGCGGGATCGTGGTCGAAGGGCCGAAGCGCGGGGTCGATTGCAGCCCCGAGAGCATCGCCGCAAACCTCGACAAAAGCCTCGCCCGGCTGAAGACCGACCATATCGACCTCTATTACATGCACCGCTTCGACCCCAAGGTGCCGATTGCCGATTCGGTCGGCGCGATGGTGCGGGCGATGGAAGCGGGCAAGATCGGCGCCTATGGCGTGTCCGAGTGGTCATCGGCGCATATCCGCGAGGCCCATGCGGTGCATCCGGTCGCTGCGGTCCAGCCCGAATATTCGCTGTGGACGCGCAATGTGGAGCTTGGCGTGCTCGACACCTGCAAGGAGCTGGGCATTGCGCTGGTCGCCTTCTCCAGCACCGGACGCGGTGCGCTCGGCGGGGTGCTGCGCGATCCCTCGACGCTGGAAGAGACCGACCTGCGCACCAAGATGCCGCGCTTCAATGCCGAGAACTGGCCGAAGAACCTCGCCGTGATCGAGCAGTTCGAGGCACTGGCCAAAGAGGTGGGCGTAGCCCCCGCCCAGCTCGCCAACCGCTGGGTGCTTGAGCAGGGCGACAACTGCCACGCCATCCCCGGCACCACCAGCATCGCGCATATGGAAGAGAACTTCCACGCCGCGACCGTGGCGATCCCCGCCGATGCGATTGCCAGGGCGGGCGAGATCATCAACCACTCCACGGTCCACGGTCACCGCTATCACGAAGCGATCCGTCCCACGATCGACACCGAGGAATTCGCTGAGGCCTAACGCCCGGCCCACCGGCAAGTCTTGGGAGAGGCTGGCATGACAGACCTGCGCACCCGCATCGGCTATAGCGAGCGGACCGAAAAGCGCCCCTACTTCTACGCCAACGCGCACGAGAAGGACTTCGTGCCGCTGGCGCCGGTCGAGGTGGCCATCCACGATGCGCGCGGGCGCGACTGTTCGCTCGATCTCGAGGGTTTTACCCTTGTCGCGCACGAAAGCGCCGTGGCCGATCTGACGGACCTCGCCGAAGTCCAGCGCGTGCATACGGGCGAGATCGCCGAGCTGCTCACCTCACTCACCGGCTGTGACCATGTGACGATGAGCCCGATGGGCATCCTGCGCTTTTCCGAAAGGCAGGGCGTCAACGCGGCGCACGACAATTCGCACCCTGCGCGCTTTGTCCATGTCGATATGGCAAAGGAGGCCGCCGCTGCCATGCGTGACAAGGGCGCACCCGAGGGCAAGGCCGTAGCCCGCAGCGCGCAATACAACGTGTGGCGCGTGCTCAGCGATCCGCCGCAGGACGTGCCGCTGGGGCTATGCGACTATACCTCGCTCGCACCCGAAGATCTGATCGGTTGCGACGCGATCTTCGACCCGCTCGACGGCAGCCCCGAGTGGGGCTTCCCGAACTATCTGCTGGCGCACAATCCGGCGCACCGCTGGTTCTACTATTCGGCCATGCACCGGGGCGAGGCGCTGGTGTTCAAGACCAGCGAAAGCGATCCGGCCCGTGCGCAACTCATGCCGCACGGAGCCTTCGATAATCCGCTGGCCGGGCCCGATGCTCCACCCCGGATCAGCCTGGAAATGCGCGGCACCACCTACTGGTTTGCCTGAGCCCGAAAAGAGGCGGGCACCAGGCGTGATGAGTCGCCCGGTGCCCGCAGCCGCGCAGGGGTGCTGATGCGCGGCAGGTGTTGGTGTCAGCTGTTAGTGTCAGGCACCGCCCTGAGCGTTGGCAATTGCCAGCTGAATGCGCTGGGCCAGCTCGGGGTCGTTGCGCGATGCATCCGAGATTTCATTGAACTTCTCGGCAGTAAGCCCGCTGCTTTCGACTGCCGCCACGGCACCGCTCTGGCGCGCTTCGGCATCGAGCGACGCATCGTTCTGCAACGCGCTGATCTCGACCGCCACCTTTGCATAGGTGTCGATCTCGGCATCGGTGAAGGATGCAGCAGAAGCGTCAGCGGTCGGAGCATCAGCCCCAGCATCGGAATCGGCCATCTGTGCGAAGGCGGGCGACGCAAACAGCAGCGTACCGGCGGCAAGTGTAACGATCTTCTTCATAATCCTAAATCTCCTTGGTCTGGGCGGTGAGGCCCATAGCGCCCCGCTGACACCGAGTTGGGCAAGCTTGCCGCAAGGCGCAATCACGTCCGCGACGGAGTGAGCAGACTGAGGGACCAAAAAGTGGATTATGTTCCAGACGAGCGACGAAACGAGCCAGACAGCACCATTTTCAGAACAGTAACCATCTGGCTCGTTTTCATCTTATCTCATCATAATAACGATCCGTCGCCGATGACGAATCGTTTACATTAGAATCAAAAGGTCAGTTCGAGCGAACTATAGCCATAGTGTGTATCGCCATAGCCATTTGCATTGGGCGCGGCATCGAAGAAGTCACCCTTGAACAGCACGCCCCCGCCCAGCTCGCTGCGCAACAGACCGGGGATCACCCACCAGCGCAAACGCCCCTGCACCTGCGAGCCGGCATCGGAACCCGAAGCCCCCGTCACATCGCGGACCTTGGTGAACGAGAAGGCATCGGTCGCCTCCTCAAGCCAGGCGCGGCGGCATTGCAGCTGCGCATCGACACGCGACGAGAGCTTGGCCTCGGCCTGCACACCGATGCTGGAGATGTTCTTGCGCCCCAACGGTCCGAACAACGCGGCTGGCCCCCAGTCGCCATAGCGCGGGCCGAACAACGGATCGAAGCCGTTGTAGTCGGCGCTGGCCGGATCGTCGCCGGTGGCGATATCATAGAAGGCGGACAGGCGCGGCTTCACCGCATCGTCGAAGGTGTAGCCGACCTCCGCGTGCAGCGTCCAGGCATCGACATCCACCTGCGGCGCCGTGGCCGCCGTGCCGGTGCGGATATGGCCAAACTGGTAAGCGGCCTCCAGCTCGACATCGGGCCGGCCCCGCCCACCGTCGCTGACCAGCCGTGCGCCCGGCGTTATCAGATGGCGGTTGCGGGTCGGATGGCCGGGTGCATCGTCCTCGTCGAGACCATAGACATAGGTCTCTATCGTCACGTCATCCGTCAGCGGACGGCTGTAGAAACCACCCCACAGCGCCAGATCGATGCCCTCGCGGTCCCATTCGACCTTGTTATCGACCACGGCTGCCGCATCCGATGGCAGGCGCTGCTGCGGCAACACATAGAATGCGGTGAACTCACCCGCGCCCGACCAGTCGAGGCGCGCGCCGGTGAAGCCATTGGCGTCGTTGCGGAAGCTGGGATTGCCGATCAGCCGCTTCGAACCGAGGTTGATCAGCTGCCGCCCGATGGTGAACCGGGCCTTCTCGGAAAGGTCGAGCGCGGCATAAAGCTCGATCACCTCCAGCGCGTTGATGTCGGTGGCGCCGAGCGGCGTCGCCAGATCGTTGGCATAGGCCCGCGAATCCTGCACCGTCGCGCCGAGGTGGAAGCCTCGCCCGGTATAGGTGCCCTTCACCAGGCTCCGCATCAGCACGATGTCGGCATTCTCGACCCCGCCGGGCCGGAAGTTCCCGTCCATCGCCTCGTAGCGAACGCGGACGCTGCCTTCCAGATCGAAGCCTGTCGCCTTGCTCTGGGCCGCTGCCGGAGCGGCTGCCAGCAAGGCAGCAGGTATGGCCATGGCAGGCGCCAGCCTGCGCATTCCAGATCGCATCATAGTCAATCCCTTCGGCCTTGCGGCCTTGTATGTTGGGGCGCGCGCGGAGGCGGGCGTCGATCAGAACTCGGACCAGTCCTGATCGTCGAACGCCTCAGGTGCGACCGCCAGCGCGAGATTGCCGCTCACCGCCGCCGGCATCGCAGCCGGAGCCCGATAGGCCGGTCGCGGGGCCGCGCTTTCGCGGTTCATGCGCTCGGCAGCCATCGAAGCCAGCACGCTGGCATTCGATCCCGACAGACGGAACTGGGTCACGAGCTGGGTCAGGTTATCGGCCTCGGCCGCCAGCTGACGCGCCGCTGCGTTCGACTCTTCTGCCATGGCCGCGTTCTGGTGCGTCGACCGGTCGATCTCGCCCATCGCCGACTTGGCATTTTCGAGGCTGCCGGCATGGCTCGACAGCGCCTGACTGATCGCGTTGGCCGTGGTGGCAACATCGGCGATGCGCTGGATGATCTGGTCAAGCGCCGTACCCGTATCACGCACCAGCTGCGCGCCGCTGGCAACTTCGGCAATCGAGCTGTTGATCAGCTGGCGGATCTCCTCGGCGGCCTCGCTCGAACGCTGAGCCAGATCGCGCACCTCGTTGGCGACCACGGCAAAGCCGCGCCCGACTTCCCCCGCACGCGCCGCCTCGACGCCCGCGTTAAGCGCCAGCAGGCTGGTCTGGAAGCTGAACCCGTCGATCACGGTGATGATGTTGCCGATCTGCTTGGTCGAGCTTTCGATCGAGTCCATCGCGGTGACCGCACGGGCGACAATCTCGCCGCCATCGCGCGCTTCGCTCATCGCCGCATCGACATTGCGGGCCGCCGTATCGGCGGAAGCCGCCGAACTGGCCATGCCGTCGCTGATCGAGACCACCGATTCGGTGATCCGGCTCAGCTCGGCAGCCTGCTTTTCGTTGCGCGCGGCAAGGTCGTCCGAAGCCTGACGGATTTCCATCGAGCCGCTGCGAACCGATCCGGCCGAGGCCGACACCGAGTTCATCGTGTCATGCAGCTGCGTGACGGTGGCGTTGAAGCTGGCGCGCAGCGCGGCATAGTCGCTGCCCAGTTCGGGCAGGCCGACGGTGAGATCGCCCTTGGACATCTTTCCGAGACATTCGCCGAACACTTCGATCATGTGCTGCGTATCCTGCTCCTTCTGCGCCTGACCGACGCGCGCCTCGCGCAGACGTTCGCTGGCGCGGGCCAGTTCGCCGATCTCGTCGGTACGGTCCTGATAGGGGACGCGGGCCGTAAGGTTGCCCGCCTCGATCTGGCCGATCGAGCCGATCAGCGCGCCGGTTTCGCCGCCAATCAGGCGCTTGATAAGTCCGGCAAGGAAGATCTGGATCGCGCAGGACACCAGCATGATCAACACCGTGGCAACCACCACTGCCAGCGCGAGCCGGTGCTGTTCGGCGGACAGCGCCTCGGCGCGGGCGATGGTTTCGTTGCGCACGGCCTCGATAGCCCCGTCGACCCGTTCGCCCGCCTCCAGAATGCGCGCCACGCCAACCGTACCGCCGCTGTCGTTGCGCACGGCCCAATCGACCGCTTCACCATAGGCATCGGTCAGGCGCACGATCTCGTCGACCTGCGGCGCAAGATCGCCCTGCAGCACCGTGCGGGCGCTTTCGATCGACGTGTGCATGTCGGCGAAGTTGCTGCGGAATCCGTTTTCGGTGCCGCCATCGTGCACCAGCGCATATTTGAACGCATCGCGCTCCAGCGAGGCAAAGTCCTTTTCCAGCAGAGCCGAATGGAGCGCTGCCGACGAATAGGCATCGTCCTTCAGCGTCATCTTGTACGTGAGCCAGGACCCGATCCCGACCGCCACGATCAACATCACCCCCAGCACGACGGCTGCCGTCGCCTGAAAGCCGAGCCGCTTTGCAATTGACTTACCGGCCAGCCAGCCAGCGAAACCGCGATCGTAATTATTCATGCTTTCCCTCGCACTTGATGCCCCCGCGCCAGATGGCTGCGACTTACATTCGTGTGAGGGTAATAGGCTTGGCATGTTCAGGGTCGCTGACCGCACGCTTCGGCAGAAAGCGGCTATGTGCGGTCAACACCTCGTTAACTTGCTGCCCTGGCCCGGAGGAAGGTCAGCCTTCCTGCGGCGCTTCCGGCGCGGCAGGCGCGGCTTCGGCAGCAGCGTCGGCGCGCGGAGCGTTGATCGCCGAGCGAATCATCCAGGTCCCGCCCGACTGGCGCGTCCACACCGTCTGGCTGATCATCTTCTCGGTTACCGGCTCACCGCTTTCAGGGTCGGTCATGGTGATATCGACGTTGGAAGCCAGCGCCGCGAGATCTTCCGCGCTGGAGGCCCAGCCATCGGCTGGCGTCACTTCGATGTGGAAGGCCGGGTCGGCAATCAGGTCGCCATAGGCATCGGCGATGGCCGCGCCGCCCACCAGCCGGGTGCCATCGGGCCGCACCAGCACGGCATCGTCGGCATAGAGCCGGGCAATCCCCACCAGATCGTCGGACGCAATTGCATCAAGCTGCGCCTGTTCAGTGGCACGGATGGTGGCGACCACATCTGCCGGGTCGGCCCCGCCCGAACAGGCGGCGAGCATGGTGGTGGCTGCCAGTGTGGCAAGAACGGCTTTGCGCATTTTCAATCCCCTCAATGGTGCCGGGCGCGGCTGCGCCCTCGGTCACGAGGGGGGATAGGGCTCCGTTAGCTTGCTAACTTTGATCTCGCGCAAGCGCTCCGGGCTCACAGCCTGGCGGTATAGAGCGCCAGCAAGGCGGCCCAGGCACGCTCGGCCTCGGCCTGATCGTAAACCGGGCTGTCGAGCACGGTCCAGCCATGGTCGCCCTGATAGACCTCCACCGAAACATCGGCCGCCGCCACATCGCCTGCCGCCTTGAGCGCATCCTTGTCGGTGGGTGCCTTGGCGTCGTCGTTCCTGGCGATGCAGATGATCGCCCCGGCATCGCCCGCCATGTCGTCGAGCAGGTTGACCGGCGCATTGGCCTCCTCGCCGACCAGCCCGCCGCCGTGGAAGCTGGCGGCGGCCTTGATCCGCTCGGGCACGGCGGCAGCGGACATGATGGTCCAGCCGCCGGTCATGCAATAGCCCTGATTGCCGATCCCGCGTTCACTGTCGACCGCATCCTGCGCATCGAGCCAGGCGACCACCGCAGCCGCCGTTTCGGCAATGGCTTCGGGCGTATTCTTGGCCATCCACGGGCCGACCGCATCGAACCCGCCGCCGCTCCGCCAGGCGTCGAAGTCCTCGAACTGCTGCCCCGCAACCGAGCGATAATAGGGATTGGCGACGAGCACGGCATAACCCGCCTCGGCCAGACGCCGCCCCATCATCACCTTGGCCGGACGCAGGCCCGCGATGTCGGGCCACAGGATCACCGCCGGATGACGACCCTCGGCGGGATGGATGAACACGCCGTCGAAGGTGCCGCCGGGTGCGGCGAAGGTGACGCTGCGTTCGGTCAGCCCCGAGGCCGTCGCACCGGCAGCGGTGCAGGCGGCCAGCGCGCCACTGGCCCCGAGCGCCGCGAACTGGCGGCGATTGACGGATGGCATCCCGATAACCTGATCCTGCGTGCACATGACTATTCTCCCCGGCGAGTGTTAGGCGGCGGGCAGCTTACCGCAATCGTCCGCAGGGTCCAGCGGTCAGGTCAGGTCATCCATCTGAATGAACAGCCCTTCCTCCGCCGCCCGCATCGCGTCGCGGCGCAGCTGCTCGATCCGGGCGCGGCCCGGCGGGCAGGCCTCGATCGGCAGCGCCTGCACCTGCTTCATATATTCCTCGGCGAAGTCGACCCCGTGCTCGGGGTGGGTGAGGATCAGGCCGTCCTGCCGGGTCATCCCGCGCAGGATCTTCGCGCCGACCTCATAGGGGTCCATCCCCTCATCGAAGGCGGTGCCGAACTGCTCCAGCTCGCCTTCCTTCGCCGGGGTGAAGCCACTCTCGGCGAAATCGTCGGGCCGCTTCTGCGCACTCTTCCAGGCGTTGGTGCGGGTGAGCGCGGGGCAGCACAGCGAGCAACCGATCCCGTGCGGGGCGAGGTTGTAACGCAGGCTCTCGGTCAGGCCGCGCACGGCGAATTTGCTGGCGGTGTAAATGCCCGCCTGCGGCCCCGGGAGGAACGCCGCCATCGAGGCCACGTTGACCACATGCCGCCGCCCCGAAGCCGCCTTGATCTTGGGCAGGAACGAGACGATCCCGTTGACGTTGCCGCCGAAGTTCACGTTCATGATCCAGTCGAAGTCGTCGTAGCTCGCCTCGTCGGTGGGGCCGAACACCGAGACGCCGGCATTGTTCACCAGCACATGGACTTCGCCGAAGGTCTTCTCCACTTCATCGGCGGCAGCGGCGAAGCCTTCGCGGTCGGTCACGTCGAGCTTGATGAACAGCGGACGCTCATGCCCATGCGAGGCGAACCACTCCTCGGTCGCGGCGCGGTCGTCCTCGTTGCGGTAGGACAGCGCCAGCTTCATGCCAGCATCGGCAAAGGCCTGCGCAGTGCCGAGGCCGATCCCGGTCGCGGCCCCGGTGATGAAGGCAACCCGCCCCTCCCAATCGCTCCGGAACCGGGCACCGTTCAACGCAGCTGTTTCGGACATCGTCAATTTTCCTCTCGCCATGATCGTATCAATCGTTAGGAATCACCATAGATCAATAAGGGAGAGAGTCGATATGAGCGACACCGAGAGCCGCCTGGCGGCACTGGAAAAGCGCGTCACCGAACTGGAAGACATGGCCGCGATCCGCCGCCTGCACTGGGCCTATGGCTACTACATCGATTTCAACCGCCCTGACGAGGTTGCCGAGCTGTTTTCCGAAGATGGCTGCGTGGTGTTCCTGTCGGGCGAGTATGTCGGGCATGCCGGGGTCAAGCGGCTCTATGGCGACTGGATCGCCGGGCGCTTTACCGGCGGACGGCCCGGTCCGGTCAACGGCTTGCTGCTCGACCATTTCCAGATGCAGGACATCATCACCGTCGCCCCCGACGGCAAGACCGCGAAGGGCCGCTTCCACGGCATCCTGCTCGGCGGCTGGCATGACGACTTCCAGGACACCAAGGAAGAGTTCATGCCCCAGCAGTTCATGGAAGCGGGCATCTACGAGAACGACTATGTGAAGGTCGACGGCGTGTGGAAGATCCAGCGGCTCGACTACATGATGCAGTGGCAGGGCGACTATGAGAACGGCTGGGCGCACACCACCGCGCACCTGCAACCGGCAGCGAAAACCTTCCCCGAGGATCCGCTCGGCCCCGACCGTCTGCTTCCGCCCGAGCAGCACCGCGAGACCTGGCCTTACCGGCAGGACGTGCCGATGCACTTCGCCCATCCGAAGTTCGGCATCGCCTTTGCGGACAGCGTGAAAGGCTAGCACATCAAGGGCCGCTCCTTCACCACGAAGGAGCGGCCTTTCTCTTGGGAGAGGCAGCGCTCTATGACTTCCGGCAAACTCGAAGATGGCAGCGAGAAAGGGCTGAAGGGCCATTTCCGCGAGGATTTCAGCCACCGCGCCCGCACGGGCCTTGCACCACGCGCGGGCCATGTGCTGCGCGACGCTCCTTATAAGCGGATCGCCTGCGAGGAGGCATGGACCTTCCCCGACCTCGTGAAGGCGCAGGTCGCCTATTGCGAAAGCGGCGCCGCCCCCGATGACGATTCGCTCAAGATGGCGCGCATGTTCGCCAACATGCCGAGCCTGCAAGAGATGTTGCAGGATCTGGGCGATTTGCGGATCGCGCATATGGACGAATTGGGGATCGACCGGCAGTTGCTGTTGCTCACCGCGCCCGGCGTGCAGGTGGTGAAGCCGGGCGACGGCACCGCGCTGGCCATACAGGCCAACGACATCGCCGCCGAAGCCTGCCGCAATCACCCCACCCGCTTTTCGGCCTGCGCCGCCTTCGACCCGCGCGATGTGGCGGGCAGCGTGAAGGAACTGGAACGCGCCGCCAAGTTGGGCCTCAACGGGGCGGTGCTCAACTCGCACTGGCAGGGCCACTATCTCGACGAGCCGGAGTTCTGGCCGATCCTCGAAGCGCTCGAGGCCAACGGTCTGGCGCTGTATATCCACCCCACCGCACCCTTCAACGGCGCGCATTACGAGAAGCGCGGATTCTTCGGCGCACTAGGCGGTTTCCCGCACGATGTCTGGTTGCACACGATGGGGCTCATCATGTCGGGTGCCTTCGACCGCTTCCCCAGGCTGCGACTGGTGATCGGGCACATGGGCGAGTGCATGCCCTTGCATCTCTATCGGTTCGACTGGATGCAGGGCAACGCCGACGGCCGCGCCCGCCCCGCCCTGTTCGGCGATGGCGAGATCCGGCGGCTCAAGCACCCGGCCAGCTACTATTTCAGGACCAATATCTGGATCACCACCAGCGGCGTTGGCTGGGAGCCGGCGATCAGGTTCTGTCAGGAGGTGCTGGGGCCCGAGCGCGTGCTCTATGCGATGGATTACCCCTATCAGCAGAGCTACGACGAGGTCGCCGTCTACGACCGCATGGCGATCAGCGACAAGGACAAGAAGCTGCTGATGGAAGACAACGCCCGCACGGTGTTTCGCATCAGGGGATGACCGCCGCCGGGCGCTCGGGCCCCGCGGTCACCGCCCGAAGCGCTGGAGCTTGTCGACCGCTATCGGGTGGATATGGCCGAAGAAGCCGATCTGCGCGCTGTTGCCGCTGATCGCGATCACGCGGCCATTGATCGAGAGCTGATCGCCGATGGTGAGCTTGCAGAAGTCGGTGTCGCGATCCCACCCGGCCGCGTCGGCGGCATCGAAGCGCGCCTCGCAGCCCTGGCTGGTCAGCCCGGTGATCGACACGGGGAACTGCCGATCCGCCATCGCACAATGCCCGGCCAAGGGGGCTCTCACAGCAAGGTAATCGGTCACCATCGACATCATAGCACGCTCTTGCTCTTGCAGACTGTCTGGCTAGGCATAAGTCGCGAAAGCTTAAGCCCCTGTGTGGAAGCCATTAAGCAATCCGCAAGGTTCGCCGCGCCACGGGGGCAGCCCGATGTGGCCAATCCGCCACAGGACAGAGTCAATTTGACTTTATCGTTACCTCAGGAAATTACTATTGGCTGCAAGAGCGTCTAGGGGCCGCGGCAACGGAATTGCGCTCACACGCGATAGCCGTGCAACCCCTAGGAGAGAATGTCTTGGCTCATACCCTTACCCGTTCGCTCGCGCTGTTTCTTTCGGCCGGCACTTCGCTCGGCACCATGGCGATCGCCACTCCGGCCTTCGCGCAGGACGAAGAGGCACGCTCGACGCGGACGACCACCGAAATCGTCGTGACCGCCCAGTTCCGCGAACAGCGCCTGCAGGATACCCCGCTGGCCATCACCGCGGTTGATGCCGAACTGCTCGAATCGCGCAACCAGGACGATATCGCCCAGATCGCCGCGCAGGCTCCCAGCGTCACCCTCCAGCCGATGGGCGGTGCCTACGGCAACTCGCTCGGCGCCTCGATCCGCGGCGTCGGCCAGTTCGACTTCAACCCCGCCTACGAACCGGGCGTGGGCATGTATATCGACGACGTCTATTACGGCTCGCTGACCGGCGCCAACTTCGACCTGCTCGACCTTGAGCGGGTGGAAGTGCTGCGCGGCCCGCAGGGCACACTCACCGGGCGCAACTCGATCGGCGGCGCGATCAAGCTGTTCAGCCAGAAGCCCAACGCCACCCCCTCGGGCTATGCCGAGGCAAGCTATGGCTCGCGCAACCGCCTCGAAGCGCGCGCAGGTGCGAACTTCCCGCTGACCGACACCCTGTTCGCCCGCTTCTCGGCGGTGCACAAGCAGCAGGACGGCTACGTCGACATGATCGACTACGGCTGCGCCAACCCCGGCAACCCGGAAGGCATCCTGCCGACCTACACCACCGGCGCAGACTGCGTCGTCGACAAGCTTGGGGAGACCAACTACTCGGGCGCCCGCGCCGCGCTGCGCTATGCCGGCACCGCCGTCGATGTGCAGGTGATCGCCGACTATCAGTATTCGAACCGCGCCAGCGCTGCCGAAGTGCCGATCATCGCCCAAGGCGACGCCTCCAACTTCCTGTGCGGCCCCACCTGCACCTATGCCAGCTGGTATCTCCCCGCGGCGGGTGCGGCAGGCAACTGGACCCAGGGCCATCGCAACGAGTTCGAAGGCTGGGGCGTGTCGGGCCACATCGACTATGACGTGAGCGACAAGATCCAGATCCAGTCGATCACCGCCTATCGCGAATACAACAACAAGTGGGGCTCGGACGACGACTTCACCCCGACCCTGACCCGTGCTGCGGGCGGCTACAACGATCTCGACTTCTGGTTCTTCAGCCAGGAACTGCGCGTGAACGCCGAGCTGGGCGAGAACGCCGACCTCACCGTGGGCGGCTACTACTCGGATCAGCGCAGCACCTACTTCACGATTCAGGATATCCGCTATCTCGGCCCCAACCCGCTGCAGTTCCGCGGCAACGATCCGGTCAATGCCGACACCAAGGCGGTGTTCGGCACCCTGATCGTCAAGCCGACCGACGCGCTGACGCTGACCGGCGGCCTGCGCTACACCGAAGAGCACAAGGACTACACCTTCGTGCGCAAGCGGCTTGACGGCACCACCGGCCCGGTCGGCTCGGGCGTCGAGAACCTCGACGGCCTGACCTCGGTTTACGACGGCGACCGTGTCGACTGGCGGCTGTCGGCCGACTATCGCTTCAGCGATCAGGTGCTGGCCTATGTCACCGTGGGCACGGGCTTCAAGGGCGGCGGCGTCACCGCGCGTCCGTTCCTGCCCGAGCACGCGATCAAGGGCAGCTTCAACCCCGAGACCGTCACCTCCTACGAGTTCGGCCTCAAGACCGACCTGCTCGACCGTCGCCTGCGCCTGAACCTGGCAACGTTCTACAACGAGTATGCCGACATCCAGCTCGGCCTGTCGGACTGCTCGGACTACGGTGGCGGCCCCTGTGCGGTGATCGCCAACGCTGGCGACGGCAAGATCTGGGGCGCGGAAGCCGAGCTGTTCGCAGAACCCGTCGACGGCCTGACCATCGACGCTTCGGCCAGCCTGCTCGATTCGGAATACAGCTCGATTTCCAGCGCGGTCGGCAACAGCGTTACGCTTGCCGATCCGATCGTCACGCCGGAGTTCCAGGCCAGCTTCGGCATCCAGTACCGCGCCGATCTGGGCTCGTCCGGCTCGATCACCCCGCGCTTCGATGTCGCCCATCGCGGCAAGCGTTTCGTGGGCCATCGCCTCGACGGGATCGACACCGACTTGCAGTACCTCGATGGCTTCACACTCGGCAGCGCCCGTCTGACCTGGCGCAACCAGCCGGAAGACGTGGCGATCTCGCTCGAGATCACCAACCTGTTCGACGAGTACTACCACCCGAGCCGGTTCGACGCGGTCTATGGCTTCGCCGGCACCGCCTATGCTCAGGTGGGTGCGCCGCGCGAATGGCGTGTGTCGGTCAAGAAGACCTTCTAAGCCCGACTTAGAGCTTTTCCGACCTTATCATTTTGGGGGCGGCCTTCCGGATGGAGGGCCGCCCCTTTTCTTTGCCCGCAACGCGGAGCGGAACGCCCACCGCGGGCCAATTCGCACGACAAAGAAATTAGTTACCTGACAAAATCAATTATGCTATACAGGATTAGCATAACGACACATAATCGATGGTGGCTGCCGTTCCGCTGTGCGGCAGCCAGGAGCCCATCGCAGCGGGATGCAATGAGGCTGGCAATCCGCAGTACAACAAGCGGAAAGCCAGGATGGACGGGCCGCCCAAACGGCTCGTGTTATGGGAGGAGATATCTGATGAACTCGCGTTTCAGAGCGCTTGCCTATGGCATGCCGCTGCTTGCACTTGGCGTTGCCCTGCCCGCTCACGCACAGGAGAGCGAGAGCGACAGTGCCCGCGCCAACAACGTCATCATCGTGACCGCGCAGTTCCGCGAACAGGCGCTTCAGGATACACCGCTGGCGATCACCGCCGTCACCGCCGATCAGCTCGAAGCCAAGAGCCAGACCGATCTTGCCACCATCGCCGATTCCGCGCCGAACGTGCAGATCCGCCCGGCAGCTGGCGCCTTCGGCCCATCGGTCTCGGCCTCGATCCGCGGGATCGGCCAGAACGACTTCAATCCTGCCTACGAACCGGGCGTCGGCATCTATATCGACGATGTCTACTACCCCTCGCTGACCGGCGCGATCTTCGACACGCTCGATCTTGACCGGGTGGAAATCCTGCGCGGGCCGCAGGGTACGCTGTCGGGCCGCAATTCGATCGGCGGCGCGGTGAAGATGTACTCGAAGTTGCCGACCGGCGAGACCTCGGGCTTCGTCGAGGCGGGTTACGGCATCCGCAACAAGATCACCCTGCGCGCGGGAGCCGAGTTCCCGCTCACCGACACGCTGTTTGCCCGCATCTCGGGCGTTTCCAAGCAACAGGACGGCTATGTCGACCAGCTCGACTTCGGGTGCGTCTACCCCGCCGGTGGCGGCGCCACCTTCATCAATGCCGATGGCAATGTGGAACAGATCAACCCCGCCGGCGGCGAAGCCCGCGTCATCAACAGCGACGACTGTCTGGTCGATAAGCTCGGCGGCGTCGGCTATCAGGCCGCGCGTGGCATCCTGCGCTGGGAGCCGAGCGACACCTTCGATTTCACCATCATCGCCGACTACACCAACGAAGATCGTACCGGCACCGGGCAGGTGCTGCTGCAAACCAAGCGCAACACCAATCCGAACATCCTTACCCCCGGCGGCCTGCCGATGGACGACCGCTTCATCTGCGGCCCCTATTGCAACTTCCAGGTCGAGGGCAACGCTTACGGCGGCCCGTTCGTGGCCACCATTCCGGGCGATCGCTTCGGCGCGGGCGGAACGATCATGCAGGCGACATCTGGCTCCAACCGCACGACCTATCGCGGGTGGGGCGTCTCTGGCCAGGGCAACTGGGACATCACCGAACAGCTCCAGCTCGTGTCGATCACCGGCTACCGCGAGTTCGACACCTACTTCACCGCCGATGGCGACATTACCCCGGCGCGCACCGGCTATGGCATCAACAACCTGTCGAACTGGAGCTTCAGTCAGGAACTGCGGGTGAACATCCAGCCGGTCGAAAGCGTCTTCCTGACGCTGGGGGGCTACTATTTCGAGCAGTCGTCGGTCTACGATTCGGTGCAGGATCTGCGTTACTCGGCGCCCTATCCGCTGCAATTCCGCCAGCCCGACACGATCGACGCCGATGCCAGAGCCGTGTTCGCCAACCTTGCCTGGGAGATCACGCCCGGCCTGAACTTCAACGGCGGCGTGCGCTACACCGAGGAAACCAAGGATCAGACCTATTTCCGCTACAACTTCGACGGCACGATCAACCGCTTCCTCGATCCGTTCGGCGCTTGCTACGGCGCGGGCTACAGCGGAGCCGACACCGCCGATTGCGACAACGATAACGACGTTACCGAAACCGTCGCCGCGCTGACCGGGCAGACCGCCAGCTATTCGGGCAATCAGGTCGATTATCGCGTGGCGCTCGACTATCGTATCAGCGAAGCGCTGATGGTCTATGGCTCGGTTTCGACCGGCTTCAAGGGGGGCGGATCGAACCCGCGCCCGTTCAACGCCTTCCAGCTGCTGGCGTTCGGCCCGGAAACGCTGACCGCCTACGAACTCGGCTTCAAGTCGGACTTCCTCGACCGCCGCGTGCGCCTCAACGTCTCGGCGTTCCTGAACAAGTATTCGGACATCCAGTCAGGCACCAGCCCCTGCCCGCTGCCCGCCGGGGTGCCCGATGTCTATGCCACGCCGTCAGGCTGCCGCGTGAACCTTGGCAGCGCGGACATCAAGGGCATCGAGGTCGAGCTGTTCGCCGAGCCGGTCGACGACTGGACGATCGACGCCTCGGCCAGCCACATCGATTTCCAGTACACTGAGGTCAACCCGGCCACCGGTGCCCGTCTCGACGATCCGGGCACGGGCATGCCGCCCTGGAAGGCCTCGATCGGCACGCAATATCGCGCCGACCTCGGCGCCGCCGGTTCGCTGACCCCGCGCATCGACGTGCAATATCAGGACGAAACCTTCGCCGGGTTCGACGGCACGGGCGCCAACCGCCTCGTCCAGACCCTGCCCAGCTTCACGACGGCCAATGCCCGCCTGACCTGGCGCAACGCGGGCGAGGATCTGGCCATCGCGCTCGAAGTGACCAACCTCACCGACGAGTACTACTTCTACTCGGCCTTCGATCAGCGCAACAACAACGGCGGTCGCCTCGGCACCCCGGCGCGCCCGCGCGAATGGGCGCTGACAGTGAAGAAGGACTTCTAGGTCTGCGATCTCCGGTGCCGGGCCTTGGGGGAGGCCCGGCGCAACACAAAGGGGGCGGCTTCCGCTGTCAGGAAGCCGCCCCCTTTTCTTGTCTCAGCGCTGGCTGAGGGTGAGACTTAGCCCCACACTTCCTTCGCCACCTCGATGCACAGCGCGATCTTGTCGGCCTGCTGCTGGGTCGAGATGTCGTTGCCGTGCACGGTGCTGGCAAAGCCGCACTGCGGGCTCAGCGCAAGCTGGTCGAGCGAGGCATACTTCGTCGCCTCGTCGATGCGGCGCTTGATGTCGTCCTTCGTTTCGAGATCGCCCAGCTTGGTGGTGACGAGGCCGAGCACCACGGTCTTGCCCTTGGGCAGGAACCGCAGGGGGGCGAAGTCGCCCGAGCGCGGGTCGTCGTATTCGAGGAAGAAGGCGTCGATATCGAGTTCGTTGAACATGATCTCGGCCACCGGCTCGTAGCCACCCTCTGCCGCCCACGAGCTGCGGAAGTTGCCGCGGCACAGGTGAATGGCGCGCAGCATGTCGGCAGGGGCCGAGGCAAAGCTGTCGTTGATCAGCTTGGCATACTGGCGCGTGGTGGCATCGGGATCGAGCCCGCGCTTGGCCGCATCGGCGCGCTGTTCGTCGTCGCACAGATAGGCAAGGTTGGTGTCGTCCATCTGGATGTAACGGCACCCGGCCGCCGCCAGCGAATCGACCTCGGCCCGGTAGGCAGCGGCGACATCGGCATAGAACTCTTCCATCTCGGGATAGACGTCCTCGGGAATGCCTGCACGCCCGGCGCGGAAGTGCAGCATGGTGGGCGAGGGAATCGCCACCTTGGGCACCGCGCCCGGCGCCGAAACCTGGCTGGCGAGGAACTGATAGTCCGCGAGCTGGATCGGTGCCTGATGCGCGATCTTGCCCGTCACCACCATCACCGGCGGGGCGAAGGAAACGTCCTTGCCGGCATCGTTCTTGAACGCCTTCTTGAGGCCGCCGCGCTCTTCCACGCCTGCCAGCTTCAAGAGGAAGTCGGTGTGGAAGAAATAGCGCCGGAACTCGCCGTCGGTGATGGCCTTGAGGCCGAGGCCCTCCTGCCATTTGACGAGATCGGCAATGGCGGCATCCTCCACCTTGCGCAGTTCTTCGTAGGAGATGTTCTCGGCAGCACGATGCTCGCGCGCCTCGATCACCGATTGCGGACGCAGGAAGGAGCCGACGTGGTCGGCACGCAGGGGCAATTGACTGGTCATGTGTGTGGTCCTGTCTTGGCTATATGCGAATGATGCAAAGCCAGGGTCATAACGCGGGCTCGCGCTCGACTGACCGGCGACTGATGCCGCGTTGCGAGGGATTGCGCAAGCACGTTCGCACAAGCGCGCCACAGCAGGCGTTTTGTACGTTCGCACAAACGCTCTCTTGACCCCTGCGGCGGCGCAATTGTAACGCTGGATAGAGTTTCGCGTATGGATCGAAAAGATCGACCAGCGCGGTGCGCGAGGAGAGGGAAATGCACCTGTTGAAAGCGGCATCGGGCGCCGTGCTGGCGCTGGTTCTGGCAGCCTGTTCGGCGACGGACGGCGATGGCGGTGTTACCACCGAAATGCTGGTGAACGCCGATAGCGATAATGCCAACTGGCTCACCTATGGCCGCGACTATTCCGAGCAGCGCTATAGCCCGCTCGACCAGATCAACCTCGACAATGTGAGCGAACTGGGCCTCGCCTGGCACGCCGACATGGACACCGCGCGCGGACAGGAAGCGACCCCGCTGGTGATCGACGGCAAGATCTACGTCACCACCGCCTGGAGCAAGGTGAAGGCTTACAACGCCGCCACCGGCGAACCGCTGTGGGACTTCGATCCGCAAGTGCCGGGCGAGACAGCGGTGAAAGCCTGCTGCGATGTCGTCAACCGCGGCCTCGCCGCCTATGGCGACAAGCTCTACCTCGGCACGCTTGATGGTCGGCTGATCGCGCTCGATCGCGAAACGGGCAAGGAAGTGTGGTCGAAGGTCACGGTCGACCAGTCGAAGCCCTACACCATCACCGGCGCGCCGCGCGTAGTGGCGGGCAAGGTTATCATCGGCAACGGCGGCGCCGAATACGGCGTGCGCGGCTATGTCACCGCCTACGATGCCGAAAGCGGCGAGCAGGCCTGGCGCTTCTACGTCGTGCCCGGCGGGCCGGAGGAAGAAGGCACCGAGCCTGAGTATCTCGCCAAGGCGCGCGAGACGTGGAACGGCGAGTGGTGGAAGTTCGGCGGTGGCGGCACCGTGTGGGATTCGATGGCCTACGACCCCGAACTCGACCTGCTCTATATCGGCACCGGCAACGGCAGCCCGTGGAATCAGGCCTATCGCAGCCCCGGCGGCGGCGATAACCTCTATCTGTCCAGCATCGTGGCGATCCGCCCCGAGACCGGCGAATATGTCTGGCACTATCAGGAAACCCCCGGCGACACCTGGGATTTCACCGCCACCCAGCACATCATGCTGGCCGATCTCGAAATCGACGGACGCAAGCGCAAGGTGCTGATGCAGGCGCCGAAAAACGGGTTCTTCTACGTCCTCGACCGTGAGACCGGCGAACTGATCAGCGCCAACAACTACGTGCCGCAGAACTGGACCACCGGGATCGACATGGCCACCGGACGCCCGAACGTGGTGCCCGAGGCGCGCTACGGCGATACGGGCAAGCCGTTCATCGGCTCGCCCGGCGCGGGTGGGGCGCACTCGTGGCACCCGATGGCCTTCAGCCCGACCGAAGGGCTGGTCTACATTCCGGTGATCGAAGCGGCCTTCCCCTATTTCCCCGAGGCCGACTGGAAGCCCGATGCCAAGCGCGGCTTTAACGTGGGCGTCGACCAGTCCGCAGGCGGAATGCCCGCCATCGAGGCCGTGCGCGAAGGCGCGGCGGCCAGCACCAAGGGCGCGCTGATCGCCTGGGACCCGGTGACGCAAAGCGAACGCTGGCGCGTGCAATATCCCGGACCGTGGAACGGCGGCCTGCTTTCGACCGGGGGCGGCCTGCTGTTTCAGGGCACCGCCTCGGGCTACGTCAAGGCCTACAGCGCCGCTGACGGCGCCGAGAAGTGGAGCTTTGCCGCCCAGACCGGCGTGATCGCCCCGCCGATCACCTATTCGATCGACGGCGAACAGTATGTCGCGGTGATGGCGGGTTGGGGCGGCATCTGGGCGCTCGCGCCCGGCGGCATCGTGAACGAGACCAGCGGCCCCGTGCCCAACATCTCGCGGCTGCTGGTGTTCAAGCTCGGCGGCACCGACAAGCTGCCCGACGCACCGCCACTGGTGCGCCGTCCGCTCGACCCGCCCGCCTTCACCGGCGATCCGGCCAGGCTCACCCAGGCGACCTACGACTATGGCCGCTACTGCGGGGTGTGCCACGGCGATGCGGTGGTCGGCTCCACCGTGTTGCCCGACCTGCGCCGTTCGGCCGTGCTCAACAGCGCCGAAAGCTGGCAGGCCATCGTCCACGACGGGGCGCTGCAACAGAACGGTATGGTCAGCTTCGCCGACAGCCTGTCGAAGGAGCGGATCGAGGGCATCCGCCAATACGTGATCTTCCGCGCCAACGAGGACAAGCAACTGGGCGGAATCGGCGCGCAGAAATAGGCGACAAGGCAACAAGGCGACGGGTCGAGGCTCGACTCGTCGCGCCCAGCATACTAACGAACGTTATAGTTTCGGCGCACTGGTGGTATGCTCCCCCGGCGTCGCTATCTAGGGTTAACGTTAATCGGGCCCCGGCTCGAATCGCTATGGGAAAGGAGAGAATTCTCATGAACGAAGTCACTGCCATCGACCGCACCCAGCCTGAATATTCGGCAGCGGTGAAGAAGGCGCTCGCCCGCGCGCCCCAGCTCTACATCAACGGCGAATGGGTCGACAGCTCGGGCGACGCCACGATCGACGTCGAAGATCCGTCGACCGGCAAGGTTGTCGCGAAGATCGTCGAGGCGACCGACAAGGACGTCGACCGCGCCGTCGCCGCCGCCCGCACCGCCTTCGACGACCGCCGCTGGCGCGACATGCCGCCGGTTGCGCGCGAAAAGATCATGCACAGGATCGCCGACCTGATCCTCGCCAATGCCGACGAGCTGGCCGAGCTGGAAGCGATCGACGTGGGCAAGCCCAAGGGCATGGCCAGCGCGGTCGACGTGCCGGGCGCTGCCGCGCACTTCACCTATATGGCAGGCTGGGCCGGCAAGATCGGCGGCGAGACGCAGGCGCCCTATTCGATGCCGGGCGGCATGATGTTCGCCTACACGCTGAAGGAGCCGGTCGGCGTCTGCGCGCAGATCGTGCCGTGGAACTTCCCGCTGCTGATGGCCTGCCTCAAGATCGCTCCGGCGCTGGCCGCTGGTTGCACCACGGTGCTCAAGCCCGCCGAGCAGACCAGCCTCACCGCGCTGCGTCTGGCTGACCTGATCCACGAAGCGGGCGTGCCCGCGGGCGTGGTCAACATCATCACCGGCTACGGCCACACCGGCGGCGACCGCATGGTCAAGCACCCCGATGTCGACAAGGTGGCCTTCACCGGCTCCACCGAGATCGGCAAGCTGATCAACCGCAACGCCACCGAAACGCTCAAGCACGTGACGCTCGAACTGGGCGGCAAGAGCCCGGTGGTGGTGATGCCCGATGTCGATGTCGCCGAAACCGCGCCGGGCGTGGCCGGAGCCATCTTCTTCAACTCGGGCCAGGTCTGCGTCGCCGGATCGCGCCTTTATGCGCACAAGTCGGTGTTCGACAAGGTCGTCGAAGGCATGGCCGAAACGGCGGACTTCTGGGCTCCGCGCGCCTCGCTCGATCCTGCCGCGCACATGGGCCCGGTGGTCTCGTCCGAGCAGTTCGACCGCGTGATGGGCTACATCGACGCGGGCAAACGCGACGGCGCCTCGGTGGTCATGGGCGGCGACAGCCCGGGCGGTGACGGCTACTACGTCAACCCGACCATCCTCACCGACGTGAACCCGCAGATGAGCGTCGTGCGCGAGGAGATCTTCGGACCCGTCGTCGTGGCCCAGCGCTTCGAAGACCTCGACGAGGTGGTGAAGGACGCCAACAACACGCAGTATGGCCTCGCCGCCGGTGTGTGGACCAAGGACATGTCTGCCGCCCACCGCATCGCCAGCCGCCTGCAGGCCGGCTCGGTGTGGGTGAACTGCCACGCCATGATCGACCCGGCGCTGCCGTTCGGCGGTTACAAGGAATCGGGCATCGGCCACGAACAGGGCCGTCTCGGCCTTGAGGCCTACCTTGAGACCAAGTCGGTGCTGATGAAGCTCTGATTTGAATCAGCCTTGACCAAAAAATGGCCCGCTCCGGCATTGTCAGGGCGGGCCATTTTTATCGGAGATATTGAACTTTAAGAATAAAGGCGCAAGATTCACTTCTCTGAGAAACAGCGGAGGGCGAATCGTGGCAACAGAGCAAGATATTGCGCTTGGGGTAATGCAGGTTGCAAGCAATCAACCCAGCGGGATTGCAACCTTCAAGCGTTGCTACAAAGAAGTTCCCAATATTGTACAACTTGATGCGACAAATTTATCCCCGTCTCAGACAAGAAACGGTGAGCCGATGTGGCACCAAATTGTTCGAAATATTAAGTCTCATGATATTTCAGACACAAATTTCATCGCAAAAGGATGGTTAGTACATTTGCCCCGTGTTGGGTATCAAATTACCGCAGCAGGTAGAGCGCATCTCGGAACTTAAGCTGTCTATGCAAAACGCTTCTTATAGCCAGGTTCGAGCCATTTGAGTTCAGTACGACTCGGAGCATTTTTGTCCCAGACAAACCAAGCATACGCCGTTGTGCCGCTTCCTTTTCTTTCGGCTCCCGCCGGATAAAAGGTGATGCGCTCGCTAAAGACCCAAACCCGTGAAGGTGGGTTTTCCCTAAAAATTGTTCTTTGTCGATTTGCACCCTCAAGGAACGCGAGGCGTAGTAAGAGGGCAAATTTGCTCCCGGCCTTCTCTAGGCCAGATCGCAAAAATCCTTCCGCAGCATTGTACGGTGGATTGGTGACTATATTCTCCGCGCGTCGGGACGATTTGAGAAAATCGTGGCCAGATTCGCCGTAGCCACGATCATAGAGATCAGAACTAATAACGTTCGCAGCGCCTTCCTGAAGTACTTCTGCCATAGCGCCATCACCGCAGGCGCATTCCCAAACATCACCGCAAAAGCGCTCGTTATCGACAAGCGCATAAGTCGCCCAACGCGGAGTGGGGAAAAAATCAGGGCCGCTTAGATCCGCAAAGCGTTTGATTGTAGGCTTGTATCCGCCATTGAGATTATATGTATCATCCATAGATTAAATCTATCAGAATCAGTGCGTTAGTCAACATTAGTTAAGTGATTCTGAAGACTCGATTTTCCTGTGCTGGCCCTTTCCGCCCTTCGGCATTACTGGTATCGGGACCACGCGGCGGCACCGGAAAACGAACCTTGCCAATAGACCTCGATAAAATCCGCGCCATCGACGTGCATGTCCACGCCGAGGTCTCGTGCCATGATCCCGAAGACCCGGTGATGGGCGCGTTCTTCGATGCCGCCAGCGCCTATTTCAAGGCCCCGCGCGAACGGCCCAAGATGCCCGAGATCATCGAGCTGTACCGCGAAAGCCGGATCGCCTTCTGCATGTTCACGGTCGATTGCGAGAGCGGCATGGGCGCCAAACGCGTCTCGAACTACGAGGTCGCCGAACTCGCCAACAAGAACGACGACATCTGCATCCCCTTCGCCTCGATAGACCCGCACAAGGGCAAGTACGGCGCGCGTGAGGCGCTCGACCTGATCGAGAACCACGGCGTGAAGGGCTTCAAGTTCCACGGCATCGCGCAGAACGCCCACCCGGCGGACCGCATGGCCTATCCGATCTACGAGGTCATCAACGCGTTCAAGCTGCCCGCCATCTTCCACACCGGCCACTCGGGCATGGGCACGGGAATGCGTGGCGGCGGAGGGCTGCGCCTCAAATATGGCGAGCCGATGCTGGTCGACGATGTCGCGGTGGACTTCCCCGACATGACAATCATCCTCGCCCATCCCTCGTGGCCCTGGGTCGATCAGAGCCTGTCGATGGCGCTGCACAAGGACAACGTCTTCATCGACCTCTCGGGCTGGAGCCCGAAGTATTTCCCGGAGCAGGTGATCCGCTATGCCAACACCCAGCTCAGGCACAAGATGCTGTTCGGCAGCGACTTCCCGCTGATCCATCCCGACAAGTGGATCGCCCATGCGCAGGAAGTGGGGTTCCGCGAGGAGGTCATGCCCTCTATCATGAAGGGCAATGCGGCAAAGGTACTGGGGCTGGCCTGACTTGAACGATCCGGCGCATATTCCGGCGTGGCAACGCCTGTCGTCCGAGGTCACCACCTCGGGCATGCCCGCCGAGCGCAACCTGCGCGATATGATCGGTGCGGGAATCAAGCATGTGCTCGACCTCACGCCCCAGGGCCACCCCGAGGCATTGCCCGGCGAGGAACATGGCCTGCGTCTGCTCGGCATAGGCTACACCCGTGTTGGTGTACCTTACGCGGCCCCGACCGAGGAGCATTACAAGGCCTTTGTGCGCGCCGTGGAGGCCCTGCCACGCCCGCTGCATGTCCATTGCATCGCCAACTATCGCGTCTCCGCCTTCTTCTACCGCTATCACCTTGAGTGCGGATGGAACGAGAACGAAGCCCGCGCCGTAATGCGGCAGCAGTGGGAGCCCGACACCAGCGACGACCCCACCGCCGCGCCCTGGGGGGCCTTCGTGAGCGAGGCACGGCTCGCATCCGAGCGGCGGCGCAAAATCCACCCGCCCCGGAACCACGCCTGACACAACAACAAGAACGGAACGAGACGGATGCAATTTGACGGCCAGCACATCGCCATTACCGGCGCTTCCTCGGGCATCGGCCTTGCCACCGCCCGGATGCTGCATGCACGCGGCGCTAAGGTGACGCTGATCGCGCGCCGCGCCGAGCAGTTGCAGCAGGCCTGCGACGAACTCGGCAAGGGCGCGGCGTTCGCGGTGGGCGACGTGGGCGACCGGGCCGAGCTGGAAGCCGCACTCGATCGAGCGGTCGAGCAGAACGGCCCCATCGAAGGCCTGTTCGCCAATGCCGGGCTGACCGGGGATTTCACCCCGTTCACCGAGTTCGACGGCGAGATTTTCGAAAAGACCATCAAGGTCAACCTCACCAGCGTGTTCTGGGCGATCCAGAAGGTAATGCCCGCCATGATCGAGGCGAAGAAGGGATCGATCCTCATCACCGGCTCGATGGCGAGCAAGCGCGGCATGGCGCTGAACCCGGCCTATGTCGCCAGCAAGCACGGGGTGCTCGGGCTCGCCCGCGCGGTGGCGGTGGAGATGGCCCCGCACAATGTTCGCTGCAACGTGGTGATTCCCGGCTTCATCGAAACCGAGGCGCTGGCCCGCATCCCCGACGAGCAGCGCGGCAAGATCGAGGGCCGCGTCCCCCAGCGCCGGATGGGGAGCAGCGAGGAACTGGCCGAAACCGCCTGCTTCCTGCTGTCGGATGCCGCCAGCCACGTCACCGGGCAGGACTGGGCGGTCGACGGCGGCACGCTCAACACGCTCGAAATCTGAACCAAGAACACTGCCCCGTTCGTGTCTCGACTTCGCTCGACACGAACGGCTAGGGTAAGGCGAAATTCAAGGGAGACGAAACAATGCGCGCATGGCTGATGCCCGAAGGCTGCGACGGCTTCGACAAGATCCACCTCGCCGACCTGCCCGATCCCGAGCCCGGCCCCGGCGAAGTGCTGATCGCGCCCAGGGCCTGGTCGATCAACTACCGCGACTTCGCGGTGGCGGCGGGCAAATATTTCGGCGGCCCGATCACCGAGCCCTCCATCCCGCTGTCGGACGGCGCGGGCGAGGTCATCGCGGTTGGCCGGGGCGTCAACAACGTGGTTGTCGGCGACAAGGTGCAGGGCAGCTTCTTCCTCGACTGGATGGACGGCCCGCAGGCGATGGGCCGCGCTCTGGGTGACGGCAAGGCGCCGGGCATGCTCGCCGAGAAGGTGGTGCTGCCGCAGCAGGGCGTGGTGAAGATCGCCCAGAGCCTCTCCTATGCCGAGGCCGCCTGCATGCCCTGCGCGGGCGTCACCGCCTACAACGCGCTGTTCATGGGCGGGCGCCCGGTCGGCAAGGGCAGCCGGGTGCTGGTGCTCGGTTCGGGCGGGGTCTCGATGATCGCGCTGCAACTGGCCAAGGCGGCGGGCGCGGAGGTCATCGCCACCTCATCGAGCGACGCAAAACTGGAGCGGGTGAAGGCGCTCGGGGCCGATCATCTGGTGAACTACAAGAGCACGCCCGAATGGGGCAAACACATCGCCAAGAATTTCGGCGGTGCAACGCAGGTGGTCGAGGTCGGCGGCACCGGCACCTTGCAGCAGAGCATCAACGCGCTCGCCCCCGAGGGCGAGATCGCGCTGATCGGCGTGCTGTCGGATGGCGAACCGCCCCACCCGCGCCAGCTGATGATGACGGGCGGCTCGATCCGCGGCATTTTCGTCGGCTCGGTGCGGATGGCAAAAGATCTCAACACCATGGTCGACGAGCAGGCGATCAAGCCCCCCATCGGCGCGACCTTCGGCTTCGACGAGGCCATCGCCGCCTATGCCCATGCCTGGGGGCCGGACAGCTTCGGCAAGACCGTCATCACGCTGGATTGACGTTGAACAAGGCGCGCGGGTGGCTAAGAAGCCAGGCATGATGATCGATCAACAAGATCGAGAGAGAGGAAACAGTTATGTGGCAGGTCCGCGTTTCGCCTTGTGGCGACTTCGATAATCACCCGTTCCAGTCGAACCACTTCACGGTCGAGCCGCTCTCGGCCGCGATGGGCGCGGAAGTGGTGGGCGTGCGCCTGCCCGAGCTGAGCGACGAGGGCGTCGAAAGCCTCAAGCAGGCGCTGTGGAAGCACAAGATGATCTTCCTGCGCGACCAGCACCTGACCCATGCCGAACACGAGGAATTCTCCACCCGCCTCGGCCCCTTCGCGGTCGATGCCTATACCCAAGGCGTGGAAGGCCACCGCGACGTCCACCCGATCATCAAGGAGGCCGACGAGGTCACGCCCAGCCTGTTCGGCGGCGGATGGCACACCGATAGCCCGTTCCTGCCCGAGCCGCCCTCGATCACCTTCCTCAGGCAGGTCGAAGGCCCGCCCTATGGCGGCGACACCGCCTGGGCCAACACAGCGCTGGCGTTCAAGCACCTGAGCACAACCTATCAGGACATGCTGCGCCCGCTGAAGGTGTGGATGAGCGCGCGCAACAACATCGCCACGCAAGCCTTCCTGCGCGGCGAGGCATTGCCCTTCGGCGATCCCGACAAGCTCGCGCAGGGCATGAAGGGCAGCTACCACCCCTTCGTCCGCACCCACCCGCACACCGGCGAGCCCTCGCTCTATATCTGCGACACCTACGCTGCCGGGATCGAGGGCATGACCACCCACGAGGCACGGCCGATCATCGAGTGGCTGGTGCAGCACACCACCCAGCATGCCTTCACCTGCCGCCTGCGCTGGCAGCCGGGCATGGTCTGCATGTGGGACAACGCGGCGACCATGCACCTCGGCCCCAACGACTATGACGGATTCCGCCGCGAGATGTACCGCACCACTATCGCGGGCGGCGTTCCGGTCTGAGCGAAGCGGCTCCTCAGGCGGCCGCGAGGGCTGGCGAAGGCCGGCTCTCACTGGCCCCGATCAGCTCGCCGACAGCTTCGAGCAGGCTCCGCAAGGCCAGGGGCTTGGCCATGAAGCCGTCGGCGCCAAGCTGGCGGATACGCTGCTCGTCCTTGGGTGAGGCGAAGGCGGTGATCGCCAGCACCGGCATCGTGGCATAGGCAGCGTCGCGCCGCAGGCGGCGGATCAGCGTCTCGCCAGAGATGTGCGGAATGTTGATGTCCATGGTCACAAGGTCGGGCGCATAGTCGCGCACGGCGTCCATCACCCGCGCGCCGTCATCGACCTCGCACACGTCATAGCCATGCAGGCGCAGGCTGTCCGACAGGAACATCCTGTTGAGCAAGTCGTCTTCGACTACCAGAACCCTTTTTGTCATGCCGCATCCCGTCAGGCTGAGCCATTGCTCGCTAAAACGTCGGGATCGAAAATCCCACGCAGCCCTTAACAAGACGTAGACGCTCGGCACCCACGCGGGATGAATGGAGCCATATTCTGGACGAACCGCCGAGAAATGGCCTTCCGCAGACAAAAATGGCAAAGTCAGCGCCCAATATGACCGACCCGGAGTTAACTTATTTTAGTTAAAATTGAATTAACTACTTCACGATGAGGCACGAATACCGCAAACACCTATTCACCGAAGAAATTCAGTTCGAGAAGAATGTTATTGGGGTCGGCGGTGAAGATCTGTCTGAGGCCAATCGCCGCGACCAGATTCTCCTGATAGTCCGCCCCGCGCCGGTCCAGCCGCGCCTTCATCTCGTCATAGCCGCTCAGGCGCAGCGCGACATGGTGCAGAGCGCCGGTCAGCGCGCCGGGAGTAATCTCGCGATCATAGGTCCGCGGACAATCGAGCGAGTTGATATGGATGATCGCGCGATCCTGCGCATCGTACATCCAGGTGGCCGTCTGCGGCGTCAGCGGCGGCGGGGCGTCGCGCCGTTCGAGCCCCAGCAACGAGGCATAAAACTCCGCCGTTCCGTCCAGATCGTCGGTGATGATATTGATGTGGTCGAGCGCTTCCACCTTCATGAGCCACCTCCTGTCGTTTTGTGCCGCTTATGGCTTGCGCGCCTAGCGCAGTATTGTATGTGACACATACTATTTCGTATATGTGATTCCTTCACAACCCTGAGAGGAGAGCCATAGTGGCCGAAAACCTGGAACAAGTTCTTGCTGGTGCCAACGGCGATATCGTTGGTCAGCTGCGCAACAACAAGATCGGTGCCTACGTGTATCCGGTCGTTGCCCCGGAATTCTCGAACTGGCGTTCGGAGCAGTGGGCATGGCAGCACGGCGCCGTCCTGTTCGATCAGTCGCACCACATGTTCGACCTCTACATCAATGGCCCCGACGCGCTGAAGCTGCTGTCGGACACCATGATCAACTCGCCGGCCGGCTTCGAGGTCAACAAGGCCAAGCAGTACGTGCCGACCACGCCTTATGGCCACGTGATCGGCGACGGCATCATCTTCCGCCTTGCTGAAGAAGAGTTCGTCTATGTCGGCCGTGCGCCGGCTGCCAACTGGCTGATCTACAACGCCGAAAAGGGCGGCTACAACGTCGAGGTCATCAACGATCCGCGTTCGCCTTCGCGTCCGATGGGCAAGCCGGTGAAGCGCATTTCGTGGCGTTTCCAGATCCAGGGCCCGCAGGCCTGGAACGTGATCGAGAAGCTGAACGGCGCTCCGCTCGACAAGCTCAAGTTCTTCAACATGGGCGAGATGAAGATCGGCGACAAGACGATCCGCACCCTGCGTCACGGCATGGCCGGCTCGCCGGGTCTGGAAATCTGGGGCCCCTACGAAGATCAGGAATATGTCCGCGAGCACATCCTGAAGGCTGGCGAAGAGTTCGGCCTGATCCCGGTCGGTTCGCGCGCCTATCCGTCGAACACGCTGGAATCGGGCTGGATCCCCAGCCCGCTGCCCGCGATCTACACCGGCGACAAGCTGAAGGATTACCGCGAGTGGCTCGGCGCCGACAGCTATGAAGCGACCGGCTCGATCGGCGGTTCGTTCGTTGGCGAGACCATCGAAGACTACTACCTGAACCCCTACGAGCTGGGCTATGGCCCGTTCGTGAAGTTCGACCACGACTTCCACGGCTCGGACGTGCTGAAGGAAGTTGCCGAGAACAAGGACACCCAGCGCAAGAAGGTGACCCTCGAGTGGAACGCAGACGACATGAAGACCATCGTCGGCTCGCTGTTCAACCCGGAAGGCCCGAACTACAAGTTCTTCGACCTTCCGCTCGCGAACTACGCCAACTCGAACTACGACGCTGTGGTCGATGCCGCTGGCAACACCGTCGGTCTGTCGATGTTCACCGGCTACTCGTTCAACGAGAAGCGCGGCCTGTCGCTGGCGACCGTTGACCACGAAATTCCGCTCGGCACCGAGCTGAAGGTGAAGTGGGGCGAAGCGCCGAACACCGAGAAGACCACCGTGGAAGACCACGAGCAGTTCGAAGCCCGCGTCATCGTGTCGCCGGTTCCGTACTCGAAGATGGCTGGTGACACCTACCAGGCTGGCTGGCGCTCGGGCCGTCAGGGCTAAGCACCGGACCTTCAGGTCTACGAACAAGAGGGGGAGGCAGTGCAAACTGCCTCCCCTTTTTCGTGCCCGCACTTTAGGACGGTCGCAAAGGAGAGATTGCGATGGCCAACTATGTTCTCGTTCACGGCGCCTGGGGCGGCGCGCAGACCTGGGGCCGCGTACCCGCCATGCTGGAGGCGCAGGGGCACAAGGTGCTGGTGGCGACGCTGCCCGGCCTCGGCTCGCGGCAGGACGAGCTGCATCCGGGCATCACCCTGAGCGACCATATCGACGACGTGTGCGACCAGATCGGCGAGGCCGGGTTCGAACGCTTCATCCTGGCTGGCCACTCCTATGGCGGCATGGTCATCACCGGCATTGCCAGCAGGCTCGGGCGTACAATCGATGCAATCTGCTATGTCGATGCGTTCTGGCCCGACGACGATCAGAGCCTGTGGGACATCACCGGCGAGTTCGAGCACAAGTGGTACATCGAATCGCAGCGCCACCGCCCCGGTCTGGTGGCCCCGATCGGTGCGATCGACTTTTCGCTGGTGCCCGGCGTGGTCGGCTATCACCCGCTGCTGACGCTGACCGAAGCGCTGATGCTCTCGGGCGATGAACAGGCAATCCCGCGCAAGAGCTACATCTTCGCCACCGGCTACGAGCCCAGCCCCTTCCCGCGCTTTGCCAGTAAGGCCAAAGCGCTGGGCGTGGACTATCACGAGACCGACACCGATCACTTCGTGATGCAGAACGCGCCCGAACTGACCACCAAGGTGCTGCTGGAGCTGGCCCGGCCCGACTAGGCGCGCAGGCTCCGCGGGCTAGGCCGCGCGGCGCTGAGCGCCGTGCAGGCCGGCCTCCGCCGCCGTGTGATCGAGCGCGAACCGCTGAACGAGGCCATTCATCCGGTTCGCCTCGCTCGCCAGCACATTGGCCGCCGCGCTCGATTGCTCGACCATGGCGGCGTTGTTCTGGGTCGAACGTTCCATCTCGCTCACCGCAAGCGTGGTCTGCCCCAGCAGCGCGCTTTGCGAGCGGGTGATCTCGGCCAGCTGCTGGGCCAGCTCGTTGAGACTGGCCACACGGCCATTGATGTCACCAAACGCCTCGCCCGACTGCGCCACCAGCGTCGAGCACCGCGACACCTGCTCCACACTGCGAGTGATCAGCTCCTTGATGTCATTCGCCGCATCGTTGCTGCGCTGAGCCAGCGCGCGCACTTCGCTGGCCACCACGGCAAAGCCCTTGCCCGTTTCGCCCGCGCGCGCGGCCTCGACACCGGCATTGAGCGCCAGCAGGTTGGTCTGGAACGAGATGCCTTCGATCACCTCGATGATCTTGCTGATCTCGCTGGTCGCCGCCTCGGCGTGGCGGGTGGCTTCCACCGCTTCAGACACGGTTGCGCGGCCGGAATCGGTGGTTCTGAGCGTGTCGGCCAGCGCCGAGGAGATCTGGTGCGACGCCTTGGCCGTCTCTTCGACATCGCTGGCAAGACTTCGGGTGGTGGCCGAAGTCTCCTCCAGCGTTGCCGCCGTGGTCTGGGTGCGGATGGCGAGATCGTCGGTCGCCTGCCGGATCTCGCTGGCCCCGCGATCGATCGATTCCGAAGCGACCGACACACCCGCCAGCGCCTCGTTGACCGACGCGCGCATGCGTTCGAAGTCCGCCGCGATGTCGGCATATTCGGGCGGCAGTTCGCCCAGCCCTTGCGCGAAGTTGCCCTCGGCCATGCGGTTGAGACCCGCCGCCAGTTCATCGAGCGCCTGTGTGCGCTTCGTCTGCTCGGCGATGAAATAGGCCGACAGCGCCAGCTCCATGTCGAGCAGCGCCATCTTGATCAGCCCGCTCAGCTTGTCGGCGAGGCCACGGCCCAGCACGCGCTGGACCAGCGAGGACTTGACCATCCCGCCCACAACCCGCCCCAGCACACGGGCATAGCCGCCGATGTACCAGCTCGGCTCCAGCCCGACCTTCGCATGCACGAAGCCGATCTTGCGGCTGCGCTCGATCTGCGCCGCCTCGGGCTTGCCCGCGAACAGCGACTGCCAGTGCGCCAGCTGCGCCTGCTTCGCCCGGTTCAGATGCTCGGCAGAGGAGAACTTGTCGGCCAGCTCGGGCTGCTCATGAACCGCCCCATAGAGGTCGTCGAGCGCCTCGGGGGCGTGACGGTCCAGATGCCGCGCAACCGCCGGAAAGCTGCGGAGATCGCGCTCTGTCAGAGCGAAAAAGCGGAACCTGTCTTCTGGTGTCATCTGGATGCTGCCCGTGTTTTGTTTGCAGCTCCCTTAAAATCGTTCCGGTTAATCATGGTTTCACCGGACCTAGGAGAATCCCGCATGGCATTCCCCCGGATCGACACCGCTTGTTAAGAACCATGACCCGAGCGCTGTCTGCACAGCGCCCGTATCATGGTCAGCGCCGCGTCAGCGCCTCTTCGCTTTCACGCAAGAGCCGGGCGATGATGTCGGCCACCGGCTCTTCGGCGCTAACCATGCCCACGCTCTGCCCGGCCATCAGCGAGCCGCTTTCGACGTCACCGTCGATCACCGCGCGGCGCAGGGCGCCGGCCCAGAAGTGCTCGATCTGCAACTGCGCCTCGCCCATGTCGACGCTGCCCTGATCGAGCAGCAGCGCAACTTCGCGTTGCTTGGCGGCGAATTCCTCGGTGCCCTTGTTCTTCAGCGCGCGGACCGGGATCACCGGCAGGCGCGCGTCGATCTGGACGCTGGCCTCGGCATCGCGGGCCTTGGCGCGGAAGAAGGCCTTCTTGAAATCGGGGTGCGCAATGGACTCGCTGGCGCAGGCGAAGGCCGTGCCCATCTGCACGCCCGCCGCGCCCATTTCGAGATAGGCCGCGATCATGTCGCCGCGCCCGATCCCGCCGGCCACGAACACCAGGTGTTCGGCGGCAAGCTCAGGCAGGAACTCCTGCGCCAGAACGCTGGTGGAGATCGGGCCGATATGGCCGCCCGCCTCGCTGCCCTCGATCACCAGCGCATCGGCGCCGCCACGGAACTGCTTCTTGGCCAGCGCCAGCGTCGGCGCGAACACGATCACCTTGGCCCCGAAGGCCTTGATCGCCTCGATCGAGCCCTTGGGCGGAATGCCGCCCGCCAGCACCACGTGGCTCACGCCATGCTTCTCGCAGACGCCGATCAGGTCGAACAGCGCCGGGTGCATGGTGATGAGGTTCACGCCGAACGGCCTATCCGTCAGCGCCCTGGTCCCGGCGATTTCGGCATCGAGCAGCTCGGGCGTCATCGCTCCGCAGGCGATCACACCGAAGCCGCCTGCATTGCTCATCGCGGCGACGAGGTTGCGCTCCGACACCCAGCTCATCGCGCCGCACAGGATCGCGGTCTCGCTGCCGAGGAACGCGCAGCCGCGCGCCATCAGCGCCTGCGTCTTGGGGAAGGCGCTCAAACGCCGGCCCCGTCGACCGCATCCTCGGCATCGAGGTCATAGGCGGTGTGCAGCACGCGCACGGCCAGTTCGGTCTCGTCCGAATCGATCAGCACCGAGACCTTGATCTCGCTGGTCGAGATCGCCTGCACGTTGATGCCGCGGTCGGCCAGCGCCTTGAACATGGTGGCGGCAACGCCGGTGTGGCTCTTCATGCCCATGCCTACCACCGAAACCTTGGCGACCTTCACATCGGTGATGATGCGGTTGAAGCCGATCTTGTCGCGCAGGCCTTCCAGCAGCGCCTGCGCGCGGGCCAGCTCGGCCTGCGGCACGGTGAAGGTCACGTCGGTCTCGCCCTTGTCGCGGCCCACGTTCTGGATAATCATGTCGACATTGATGCCGGCCTCGCCCAGCGGCAGGAAGATCTCGGCCACCGCGCCCGGCTTGTCGGGCACGCGGGTGAGGACGACGCGGGCTTCGTTCTTGTCGAGCGCGATCCCGGTGACGGTCTGGCGTTCCATGTTCTCTTTCTCCAGATAGGCTTCCATCTCCGCTTCGGAGACGATCATCGTGCCGGGCAGGCTGTCGGCGCTGGGGGCATCGGCATCGACGAAGCTGCTGAGCACCTGCAACCGCACGTTCTTCTTCATCGCAAGGCTGACCGAGCGGGTCTGCAACACCTTCGCGCCGACCGAAGCGAGTTCGAGCATCTCCTCGAAGGTGACGTACTTCTGCTTCTTGGCGCGAGCGACGATGCGCGGATCGGTGGTGTAGACGCCGTCGACATCGGTGTAGATGTCGCAGCGATCGGCATTCACCGCCGCCGCGATGGCGACCGCCGAGGTGTCCGACCCGCCGCGGCCCATGGTGGCGACGCGCCCGTCTTCGGAAATGCCCTGGAAACCGGGGATCACCGCGATCTCGCCCGCCTGCATCGCGACGAGCACGTTGGCGGCGTCGAAGTCGTCGACCCGGGCATTGGCGTGGGCGCCGAAGGTTTTCACCGGCACCTGCCAGCCCATCCAGCTGCGCGCCTTGCAGCCGATGCCCTGCAGGGTGAGCGCGAGCAGGCCCGCTGTCACCTGTTCGCCGCTGGCTACGACCGCGTCGTATTCAGCCGGGTCATAGAGCGGGTTGGCCTCGCGGCAGAAGTTCACCAGCCGGTCGGTTTCGCCGGCCATGGCGGAGACGACCACCGCAACCTCATTGCCACCGGCCGCCTGCGCGCGCACCAGTTCGGCCACGCGGCGGATGCGCTCGGTTCCGGCCATCGAGGTGCCGCCAAATTTCATTACAATCCGGGCCACGAAAGTCCCTTATCTGTTCTCTGGTTCAATTCCTTGCGCGCTGTTAGGAGCGAGTCATGACCGATGCAATATCTGGCAGTAGCGCGCAGGGGGCAACGATCCGGCCCGAAGAGGCGGCCCACTTCGGCGGGCTGGCAAGCGAGTGGTGGGATCCCAAGGGTTCCTCGGCGATGTTGCACAAGCTCAACCCGGTGCGTCTGGCCTTCCTGCGCGAGGCGGTGGACCTGCACTGGGCGGGCGATGTGGCAAGCGTGAGGCCGCTGGCGGGCAAGGCCGCGCTCGATGTCGGCTGCGGCGCGGGGCTGCTGTGCGAGCCTTTGGCAAGGCTTGGCGCGGAGGTCACCGGCGTCGACGCCGCGCCCGAGAACACCGCCGCCGCCGCTGCTCATGCCGAGGCCGCCGGGCTCGACATCCGCTACATGCCGGGTGAGCTGGGCGCGCTCGGCCTCGGCCAGTTCGACCTTGTCACCGCGATGGAGGTGATCGAGCACGTCGCCGACAAGCCCGCCTTCGTGGCGCAGCTGGCCGCGCGGCTGGCACCGGGCGGGCTGATGGTGCTCTCGACCCCCAACCGCACGCTGGCCAGCCGCACGCTGCTGGTCGGCGCTGCCGAGACGCTCGGCATGGTCCCGCGCGGCACGCACCACTGGGACGACTTCCTCACCCCCGACGAGCTGGCCGAGCTGCTGGCCGAAGCGGGCCTCATCATGGGCGAGCCGAAGGGCATCGCTTTCTCGCCAACCAAGGGCCTGCACCTGTCGGACGACCTCTCGCTCAACTTCATCGCCACCGCGCGCCGGGCCTGATCCAGTGATCGTTCGCGACAAGCCGACCCGCCTCGAACTGGCCTTCGCGGTACGCGGCTCGATCGTGCCGGTGATCGCGCCGCGTCTGCTGATGCTGGCCACGCTTGCAGCGCTGGTCGTGTTCGTCCACCACCGCTGGCCCGGCCTCGTGCCCGAGCTTGGCGGCACCGGCTTCACCGTGTTCGGCATCGCGCTCTCCCTGTTCCTCGGCTTCCGCAACAACGCCGCCTACGAGCGCTGGTGGGAAGCCCGCAAGCTGTGGGGCGGACTGCTCGCCGACCTGCGCAGCTTCGCCCGCGAGCTTGACCTGTTCGAGCCGGAACGCGAACGCCGCCGCGAGCTGCTGCGGCTCGCGCTCGCCTTCCTGCACCTGCACCGCGCCAACCTGCGCCAGCTTGCGGGCGACCCCGAGAGCACCCGG
>NZ_QXFM01000140.1:0-127572 GCF_003584015.1 Aurantiacibacter xanthus
TCTGGCGCATCATGGGCCGGAACGTGCGATCCTTGTTCCTGAAGACGATCCGCTGGCACGCCTGGCCGATCTGCCGGTCGCCGCACTCCGGCTCGACGATGACGTGCTGCTGGTGTTGCGGCGGCTCGGGCTGAAGCGGATCGGCGAACTGGCGCGGGTCGAGAAAGGCGAAGGCGATCAGGCCGGCGGGCGCGATGCACTACGTCGCCGTTTCCGCACTCGCCATGCGGCCAGCGCCAACCCGCTGATCCGGCTCGACCAGCTTGTCGGCCATGTGCCCGAGCCGCTGCTACCCGTGGCCATGCCCGAGGTGCCGCTGGTGCAGTGCCGCCTGATGGAGCCGGTGCGCCACCGCGCTCCGCTCGACACAGTGATGGCCGATCTGGCGGCGGACATGGCGCGGCTGCTCGAAGGCCGGGGCGAGGGCGCACGGCGGCTCGATCTGGCCATGTGGCGGGTCGATGGCGAGGTACTTATGCGCCGTCTCGAACTGGCTGCGGCCACGCGTGAAGCCGCGCATATCTGCCGCCTGTTTGCGCAAAGGCTCGACGATGTCGACGCCGGGTTCGGCATCGAGATGGTGCGCCTCACCGCCAGCTGGGCGCAGCCGCTACCGCTGGGGCAGGCCGATCTCGAAGCCACCGCCGAGGAGCATGGCACCTCGCTCGCGGCCTGTATCGACCGGCTCAGCGTGCGGCTTGGGGTAGGGGCGGTGCGCCGCCCGGTGCTGCACGCCAGCCATATCCCCGAGCGTAGCCTGCGCTGGCAGCCCCCGCTGGAGCCCGAGCCGGTCCATCAGGAAGAGCTGCGCTTCCACGCCCGCCCGCCAAAGCTGCTCGACAAGGCGGAGGCGATTTCGGTGCTTTACGCCAGCCCCGATGGCTATCCGCGCCGGTTCCGCTGGCGCGGCGCGGTGCACGAGGTGGCGCGGGTCGAGGGGCCGGAGCGGATCGCCCCCGAATGGTGGCGCGAGCGCGGCAATGCCCGACTGCGCGACTACTACCGCGTCGAGGACGGCGAAGGCCGCCGCTACTGGATCTATCGCAGCGGCCTTCCCGATGACGGGCGCGGCGGAATGCCTGAGTGGTTTTTGCAGGGGCCGTGCGGATAGATGCACAGCCCTTGCTAACGGTCACCCCGCTGCCTTCTTCGCCCGCCGATTGCGCTGCACCATGTTGAGCAGTTCCACACCAACCGAAAAGCCCATCGCCGCGTAGATATAGCCCTTCGGCACGTGGACGCCAAAGCCGTCGGCGATCAGCACGAGGCCGATCATTACGAGGAAGGCCAGCGCCAGCATCACCAGCGTCGGGTTCTTCTCGATGAACTTTGCCAGCGGATCGGCCGCCACCATCATGATGCCCACGGTGATCACCACGGCGGCAATCATGATCGGGATCTCGTCGGTCATGCCCACGGCGGTGAGGATCGAATCGACCGAGAACACCATGTCGATCGCCACAATCTGCACGATCACCGCGCCGAAAGTGGCCGTCGCCGCAGCAGCAACGCCGGGGGTCTTGTCGAGCAGATCGCCCGATTCGTCCTCCGGCTCCATCGAGTGATGGATCTCCTTGGTCGCCTTCCACAACAGGAACAGGCCGCCTGCCAGAAGGATCAGGTCACGACCCGAGAAGGCGGTATCGAAGGTCGGCTCGCCATAGGGGCCGGGGGCGCCGCGAATGCCGAGATCGAACAGCGGCGTCTGCAAGGTGACCAACCAGCCGATCAGCATCAGCAGGCCGATCCGCATTACCAGCGCCAGCGCGAGGCCGATGCGGCGTGCGCGCTGCTGCTGGTGCACGGGCAGCTTGTTCGAGAGAATGGCGATGAAGATCAGGTTGTCGATCCCGAGCACGACTTCGAGCGCAATCAGCGTCAGCAGCGCGAGCCAAGCGCCGGGATCGGAAAGGAGGGCGAGGATGTCCATAATGGTCCCTGTTAGCGGGGCCGGATTGTGGAACGGCCCCTGTTGAAGCGTCCGACATCACGAGCACATGCTCGCCAGAGGGGCCCGGACGCCGGTGCGATCTAACCATACGTGAGCCAAGTGCAAGCGTTCCGTGACAGACAATTGGTGTTGGCACTCTGAGTTCAAGAACATATACAGAACATATGCTGTGGACCGCGATCATCGGACAGTGCATCGCCCGGTGTGAAGGCGAGTGAGGACAAGATGCCTGACGCTCCGCTCACACCCGGCAAGCGCCATGTCGAGGCCGATCCCGCGCTGATCGGGCAGCCGCCGCGCGCCAGCTTCGTCGAGCTGGGGGTGATGAGCTGTTTCTCGTTCCTGCGCGGGGCTTCCGATGCGGTCGACCTTGCGCTCACCGCGCGGGCGCTGGGCTACGATGCGCTGGGCATTGCCGATGCCAATTCGATGGCGGGTGTGGTGAGGGTGCATAGTGAGGCCAAGGCGCTGAACCTTCGCCCAGTGATCGGCTGCCGGATCGAGACGGTCGAGGGGCTGGCCTTCCTCGCCTATCCGCAAGACCGGGCCGCTTATGGCCGCTTGTGTCGGCTGATCTCGACAGGCCGGATGCAGACGTTGAGCGGCGAATGGCAGGACAAGGGGGCCTGCGCGATTTCGCTGGCGATGCTGGCGGCTTATTCCGAGGGGGTGCATCTGATCGCATTGCCACCGCGCGATCTGATGGCGGAGTTCACCATCGCGGTGGAGGACAATGTGGTGGCCTTTCCGGTGCAGGGTTCACGCGGAGACGCGGAGACGCGGAGTGGAATTTCGCTCGCAGAGGCGCAGAGGCGCAGAGAGGGTACTTCGCCGCGAAGCGGCAATTCCACACGCTCCGTCACATTTGTCGGGAAGGTTGAAGATGAAGAGTGGCTGCGCCGCAAGTGCAAGCCCTCTGCGCCTCTGCGCCTCTGCGAGCGCCCTCAAAACCTCCGCGTCTCCGCGTCTCCGCGTGAACCAAAAACCCGCCCGCTCACCGCAGCATACGTCGACCTGCTCCCGCACCTCGCCGAGCAACTCCCCACCATGAAGCACCTCGCCGCCTGTTTCCTCTACGCTGGCGATGACATCGCGAGGATCGAACGGCTCGACACACTCGCACACGCCAATGGGCTGACCATCCTCGCCACCAACGACGTCCACCACCACAGCCCCGAGCGCCGCCCGCTGCAAGACGTGATGACCGCGATCCGCCACAAGACCACCATTGCCAAGGCGGGGCACCTGCTCCACGCCAATGCCGAGCGGCACCTTAAGTCCCCGCAGGAGATGGAGCGCCTGTTTGCCCGCTGGCCCCACGCGATTGCAGCGGCGCGGCAGGTAGCCGATTCCTGCACCTTCGATCTGGAAGAGCTGGCCTACGACTACCCCGAGGAGATCTACCCCGAAGGCCGCACCCCGCAGCAGCATCTCGAAGCCGAAACATGGCTCGGTGCGGAGCGGCGCTATCCGCCTGAGGAATTCCCGCAAGGCGTCCCCCAAACCGTCCGCGAGACGCTGGAGCGCGAACTCAAGCTGATCGGCAAGCTCGGCCTCGCGCGCTATTTCCTCACCATCAAGGACATCGTCGATTTCGCCCGCGGGCAGGAGCCGCCGATCCTGTGCCAGGGGCGCGGCAGCGCGGCCAATTCGGCGGTTTGCTATGTGCTCGGCATCACCAGCGTCGACCCTGCCAAACACGCGCTGCTGTTCGACCGCTTCATCTCCGAGGAGCGCAAGGAGCCGCCCGATATCGACGTCGATTTCGAGCATGAACGGCGCGAGGAGGTGATCCAGTACATCTACAACAAATATGGCCGCCACCGCGCGGGGCTATGCGCGACGGTAATCCACTATCGCCCGCGCATGGCGATCCGCGAGGTGGGCAAGGTGATGGGCCTGAGCGAAGACGTCACCTCGGCGCTGGCGCGCACGGTCTGGGGCAGCATGGGCCGCGAGGTCAGTCACCGCCACGCCGAGGAAATTGGCATGGACCTATCCGACCCGCACCTGCGGCGCGTGCTGGCGCTGACCGAGCAGATAATCGGAATGCCGCGCCATCTCAGCCAGCATGTCGGCGGTTTCATCCTCACCGCCAGCCCGCTCACCGAGACGGTGCCGATCGGCAATGGCGCCATGCCCGAGCGCTCGTTCATCGAGTGGGACAAGGACGATATCGATGCGCTCGGCATCCTCAAGGTCGACGTGCTGGCGTTGGGGATGCTGACCTGCATCCGCAAATGTCTCGATCTGCTGGAGGATCACCATGGCCGCACGCTGACGCTGGCGACGGTGCCGCGCGAGGACGAGCAAACCTATGCCATGCTGCGCCGGGGCGATTCGCTGGGGGTGTTTCAGGTCGAGAGCCGGGCGCAGATGAACATGCTGCCCCGGCTGCGCCCGCGCGAATTCTACGATCTCGTGATCCAGGTCGCGATCGTGCGACCCGGTCCGATTCAGGGGGACATGGTCCATCCCTATCTGCGTCGGAGACGCGGGGTGGAGGCGGTGGAGATACCTGCGCCCGCCCTCAAACACGGGCCGCCCGATGAATTGACGAGCATCCTCAAGCGGACCCTGGGCGTGCCGATCTTTCAGGAGCAGGCGATGAAGATCGCGCTCGATGCGGCCAAGTTCTCCCCGGTCGAAGCGAACCGGTTGCGCAAGGCCATGGCCACCTTTCGTAGCCGGGGCAAGGTCGACGAGTTGCAGGATATGATGGTCGGGCGGATGATCGCGCGCGGCTATGACCCGGACTTTGCCGAGCGGTGCTTCAACCAGATCAAGGGCTTTGGCGAATATGGCTTTCCCGAAAGCCATGCGGCGAGTTTTGCCCATCTGGTCTATGTGTCGAGCTGGCTGAAGTGCCATTTCCCGGCGGCCTTTGCCTGCGGTTTGCTCAATTCGCAGCCGATGGGGTTCTATGCCCCGGCGCAGATCGTGCGCGATGCGCGCGAGCATGGGGTGGTGGTGCTGCCGGTCGATGTGAACCACTCGGAGTGGGATTGCACGTTGGAGGTTCTTGAGGATTCACGCGGAGACGCGGAGACGCGGAGATTTTTGGGGCACTCACAGAGGCATGAAGGCACAGAGGCAAGCAGCGCCGCAGGCTATAATAATAGTTTCGCGCAGAGACCGCAAAGAGCGCAGAGGGTGGTGGAGCGCGATACCATCTCTGCGTCCTCTGCGGTCTCTGCGCGAAAACAATCTTCTTGCACCTGCGGTGCGGACAAACCCGCTCTGTGCCGCTGTGCTTCTGTGAGCGAAAATCCTCTCCGCGGCTCCGCGTCTCCGCGTGATCCTCAATCGGGCAGACAGGACCGCCACATCGCCCTGCGCCTCGGCTTCCGCCAGCTCGACGGCCTACCCGAACATGCCGCCGCCATGCTGGTCGCCGCACGGCAGACAGGCGGGACCTTTGCCGATGTGAACGAGCTGCGCGAACGCGCCAGACTAATGCCCGCACACATCGAAAAGCTCGCCAGCGGCGACTGTTTCGGCTCGCTCGGGCTCACCCGCAGGCAGGCCCTGTGGGACGCGCGCAGCCTCGTCGCCGCACCCGATCTGCCGCTGTTCACCCATGCAAAAACGCGCGAGGAAGGCGCCGAACGGGGCCGGGCAGTTCTGCCCAAGATGCCGCTCAGCGAGGAGGTCGTCACCGATTACCAGACCACGCGATTAAGCCTGAAAGCGCACCCGATGAGCTTCCTGCGCGCCTCGCTGGGCGAGCGTGGGTTCACCCGCGCTGCCGACCTGCGCGCACGCAAGAACCGGGCAATGGTGCAGGTGGCCGGCGTGGTGCTGATCCGCCAGCGACCGGGCTCGGCCAAGGGCGTCTGCTTCATCACCATTGAGGACGAAACGGGCGTTGCCAATGTCGTGGTCTGGCCCGACCTGATGGAGCGCCTGCGCCGCGTGGTAATGGGCGCGCGGCTGGTGGAAGTGCGCGGACGGGTCGAGTATGATGACGAGGTGATCCACATCATCGCCCAGCACATCACCGATACGACGCACGACCTGCACCTCCTGTCGGAAGACCTGCTATCCGCCCCGCTCGCGCGCGCCGACCACATCGACAGGCCGCTGCCCGGCGGCAGAGCCGATTCTCCGGTCGAACCACGGCAAGACCCGCCGCCAGCCAACCGCGACTTCCATAGCCCGAACTTGCGTGGCCACCCGCGCAACCTCAGGATCATTCCCAAGTCCCGCGACTTTCATTGATATGGCCAGACCAAAGCGACGCCGCCGACCATCCAAGCTGCCAGCACCGGGAACATGGGCCGCGCTCATGGCACTGGTCGCCTTTGCCTATGCCGGGTGGATCTGGTTGCAGGAGAACCCGCAGCACAACCCATGGGCTCCGCTGGATCTCAGGCAGGAACGCGGCTGGGCCACCGCCGCCAAGCTCGAACTGGCGCGCGAGGACATGGACGAGTGCCGCGCCGTGCTCACCCGCAGCGAGGTGGCCTTCACCGCGCTCGATCCCTCGGGCGAGGGCGAATGCCGGCGCGAGGATCGGCTGACGCTGCCGGACCTTTCCCTAACGCCCACAACTCCGCAGATGACCTGCCCGGTCGCAATCGGGCTGGAACTGTGGAGGCAAGACCTTGCGCCGCTTGCTGAGGACATTCTGGGCTCGCCGATCGCGCGGATCGAGCAGCTCGGCACCTATTCGTGCCGCCGCATGTACGGCGCGCAGACCGGCAACTGGAGCGAACACGCTATCGGCAACGCCATCGACATTGCCGCTTTCGTGCTGGAAGATGGCCGCCGCATCAGCGTTCTCGACGACTGGGACGACGAGGGCGAGCGCGGCCAGTTCCTCCGCGCCGCGCGCGAAGCGGCCTGCAAGAGCTTCGGCGCGGTCCTGTCACCCGACTACAATGCCGCCCACGCCAATCACTTCCACCTCGATCAGGGACGCCCGATCGTGATGGGCTTCTGCCCTTAGCCTCAGACCGGCTCCAGAGCGTAGCCCGCCGAGCGCACCGTGCGGATCGGATCGCGCGCGTTGTCGAGCGCGATGGCCTTGCGCAGGCGGCGGATATGCACGTCGACCGTGCGTTCCTCGATTTCGCTGCCCGTGCCCCACACCGCATCAAGCAGCTGGCTGCGCGAGAACACCCGGCGCGGGTGCTCCATGAAGAACTTGAGCAGACGATATTCCGTCGGACCGATCTGCAAGGCGCGGCCACGACGCTCTACCCGGTGCGCGACAGGGTCAAGCTTGATGTCGCCCGTTTCAATCGTCTCACCCGCCAGCGCCGGGCGCACGCGCCGCAGCACGGCAGACACACGCGCCAGCAGCTCGCGCGGCGAGAACGGCTTGGTCACATAGTCGTCGGCGCCGGTTTCGAGCCCGCGCACGCGGTCGTCCTCGGCCTCGCGCGCGGTCAGCATGATGATCGGAACGTGGGCGGTCGCCTTGTCGCGGCGCAGGCGGCGGCAGACCTCGATCCCGCTGGTGCCCTCGATCATCCAGTCGAGCAGCACCAGATCGGGCGTATCCTCGGCCGCCATCATCAGGGCCTCGTCACCATCGGCGCTGGTGCGCACCTCGTAACCCTCGCTGGCGAAGCGATATTCGAGCAGTTCGGCCAGCGCCGTATCGTCTTCGACCAGCAGCAGTTTGGGAGCGGACATAATGCGAAACCTCAAGCACGGCCGCACAAGCGCGGGCCGCTGCCTCGCAGTTATGGCATTTTTTCGACAGATTTGTGACAATAAGACACAAGTCTGACGGAGGAATGACCCTTAGCGCTCGATATCCTGAGGATAGGTGCCCACCGCAGCGAAGTGCACCATTTCCGCCACATTGGTCGCATGGTCGCCGATCCGCTCGATATTGCGGGCCACGAAGAGCAGCTGCGCCGCGCTCGAAATGGTGGCAGGATTCTCCACCATGTAGCTGACGTAATTGCGGAAAATGCTGTCGTAGAAAGCGTCAACCTTGGCGTCGGCCTCGATCACGTCGCGCGCCACGATGGGGTCGCGCGCGGCATAGGCGGTGAGCACATCATGGACCATCTCGATCGCGACCTCGGCCATGGCGGGCAGCAGCGTCAGCGGCTCGAACCGGGCGCGGCCTTCGATACGGCCGGTGCGCTTGGCGATGTTCTTGGCATAGTCGCCGATCCGCTCGATCACGCCGCCGATCTTCAGCGCGGCGATGATCTCGCGCAGGTCGTCGGCCATCGGCGCGCGCAGGGCGAGCATCCGAACCGCCATCGCGTCGACCTCGGATTCGAGCATGTCGAGCTTCTTGTCACGCTTGACCACCTCGGCGGCCAGCTCCTCGTCGCCGTTGAGCATGGCTTCCATCGCCTGATGAATCGCCAGTTCGGCGAGGCCGCCCATTTCGGCGATCAGCCCGCGCAGACGGGTAATATCCTCATCGAAGGCCTTGACCGTATGTTCGCTCATCAGCCGTAACGCCCTGTAATGTAGTCCTTCGTCCGCTCTTCCGCCGGGTTGGTGAAGACATCGGAGGTCAGACCGTATTCGACCAGATGGCCGAGGTGGAAGAAAGCAGTTCGCTGCGACACACGCGCCGCTTGCTGCATCGAATGGGTGACGATCACGATAGCATAGTTACCGCGCAGATCATCGATAAGTTCCTCGATCTTCGCCGTGGCGATCGGGTCGAGCGCGCTGCACGGCTCGTCCATCAGGATCACTTCGGGTTCGACCGCGATGGCGCGCGCGATACACAGGCGCTGCTGCTGGCCGCCCGACAGCGCAGTGCCGGTATCGGCAAGCCGGTCCTTGACCTCGTTCCACAGGCCGGCGCGCTGGAGGCTCTTCTCCACGATCACATCGAGGTCGGCCTTGCTGTCGGCCAGCCCATGGATGCGCGGGCCATAGGCGATGTTCTCGTAGATCGACTTGGGGAACGGGTTGGGCTTCTGGAACACCATGCCGACCCGTGCGCGCAGCTGCACCACGTCCATCCCGCTGGCGTAAATATCCTCGCCATCGAGCGCGATCTCGCCGGTAACGCGCGCTGCCGCGATGGTGTCGTTCATGCGGTTGAGCGAGCGCAGGAAGGTCGACTTGCCGCAGCCCGAGGGGCCGATGAAGGCGGTCACATATTCGCTGAACACGTCGATCGACACCGAATCGATCGCCTGCTTCTCGCCATAGTAGACCGACACATCGCGCGCGGTCATCTTGGCGGGGCCGTGCTCGGCGCGCTCGGCATCGATGGAGGGCATGGCACCCCGCACCTTCGGGGCTTCCGGATATTCGGTCATCACCATTTCTTCTCGAAGCGGTTGCGCAGGTAAATGGCGAGGCCATTCATCAGCAGGAGGAAGACGAGCAGGACAATGATAGCCGCGCTGGTGCGTTCGACAAACCCGCGGTCGATTTCGTCCGACCACAGGAAGATCTGCATCGGCAGTACGGTGGCATTGTCGGTAAAGCCATCGGGCGGGGTCGCAACAAAGGCGCGCATCCCGATCAGCAGCAACGGCGCGGTCTCGCCGAGCGCACGCGCCATGCCGATGATCGTACCGGTGAGAATGCCGGGCAGGGCGAGCGGCAACACATGGTGGAACACCACCTGGACCGGCGAGGCCCCGATGGCCAGCGCGCCAGCGCGGATCGAGGGCGGCACGGCCTTGATCGCGTTACGGCCCGAGATGACGATCACCGGCATCGTCATCAGCGCCAGAGTCAGGCCGCCGATCAGCGGGGCCGAACGGAAGCCGGGGAAGATCGCCAGAAACACCGCCAGCCCCAGCAGGCCGAAGATGATCGAAGGCACCGCGGCGAGGTTGTTGATCGAAACCTCGATCACGTCGGTCCAGCGGTTCTTCGGCGCATATTCCTCAAGATAAAGCGCCGCGAGAACGCCAATCGGGAAGGCCAGCACGAGGGTGACGAGCATCGTCAGGATCGAGCCCTTCAGCGCCCCCCAGATACCCGCCAGCTGCGGGTCGGTCGCGTCGGAGCGGGAAAGAAAGCCGAGATCGAAGCGCTCGGCCAACTTCCCCTCTGCGGCGAGCCGCTTGGCCAGCGGTTGCAGTTCGACCTGCCCGTCACCGGCAAAGGCGGACGAGAGCGACTTGCTCGCAGGCAGCCAGAAGGTGGTCGTGTGGTTGAGGATCTTGGGGTTGGCGATGATGCTCTGCGCAACCGAGCGCCAGGCATCCATGTTCAACTCCTCGGCCGCTTCCTCGCCCAGGCTCTGCTGGGCCGAGAACTCGACCACTTCGGGCAGCCCCTGACTTTCGAGCGCGCGGATCTGCACCGCATCGGTCGCGGCATCGGGGTCAAGCGACAGCGCTGCGCCCGACAGGTCGACATCGACCCGCAGCTCGGCGCGCTGGAAACCGCCAAGGCCGTTGAGCGTCATCGTCACCAGCAGGAACAGCAGCATGGCGATTGAGAATCCCACCGCGGCCATGCCGAGATACTTGAAGCGACGCTCGGCAGCGTAGCGCTTTTTCAGCCGGGCGGCGAAGGCCGGGGTGCGGGTCGGGCCGAGCGTTTCGGTGGTGTCATTCATAGGCTTCACGGAACCTCTTCACCACGCGCAGAGCTATGAAGTTGAGCGCCAGCGTCACCAGGAACAGCACGAAGCCGAGCGCGAAGGCGGCGAGCGTGGTCGGATGGTCAAAGCTGCCTTCGCCGGTCAGCAGCGCGACGATCTGCACGGTCACCGTCGTCATCGCTTCGAGCGGATTGGCGCTGAGGTTGGCGGCGGTGGAGGCCGCCATGACCACGATCATGGTCTCGCCGATGGCGCGGCTGATCGCCAGCATCACGCCCGCAACGATACCCGGCAGCGCGGCGGGAACCAGCACACGGCGGATCGTTTCGTTCTTGGTCGCCCCCATCGCGAGGCTGCCATCCCGCATGGCGGAGGGCACCGCAGCAATCGAATCGTCGGCCATCGAGGAGACGAAGGGGATAATCATCACCCCCATCACCAGACCTGCCGAAAGCGCGCTTTCGCTCGACGGGTTGGATACGCCCAGCATCAGCGCGACATTGCGGATCGCCGGGCCGATGGTGAGCGCGGCAAAGTAGCCGTAGACCACGGTCGGCACGCCGGCGAGCACTTCGAGCGCAGGCTTGGCCCAGGCGCGGAAGCGCGGGTTGGCATATTGCGTGAGGTAAATCGCGCTCATCATGCCGACCGGGATTGCCACGATCATCGCGATGATCGCGCCGATGAACAGCGTGCCCCAGAACAGCGGCACCGCGCCATAGCGGCTCGCGTCGATATGCTCGGTCGCGCTCATCGGATCGGGATTCCACTGGACCCCGAACAGGAAATCGAGCGGCGACACCATGCCGAAGAAGCGCCAGGTCTCGAACACCAGCGTCGCGAAAATGCCCAGCGTGGTCAGGATCGCGACCAGCGAGAAGGCCAGCAGCACGCCCATCACCATGCGCTCGACATGGTTGCGCGCGGCCAGATCCGGCTTGAGGCGCAGGTAAACGTACACCGCCGAGGCCCCGGCAATCAGCAGGGCAATTCCGACGCCGATGAAGGTGTAGAATTGGCTCGATTCGGCATAGACCTGCGCCAGCGTGCGGGCCTCATCGTAGAAATTCGGTCCGCCCGGATTGCTGGCCAGATTGCGAGCTTCGGCAAGGATCGCCATGCGTTGCTGCCCGAAGGCGGGCAGGTCTTGCGCTGCCGGGCTATCGAGCACATCGGCCATCACAAGTTGAGATGAGATCGGTCCCCAGGCGAGCAGAAACAGCGCCATCGGCACCGCCACCCACAGCGCCGCGTACCAGCCAAAGTGCGAAGGCAAGGCGGAATGGCGCTTGGACGTGCTGTTGGCGCGGAAGGTCAGCGCCCGCGCACGCGCGAACAGCCAGGCGGCGAGGCCAAGGCCTAGAGCGAGCAGGATCGGCAGGGCTGGAGACATGCTGAGCGCTTCGTCCGGTTACTGGAAATCGGCGAGGGTGAGGGCGGGGCGGCTGGAGATCGCCGCATCCATCTGCGCCATCTTCTCGGGCGGATTGGCGACCAGACCGACCTTGGCAAGCGGGCCATCGGCGGTCCAGCTGTCGCGCCAGACCTGCAAATATTCCACCATGCCGGGGATCGCGCCGACATGGTCGTTCTTGACGTAGACGTAAAGCGGACGCGCACCGGGATAGGAGAAGCTGGCGATGTTCTCGTAACTCGGCTCGACCCCGTTCATGGTCAGGCCTTTGAGCTTGTCGAGGTTTTCCTCAAGGTAGGAATAGCCGAACAGGCCGATGGTATCGGGGTTGCTCTCGATCTTCTGCACGATCAGGTTGTCCTGCTCGCCCTGCTCGACGAAAGCGCCATCGGCGCGCACTTCGGTGCAGATGCGCTCCTCCTCCTCGTCGCTCAGCCCTTCGGGCAGAGGCCCGGCCTTGCATCCGGGGGTCAGTACCAATTCCTTGAGCGCGTCACGCGTGCCGGAGGTCGACGGCGGGCCATAGAGCAGGATCGGTAGATCGGGCAGCGAGGGATCGATATCGGACCATTTGCGCGCGGTCTGCTCCTCGCCATAAGGCCTCGCCGCCAAAGCGCGGTAGACGATCTCGGGGGTGAGATCGATCGTGATGCCATTGCGCGAGGCGGCAAAGGCAATGCCGTCCAGGCCGACCTGAATTTCCGTGATCGAGCTGACGCCGTTGGCGGTGCAGGTTTCGAACTCGCTTTTCTTCATCCGGCGCGAGGCATGGGCAAAGTCGGGCGTGTCGGGGCCGACCCCCTTGCAGAACAGCGAAATGCCCGCGCCCGACCCGATGGCCTCGATCACCGGCGAGGAATATTCGGGATAGGACCGGGCAAAAGTCTCGGCCACAACCTTGGCGAAAGGATAGACGGTCGACGAGCCGACGGCGCGAATTCCGGTGCGCCCGGCGCCCGCATCCCCGCATGAAGACAGCAGCGCGCTGGCGGCAGCGAGAAGGATCAGGGCAGGTCTGGCGTGCATCGGCAATTCCAATTCCTTCTGATCGCGGCCTAGCTCGTACAGGTTACGCGGAGGCTACAGCCAAGGTCGGCGATCAAAGCAACCCCCCTTTGCGCAACTCTTGGGGACTTTACCCGTAAGATCTGTGTCGAAATCTAGCCTTCTGTCACCAGCGGCAGCTTCACTTCCACGGTCGTTCCCTTGTCGACCTTGCTTGTGATGTCGAGCCGGCCGCGGTGGCGTTCCACAATATGCTTCACGATGGCAAGGCCCAGCCCGGTGCCGCCTTGCGCGCGGCTACGCCCCGGATCGGTGCGGTAAAAGCGGCGGGTGAGGTGCGGAATGTGCTCGGGCGCAATGCCTTCGCCCTCGTCGCGCACGGTGATGACGGCCATTTCGCGCGTACCATGTTCAAGCGTGACGGTGACCGGCTTGTCCGGCCCGCTGTATTTCATGGCGTTGTCGACCAGATTGCGCACCAGTTGTTCGAGCTGGCGCGAATCGCCGCGCACCTTGAACGGGCCTTCGGCGATATTGCAGACGAGCCGATCGATCCGGTTGGGGCCCGCCCCGTCGCGCGCGGCTTGGAGCAGCACCGGGCGCAGGTCGATCTTCTCGCGCGGCTGATCGTGCTTTTCGGCTTCGACCCGGCTCAGGCTCATCAGATCGTCGACCAGCGCCTGCAACCGCCGCGCCTCGCGCAGCACGGTGCCGTAGAACTTGCTGGCCTGCTTCGGATCGACGTTCTCGCCTTCATCCTCCAGCGTTTCCATATAGCCGATGATCGAGGCCAGCGGCGTGCGCAACTCGTGGCTGGCATTGGCGACGAAATCGGTATGCGCGCGGCTGACATCGGCTTCGGCAGTGCGGTTGACCAGTTCGATCAGGCAATAGCGCTCGTCGATGGGCTGACGCGCCATCTGCCAGCTCGAGCGGGGCCCGGTGAGGCCCTGCACGGTGGTCGAACCGCCCTTGGGCCGCGACAGCAGATCGACCGCCGCCGGATGGCGCAGCGCCACGCGCGCGTCCTGCCCGACAACGTGGGCGCCGATGGCTTCGCGCGCGGCGGCATTGGCGGAGATGATTCGATTCCCGTCGAGCATCAGCACCGGGAGGCCCGAATGCTCGATCATGTCGCGCATGCCCGAACGGGTCAGCTTAACGCTGTCGGGTTCCTGCGGGCGCGGCGGCGGAGGAGGGGGCGTGAGCAGCCAAAGCGAACCGATCCACACCAGACAGGCCCCGGCAATAAGCCAGAAATCCATGCCTGCGGCGACCAGCACCGCGCCTGTTATCAGCGCGAGCGCAATTCCGGCATATGGCAGCGGGCGTCCCTCCATGCTGTTTGCAACAGCACATGGTTCGCAGCTTGGCTAGGGAGAAGTTGGCAAGGGCCGGGATAAGTCCGGCTGGTGACCCCTACGGGAATCGAACCCGTGTTTCAGCCGTGAGAGGGCCGCGTCCTGACCGCTAGACGAAGGGGCCATGCTGGCCGTGTAGTAAAGTCGCCTCGCGCTGGTGACCCCTACGGGAATCGAACCCGTGTTTCAGCCGTGAAAGGGCCGCGTCCTAACCGCTAGACGAAGGGGCCATGCGCGAGGCGAGGGGCGCAATTAGGAGGGGTTTGGATTCGGGTCAAGCCCTCTTTGCATCTCTTCGCGAAGAGTGTGCAAATTAGTCGGCCCAGGCCGCATCCTCCAGGTGCAGTTCGGCGGCCGGACGGCTGCCCCAGTCGTCGATCCTGGCGCGCCCGGCGAGGTGCAGCAGGCGGCCCTTGGCGCCGTGGAGCAGGGCCTGCCCCATGTCGCTTTCCGCCGCGCGGAAGGCGATCGCCTTGAACGAAGCCCCGTCCTGCCCTGAGGCGATGACACGCAGGTGATCGGTCCCGACCACGTCGGCCTTTACAAGGCGCACCGGGCCCACGGCCACGCGCGGTCCGGGCCAGCCCATGCCATATGGCCCCGCCGCTTCGAGCGAGGTCACAAGGTCGGGAATCAGCCCGCGCGGAGCGACCGCAATGTCGAGCAGCATGGTCTGTTCCGCGCTCGCGCGCGCCACGGCCTGGGCGAGCCTTTCGTCGAGCCACTCGGAAAAGCGCTCGAGTTTATCCACAGCTACGGTGAAGCCCGCGGCCATCGCATGCCCGCCACCGGCCACCAGCAGCCCTTCGGACCGCGCGGCAATGATCGCCGCGCCCAGATCGACGCCCTGAATCGAGCGGCCCGACCCTTTGCCTTCGCCGCTCTCTGCGTCGATGGCGATCGCAAGGGCAGGGCGGCCATGCTTTTCCTTCAGGCGACCGGCGACGATCCCGATCACACCGGGATGCCATCCGCTGCCCGCCACGGTGATCACAGCGCGGTTGTGCTGCGCGGCGATCTGCGCCTCGGCCTCTTCCTGCACCGAAGCCTCGATGGCGCGGCGCTCTTCATTGAGCTGCGAAAGCTGGGCGGCGATCTGGCGCGCTTCCTCGGGATCCTGTGTGGTCAGCAGCCGTACGCCGAGCGTCGATTCGCCGACTCGCCCGCCGGCATTGATTCGCGGCCCCAGGGCAAAGCCGCAGTCGCTCGCCTGCGGGGCGGCTTTCAGGCGGCTCGCGTCGATCAGGGCGGCCATGCCGATATTGGCGCGCTTGGCCATGACCTTGAGCCCCTGCGCTACAAACGCCCGGTTCAGTCCGCGAATCGCGGCGACATCGGCCACGGTGCCCAAGGCCACCAGATCGAGCAGCCCCATCAGGTCGGGTTCGGGCCGGTCCTTGAAGTATCCGCTCGTCCGCAGCCGCCGCACCAGCGCCACCGCCAGCACGAAGGCCACGCCAACCGCCGCAAGATGGCCGTGCGCGGCGGCCTCGTCGTCCTCGTCGAGCCGGTTGGGGTTCACCAGCGCCAGCGCGCGCGGCAGTTCGGGCGCGCACTTGTGGTGGTCGACCACGATCACGTCGAGCCCGGCTTCGTGCGCCTCGGCCAGCGCTTCGAAGGCCATCGCCCCGCAATCGACCGTAACCACCAGCGTTGACCCGGCCCGGCCCAGTTCGACCAGCGCCGCGCCGCTCGGGCCATAGCCTTCGAGCAGACGGTCGGGGATATAGTGCCCGGCCTCCAGACCCAGCTGGCGCAGCAGCAGGATCAGCAGCGCCGAACTGGTGGCGCCGTCGACGTCGTAGTCGCCGTAAATCGTGACCTGTTCCTGTGCGACCACGGCTTCGGCCAAGCGCTCTGCCGCGCGGTCCATGTCCCGGAAGATCGAGGGATCCGGCAGAAAGCCGCGCAGGCTCGGCTGACGGTGACGGTCGAGATCGTCAGGCGCGACCCCGCGCGAGAGCAGGAGCTGGGTGACGATATCGTTGGACAGGGCATCGGCAGGCGAGCCGAGGGCCATATTGCCGCCGCGCCACAGCCAGCGTTTGCCGGACAGCGACCGATCGACCCCGAGAACAGAAGCGCGGTTGTGCATTTGCGTTGCGCTAGGCGATAGGCGCGGATTGCGAAAGGCGATCGCCCGGTCCGTCTACAGATTTACCCTGCGCGCGTGGCTAGGTTTTGTGAACGTTTCGGGAGTAACTGCCGGGCTGAGGAGGAGCCGCGCGGCAACTGCGTGACTCGACCCTGAGCTTGGTTCACGCCAAGGTCCGAGCCTGAAGTGGAGGAGGTGAAGGCTATCGCCAGCGCCGGAAACCTGGACCTGCGGAATGACCGCTGCGCTGTCTCGCTAGTCTTCGCTGCGGGCACGCGGCCGCGTGCGTCCGCCATTGGGGCACTTGCCGCGAGGAGTGACAAGTTCGCCGTCAGCCATGATCCGCACAAGGTCAACGAGGTGGAGGAAGGCTGGGTCGAGCTGATTGCCAATGGTCTGACGTTCGACCTGACCGGTCTCAATCCTGAGCCGGCACAAGTCCGGCCCGAATGCGCCCACCTGTTCGGCCTCGCCGCATCCGCTGAGCTTTCCGCTGGCGAACCCATCACCATCATGCCCGGACCGCATCTCGCCAGCGCGCGGACCATGTTCCCGGTGTTGCGGACGCTTGCCTGGCTCGGTGCGCTGCTCGCCGAACTGCCACAGGTGCGCGCGGTGGTCTGGCATCCGGCTCGTTCCTGGAGCGATCCGCATTACTTCCGCGCGTCGGTGTTGCGCTGGATCGAAGGCGGGGCGTTCCCCGGCCTTGGCCTCACCGCAATCGCTCCCACCGCCGATGGTGGCCTGACGAGCGAAGGGCTGGCCATTTTCACCGGACAGGAACTGGTGCTCGCCCCCGAACTCGCCCGTGACCGTGCCGAGGGCGCCAAGATTGCGCTGCGACTGATAAACTGGCTCGCCGAGAGTGGCGGCGTCGCCGAAAGCACTTCGGTAATGGGGCCTTCGGGCGAGACGCTGAATCTCGTTCCCGACCGCGAAAAGCAAAATGTTAAGGTGACCGCGTCTTCCTGACCATGTGGGAAGAGGTAGAAAAACCGGCGCCGCTGCTGTGGCAGGCGTGCAACCGGTCGTGCCTGCAAGGGCGCGGCGGCACTTGCCGTTCCGCTCGGTAAACCGGCGCGACACTCCCGGCTTTTGCCCGGATATGCAACGCCACCACCTGTTGCCGCGCCAATTGCTCTACGAGCCATGTTTCTCCGCGCTGATCGCAGCGCTCGGGCGCGAGCGCCTCGGCTATGACGACTTTCGCCGCAACGGACTTCTGCTCCCCGCCACCGAGCAGGCCGCTTTTGCTGCCCGCATGCCGCTCCATCGCGGCCCGCATCGGGCCTATAACGGACTGGTGATCGAACGGTTCGGGCAGATCGAGGAGCGCTGGTCGCAATTGCGCATGCGCGCGCCCGAGGTGGCACTCGATGAAGCGCTGATGCGGCTGGACCTCCTGCGCAATGCGCTGCGCCGCAAGTTGCTCGGCGGCGGGCGGCGGCCGTACCGGCTAAACCGGCACGACCCGCTCGGCAAACTCGTGGACTTTACCGAACTCGACGCGATGGCCGACGCCCTGTGGTCGAGCAGCAGTTGTACGCAGCACTGACCGCGCGGGTCAGGGCTTGGTCGCTCCCGGCCCATGGTGCGCCGAATTGGCCGCCGAGAGGATCGCGCGCACGCTGGCGGTGGCTACGTCCTCGTCGATCCCCACGCCCCACACGATCCGCCCGTCGGGCAGCGCACATTCGAGATAGGCCGCCGCCCGCGCATCGCTGCCTTTGCCCATGGCGTGCTCGGTGTAGTCGAGCACGTCGAGCTCCAGGCCATAGGCATCGCGGATGGTGGCGAGCACCGAGGAGACCAGACCCTTGCCGCGGCCGGAAATGCGCTGCGGCTCGCCGTCGACCTCGACCGTGCCGGTGAAGATGCGCGTTCCGTCACCGGCGCGGCTTTCCTCATAGTCGACCAGACGGAAGTGACGCGGCTCCACCTTCACGTAATAGGCCTTGCGGAAACAGGTCCAGATATCCTCGCCGTTCAGTTCGCGGCCGAGATCGTCGGCCATCTGCTGCACGTGCTTGGAGAAATCGGCCTGCAAACGCTTGGGCAGCTTGAGGCCCTGACCCTGTTCGAGCACCCAGGCAAAGCCGCCCTTGCCGCTCTGCGAGTTGACGCGGATCACCGCCTCGTAGCTGCGGCCGAGGTCGGCCGGGTCGATCGGCAGATAGGGCACGCGCCAATATTCGTTGTTCTGCGTCGAATGGGCCTCAAAGCCCTTCTTGATCGCGTCCTGATGGCTGCCCGAGAAGGCGGTGAACACCAGCTCGCCGCCATAGGGATGGCGCGGGTGGACCGGGAGCTGGTTACAATATTCAACCGTCTCGATCACCTTGTCGATGTCCGAGAAGTCGAGCCCAGGATCGACGCCCTGCGTGTACATGTTCATCGCTACAGTCACGAGGCAGCAGTTGCCGGTGCGCTCGCCGTTGCCGAACAGGCAGCCCTCGACGCGGTCGGCGCCTGCCATCATGCCCAGTTCCGCCGCCGCCACACCGGTGCCGCGGTCGTTGTGCGTGTGCAGCGAGATTACCGCAGCTTCGCGATTGGGCAGGTTGCGGCAGAAATACTCGATCTGGTCGGCATAGACGTTGGGCGTCGCCGCCTCGACCGTGGCCGGCAGGTTGAGGATGATCGGCCAGTCCTTGGTTGGGCCGACGATGTTCATCACCGCCTCGCAGACCTCGAGGCTGAAATCGAGTTCAGCGGTCGAGAAGGTTTCGGGCGAATACTGGAAGTGCCACTTGGTATCGGGCTGCTTGGCCGCTTCGTCGACGAGCAGTTGCGCGCCCTTGACGGCAATCGCCTTCACGTCCTCGCGGCTCATGCGGAACACGATGTCGCGCCAGGCAGGGCTGACCGCGTTGTAAAGATGGACAATCGCCTCGCGCGCACCCTGAAGGCTCTCGAAGCTGCGGCGGATCAGATCCTCGCGGCTCTGGGTGAGCACCTGAATGACCACGTCCTCAGGGATACGGTCTGCTTTGATCAGGCCGGTGATGAAATCGAACTCGGTCGCGCCCGCGGCGGGGAAGCCGACCTCGATCTCCTTCACCCCCACTTCGCACAGCAAGTCGAAGAAACGGTTCTTCTTCACCGCGTCCATCGGATCGATGATCGACTGGTTGCCATCGCGCAGATCGGTGCTGAGCCAACGCGGCGGCGCGGTGATCGTGCGGCTGGGCCACTGGCGGTCCGTCAACGGAACCTGCGGGAAGGGCTGGTACTTGCGGGAGGGGTCTTTGAGCATCGGCATGGTGGAACTCGCCTTATCGCCTGACGCGCGCACGGCAAGACCGCGCGCTGCTGTTTCTGTACGAAGATGGAATGGCCCTTAGGCGGGTTCCTGCCGCGCGGGCAGGGGAAATTGCGCGCCTAAGGGCGTGTAAGTCGAAGCAGCGAAAGAAGTTCGCGGGTGCTCATCGCGGCGACATATGCGGACGAGGCAGGAGAATGTCCAGCCTTTCCCGCCTGCGGGAGCGCCAAAAAACAGAAAGCGCGCGAGGTCGGGCCCCGCGCGCTTCTGCTGTCAGTTCTGGCGAAAGCCTTACTTCTCGAACGCGACCGAGATCTTCATCTCAACCTCGTCGCTGATGCCGAAGGGGATGCCCCAGGCAATATTCCAGTCCGAGCGCTTGATCGTGGTGGTGCCATGGAAACCGAGCGTGGTCTTTTGGTTCATGGCGTTGGTGCCCATGCCCGAAAGCTCGGCCTGAATGGTGACGGGCTTGGTCACGCCGTTAAGCGTGAGTTCGCCCATGATTTCGGCGGTGGTGTCGCCGGTCTTGTGGACGGCGGTGGACACGAAGCGCGCGGCCTCGGGCTCGGGGCCGAAGAAGTCGGGCGCGCCGCCATCCTGACCAGGGCGCATCAGGTGGCCCTTGAGGCCTTCGCTCGGCACGGTGACTGAAGCGATCGGAATGGTCACGTCGAGCGCTGCGGCTTCGACATTGGCCGGGTCGATCGAAAGGGTGCCGCTGATGTCACCGAAAATGCCGAAATAATCGTTGAAGCCGAGGTGGCTGACTTCCCACGCCACCAGCGAGTGCGACGGATCGGTGGTATAGTCACCCGCCTGCACGGCGGTAAGATCGATCGCGCCGGGGGCGGGGGCGCCCTGTGCATTGAGCCCGCCGAGGGACACGGCAGCAAGGCCGGCAGCGGCCACGGTAGCGAGAATAGTCTTGCGCATTGGAGTTCTCCCGAATGAAAGTGGAGCTAATTGATAGAGTCAAATTGAGCGATGTCGAGGTTCAATGTGAAGACAGGGCTGGTCCTTGTCCACTGCGAACACGCGAATAGGTCGCATTCGTGGATGAACAGGCAGCGTACCTCAGTCGCGGCGGCGATAGACGAGCCGATAACGGTCAGAGCCGGTCTTAAGTCGCAGAGTGAGAACGTAATTTTGCGCCAGCTCGCGCTGGACGATGGCCTGGGTGACGCGGTTGCCGCGATTATAAGCCGGCAGGTCTGTGACAACGGCATCGGGCCGGGTCATGAAAATCCGTTCGACTTCGCTGCGGCTGTCCACCCCGAGCGCATTGGCCTCGTTGGCCATATTCAGCGAGCCGGGAAATGCGAAGGGCGTAGGCAGGCAGCTTTGCGAGAGCCGATAAAGCGCGGGAAAGCCGTCATGCACATAGAGGCAGCCCGGCACCTCGCCGATGGCCTCGACCATCGCCATGGCTTCAGCGCGACCACCTTTGGTTTCCTCGTAGTGATGAAGCAGGAATTGCCCGGCCATGGTCCCAAGAGCGAGCACGGCCGCACCCACCTTGCGCCAGCGCCCGAAGGCGGGCGCCAGCACGACGAACAACGGCGCGAGCAGGGGAATGAAATAGTGTGGGCTATATGCCCCGACGATCAGGATGGCGGCCAGCGCCGCGGCCAGCCATTGCCATTCGAAACTGCGCGCCCGCAGGTCTTCGCGCCGCATGGTGGCCAGCAGAAGGGCGACGGGAAGCAACAGGATTGCCACGCTTCCAAGCAGGTCCTCCCCCATCACCGAAAGCTCGTCGGGCACGCGCAGGAATTGTGACTGGAAGTTCGCGAACAGGAAGGCATCGAGCGCCCCGAGGTATCCGTAAATCGCCGCGGTCAGCAGCGTGGGAAGCAGGACCAGCAAGGCCCAGACCGCCGCCGCCGACAGCACTTTGGAGAAGGACCAGCCCCGTCGATGCCCGAGGACTATCAGCCATAGGCCGAACAGCAGTCCTTCAAGGCCCGCCGTATATTTGATCTGAATTGCCAATCCGACCAGCGCCATCGCGGCGGCACCATCGCGAGCGAGATGTGGCGCGCGCCGCTGCACAAGGAAGGCCGCGCCCACTACCAGCGGAGTGTAAAGCACCGAAGCTTGCGTGCCTTCGCCCTGCGCAAGGTTGAGCCAAATGATATAGCCCAGACCCGCCAACAGCGCGGCAAGGCCATCGGCCCCCGCACGCAGGGCCATACGGCGGATCAGCTCAGCCGTGACGACCACCGCCACCAGAGCGCCGATCTGGCTCGCCAGCAGGCCATCGCCGCCAAGCAGCTGGCCGATCCAGGCGAATGCTGCGAAGAGAACGAACAGGCCGATGGGCTTGCGATCCCAGATATCGACATAGGGCAGGGCTCCGTCGAGCATCCGTTCGCCGACCAGCAGATAGTATTGTTCGTCGAACTCGATGACCGGATTGCCGAAGGTCTGCGCGCGCAAGATCGCCGCCGCGACGAGGAGCCACAGAACCGGCGGAAAGCTGCGCAGTGCGCTCATGTTAGCCGCTGCTCGCGCGCGAGTGTGTCGAACACTTCGAGATAGACTTCTGCCGCCGCCGAAAGCCGGTGTCCGCCGATAGCCTGCTCGATGGAGTCAGCGGTGGGGAAGGGCTGTTTGGCCCGGTGCAGCACCGCCTCGGCAAGCTCATTGGCATCGTGCGCGGCCACCAGTGTTCCGAGGCTGGCATCGCTTGCGACCAGCCCCTCCAGCCAGGCGGTGCAGGGCGTGGCAACGAAGGGCATTCCGGCCACCAGCGCCTCGCCGATCACCGCCGGGACGCCTTCGTAGCGTGAGGTCATCAGCAGCATGTCGGCCTCGCGGAAGAACGGCGCGGGGTTCGCGACATGCCCTTGCAGGCTGACATGCTCGGACAGCCCGAGCCGCGCGATCTCCTTGCGCACACGCGGCTCCATCGCGCCGCCGCCGATCATAGTCAGCGTGAACGGTTCGCCCAGATCGCGCAGGCGTGCAGCGGTGGCGAGCGCCAGCAGCGGGTTCTTTTGCGGTTCGAGCCGCCCGACGAAGAGCAGTGACAGTGGCTTGCGCGGTTGCCCCGAGCGGGCCGTTACGGTCACGTCATCGTCAAGAAAGGGGTCGGGGATGGCGAGGGTGCCTTTGGCGGGCACGAGTTGCGCCAGCTCGTCGCGCAGACCGGGGGACATCGCCACCAGCCTGTCCACTCCGCCCGACCACCAGCCTGCCAGCGCACGGGCGACCGCTCCGGTGCCGAGAGCGGCGGGAACCAGTGGATTGCTGACCTTGCCGACAATCGGCACCGCAGGCATCGCCTGCTTAAGCGCCTTCGCCACGGCAAAATGGAAATTGCCGATCAGGAACACCGCATCGGGCGCAAGCGCCTTGGCTGGCCCCGCCATCGCCGCGCCGAGGCGCAGGCGCGAAAAGGTGCTGCGCGGCACCGGTTCGGCCAGAACTTCGATCCCGACACCCGCCGGCACCTGCGGCCGCATCGGGCCATCGTTCGCCCCCGCCAAAATGGTAACGCGCCGCCCGCGGCGGACCCATTCGCCCGCCAGACGAAAGGCAATCCGCTCGGTCCCGCCAAGCGAGAAATCATGAATCGGGATCAGGATGTGCCGTGCGCTCGCCTCTTCCATATCAGGCTCGAACACGAAAAAGCGCGCCATGGGAAGGCCATGCCGCGCTTTTTGTACTTTCGAATTGGTCGAAGGGGATCAGTTCTTTTCCTGATCGACCAGCTTGTTCTTGCCGATCCACGGCATCATCGCGCGCAGCTTGGCACCGGTCTGCTCGATCGGATGCGCCTCGGCAGCCTTGCGGCTCGCCTTCAGCTCGGGCTGGCCGGCACGGTTGTCGAGCACGAAGTTCTTCACGAAGCGGCCCGACTGGATGTCGGCGAGGACGCGCTTCATCTCGGCCTTGGTCTCTTCGGTGATGATGCGCGGGCCGGTCACGATGTCGCCATATTCGGCGGTGTTCGAGATCGAGTAGCGCATGTTGGCGATGCCGCCTTCATAGAGCAGGTCGACGATCAGCTTGGTCTCGTGCAGGCACTCGAAGTAGGCCATCTCGGGGGCATAGCCCGCTTCGGTCAGCGTCTCGAACCCGGCCTGGATCAGGTGGGTGATGCCGCCGCACAGCACAGCCTGCTCGCCGAACAGGTCGGTTTCGCACTCTTCCTTGAAGTTGGTCTCGATGATGCCCGAACGGCCGCCGCCAACACCCGAGGCATAGGCCAGCGCAACGTCATGGGCATTGCCCGAAGCGTCCTGATGGACCGCAATCAGGCACGGCACGCCGCCGCCCTTCTGATATTCGCCGCGCACGGTGTGGCCGGGGCCCTTGGGCGCGATCATGATCACGTCGATGTCGGTCGGCGCTTCGATCAGGCCGAAGTGAATGTTCAGACCATGCGCGAAGGCGAGCGCGGCACCGGGCTTCATGTTGCCCTTGAGGTCGTTCTCCCAGATCGCGGCCTGATGTTCGTCGGGCGCGAGGATCATGAGGATGTCGGCCCAGCCGGCAGCTTCGCTGTTCGACAGCACCTTGAACCCGGCGCCTTCGGCCTTCTTGGCCGAGCCCGAGCCGGGACGCAGCGCGATGGCGACGTTCTTGCAGCCCGAATCGCGCAGGTTCTGCGCATGGGCGTGGCCCTGCGAGCCATAGCCAAGGATGGCGATGTTCTTGTCAGCGATCAGGTTCAGGTCGCAATCGGCGTCGTAGTAGACTTTCATCTCGTCTTTCCTGCTATTCTGTGAAGTCGCTCCGCGAAGAATGAGGGGAGCTGCGACTCGGAAACAGCCCCTAGCGGCAATGCCCCCCATTCGGGAACGGGAAATGTAGTTACATTGTAACCGCTCAGGCGCCTTCGCTGCCGCGCATCATGCCGACAACGCCGGTGCGGCCAACCTCGACCAGCCCCAGCTCGCGCATCAGCGAGATGAACGTGTCGACCTTTTCCGGCGGCCCGGTGATCTCGAACACGAAGCTCTCGGTGGTGGTATCGACCGGGCGGGCGCGGAAAATATCCGCCAGACGCAGCGCCTCGACGCGCTTTTCGCCCGTGCCCCTGACCTTCACCAGCGCCAGCTCACGCTCGACATGCGGACCGGCAGCGGTGAGATCCACCACCTTGTGCACCGGCACCAGACGCTCAAGCTGCGCCTCGATCTGGTCGATCACCTGCGGCGGACCGTTGGTGACGATGGTGATGCGGCTGATCGCATGGTCGTTCGAGATGTCGGCCACGGTCAGGCTGTCGATGTTGTAGCCGCGTGCGGTGAACAGGCCGGCGATCTTGGCGAGGATACCCGCCTCGTTGTCGACCGTGATGGCGAGCACGTGGCGCTCGGATTCGCGATGGTTGATTTTCATGACAATCTACTTCCGTTCGCCTCGAGCGTAGTCGAGAGGCGTTGGCGCGGGCGTGTCTCGACTTCGCTCGACACGAACGGCAAATTGGGGTTTGCGGTTAACGGGCATCACACCAGAGCCTTGGCTTCGTCTGCCATGGTGCCTGCCACCATGTCGCCATAGAGCAGCATTTCGGTGTGCGCCGCCCCGCTCGGGATCATCGGGAAGCAGTTGGCTTCCTTCGACACCAGACAGTCGACCATCACCGGCCCGTCATGCTCCAGCATGGCCTTGATCCCGGCGTCGAGTTCGCTCTCGTCGTGAATGCGGATACCCTTCCAGCCATAGGCCTCGGCCAGCGCGACGAAATCGGGCAGGCTGTCGGAATAGCTGTTCGAATAGCGGCTCTCGTAGGTCAGTTCCTGCCACTGGCGGACCATGCCCATGTACTCGTTATTGAGGATGAACACCTTGATCGGCAGACGGAACTGGCTCGCCGTGCCCATCTCCTGAATGTTCATCTGGATCGAGGCCTCACCCGCGATGTCGATCACGAGGCTGCCCGGATTGCCGAGCTGCGCGCCGATCGCGGCGGGCATGCCATAGCCCATGGTGCCGAGCCCACCCGAGGTGAGCCACTTGTTCGGCCCCTGAAAGCCGAAGTACTGCGCGGCCCACATCTGATGCTGGCCAACCTCGGTGGTGATGATCGGGTCCTGATCTTTCGTCAGGGCATGGAGCCGCTCGACCGCGAGCTGCGGCATGATCTCGTCGGCCTTGGCGGGGTAGGACAGGCTTTCGCGCGCCTTCCAGCCAATGATCCGCGCCTTCCACTCGGCCAGGTCCGCGCCCTTGCGGGTGCCCCAGGCGGCGATCAGCTGTTCGAGCACATGGGCGCAGTCGCCCACGATCCCGAGATCGACCGGCACGATCTTGTTGATCGAGGCGCGGTCGATATCGATGTGGATCTTCTTCGAACCGGGCGAGAACGCGTCGAGACGGCCCGTAACACGGTCGTCGAAGCGCGCGCCCAGATTGATCATCACGTCGCACTGGTTCATCGCCATATTGGCTTCATAGGTGCCGTGCATGCCGAGCATCCCGAGCCAGTCGGAATGGTCGGCGGGGAAAGCACCAAGGCCCATCAGCGTCGAGGTAACCGGAGCGCCGGTGAGCGCCTGCAACTGGCGCAGCAGTTCGCTGGCGCGCGGCCCCGCGTTGATCACGCCGCCGCCGGTGTAGAACACGGGCCGTTCGGCATTGGCGATCAGCTCGATGGCCTCGGCGATCTCGTCCGCCGGAGCGACCAGTTGCGGGCGATAGCGCTTCGGGCGCTGCGGCGCGGTGTCTTCGAGCCGCGCGGTGGCGATCTGGACGTTCTTGGGAATGTCGATCACGACCGGGCCGGGGCGGCCGGTGGTGGCGATCTCGAACGCCTCGTCGACCGCCGCTGCAAGCTGCTCGGGGTCTTTGACCAGATAGTTGTGCTTGGTACAGTGCCGCGTCAGGCCAATGGTATCGGCCTCCTGAAATGCGTCGGTGCCGATCAGGTTCGTGGGAACCTGCCCGGTGATGACCACCAGCGGGATGGAATCGAGGAAGGCATCGGCGATGCCGGTGATCGCATTGGTCGCGCCGGGGCCGGAGGTGACCAGAACAACGCCGGGCTTGCCGGTGCTGCGCGCATAGCCCTCGGCCGCGTGGGCCGCGCCTGCTTCATGGCGGACCAGAATGTGGCGAATGCGATCGTCGGCAAACAGCTCGTCATAGATCGGTAGCACCGCGCCGCCGGGATAGCCGAATACATATTCAACCCCCTGCCGGACCAGTGTTTCGACCAGTATCGCAGCGCCACTGCGTTCGTCTGCCACGTGAAATTCCTTTCTGTGCTTCGTGAAATGATTGGCCCGGCATGAGCGATCATGCCGGGCCGTTCCTCTCCGAATTCCTGAGAGGGCTCTATGAGACAGGATATGTCATGTCAACCTCTATCTTGGTAATAAACTTTCAAACTGACTTTCAAGATTGACACTTTCTGGCAGGGCGCGGTTCCATTCATCCGGAAGCTGGTTGCGCAGCCAGGTATATTGCCGCTTGGCATAGTTCCGGGTGGCCTGCTGGCCGCTGAGGATCGCCTCGGCCATCGTCAGTCGACCGTACAGCACCTCACCCATTTCGCGCACACCGATGGCGCGCATCACGGGCAGGGTTTCGTCGAGCCCGCGAGCATAGAGAGCCTCCACCTCCTCCAGCGCGCCTGCATCGACCATCGCCTGAAAACGCCGGTCACACCGTTCGAACAGCGCCTCGCGCTCGGGCAGCAGGACCAGCGGCGCGAGCGTCACCTGAGCGGCGATCCCGCCTTCGAGATGCTGCTGCCAATAGAGCATTGAGTGCCCGGTCGCCCGTACCACCTCCAGCGCCCGAGCAACCCGCTGGCTGTCGCCTGCGTTGAGCTGTGCGGCACGCTCCGGGTCTTCGGCCTGCAAGGCGGCATAGGCCTCGGCCACGGGCAGGGCGCGCACTGTCTCGCGCACGTTGGGGGCGATGGCGGGGATCGGGGCGATGCCATCGAGCAGAGTGCGAATATAGAGCCCGGTGCCGCCGACAAGGATCGGCACCGCGCCTCCCTCGTGCGCCGCAAAGACCTCACGTCTGGCAGCCTCGGCCCAGTCCGCCGCCGAGCAGGCCTGTGCGCCGTCCCATGCGCCGAACAGGAGGTGCGGCACGCCCTGCATCTCCGCCTCGGTCGGGCGGGCGCTGACGATGGCGAGATCGGCATAGACCTGCGCGCTGTCGGCATTGATCACGTGGGCCTCGCGCCCCCGCTCCTGCAAGGCGAGCGCGAGGCGCACGGCGAGATCGCTCTTGCCGCTGGCGGTCGGCCCTGCAATGAGCGCCATCACGTTTTTTGGCGCGTTATCCGTTGGAGTTTCCCGAGTGCTCATTGCCCGCCTGATAGCAGACCCCGCGAAGCTGCAAACCGGCCTCGACGCCGCACTTGCCGAATTGAAGGCAAAGGGCTTGCCCGCCGCCTGCGCCGAACTGCTCGATGCCAATTCGCGTGTTTTGCAGATCGAATGCCCCGGCGATGACATGGGCACCCTGCGCGCCGTAATCGACAGCCACTTCGGCCCCACCGACGGCCTGATCGCCCGCGACGAAATCGCCGTGCCGCACCTGTTCGTGTCCGACATGGATTCGACCATGATCGGGCAGGAATGCATCGACGAACTGGCCGATTTCGCGGGCCTCAAGGAGAAGATCGCCGACATCACCGAACGCGCGATGCAGGGCGAACTCGATTTCCGCAGTGCCTTGCGTGAGCGGGTCGGCCTGCTGGCAGGCCTCGATGAGAGTGCGATCCAGCAGTGCCTCGATGAGCGCATCCGCGCCAACGACGGCGCGCGGGTGCTGGTCGAGACGCTGAAGTCGCGCGGCTGCCGCACGGCACTGGTGACCGGCGGCTTCCACCACTTCGCCGATGTGGTGGCGAGCGAGATCGGGTTCGAGCGTGTGGTCGGCAACCGGCTGGAGGTCGCTGGCGGCAAGCTCACCGGCGGGCTGGTCGGTGACATCTGCGACAGCTCGACCAAGCAGGCGGTGCTCGAAGAGGAGCTGGCGAAGCTGGGCGAGGGCGCGATCAGCATGGCGGCGGGCGACGGCGCGAACGATATTCCGATGCTCGAAGCGAGCAGTTACGGAATCGCCTACCGCGCCAAGCCCAAGGCGCGCGCTGCTGCAAACGGCTGGGTCGAGCAGGGCGACCTGACCGCCTTGCTCGAACTGCTGGAAATTCCGCGCGAAGAGTGGGTGGGCGGTTAGGTTAGCCGCCTGCTTCTGCGGCGAGCGCGTCCCATTCGTCCCAGGCGATGGCGCGGCCCGGATAGGCGACCTTTTCGAACGGCCATTCCCGCGCCACCCAGTCACGCACCCAGCGATAGAGCACGGCGTCGAACCCGGCGTCGTACTGCGCCTTGGTGACCCACAGCGAGACCACGGCGTCATAGCCTGCGACAGGGCTAGGTCGCACGTAGACGCTACCCAGCTCATACTGTCCGTCGGGCGTCAGCACGCCATAGGCAAAGCTCTCGCGCGCGGCGAAACGTGCCGCCTCGGACTCCATATCGACCATCGAGTCGGCCAAGGTGAGGCCCGCGTGAGGCCAGCCGGTGCTGCGCGAAAAGGTCTGCTGGAGGTGTTCGATCGAGGACATGTAGGCGGCATAGTCCTGCTCCACCACATCGGGTCCGAGCGGCACGAGCTTGAAGCCCTGCGCCTCGACCAAGGTGGGCGGATCGAAATCGGCGGGAATGAACGAGTGGGCTGGAGCCGCGGCCATTTCCGCATCGCCGGGCTCGCTGGCGACACACGCAACGGCAAAGCACAAGCCAAGCGACGCAACCGATAGCCGCAATCCATTCCTCACGCGCATACGATCACCCATCTGATATTACTAACCCTGGATTGCGTAATATCAGATGTTGGGCAAGCCGCAAGGCAGGTCGGCAAGTCAGGCCCCCGGCATGGTCCCCGGCCGCACATACTGGAACATGTGCGCGACATAGTCGGCCTTGCCAAGGTCGACGCCACCGGCGCGCAGGATCGCATAGGCGATCATCACGTGGAAGTAGAACTGCGCCAGCGCCCAGTCGCGGGTATATTGTTCAGCGCTCAGATCGAACACGAGGCCCATCGGCAGGGCATGTTCAATCGGGCGGTCGTCATCGCCAACGGGAACATCCTCGGCCAGCTTGCGCACCTCGGCCAGCACTTGCTCAATCCGCGCGCGTGCCTCGACAATGGTGCCGGGCTGCTCCCCTGCGTTGCGCCCTTCGTTCAGCAGTTCGTCGACCAACGGCGGGAAGTCCTCGCCACGCAGGCGGCACAGGCCCTCCAGCGCCTGCACGCAGGAAAAGCGCACCTGCGTCGCCAGAGGGAACATGTCGTTGGCCAGCCGCTTCGACATCAGGCTGTCCGCCTCGGGCAGTTGCTCCGCCGCCTTGCCCAGCCACGCCGACATTGCGCCGAGCATCTGAATGTAAGTCGGCGCGAGAATGTCGGCGAGGTTCATGGGGTCAGGCCTCCATCCAGTCCTTGAAGAAGGCCTTGTGCGCGGCGCGCAGCTTTTCCACCTCGACCCCGAACAGCGACGAGCCGCCGACGGTGCCGATCCGCCGCAGGCCGCTCGATGCGGTCTCGTCATCGCGGGTGCCCTTGGCGATCTGCGCCTGGAATGCCGCGTTGTCGGGCACGGTGATGATGTAACGGCCCTGATCCTCGCCGAACCACCAGCGGGCCGGGTCGTAATCGGGGTGATTCACCGTTTCCGCGCCGAGCCCGCTCTGCATCGCCATTTCGGCGAGCGCCACGGCCATGCCGCCATCGGACACATCGTGCACCGCGTTGACGAGGCCAGCCTCGATCAACTCGCGGATGAACTCGCCCGAGTTCTTCTCGAGCGTCAGGTCGACATGCGGCGCACGGCCTTCCTCGCGGCCATGGATAATCCGCAGCCACAGCGACTGACCGACCAGACTGCGCTCAGGATTGGGCGTTGCCCAGGGCTCGGCGCCGAGCAGGTAGATCGCGTCGCCTTCGTGCTTGAACGGCGCGGTCATCATCGTGGCATAGTCGTCGATCAGGCCGACACCGCCGATGGCAGGGGTGGGCAGAATGGCCGAGCCGCCGCCGGTCGCCTTGCTCTCGTTATAGAGCGAGACGTTGCCGCTCACGATCGGGAAGTCGAGCGTGCGGCAGGCCTCGCCCATGCCGTCGAGCGCGTGGACCAGCTGGGCCATGATCTCGGGCCGCTGCGGGTTGGCGAAGTTGAGGCAGTTGGTCACCGCCAGCGGGCGCGCACCCACCGCGCAGAGGTTGCGATAGGCCTCGGCGATGGCCTGCTTGCCGCCTTCGTAGGGATCGGCATAGACATAGCGCGGGGTGCAGTCGGTGCTGATCGCCAGCGCCTTCTTCGTGCCGTGGACGCGCACCACACCGGCATCGCCGCCGGTCTGCAGGGTGTCAGCGCCGACCTGGCTGTCGTACTGCTCGGAGATCCAGCTGCGGCTGGCGAGATCGGGGCTGCCGATCAGCTTCAGCAGGTCGCCGCCGATGTCGGTGCCGCCGGGGATGTTTTCCAGCGGTTTCGTGCCCGCCCAGACGCGATATTCCTCGCGGCTGAGATAGGGCCGGTCGTACAGCGGAGCGTCCGCCGCGAGCGGGCCCAGCGGAATGTCGCAGACCGCCTCGCCGTCGAATTCGAGCACCATGTGCTGCGTGTCGGTGACTTCGCCGATCACGGCAAAGTCCAGCTCCCACTTGCGGAAGATTTCCTCGGCCATGGCTTCCTTGCCGGGCTTCAGCACCATGAGCATGCGCTCCTGGCTCTCGCTCAGCATCATCTCGTAGGGCGTCATACCCTCTTCGCGGCAGGGCACCATGTTCATGTCGAGCCGGATCCCGGCCTTGCCGTTGGTGGCCATTTCCACGCTCGACGAGGTCAGGCCCGCCGCGCCCATGTCCTGAATGGCAACGATGGCGTCGGTGGCCATCAGTTCGAGACAGGCCTCGATCAGCAACTTCTCGGTGAAGGGATCGCCCACCTGCACGGTCGGGCGCTTGGCCTCGGCGTCCTCGCCGAAATCGGCGCTGGCCATGGTCGCGCCGTGGATACCGTCACGCCCGGTCTTCGAACCGACATAGACGATGGGGTTACCAACGCCGGTCGCTGCGCTGTAGAAAATCTTGTCGGCGTCAGCCACGCCCACGGTCATCGCGTTCACAAGGATGTTGCCGTCGTAGGCGGGGTGGAAGTTGGTCTCGCCCGCCACGGTCGGCACGCCCACGCAATTGCCATAGCCACCGATGCCCGCGACCACGCCCTGCACCAGATGCTTCATCTTCGGATGCTCGGGCCGCCCGAAGCGCAGCGCGTTGGCATTGGCCACCGGGCGCGCGCCCATTGTGAAAACGTCGCGCAGAATGCCGCCAACGCCCGTCGCCGCGCCCTGATAGGGCTCGATATACGAGGGGTGGTTGTGGCTCTCCATCTTGAAGATCGCCGCCTGACCATCGCCAATGTCGATAACACCGGCATTCTCGCCGGGGCCGCAGATCACCCAGGGCGCCTCGGTCGGCAGCTTCTTCAGATGCAGCCGCGACGACTTATAGCTGCAATGTTCGGACCACATGACCGAGAAAATGCCAAGCTCGACCATGTTCGGCTCGCGTCCAAGCGCATTCAGCACGCGCTCGTATTCCTCGGGGCTGAGGCCGTGTGCCTCGACGACATCAGGGGTAATTTCGCTCATGCTCAGCGCCTCTAACGCTGGCTGCGGTGGAGCGCCAGTCCTCCTGCGCTTGACCATGCCACTCATCCCCGTCAAACGTGCCAGCCATGGAGGAAAACCCCGCACAATTCGCCGACCTCAGCTTCGAAGACGCCCTGCGCGCGCTGGAAGACGTGGTGCGCAAACTCGAGGGCGGCGAAGTCCCGCTCGACGAATCACTCAACCTTTATGAGCGCGGCGAAGCATTGCGACGGCACTGCCAGACCCGGCTCGACGCGGCGCAGGAGCGGATCGAGAAGATCGTCGCCGCCGCCGATGGCACGCCCACCGGCACCGCGCCGTTCGACGCCGGTTGAAGGAGCGCGGGGGATGGGGCTGACACTGGCAGACGATGTGCTCGGACGCGGGCTGGCTCTGGTCCAGCGCGAGATCGACAGCGCCTTCGACGCAATTTTGCCGGTGCCCGAGGATTCGCGCGCGAGGCTGGTCGAAGCCATGCGCTATGCCGTGATCGGCGGCGGCAAGCGGGTGCGCCCACTGCTGGTGGTGACCGTGGCCGAGATGTACGGCGCGAACCGCAGCGGCGCGATCCGCGCCGCCTGCGCGCTGGAGGCGATCCACGTCTATTCGCTGATCCACGATGATCTGCCCTGCATGGACGATGACGACCTGCGCCATGGCAAGCCCACCGCTCACAAGGCCTTCGACGAGGCAACCGCCGTGCTCGCGGGTGATTCGCTGCATGCGCTGGCCTTCGAGCTGCTCGCCGACGAGCGTGTGAGTGCCGATCCGTTCATCCGCTCCGAACTGGTGCTCACGCTTGCGACCGCCAGCGGACACAAGGGGATGGCAGGCGGCCAGATGATGGACATTGCCGCCGAAACCGAAGAGTTCGACCTGCACACCGTCACCCGGCTCCAGCAACTCAAGACCGGCGCGCTGCTGATGGCGGCAGTGGAAATGGGCGCGATCCTCGGCAAGCTGCCCGACGAGGGCAGGGGGCACTTGCGCAATTACGCCCGCGACATCGGCCTCGCGTTCCAGATCGCCGATGACCTGCTCGACCACGAGGGCGACCAGGAACTGGCGGGCAAGGCACTGCGCAAGGACGAGGAGCAGGGCAAGGCCACCTTCGTTTCGCTGATGGGGGCGGAGGCCGCCCGCGCGCAGGCCCATGCGCTGAGCGAACAGGCCATCGGCCACCTTGCCCAGCATGGCAAGGAGGCGGACCTGCTGCGCGCACTCGCCCGGTTTGTCGTGGAGCGTGACCGATGAGCGAATCCCGTATCGGCCTTTACCCCGGCACCTTCGATCCGGTGACGCTCGGCCACTCCGATATTATTCGGCGCGGCTCCAAGCTGGTCGACAGGCTGATTATCGGCGTCACCACCAACCCTTCGAAAAACCCCATGTTCACCCCTGAAGAGCGGATGGACATGGTGCTCGCCGAAGTCGCCAGGCTGGGGCTCGACAACGTCGAGGTGCTGGGCTTCGATGCACTGCTGATGAAGTTTGCCGAGAAGGTCGGTGCCAGCGTGATCGTGCGCGGCCTGCGCGCCGTGGCCGATTTCGAGTACGAGTATCAGATGGCGGGGATGAACCAGCAGCTTAACGCCTCCATCGAAACCGTTTTCCTGATGGCCGATATCTCGTTGCAGCCGATCGCCTCCAAGCTGGTGAAGGAAATCGCGCTCTATGGCGGCGATATCGCGCCGTTTGTGGCGCCGCATGTGCGCGATCTGGTCGCTGCGCGGGTGGCAGAGCTGGGCCTGCGCGGCTCGCTTTGACCACAGGCGCAAGCGCAATGTTCATTGAACTGTCAGCGTGCTTTGACTAGGCCCGCCGCTCATCTGCCATGCGCATAATCGGACTAACTACATGATCCGCACTCTGATCGGCGCTGCAATCGCCGCCACGCTCTCTTTCACCGCCGCGCCGTCGCTGGCTCAGGACACCTCGCTGTCGCCCGCGCTGCAAACGGCGGAAGCGAAGAATGCCGAGGTGCAGGATTTCCCGATTACGGTGAACTTCAACCTCGATGAGGACCGCGACAACATCCTCCTGCTCGACCTCTCGACCGGCGAGCGGGTGGCGATCCGGCTGATGCCGCAATGGGCGCCGCACCATGTCGAGCGGATCAAGGAACTGACCCGCGCGGGCTTCTATGACGGGGTGATCTTCCACCGCGTGATCGACGGCTTCATGGCCCAGACCGGCGATCCGACCGGCACCGGTCGCGGCGGCTCCGAACTGCCCGACCTCAAGGCCGAGTTCAACATGCTGCCCCACGTGCGCGGCACGGTCTCGATGGCGCGTTCGGCCAGCGAGGACAGCGCCAACAGCCAGTTCTTCATCGTGTTCTACCCGCGCTTTGCGCTGGACCGGACCTACACCAATTTTGGCCGCGTGATTTCGAACATGGCTGCTGCCGACGCCATCGCGCGCGGCGAGCCGCCGACCAATCCCACGCGCATCCTGCAAGCCAGCATCGCTTCGGACAACAAGCCGCAAGCCATGCCCGCACCCGCTGCGCCGCCGGCCCAGCAGCAGGCCATCACGCTCGACATGCTCAACAACTCGCAGAGCGATTGATCGAACCTTGCTGAAGGGGCCGCGCCATGCGCGTCCTTCGACAGGCACAGGATGATCGGGGCTAACCTTTGTGAAAGTTGATCTGTTCGACTTCGACCTTCCGCCCGAGCGCATAGCCCTGCGCCCCGCGCGCCCACGCGATGCGGCGCGGATGCTGGTGGTGAAGGGCGGGGAGCCGCTCGCGGATGCGGGCGTGCGCGATCTGCCCGGCCTGCTCGCGCCGGGCGATGTGCTGGTGTTCAACGACACCCGCGTCATTCCCGCCCAGCTCGAAGGGCGGCGCGGTGAGGCGCGGATCGGCGCGACGCTGCACAAGCGGCTCGATCTCAGGCGCTGGCAGGCCTTCATCCGCAACGCCAAGCGGCTGCGCGAGGGCGATGTGATCGACTTCGGCGCGGACGTTTACGCCACGACTGAGCAGCGCCACGCCGATGGCTCGTTCACGCTGGCCTTCGCGGGCGAGGAGCCGGTCGAGCTTCTGCTCGAACGCGCGGGCACAATGCCGCTGCCGCCCTACATCGCGCAGAAGCGCGGCACCGACGAGGCTGATCGCTCCGACTATCAGACGATGTTCGCGCGCGAGGATGGCGCCGTTGCCGCACCCACCGCCTCGCTCCACTTCACCGACGCGCTGGTCGCTGCGATCGACGCCGCGGGCGTAAGCCGCGAGACGCTCACGCTGCATGTGGGCGCGGGCACCTTCCTGCCGGTGAAGGCGGAGGACACCGCCGAGCATAAGATGCACTCCGAGTGGGGTCGGATCGATGCCGCCACCGCCGCGCGCCTCAACGCCGCGCGGGCGGCGGGCGGTCGGCTGATTGCGGTTGGCACCACCAGCCTGCGCCTGCTCGAAAGCGCAGCGGGCGAGGACAGGCTGATCCGCGAATTTGCGGGTGATACCGACATCTTTATCACGCCCGGCTACAGGTTCCGCGCGGTCGATGGGCTGATGACGAACTTCCACCTGCCCAAGTCCACGCTGTTCATGCTGGTGAGCGCGCTGATGGGCCGTGAGACGATGCAGGCGGCCTATGCCCACGCCATCGCATCTGAATATCGGTTCTATTCCTACGGCGATTCGTCGTTGCTGCTTCCACACAAGGCCGCCGCCGAAGAATAAAATACCATTCGATACAGAAGCCCCTTGCAAAAGCCGTGACCCGCGCCACATTGCCGCGCATGGGTGGACCAATTCTCGACATTCGCGGGCTCGAAAAGACCTACAAGGGCGGCACCAAGGCGCTCGCCGGGGTCGACCTGACCATCAACAAAGGCGAGATTTTCGCCCTGCTCGGGCCGAACGGCGCGGGCAAAACCACGCTGATCGGTGCGGTCTGCGGACTGGTGAACCCCACCGCCGGCTCGATCCATGCCTTCGGGCAGGACACTGCCAAGAACTGGCGCGAGGCGCGGCGCAAGATCGGGCTGGTGCCGCAGGAGCTCAGCTTCGACATGTTCGACAAGGTGATCCGGCAGGTCCGCTATTCGCGCGGCATGTTCGGCTGCCCGCCCGATGAGGCGCGGATCGAGGAAGTGCTGCGCAGCCTCAGCCTGTGGGACAAGCGCGATGCGGCCATCCGCGAGCTGTCGGGCGGAATGAAACGCCGCGTGATGATCGCCAAGGCGCTCGCCCACGATCCCGAACTGCTGTTCCTCGACGAGCCGACCGCCGGGGTCGATGTCGAGCTGCGGCGCGACATGTGGCGCCAGATCGATGCCCTGCGCGCGGCGGGCGTCACCATCATTCTCACCACGCACTATATCGAAGAGGCCGAGGAAATGGCCGACCGGGTGGGCGTGATCAACAAGGGCCGCATCCTGCTGGTCGACGACAAGGAAGCGATCATGGCCAAGCTCGGGCGGACCGAGGCGCACTTCACGCTGGCCGCGCCGTTGGCCGAAATCCCGGCAGCCTTCGCGCACTATCCGCTCACGCTGGAGGACGGCGGCCTGCGCCTGATCTATCGCGGCGGCGACGGCACCGGCAAAGGCAAGCGCGAGGTCGCTGAACTGGCGCAGACGCTGGCCGGGGCCGGGGTCGCCTATACCGGGCTCGAAACGCGCGAAAGCACACTGGAGGATATCTTCGTCGACCTTGTCGAACGGGGCGAAGTGGAGGCCGCGGCATGAGTGCAAAATGGCACCGTTCGTGTCGAGCGAAGTCGAGACACGTTGGCGCGGGGTCTCTCGGCTGCGCTCGAGACGAACGACAGGCGGAGAGAACGGCATGAACGCAGCGATCAACTGGCGCGGCGCAATCGCCATCCTCAAGCACGAGTTGGCGCGCTTCTTCCGCACCGCCTTCGGCTCGATCCTGTCGCCGGTGCTGACCACCTCGCTCTATATCGTGGTGTTCGGCGCGGCGATCGGCGGGCAGATGGACACCAGCCAGTTCGGCGGGGCCAGCTACGGTGCGTTCATCGTGCCCGGCCTCATCATGCTGACACTTCTGTCAGAAAGCACCAGCAACGCGAGCTTCGGCATCTATATGCCCAAGTTCACCGGCGCGATTTACGAGCTGCTGTCCGCCCCCGTAGGCGTGGCCGAAACGATCCTGGGTTTCGTGGGTGCGGCGGTGCTCAAGTCGCTGATCATTTCGGCGATCATCCTCGTCACCGCGCGGATCTTCGTCGACTACGAGATCGCCCATCCGCTGCTGGCGGTGGGCTATGTGGTGATGGTGGCGGCCTCGTTCGCGCTGTTCGGCTTCATTATCGGGTTGTGGGCCGACGGGTTCGAAAAGCTCCAGATCGTGCCGCTGCTGATCCTGATGCCGCTGACCTTCCTGGGCGGCACCTTCTACTCGGTGCAGATGCTGGCCGAGCCCTGGCGCACGGTCGCCCAGTTCAACCCGATCTTCTACCTCATCAACGGCCTGCGCTGGACCTTCACCGGCCATGCCGATGTGCCGATTGGCGTCGCTTTCGGCTTCACATTGGCGTTCCTCGTGCTGTGCGTGGCAGTCATCGCATGGATCTTCCGTACAGGCTGGCGCTTGCGCGAATGATTGGCTAGCTCTCGGCGCCATGACCCCTGTTCGCCTGATTGCCCCAGCCGTCGCGCTTGCAACCACCGCCGCCGCCAGCCCCGCCTTCGCCGAGCTGCCTGATCCTGTCCGCGCCATGGTCGATGCGGCCATCGCGACGGGCGATAAGGCAAAGGTCGCTACGGTGATCGATATCGCGAAAGCCACCAACCCCGACGACGTGGAAGAGCTCAATGCCTTGCACGACACGTTCAAGAAAAACCGGGCCGAAGCGGAGCGCCTTGCCGCCGCCGAGGAGGAACGTCGCATTCGCGAGGCCGGGCTGCTCGCGAACTGGAGCGGGCAGGGGCAGATCGGGGCATTCCAGTCCGCCGGCAACACCGACAGCATAGGCCTGTCCGCGGCGCTTTCGCTCACCCGTGAGGGGATCGACTGGACGCACAAGATGAAGCTCGCCGCCGACTACCAGCGCACCAACGGTGTGACCTCGCGCGAGCAGTTTCTCGCCCGTTATGAGCCGCGCTATCAGTTTTCCGAGCGGGCCTTCGTGTTCGGGATGGCGCAGTTCGAGCGCGACCGGTTCCAGGGGCATTCGGCACGCTATGCGCTGTCGGGCGGTCTGGGGTGGAAGCTCGTCGATACCGAGAGCATGGACCTGTCGATCAAGGCCGGCCCCGCCTATCGCCGCACCGAATTCGTCGATGGCACCTCGAACGACAATCTTGCCGCGCTGTTCGGGCTCGATTTCGACTGGCAGCTGGCCGACAAGATCAAGCTCACCAACGATACCAGCGCCACGACCGAGGGCGGGGGACAGGCACTGGTGTTCATCGATTCCGAGAACATCAGCCTCTCGGTGCTCACGGGAATTGAAGCGAAGATCAATTCGTCGCTCTCGACCAGGCTATCCTATTCGATCGAGTACGACAGCAACCCGCCCGCGAACAAGGTCAAGACCGACACGCTGACCCGCTTCACGCTGGTCTACGGGTTCTGACCCTTAGCTGCGCCGCCGTGCGCGGCGTTCAAGCGCCGGTGCCTGATCGCGCTTGAGCTTGCGCTTGAGCGTGGCGGACCCTGCCGCCGCCTTGCGCAGCTTTGCGGTCCACTTGTCGAAGTTACGCGCGCCACTGCCCTTGCGCACCGGGCCGAAGCGGAACACTCGGACGGGCGCAAACCCGGTGAAGCCGAGAATCTGCCCGCGCCAGCGCCGGATCACCGCATCGCCATAAGCCAGGCGCAGGAACAGCGGCGGGGTGTCCATGGTGACGATCAGGTCGGCCGAGCGCCCCTCCAGCAGCCGATCCCACCACGGATCGTCCTGATGATAGGCGAAAGCATAGCCAGGCAGCAGCAGCCGGTCGATCAGGCCCTTCGTGCGTGCAGGCTCCGCGCCCCACCACATCGGGAAAGCGATCACCAAATGGTCGCTGGCGTCGATCGCCTCGGCGAGCCGCAACAGGTCGGGCTCCCAATCGATGAGCGTGGTGTAGCCGCCCTTGAGATCGGGTTCGAAATCCATTTCCGCCACGCAAAAGCGTTCGATCTCGGTGCCTGCGGGAAGGCCTGCGGCATAGGCGTCGAGCAATGCCCCGGACAGGCGGCCCGGTGCATTATGTCCGTCGATCATCACTACGCGATATGCCATGGCCATCCCTTCTTTGCCTGACGACCAGACTGCTTTAACGGGCACCAGATGACAGCACCACGTTTCCAGTTCTCGATCCACAGCACCGACGGCAAGGCCCGCACCGGCACCATCGCCATGCGTCGCGGCGAAATCCGCACGCCCGCCTTCATGCCGGTCGGCACCGCCGCCACCGTGAAGGCGATGAAGCCCGAGACGGTGCGCGCGATCGGTGCCGATATCATCCTCGGCAACACCTACCACCTGATGCTGCGCCCCGGTGCGGAGCGGGTGGCACGCTTGGGCGGGCTGCACCGCTTCATGCGCTGGGACCGTCCGATCCTCACCGACAGCGGCGGCTATCAGGTGATGAGCCTCGCCTCGCTGCGCAAGCTGACCGAGGAAGGGGTGACCTTCCAGAGCCATATCGACGGCTCGCGCCACATGCTCAGCCCCGAGCGGAGCATGGAAATCCAGCGCCTGCTCGGCTCGGACATCGTGATGTGCTTCGACGAATGCCCACGCGCCGACCGTCCGCTCAAGGAGATCGAGGCCAGCATGGAGCTGTCGATGCGCTGGGCCAGGCGCAGCCGCAACGCCTTCGATGCGGGCGGCGATCATGCGGCGAGTGCGGCGCTGTTCGGCATTCAGCAGGGAGCGCTGGACGAAGGGTTGCGGCAGCGTTCGGCCGAGGCGCTGCGCGAGATTGGCTTCGACGGCTATGCCATCGGCGGTCTGGCGGTGGGCGAGGGGCAGGAGGCGATGTTCGCCACGCTCGACTTCGCGCCGGGGCAACTGCCCGAGGATGCGCCGCGCTACCTGATGGGGGTGGGCAAGCCCGACGACCTTGTGGGCGCGGTGGAGCGCGGGGTCGACATGTTCGACTGCGTGCTGCCGACGCGCTCGGGCCGCAACGGGCAAGGGTTCACCTGGAACGGCCCGGTCAACCTGCGCAACGCCCGCCACGCCGAGGACACCGCCCCGCTCGACGAGCGCTGCTCGTGCGACACCTGCGCGAACTACAGCCGCGCCTATCTGCACCACCTGCACAAGTCGGGCGAGATTCTCGGCGCGATGCTGCTGACGGAACACAATCTCGCATTCTATCAGCAGTTGATGCAGGCTATGCGCGATGCGATTACCGAGGGGCGCCTTGCTGCTTTTGCCGCTGATTTCCGACGCGACTATCTTGCCAAAATCTAAGCCGGGAATAGTGTTCGCCCTGAACTGTTAAGGGGCGCGCAATGACTGGAACTTTTCTTCGCAGGCTGACGGGAATCAGCCTAACGACTTTGGCTATGGCAGTGACCAGTGCGGCTCCGGTCTTTGCGCAGGAAGCCGATAGTGCCGAGCTGGCAACCCAGTTCGGAGCGCGGCCGAGTGTCCTCGATATCAGCCTTTCGCCCACTGGCGAGAAGATCGCCTATATCGCGCCGGGTCCGGGTTCAGCCGATGTGCTTTACCTTGCCGACCTGTCGGGCGATGGTACACCGCGTGCGATCAATTATCTCAACAATCCTGCGATGCATCTCAGCCGGTGCGATTTCGCAACTGAGGAACGGTTGATCTGCGACATCGAGGGCATCTCCACGATTGATGGCGTTCTGGCCGGCTACTCGCGTGTGGTTTCCATCGCTGCCGATGGGTCGGACATGCGGGTACTCACTGCCCGCGATTCGTTCCGCGCGCTAGGGGCGCGTCAGGATGGTGGCTCGGTTATTGCGCTCGATGCCCCCGGCAAACAGAACAGCGTGCTGATGACCCGCCAGTATGTGCCCGAGACGATGACGGGCACCCGCCTGTCAAATCAGAGTAGCGGACTCGGCGTCGACGCAGTCGATGTGACGAATGGAAATACCCAGGTGGTCGAGCGCCCGGACCGGGAAACCGCCGCCTATGTGGCCGACGATACCGGCGCAGTGCGCTTGCGGATCGTCCGCCCGTTTGACAACCTGGGCCGCTACACGGGCGAGACGCGCTACTATTTCCGCCCGGCCACCGGCGGCGGTTGGCAGAAGTTCTCCACCGACCTCGTAAGCTTCAAGCCGGTCGCGGTCGATAGCGCGCAGAACATCGCCTATGCCTATGGTAAGGCCGGAGACTACGACGCAATCTACGAGGTCCCGCTGGAAGGGGCCGCCGCACCGGTTCTGCTCTCATCACGCGAGGGCGTGGACATCGATCAGTTGCTGCGGATCGGGCGGCAGCGCCGCGTCGTAGGCGCGAGTTTCGCGACGGAAAAGCGCCAGATTGTCTATTTCGACGAAGATCTGGGCAGCCTTGCCAGCAAACTCGAGCACGCCTTGCCGGGCAACCCTCTCATCACCATCACCGATGCCTCGGCCGACGAACAGCTGCTGCTGGTTATCGCATCGAGCGACACCGATCCGGGCACCACTTACCTGCTCGACCGGCGCACCAATGAGCTGTCGCCGCTGCTTTCGTTGCGCGAACAGCTCGATGGGCGAGACATGGCGCCGATGCAGCCGGTCAGCTTTCCCGCAGCCGATGGCACGATGATCCCGGCCTATCTCACCATGCCTCTGGGCGGCGAGGCGACCGGAAAAGCCATCGTGATGCCACATGGCGGCCCAAGCTCCCGCGACGAATGGGGCTTTGACTGGCTCGTGCAGTTCTTTGCCGCGCGCGGCTATGCGGTGCTGCAACCTAACTATCGTGGGTCGAGCGGTTATGGCAGCGCATGGTTCGGCCACAATGGCTTCCAGTCCTGGGATATCGCCATTGGCGATGTAAACGATGCTGGACGATGGCTCCTGTCGGAAGGCATCGCGACGCCGGAAAAGCTGGCGATCGTCGGCTGGTCCTACGGCGGCTATGCGGCCTTGCAATCGCAGGTGGTAGCGCCCGATCTCTATCAGGCAGTGGCAGCAATCGCGCCTGTGGCCGATCTTGAGAATTTGGTCGATGAGGCCAGACGCTACACCACCGCCGGAACCGTTGCCCGCTTCGTGGGCGAAGGCCCGCATGTCGACGCCGGCAGCCCCGCGCAACATGCCGACCGCTTCGCCGCGCCGGTGTACCTTACCCACGGCACGCTCGATCTCAATGTCAGCGTCAACCAGTCGCGGCTGATGGCGCGCCGCCTGCGCGATGCCGGAAAGACGGTGACCTATGAGGAAATCGACGGGCTCGACCACTATCTCGACGACAGCAATGTGCGCCGCGACATGCTCGCCTCGATCGACCAGTTCCTGACGCAGGCGCTCGGAGAGTAGCCGGCGCCCAAACGAAAAGGGCGGCCCCGCAGGACCGCCCTTTTTCTTTGTTCGGCAATAAGCCGCCAGACCTTAGCGCGAGTAGAACTCGACCACCAGGTTCGGCTCCATCTGCACCGGGTAGGGCACTTCGTCCAGCGTCGGCACGCGATTGAAGGTCACCTTGTCGGTGCCATCGGGAACGACATATTCGGGGATTTCACGCTCGGGCAGGCTCTGCGCCTCGATCACCAGTGCCATTTCCTTGGCCTTGTCGCCCAGCGAGATCACGTCGCCCACGTCGATGCGGCGGCTGGCGATGTTGCACTTCACGCCGTTGACCTTGATGTGGCCGTGCGAAACGATCTGACGGGCAGCGAAGATCGTCGGCGCGAACTTGGCGCGGTAGACGATCATGTCGAGACGACGCTCGAGCAGGCCGATCAGGTTCTGGCTGGCGTCGCCCTTCATCGCGGCCGCTTCCTTGTAGGTGCGGCGGAACTGCTTCTCGGTGACGTCGCCGTAGTAGCCCTTGAGCTTCTGCTTGGCGCGCAGCTGCAGGCCATAGTCGCTCATCTTGCCCTTGCGGCGCTGGCCGTGCTGGCCGGGGCCATAGGAACGCTTGTTGACCGGCGAATTCGGACGGCCCCAGATGTTTTCGCCCATCCGGCGGTCGAGTTTGTGCTTGGCGCTGGTGCGCTTCGTCATCAGACGTATCCTTCAATCTGCTATCGCCGCCCCAGTGGCAGCGCTTCAACCCGGTATCGCACCGTCTGACCGACTTGCCAGACGCGGCCACCGCTTCACCGGGATGCGGAGCCAATCAATCGCGAAGGCGGGCACATAGCCGCCAGCGGACCAATGTCAAGTTATTGCTCGTCGTCCTCGCGGTGGCGCTCGCCCTCGGGCCGTTCGAGCGCGCTCAGAACCCCGCGCAGGGTGCGCACTTCGAGGTGATTCCAGCCCGGCCGTGTGAGTACGCCGCGCAAGGTGCGGCGGGTGGCCTCGGCGCGGCTTTCAGGCCAGAAATAGCGGCGCGGTTGGAGCAGTTTTTCGAGATGGCCGATCAGGCCCTCCAGCTCGTCCTGCGGGGCAGGGGGGAGCAGTTCCTCCACCGTGGGCATGGTGAGATCGGCGTGCTTGGACAGCTCGTAAACCACCAGCATCACCGCCTGCGCGAGGTTGAGCGAGCCGAACTCGGGATTGATCGGCGCGGTGATGATCGTGCGGGCGAGGGCGACATCGCTCGTCTCCAGCCCAGAAGCCTCGCGCCCGAACAGCACCGCCGAGCGGCCCTCGGCGCGCACCATTTCCGCCGCCGCACCCTCGGGCGTGACCACCGGCTTGGTGACACCGCGCTTGCGCACCGTGGTGGCATAGACATGGGCGCAGTCGGCGACGGCCTCGGCGGTGGTGTCGTAGACCTTGGCCTGTTCAAGAATGATGTCTGCGCCCGAAGCAGCGGGGCCTGCCGAGGGATTGGGCCAGCCATCGCGCGGGGCGACGAGCCGCATCTCGGTCAGCCCGAAATTGAGCATCGCGCGCGCGGCCTTGCCGATGTTCTCGCCCAGCTGCGGGCGGACGAGGACGATGACGGGTTGCTCGGTCCTTCGAGACGGGTGCTCAGCCTGCGGCTTCGTACCCTCCTCAGGACGAACGGAGGCAGGAATAGAGTTCCGTTCGTCCTGAGGAGCCGAAGACGAAGTCTGAGGCGTCTCGAAGGACCCGCCCCGTTCGAAGGAACCGCGCCGCCGCGCCAATCGCTCGATTGCCGCCCAATCCCCCCGGATCAGCGCTTCCTTCTTGGCGCGCGACCAGCCCTTGATCGTGCTTTCCGCTTCAAGCGCCTCGATGCGGGTCGGAAACTCCGCGCTCCACACCAGGTCGACCGGCCGCCGCTCGTGCGTGTAACCGCCAAGCTCGCCCGACTGGTGCTGCGCCAGCCTCAGCTCAAGATCGTCGGTATGTCCGGCATAATAGCTGCCATCCGAGCAGCGCAGGATATAGGCCCGGAACACTTCAGGACCTGCCCCTCGGCTTCTCGGCGGCCGCATCCTGCACGCTGCTCGCAAACTCCTCGAAATCGCGCGCTTCGGAGAAATCTCGGTAGACGCTCGCGAAACGGATATAGGCGACCGAATCGAGCTGCTTCAGCCCCTCCATCACCATCTCGCCGATGCGCGACGAGGCGACCTCGCTCTCACCCGAGGTCTCCACCTGCCGCTGGATGCCTGACACGAGCTGAGCGATCCGCTCCGGCTCGACGCTGCGCTTGCGGCAGGCGAGGGTGACCGACTGTTCCAGCTTGGTACGGTCGAACGGTTGGCGCCGGTCGCCCGACTTCACCACCGTCACCTCGCGCAGTTGCACGCGCTCGAAGGTGGTGAACCGCGCGCCGCAGCTTTCGCACTGGCGGCGGCGGCGGATCGCCGAGTTGTCCTCGGTCGGGCGCGAGTCCTTTACCTGGCTGTTATCGTGGGCGCAGAACGGACAACGCATGGATTGGCGGCCCCGTTACCGGCCCGGATAGACCGGGAAGGCCGCGCACATTTCGCTGACTTCACGCTGCACCCGCTCTTCGATCTGCGCGTCGCCTTCCTCGCCGTTGCGGCTCATACCATGGACCACATCCGCGATCAGCGAGCCGATCTTGCGGAACTCGGCCGGGCCGAACCCGCGCGTGGTGCCGGCAGGCGCGCCGAGGCGAATGCCGCTGGTCACGAAGGGCGAGCGGGTGTCGAACGGGATGCCGTTCTTGTTGCAGGTGAGGAACGCGCGATCGAGGCCCTTTTCCGCCGCCTTGCCAGTGACATCGGCGGGAGTGAGGTCGACCAGCATCAGGTGGTTGTCGGTGCCGCCCGAAACGACGCGCAGGCCGTTCTCTTCAAGACTCGCGGCCAGCGCCCTGGCGTTTTCGACCACGGAGGCGGCATAGGTCTTGAACTCGGGCCGCAGCGCCTCGCCAAAAGCCACGGCCTTGCCCGCGATCACATGCATCAACGGGCCGCCCTGCAGGCCAGGGAACACCGCCATGTTGAGCGGCTTGGTCAGTTCCTCGTCGTTCCACAGGATGATGCCCGAACGCGGGCCGCGCATCGATTTGTGCGTGGTCGAGGTGACGATATGGGCGTGCGGGAACGGGCTGGGGTGCATCCCGCCCGCCACGAGGCCGGAGAAGTGGCTCATGTCGGCCAGCAGATAGGCGCCCACCTCGTCCGCGATCTTGCGGAACTCGGCGAAGTCCCACAGGCGCGAATAGGCGGTGCCGCCCGAGACGATCAGCTTCGGCTTGTGCTTGTGCGCCAGCTCGCGAACCTGATCCATGTCGAGCAGTTCGTCATCGCGGCGCACGCCATAGGCGACCGCGTTGAACCACTTGCCGCTCATGTTGACGGGCGAACCGTGGGTGAGGTGCCCGCCGCTGGAGAGATCGAGTCCGAGGAAGGTGTCGCCCGGATTGAGCAGGGCAAGGAACACCGCCTGGTTCATCTGACTGCCTGAATTGGGCTGCACGTTGGCGAAGTTGCACCCGAACAGCTGCTTGGCGCGCTCGATGGCGAGGTTCTCCACCTCGTCGGCATATTCGCAGCCGCCGTAATAGCGCTTGCCCGGATAGCCCTCGGCATACTTGTTGGTGAAGATCGAGCCGGTCGCTTCGAGCACCGCGGGGCTGGCGATGTTCTCGCTCGCGATCAGTTCGATCCGGTCGCGCTGGCGGCCCAGCTCGCGGCGGATCGTGCCGAACACCGCAGGATCGGCCTGTTCGAGGCTTTCGCTCCAGAAACGGTTGAGGGCTGCGGTAGGGCTGGGGGCTGCAATAGTGGACATATCAGGACTCTTGGGTCGGATGGGACAGTTTTTCGACGCGACCGGCATGGCGGCCACCGCCAAATTCGGTTTCGAGGAAAGCGGTGATGCAGGCCTTGGCCATGTCGATCCCGGTCAGCCGCGCGCCGAGCGCGAGGCAGTTGGCATCGTTGTGCTCGCGGGCGAGGGCGGCGGACAGCGGCTCGGACACCAGCGCGCAGCGCAGCGCCGGATTGCGGTTGACCGCGATCGAAATGCCGATCCCGCTGCCGCACAGCGCAATCCCGCGCTCGGCCGTGCCATCGGCGACGACGTCGGCCAGCAAGTAGCCGAAATCGGGGTAGTCGACCCGGTCGTCGCGGTCGGGACCGAGGTCGGCGACCTCGTGGCCCTCGTCGATCAACCAGTCGCGCAAAAGGGCCTTCAGTTCAAAGGCAGCGTGATCGGATGCGATGGCTATGCGCATGGGCAACTCTTCGGACCTGTTTCTCGGGACAGTGACTCGTCTGGGCGAGCCAATAGGAGCACTTGGGGCCAGTGACTACCGCAAATAGCCTTTTGTACCCCATCGCTCACCTATATGCAGGGACAGGAGAGGAGCCTGCCGCATGACCGAGGACGATTATCACCGCTATATCGCCGCTTTCAACGCCCGCGATTATGCCGGACTGGAGGCCTTCTTCACCGACGATTTCGTGCTCGAAAACGCCGGCTTCGCCGTGCGCGGCAAGCCAGCCTTTCGCGCGTTCTATGCCTTCTTCCACGCGTTCTGCCGCGAAGAGGTGGAGTTCCGCGGGTTCTTTCCGGGCCAAGACGGCTTCGTCGCCAATGTCGTGATCCACTTCACCGGTTTGCAGGAGCTGTCACAACAGCAACTTGATGAGCGTGGCTATTCGGGCATGACGCCGATCCCGGTCGGCATGACCGTGCCGGTCGAGTTCTACATCCACTACAAGCTTAACGCGGATGGACTCGTTTACCATATCAAGGGCGCAGTTTGGATACCTGAAACGCAAAGCTAAGTAATTGCCGCAGGTACTGAACACCGTACATTTACCTATACCATCTAGCTAACCCGCAATACTCATCTGCTAATGAGGTTAGGGTCGCAGCGTGGCAACAGCACGAGCAGGGACGGTCTCCGGACCGTCCTCGAAAGACGAAAACGCGAAGCGGGCGCTGCTGGCGCTGGAGAATGTGGCCAGCGTCGATTTTGCCTATCAGCCAATTGTCAGCACCAAGACCCTGGCCGTGCACGGCTTCGAAGCGCTTGCCCGCACCGATGCAACGCCATTCGCCTCGATCATCGACCTGCTCGAAGCGATGCAGGACACGTCCGACCTCCAGCGCGCCGAAAGCGTGATCCTCGACAATGCGATTGCCAAATTCGCCCGCTACGAGGCCGCTGGCTCTACCCGCCTGTTCTGCAATCTCGATGGCCGCCTGTACGAAGGGGAGAGCCTGTCGCCCGAACTGATGCGCGATCTCCTGCGTCCGCGAAGTCTCCCGCCCGGCGCCATCTGTCTCGAAATTTCAGAACGTTACCAGCTGCAGAACTGGACCAATCTGATCGACCTTTCCAAACAGTTGTCGGCCTGCGGGATGCATACCGCGCTCGACGACTTCGGCACCGGCATGTCGGGTCTGCATCTGCTGCTGCGGGTCGAGCCGAACTATGTGAAGATCGACCAGAGCTTTATCAACTCCATCGCCACCAACCAGCGCCAGCAGGCGGTCGTGTCAAAACTGTGCGGCCTTGCCCATTCGCTCGGTTTCCAGACGGTGGCCGAGGGGGTGGAATGCGAGGAGGATTTTCGCGTCTGCCGCGATCTGGGCTGCGATTTCGCGCAAGGTTACCACATCGCCCGCCCGACAACAGAACTGGGCAAGCTGACTCAGGACTACACCCGCTGCGTTGCGCAGGTAGCCAATGCGGAGATGGAGGAAGATGTCAGCCTGTGGCTCAACAAGACGCCGCCGGTGCTTGCCAGCGATTCGCTACGCAGGCTCGAAACCTTCTTCGAGGACCACCCGGACATGCCGCTGGCCCCCACGGTTGACGATACCGGCATGCTGATCGGCGTCGTCTACGAGGAGGACTTCTTCACTTATCGCAGCTCGGAATTCGGGCGCGCGCTGATGGCCAACAAGGCCTCGGCACCGCTGATCGGCACCTTCGTGCGCAACTGTCCGATTGCCGATGCCACCGGCTCGGTCGAGCAGATCCTCAACAGCTATGTCGATACCAATTCGGCGCGCGGTATCCTGCTGGCGGACGAGGGAGCCTACGTCGGCTATCTGTCGAACCACGCGCTGATGCGGCTGGCGCTCGACCGCGCTGTCTCGATCGCGCGCGACGCCAATCCGCTGACGCAGCTGCCCGGCAACCGTGCGATCACCCACAAGCTGAGCGAACTGACCAAGGCCGGCCCTGAGACCTCGGTCGCCTACTTCGACTTCGACCACTTCAAGGCCTTCAACGACTGCTATGGCTTTGTGATGGGCGACCGGGCCTTGCTGATGTTTGCAGACCAGCTGAAAGACCTCGCGCGCAGGGGCGATATTTTTGCCGCTCACATCGGGGGCGACGACTTCTTCCTCGCGGTGGAAGCAGCGCCGCCCGAAGCCGTGAAGGTCATCGAAGGCATCCGTACCAGGTTCGCATCCGACGCATCGAGCCTTTACAGCCCCGAAGACCGCGAACGTGGCGGCATCGTCGCGCTTGACCGCTATGGCAGCGAACGCCTGTTCCCGATGCTCAGCGTTTCGGCATCGGTGCTGCACCTTCCGGCAGGCATGAACCCCTGCTCGACAGAACACCTTGAAAAGCGGCTCAACAGCGGAAAAAAGCAGGCCAAGCGCTCTCCCGACGGCATTGCCGTGGTGGCGCTGACCTGCTGCTGACTGCGCTGAGGCTCGGCTGTCAGGGAGGGCGAGCGACGCCTGAACGCCGCCCGCCCGCTGCCCCTTAAATCCATTACTGGTCGAGGAACGAGCGCATCTTGCGGCTGCGGCTCGGGTGCTTGAGCTTGCGCAGCGCCTTGGCCTCGATCTGACGGATACGTTCGCGCGTCACCGAGAACTGCTGGCCGACCTCTTCCAGCGTATGATCGGTGTTCATGCCGATGCCGAAGCGCATGCGCAGCACGCGCTCTTCACGCGGGGTGAGGCTGGCGAGCACGCGGGTGACGGTTTCCTTCAGGTTCGCCTGAATGGCCGCGTCGACCGGGATGATCGCGTTCTTGTCCTCGATGAAGTCGCCCAGGTGGCTGTCTTCCTCGTCGCCGATCGGCGTTTCGAGCGAAATCGGCTCCTTGGCGATCTTCATCACCTTGCGCACCTTTTCGAGCGGCATGGAGAGACGCTCGGCCATTTCCTCCGGCGTCGGCTCGCGGCCCTGCTCGTGCAGGAACTGGCGGCTGGTGCGCACCAGCTTGTTGATCGTCTCGATCATATGCACCGGAATACGGATGGTGCGCGCCTGATCGGCAATCGAGCGGGTGATCGCCTGCCTGATCCACCAGGTGGCATAGGTGGAGAACTTGTAGCCGCGGCGATACTCGAACTTGTCGACCGCCTTCATCAGGCCGATGTTGCCTTCCTGAATAAGATCAAGGAATTGCAGGCCGCGGTTGGTATATTTCTTGGCGATGGAGATCACGAGGCGCAGGTTCGCCTCGACCATTTCCTTCTTCGCGATACGCGCCTCGCGCTCGCCCTTCTGCACCATGTTCACGATGCGGCGGAACTCGTTGAGGCTCATGCCGGTGGCGCTGGCGATATCGGCGATCTCGACCCGGATGCGCTCCACCGCGTCGGCTTCCTTCTCGGCGAAGGCGGCCCACTTCTTGTCCTTCCTGGAGCGGTCCTTCAGCCACGCATCGTCCAGCTCGTTGCCGACATAGGCATTGAGGAAATCGACGCGCTTGACCTTGTGACGCTCGGCCAGACGCAGCATCTGCCCGCCAAGAGCGGTCAGGCGGCGGTTGAAGGCATAGAGGTTGTCGACCAGGAATTCGATCTTGGTGGCGTGGAACTGCACCGATTCTACCTCGGCGGTCAGCTCTTCGCGCAGGTTTTCGTATTTGGTTTCCTTGGCCTGCGGGAAGTCCTCGCCCCGGCCCAGCACGTCGACGCGCTCGGCCTGAAGCTTCTCGAACTTCTTGAACAGGTCGGTGATGCGGGCGAAGCGCTCGATGGCGTCGGGCTTCAATGCCGCTTCCATCTGGGCGAGGGACATGGTGTTGTCCTCCTCGTCCTCTTCCTCGCGGCGGCGCGAGGAACCTTCTTCGCCGTCCTCGTCCTCGGAGCTTTCGTCCTCGTCCTCGTCGTCATCCTCACGGATGGTCGGGCCCGCAGTTTCTTCCGAGATTTCGCCGTCGTCGTCGTCTTCGGCGCCCTCGGCCATCTTGTCGACCGGCGGCTCCTTCGAGAGCATGGCGTCGAGATCGAGGATCTCGCGCAGCTGCATTTCCTCGTTGTTGAGCGCTTCGGACCAGGTGATGATCGCGTGGAAGGTGATCGGGCTCTCGCACAGGCCCATGATCATGGTGTCGCGCCCGGCCTCGATGCGCTTGGCGATGGCGATTTCGCCCTCGCGGCTGAGCAGTTCGACCGCGCCCATTTCGCGCAGGTACATGCGGACCGGATCGTCGGTCCGTTCGCCCGCGCCGGTGGCGCGCTTCTTTTCGGGAACGTTCTGCTTGGCCTCGTCGCCATCGTCGTCATCGTCCGACCCGGTCGGCGCGATTTCCTCGACGTTGTCGCCGTCCTCGTCTTCGGCTTCCTCGGCGTTCTCGACGATCTGCACGCCCATCTCGGAGAGCGCGGACTGGATATCCTCGATCTGGTCCGACGACATCTCGCCCTGCGGCAGAGCTTCGTTCAGCTCATCATAGGTGATGTAGCCCTTGCGCTTGGCTTTCGCGATCAGCTTCTTGACCGAGGCTTCGTTGAGGTCGATCAGCGGCGCGTCTTCACTGGCATTGCTCTTGGCGTCAGTGGCCATAATGGTGTCTTATTCCGTTTCGCTCGCGCCTTCCGATGGCTCGGCACCGTTGGGCGTTGGTGTTTCTACCGCGTAAGCTGCGGCTCTTTTTCTGGCCATCTGCCCGATACGCTCCTCAATTTCCAGCTTTCGTTTGCGAAGCACCTGTTGCTCGGCAAACGCGCCTTCGGGATCGGCATCGAATCGGGCGGTGGCCGCCTTTATTGCAGCCTCCAGCGCTGGCCTTTCGACCAGCAGCGAAACTGCTTCGGCAAGGTCCTCGCGCACTTCGACCGGATCTGATCCTTCACCGAGGAAGGAGAAACGGGTGTTATCCGGTGGCGGCGGAACGCTGTCGGGATCGAATATGGGCAAATTTTCGCCCTGTTCAAGGCTTTCCGTACTATCGATGAGATTGTCAATCAGCGGAGCAAGGTGCGGGAGCGCCCGGGCCAGTTCGAACAGGCTGTCGGTGTGGGCGGAAATCAGCTCGCGGTGCCGCAGAAATCCATGCAGCACCGCGCGTGTCAGCACGTCACGCGAAGCCCCTTCGGCAGCCTTGCGCAGGGCGGCGGCATGATGCGGCTCCATCCGCGCAGGTGCCGCGGGTCGCTGACCGGGGCGGCCCTGCCATGGGCCGCGATTGCCCTGCCGTGCCTCGCGCGGGGGGAAGGCGAAGGCGCTGTAGCGGTCGAGCAGCTCGCGCTGATAGAGCGCGCGAATATCGCTGTCGGCGATGGTATCGACATGGCCGAGCAGCCGCGCCTTCAGCCCCGCCTTGTCCTCGGGCGAGGTGAGGGGGGCGGCCGCACTCTCGTGGCTCCAGATCAGGTCGATGATCGAGCGTGGCTCCTCCAGCAGCTTGGCCATCGCTGCCTTGCCGCGCTGGCGAATGATGTCGTCGGGGTCGAGGCCTTCGGGCAGGGTGACGATCTGCAAGGTATGGCCGGGGCGAAGCAGGGGCAGCGCGCGCACCACCGCCTTCATCGCCGCGCGCTGTCCCGCCGCGTCGCCATCGAAGCACAGCACCGGCTTTTCGCAGGCGCGCCACATCAGCTCGATCTGCGGTTCGGTAAGCGCCGTGCCCATCGGTGCGACCGCCTCGGCAAAGCCCGCTGCCACCAGTGCGATCACGTCCATATAGCCTTCGACCGCGATCAGCCGTCCGCTCTTGCGCGCGGCGGGGGCGGCGCGGTGGAGGTTGTAAAGCGTGCGGCTCTTGTCGAACAGCGGGGTGTCGGGGCTGTTGAGATACTTGGGCGCACCCTCCCGCTTTTCGAGAATACGCCCGCCGAACGCGATCACCCGCCCGCGCGCATCCTGAATGGGGAGCATCAGGCGGTCGCGGAAGCGGTCGTAGGGCTCCTTGTCATCGACGGCGATGCGCAGCCCTGCCTCGATCAGCATCGGCTCTTCGAATTTTCCCAGTGCCTGCTTCAGCGCCTGCCGCTCGTCGGGGGCATAGCCAAAGCCGAATTCGCGGCAGACAGCCTCGGAAAACCCGCGCGAGGCGAGATAGTCGCGCGCGTTGCTGCCAACCGGTTGGCGCAGGTTCGCCACCAGCCATTCCTGCGCTGCCTGCATCACATCGTGCAGCGAGGCGCGCTCCTCGGCACGGCGGACGGCGCGCGGATCGGGGGCAGGGACGTCCATTCCGGCAGCGGCGGCGAGTTCCTTCACCGCGTCCATGAACTCCAGCCCGTGCTGCTGCATCATCCAGTCGATGGCGCTGCCGTGGGCCTGACAGCCGAAGCAGTGATAGAAGCCCTTGGCGTCGTTGACGTAGAAGCTGGGCGACTTCTCCTGATGGAACGGGCAGCAGGCCTTCCACTCGTTGCCCGCGCGGGTGAGCTTGGTGGTGCGCATGATCAACGCGGACAGCGTGGTCCGCGTCTTGAGTTCATCCAGCCATTGCGGGGAAAGCGCCATCGGACGCCTATGCGCCACCACATCCGTTCGTGTCGAGCGCAGTCGAGACACCTTCCGGTGGACCAGCTGTGGAACGTTCGGACGGAGGCTTCGCGAAGTGGGACAATGCGTCCCAGTCTGAGCGCGCCAGAGCCTCCTTCTTCGCGCGGGACCATTTCTTTACGCGCAGCTCGCTGTCCAGCGCTTCGTGACGCGTTGGAAAGTCCTGCGCCCAGATCAGGCGCACTGGTCTGCGGGTGCTGGTGAAGCGGCAGTATCCCCCGTGTTGGTGCTCGGCCAGTCTTCGGTCCAGATCATCAGTATGGCCGGTGTAGTATTTGCCGTCGGCGCATTTGAGGATGTAGCACCAGAAGGCCATGGCTTGCGCTCCAACGTGTCTCGACTTTCCGTGTCTCGACTTCGCTCGACACGAACGGGGGGGTGTTGCTCTGAACACTATCCGTTCGCCTCGAGCGAAGTCGAGAGGCCATGCGCCTAGCTAAGCGAAGCCTTCACCCAGCCACTCGCCTTGCCCATGTCGAGCTCCTTGCCATGGCGCGCCTTCAGCTCGGCCATGACCTTGCCCATGTCCTTCATGCCCTCGGCGCCGACCTCGGCCTTGATCGATTCGATGGCGGCCATGGTTTCGGCCTCGCTCATCTGCTGGGGCAAAAATTCCTCGATCACGGCCAGCTCGGCCTGTTCCTGCTCGGCCAGCTCGGTGCGGCCGCCGTCCTGATACATCTGGATCGATTCGCGGCGCTGCTTGGCCATCTTCTGCAGCACATCCACGACCATCGCATCGTCGTCAGCCGGAGCCTCGGCGGTGCGAAGTTCGATGTCGCGGTCCTTGATTTTGGCGGCAATCAGGCGGAGCGCGGCGGTGCGTTCCTTGTCTTTCGCCTTCATCGCGGCGACGGTTTCGGTCTTGATCGTATCCCTGAGCATGATGTCATTCCTGTGGACTGTTCGCGGCCTAGGTAGCGCCGCGCGCAGCAAATCCAAGTCTTGCGCTTGACGCGGGGTCACGTTGTCCCTAGCGGCTCAGGCTTAGCGACATCGCCGGTATCAACCTTTCTACGGGAGCCCATTCATGGCCTTTTCCGCCTCTTCGCCTGCGCCACACGGAGCCACGGGCGTCCTCGTTCTGGCGGATGGAACGATCATCTGGGGCAAAGGCTTCGGCGCCACCGGGGATGCGGTGGGCGAAGTCTGCTTCAACACCGCCATGACCGGCTATCAGGAGGTGATGACCGATCCCTCCTATGCGGCGCAGATCGTCACCTTCACCTTTCCGCACATCGGCAACGTCGGCACCAACGGCGAGGATGTGGAAAGCGCGGTCGAGGGCGCGGTGGGCTGCGTGGTGCGCGAGGACGTGACCTTGCAGAGCAACTTCCGCTCCGAGGTCGAGTTCGTCGAGTGGATGAAGGCCAAGGGCAAGATCGGCCTGTCGGGCGTCGACACCCGCGCGCTGACCCGCCGCATCCGCATGAGCGGCGCGCCCAACGCGGTGATCGCCCACAGTCCTGAGGGCAAGTTCGATCTCGATGCGCTGCTCGGCAAGGCGCAGGGCTGGCCGGGTCTTGAGGGCATGGACCTTGCCGTGGGTGTGACCCGCAGCGGTGAGGAGAGCTGGAACGGTTCTTACTGGCAGCTCGGGCATGGTTACCATTCTGCGGGTGTTGGTGACAGGCCGCACGTCGTCGCCATCGACTATGGCGCGAAGGACAACATCTTCCGCAACCTCGTGCGCGCTGGCGCCAGGGTGACGGTGGTTCCGGCGCAAACCTCTTACGACGCCATCATGGCGCTAAAGCCTGCAGGCGTGTTCCTCTCGAACGGCCCCGGCGATCCGGCGGCGACGGGCGAATATGCGGTGCCGGTGATCAAGGCGCTGCTCGATGCGGACATGCCGCTGTTCGGGATCTGCCTCGGCCACCAGATGCTGGCCCTGGCGGCAGGCGCGAAGACGGTGAAGATGCACCAGGGCCACCGCGGCGCGAACCACCCGGTCCAGCGCGTGGGCGAGGGCTGGGGCGAGACCACGGGTCTGGTCGAGATCACCTCGATGAACCACGGTTTTGCGGTCGATGCCGACAGCCTGCCCGCGGGCGTGGAGCAGACGCATGTGTCGCTGTTCGACGGCTCGAACTGCGGGATCGCGATTGCGGGCAAGAAGGCATTTGGGGTGCAGTATCACCCCGAGGCCTCGCCGGGGCCGCAGGATAGTTTTTACCTGTTCGAGAAGTTTGTGGGGATGTTGGGGTGAGCGATCACCTGACCACCTCCCAAGACTCCCTTCCCCTCGGGGAAGGGCCGGGGATGGGGGTTTCCACGTTGATATTGCAGCGCCACACTTCGAACCTCGCACACCCATCCCCCAACCCCTTCCCTTCAGGGAAGGGGAGTCCGGTTGCGCGCGAGGGCGATTTCGTCCGCGATCACTTGCAGCACGCCTTGGGTGTTGGCGAGGATATCGTGGTTCCAGAAGCGCAGCACGCGGTAGCCGTACGCCGCGATGATGCGCGTTCGGTTCGTATCGGCGTCGCTGGCGCTGTGCTGCCCGCCGTCGCACTCGATGGCGAGGCGCAGCGAGCGGCAGGCGAAGTCGGCGATGAAGTCGCCGACCGGGAACTGGCGAGTGAACTTCGCGCCGCAGAACTGGCTCGCGCGCAGGTGCGACCACAGGCGCTGTTCGGCTTCGGTCGGGTTGTTGCGAAGATCGCGCGCAAGGTTGGTCAGACGCTTTTTGGCCATGCTCGCACACCCATCCCCAACCCCTTCCCTCAAGGGAAGGGGCTAAACGTAACCGCAGCCGTATCGCGACGCAAACTCCCCTCCCCGTGGGGAGGGGTTGGGGGTGGGGGTACGGCGCTCGCCGCACTAACCCTCATCACCACCCCCGCCGCCGCCCAGGACATCGCCCCACAGGCCGTAACCCTGATCGAGGGCGTGGTCTTCGCGGGCGAGGGCGGCGTGGAACTGCTACCCGCCGACGACGGCTCGACCTTCGTCGCCAGCTTCTGGCGTCCGCTCCAGTTCACCAAAAACGAGCAGGTCATCGCCGGGCGCATGGAGTGCCGCGCCGCTGCCGAGCGCGCGCCGATGCGCGCCACCTGGGCCGACCAGTCCGCCATCTACAAGGCCGAACACCAGCAAGGCTCGCTCGGCGATTTCACCGAGATCGACACCCGCACCGAGGCCAACGCCCTCTCCAGCCGGTTCGACGTGCTCGGCCGTCGCCGCGATCCGCTGCGCTATGAAGTGCGCAGCTATATCGCCGTGCGCACCGGCACCCAGCTCGTGAACCTGCGTGAAACCTGCCAGTTCCTGCGCGACGGGCAGGTCGCCCGCCAGAACTTCTTTCAATATGTGGATCGCCACACCAGCTTCGTGCTCGCGCTTGCAGCACCGGCTGAGGCCGATCCCGCCGCCGCCACTTCGCTAGACACCCTTACGGAAATCCCCTCCTGATGCCCAAACGTACTGACATCTCCTCGATCCTCGTCATCGGTGCCGGCCCGATCATCATCGGCCAAGCCTGCGAGTTCGACTACTCCGGCACCCAGGCCATCAAGGCGCTGAAGGAGGATGGCTACCGCGTCATCCTGGTCAACTCGAACCCGGCCACAATCATGACCGACCCGGACATGGCCGACGCCACCTATGTCGAGCCGATCACGCCCGAGATCGTCGCGAAAATCATCGCCAAGGAAAAGCCCGACGCGCTGCTGCCCACCATGGGCGGACAGACCGCACTGAACTGCGCGCTGCGGCTGGAGGAAATGGGCGTGCTGGCCGAGCACGGCGTCGAGATGATCGGGGCCAAGGCCGATGCCATCGACAAGGCGGAGAACCGCCAGCGCTTCCGCGAGGCGATGGACAAGATCGGGCTGGAATCGGCGCGCAGCGGCGTCGCCCACTCGATGGACGAGGCGTTCGAAATTCTCGAACGCACCGGCCTGCCTTCGATCATCCGCCCCTCCTTCACCATGGGCGGCACCGGCGGCGGCATCGCCTATAACAAGGCCGAGTTCGAAGCCATCGTGCGCTCGGGCCTCGACGCCAGCCCCACCACCGAGGTGCTGATCGAGGAATCGCTGCTCGGCTGGAAAGAGTACGAGATGGAGGTGGTGCGCGACCGCAAGGACAACGCGATCATCATCTGCTCGATCGAGAACGTCGATCCGATGGGCGTCCACACGGGTGACTCCATCACCGTCGCCCCGGCGCTGACGCTGACCGACAAGGAATACCAGATCATGCGCAACGCCAGCATCGCGGTGCTGCGCGAGATCGGCGTGGAGACGGGCGGCTCGAACGTGCAGTTCGCGGTCAATCCCGCCGATGGCCGCCTGATCGTGATCGAGATGAACCCGCGCGTGTCGCGCAGTTCGGCGCTGGCCTCGAAGGCGACGGGCTTCCCCATCGCCCGCGTCGCCGCCAAGCTGGCGGTGGGTTACACGCTCGACGAGATCACCAACGAGATCACCGGCGCGACGCCCGCCAGCTTCGAGCCGACCATCGACTATGTCGTGACCAAGATCCCGCGCTTCGCCTTCGAGAAGTTCAAGGGCGCCGAGCCGCTGCTGTCGACCGCGATGAAGTCGGTCGGCGAGGTGATGGCAATCGGGCGCAACATCAAGGAATCGATGCAGAAGGCGCTGCGCGGGCTCGAAACCGGGCTCGACGGGTTCAACCGCGTGGTCGAGATCGAGGGCGCGAGCCGCGATGTCATCACCGCCGCGCTCAGCCGCGCCACGCCCGAGCGCCTGCTCTGTGTCGCGCAGGCCTTCCGCGAGGGGTTCACGGTCGAGGAAATCCACGCGATCACCCACTATGACCGCTGGTTCCTGCGCCACATCGAGGAAATCATCGCGGCGGAGAAGGCCATCGCCACCGACGGCCTGCCGAACGATGCCGAGGGCCTGCGCAAGCTGAAGGCGATGGGCTTCTCCGACAAGCGGCTGGCCACGCTGGCGGTGCGCTCGGTCAATGTCGCGGGCGGGCTGGCCGAGACCCAGGCCAAGCGCTCGGGCCTGCTGCACGACGCCCTGCGCGCCATGGCCGGGGCCACCAGCGAGGACGAGGTGCGCGCGCTGCGCCACAAGCTCGGCGTGTTCCCGGTGTTCAAGCGCATCGACAGCTGCGCCGCCGAGTTCGAGGCGATCACGCCCTACATGTATTCGACCTACGAGGCCCCGAGCTTCGGCACGCCCGAAGACGAGGCGTTCCCCTCCGAGCGCGAGAAGGTGGTGATCCTTGGTGGCGGTCCGAACCGGATCGGGCAGGGCATCGAGTTCGACTATTGCTGCGTCCACGCCTGCTTCGCGCTGGCCGATGCGGGCTATGAGACGATCATGGTCAACTGCAACCCCGAGACCGTCTCGACCGACTACGACACCTCCGACCGGCTCTATTTCGAGCCGCTCACCGCCGAGGATGTGCTCGAAATCCTGCGGGTGGAGCAGAGCAAGGGCACGCTCAAAGGCGTGATCGTGCAGTTCGGCGGGCAGACTCCGCTCAAGCTCGCGGGTGCGCTGGAGAAGGCTGGTATTCCGATCCTCGGCACCACGCCCGACGCCATCGACCTTGCCGAAGACCGCGAACGCTTCGCCAAGCTGGTGGACAAGCTGGACCTCAAGCAACCCGAAAACGGCATCGCCCACAGCGGCGAAGAGGCGCTCGCCGTGGCGCACCGCATCGGTTACCCGGTGCTGCTGCGCCCGTCCTACGTGCTCGGCGGGCGGGCGATGGAGATCGTCGATTCCGACGAGCAGCTCGCCAACTACATCGCCACCGCGGTGCAGGTCTCGGGTGACAGCCCGGTGCTGGTCGACCAGTATCTGCGCGACGCCATCGAGTGCGACGTCGATGCCCTGTGTGACGGCGAGCAGGTCGTGATCGCGGGCGTGATGCAGCACATCGAGGAGGCGGGCGTCCACTCGGGCGACAGCGCCTGCAGCTTGCCGCCCTACAGCCTGCCGCAGGACATCATCGACGAGATGGAGCGTCAGGCCGTGGCGCTGGCCAACGGGCTCGGCGTGCGGGGCCTCATGAACGTGCAGTTCGCGGTGAAGGACGGCGAGGTCTACCTGATCGAGGTGAACCCGCGCGCGAGCCGCACGGTGCCGTTTGTCGCCAAGGCCACCGGCTCGCAGATCGCCAAGATCGCCGCGCGCGTGATGGCGGGCGAGAAGCTCGCCGACCTGCCGCCGATCAAGCGCGAGCTGGACTATGTCGCGGTGAAGGAGGCGGTGTTCCCCTTCGCGCGCTTCCCCGGCTCGGACCCGGCGCTGACGCCGGAAATGAAGTCAACCGGCGAGGTGATGGGCATCGACCGCGATTTCGCCACCGCCTTCACCAAGTCGCAGATCGGCCAGGGGTCGAGCCTGCCCGAAAGCGGCACGCTGTTCGTCTCGGTCAAGGATAGCGACAAGCCGCATATCCTCGCCCCGGTGAAGGCGCTGATCGAGGCCGGCTTCTCGGTCATCGCCACCGGCGGAACGCAGGCCTACCTTGCCGAGCAGGGCCTCGACGTGAAGCTGGTCAACAAGGTGGCGCAGGGCCGTCCGCATGTGGTCGACCGGATCGTCGATGGCGAGGTGGCGCTGGTGTTCAACACCACCGAGGGTTGGCAGAGCCACAAGGACAGCCAGTCGATCCGCGCCTCCGCGCTCGAAATGAAGGTGCCGTACTACACCACGGCCGCGGCTTCGGCGGCGGCGGCGCAGGCTATTGTCTCGGTAAAGGTCGCCGATCTTGAAGTACGATCGTTGCAGGACTATTATAGCTCGTAGACAAATGTAGGCTTTCCCCGACAAAGCAGGCTCACTCTTCCGCCATCCGGGCGGAGGGGGCCGCTTTGACGGGCGAATGTGGACTGGACAGGGAATACGATGGAAAAGGTGCCGATGCTGGCGGAAGGCTACGAAAAGCTGACCGCTGATTTGAAGGCTTTGCGGGAAGAACGTCCGCGTATCGTCGATGCGATCGAGGAAGCCCGCGCCCACGGCGATCTTTCGGAAAATGCCGAATACCATGCCGCGAAGGAGCGGCAGGGCCAGGTCGAAGCGCAGATTTCCGACATCGAGGACAAGGTCAGCCGCGCTCAGATCATCGACCCGACCACGCTTTCGGGCGACCGGGTGGTGTTCGGTGCCACCGTCACCGTGCTCGACGAGAACGAGAAGGCTTCGACCTACCAGATCGTCGGCATGGCCGAGAGCGACGCCAAGAAGGGCCGCATCTCTTACGAAAGCCCGCTTGCACGCGCGCTGATCGGGAAGTCGTTGGGTGAGGAGGTCGAAGTGACCGTGCCCTCTGGCGACAAGTTCTACCTGATCGAGAAGATCGAATTCATCTGATACAAAAAAGGCCCGGACATCGATCCGGGCCTTTTCGTATGGCTCACTCGCCGTCGAGCGAGGGTTCGAGCAGCTTGTGCAGATGCACGATCACATATTTCATCTCCGCATCGTCGACCGTCCGCTGCGCCCAACCGCGCCAGGCTTCCTGCGCGGTGGCGAAATCGGGATAGAAGCCGACAACGTGGATGTCCTTCAGATCCTGAAACTCGACCGTGCGCGGATCTTTTACCCGGCCACCGATGACGAGGTGCAGAAGTTGTTCGGACGTGGGCATGAAGGGCGGCCTTTCTGATAGAGGAGAGGGAGAGGATTGCGCTCCGCTCTATCGTCTGGCTCGAATGGTGCAAGATCGCAATTGGCCTTGCCCCCGCGCCTAGTGCCGCTTGAGCGCCCGCATGATCGTCTTGGTTACCTCGCGCCCGGCGATCCGTGCGCTGTCGCCGGCATTGCCCGCGCGATAGCTCGCCTCGCGGCCCACCCTGCGCACGGCGTCGCCGGCACTGTCACCGAGGTCGGTCAGCTTGCGTTTGCCTTCCTCGCCTGCGTGCCCGGCGCTGTCGCGCAGCTCGGACAGGAAGCCCAGCGCGATCTCGCTGCCGACCGAGGCAAGGCCAGCGGCCTTCACACCGGTGCGCGCAGCCGCCCGGCGCGGCCCCTTGAACAGGCTGGCGATCAACACGCCCGCCACGACGCCGCCAGCCACCGTGGCGACCGGGTGCTCCTTGGCAAAGGCGGTAAACTTGTCCTTCGCCTCGACGGCCCCGGCCTTGGCGCTATCGCCCAGCTTGCGGGCGCGGCGCGCAGCCTCGCTCTCCTGGGCTGCTTCGATCCGCTCTTTGAGAGCAGCGCGCTTGTCATCGCTCATGCTTGTGTCTCCGCTGGAATTTCAGGTTCATCTGGCGAACGATCGGTGTCGTCCGCTTGTTCCGCGCTGTCGTGGGCGGCCTCGTCATCGCTTTCCTCGTCGTCCGCAAACATTTCGCGCACCATGGCGGCGAGCGGTTCGCGGAAGATCCACAAGGCGATGGCAGCCACCAGCGCGGCGATCACGGTCCCAAGCTGGCACCGGTGACCGGCGACATAGTCGCGGGTGTCGTCAGCAAGATCGCGCGCGCGGCTGGTCATGTCGGGGCCAGGCGGCGAGTCCGGGTCCAGTTCGCGTTTGAGGTGCGCAATATCGGCAAGGACAAGCGCGCGCGCGGCATCGCGCAGCATGCGGTCCTCGCGCAATTGCAGTTCGAGGTCAGGCATCGGGGCGATCCTCCGCTGCCGCATCGCCGGGCGCAAAGGCGCGCCGGATCGAACCGATTGCCCCCTTCGCCCCGAGCACCGCCACCCAGGCCAGCAGCAACAGGATGCCGACGACAATCGCCGTCGCGCCCCATGCCGTTACCAGAGGGATCAGCGCAATCAGCAGGCCAACGGTCAGGCCGACCGCTGCGAGCAGCACGAGCACAAGCGCGACAACCCCGAGCGCAATTGCCGCGATAAGCCGATTGCCTGCAAGGCGCACGCGCGTCTTCTGGAAGGCAATCTCGGCATCGAAATAGTTGAACGCATCGCTGACGAGCGCCCCGATATCGTCGGCGAGCACACGCGCAAAGGACTCGTCGGGGTCGCCCCCCGCCGAGCCTTGCTGCGTGGGCCCCGGCTGATCGTCGGAATCGGGCCGGGGCGGTGCGGATGGATCAGGCGTGCTGGCAACCACGCGTCAGCGGCGGAACAGACGCGAGACCAGGAAACCGGCAAGCGCGGCAATGCCGACAGCGGTCGCGGGGCTCTTGCGGATGGCTTCGCGCGCATCCTCGCCCAACTCTTCGTAGCTCTTGTCGTTCAGCGTCTTTGCCGAATCCGTCAGGTAGCCCGAAGCGCGGCGAGCGTAGTCGCCATATTTGGCGCCGAATTTCTCGTCGATGGCGGCAGCATTTTCGTCGACCAGCTTGGACAGGCTGACAAGCGCATCGCTCGCCTTGGCCTTTCCTTCAACGGCCAGTTCGCCCGCGCGGGCCAGCGCATCGTCAGCCATGTCATGGCCCCGCGCGCTCGCTTCGCTCTTGAGCGCAGCGGCACCGGCCTTCGCCTCGCCAATCGCGGCGTTGAAGCGCGACTTCGCCTCTTCCGTACCGGCGGTGGAGGTCGGATCGGGTGCGGTTACAGCAACGGCGGTGGCGGGCTTGGGAGCGTCGGTCTTCTGGGTAGGAGCCATGGTATTCCCTTTCTTGCGGAGCGCACCGGACATCCCCTCCGGCGCGCGCGAACTACTTTGCAGGGGTATTATGATGTTAATACACCCACTTTCAAGACTTCAACGCGTCTTGCCCTTGAATGTTCCGCGGCATAGGAGGCGCGCAACTGTCTTAAACACGCCACTCTGGAGCGCTTAGCAATGACCGCCATTATCGACATTCACGGCCGCGAAATTCTCGATAGCCGGGGCAACCCCACGGTCGAGGTCGACATCCTGCTCGAAGACGGCAGCTTCGGCCGCGCGGCGGTGCCCTCGGGCGCCTCGACCGGCGCTCACGAAGCCGTGGAATTGCGCGACGGCGAGAAGGGCCGCTATCTGGGCAAGGGCGTGCTGAAGGCAGTCGATGCGGTGAACACCGAGATCGCCGATGCGCTGCTCGGCCTCGACGCGGAAGACCAGCGCGACCTCGACTATGCGATGATCGAGCTTGACGGCACCGCCAACAAGGCGCGCCTCGGTGCCAACGCCATCCTCGGCGTGAGCCTCGCCGCCGCCAAGGCTGCAGCCAACGCGCGCGGCCTGCCGCTTTACTCCTACGTCGGCGGCGTGTCGGCCCATGTGCTGCCGACCCCGATGATGAACATCGTCAACGGCGGCGAACACGCCGACAACCCGATCGACGTGCAGGAATTCATGGTCATGCCGGTCGGTGCGGAAACGCTGGCCGAGGGCGTGCGCTGGGGCGCGGAAATCTTCCACACGCTGAAGAAGGGCCTCGCGGAGAAGGGCCTGTCGACCTCGGTTGGCGACGAAGGCGGCTTCGCGCCGAACCTCGCTGGCACGCGCGATGCGCTCGACTTCATCATGGCCTCGGTCGAGAAGGCCGGGTTCAAGCCGGGTGAAGACATCGTGCTGGCGCTCGACTGCGCCTCGACCGAGTTCTTCACCGATGGCCGCTATGACCTTGCGGGCGAGCAGCTTTCGCTCAACTCGCTGGAAATGGCGGAATACCTCGCCAAGCTTTGCGCCGACTATCCGATCAAGTCGATCGAGGACGGCATGGCCGAGGACGACTTCGAGGGCTGGAAGGCGCTGACCGACATGATCGGCGACAAGGTCCAGCTGGTGGGTGACGACCTGTTCGTGACCAACCCCAAGCGCCTGACCATGGGCATCGAGCAGGGTCTCGCCAATTCGATGCTGGTGAAGGTGAACCAGATCGGCTCGCTGACCGAGACGCTGGAAGCGGTCGAGATCGCGCACCGTGCGGGCTACACCAACGTGATGAGCCACCGCTCGGGCGAAACCGAGGATGCGACGATTGCCGATCTGGCGGTTGCCACCAACTGCGGCCAGATCAAGACCGGCTCGCTCGCGCGTTCGGACCGGCTGGCGAAGTACAACCAGCTGATCCGCATCGAGGAAGAACTGGGCAGCGGTGCGCGCTATGCGGGCAAGGGCTGCTTCGGCCGTCTGGGCGGCTGACAGGGCGAAATCACGGGGCCGGGCAGGGCGCAATCAGCGCTCGGGCTCGGCCTCGACTTCCTGCTCGATCCGTTTTTCGATCGGCTCCAGCCGCTCCATCACCTTACGGTTCTTGCGGCTGAGCAGATACTGCCACACGCCCCAGGCGTTGATGAGCAACAGGATGGCGTTCATCGCCGCAATCGGCATCGCACCCGATGTCAGTCCCGACACGATCCAGATGATCGACACCGCGCAAAACAGGATGAAGGCATAGCCGGTAGCCCTTCGTCCGAGGTCGGCGGCAATCAGGCCTGCGGCGAGCATCGCGCCGATGGCCGCGATCCATTCAAGAGGTCCGTTCATTACCAGAGCAAGCGGCGAGATGCAGGTTTGGTTCCTCGAAATCCAGCATCGATCACATTACGATGTGAACGATGTTGGAAACGGGGTCGCAGGAGAGTAGATTGGAGTTCCTGCGATCCACCTCGCGCACAATCGCCGGCCGCTCCTCGCGGCGCACGATTGAATCAATTGTACCCCTCGTCGCCGAACACATGACCACCCAGAACGATGGGCAGCGCGCCGAACGAGGGGCGTCCAGCTACTGAAACGTCTCCTGCAATTCGAGCAACCGCATGGCCGCGACGGCCGCCTCGCCGCCCTTGTTCTTCTGCGCCGGATCGGCGCGCACCAGCGCCTGCTCCTCGTTCTCGACCGTGAGGATACCGTTGCCGATGGCCACCGCATCCATGGTCAGCGCCATGATCGCACGCGCGCTCTCGCCGGCCACGATTTCAAAGTGATAGGTCTCGCCCCGGATCACCACACCGATGGCGACGAAGCCATCATAGCGCCCGCTTTCGGCAGCAAGCGCAATCGCGCCGGGCACCTCGAGCGCGCCGGGCACGGTCAGCACATCGACGCTGTGCCCTGCCTCTTCCAGCGCGGCACGGGCGCCGGCGATCAGCAGATCGTTGAGGTGGTCGTAGAAACGGGCTTCGACGATAAGGAAACGGGCCATGATTATTCTTCTCCGCAGGCAATCGGGCGTTCCCCGACAATCGACAGGCCATAGCCATCGAGGCCGACCAGCGAATGCGAGGTGTTGGTAAGCAGGATCATGTCGCGCACGCCCAGTTCGGTGAGGATCTGCGCGCCGACGCCATAGTCGCGCTGCTCTTCCTCGCTTTCGCGCGGACGCCGTTCAAGCGCCCGGATCGCGCGCGAAACATAGTCGGCCGAGGGACGGTTGATCAGGACCACCACACCCGAGCCTTCTTCGCCGATGGCTCGCATGGCGCCTTCGAGCAACCGCGAGCGCTCGATATCGCGCGCGAACACGTCGTCGAAGATGGCGAACGCGTGCATCCGCACCAGCGTCGGCCTGGCGGGATCGATATGGCCTTTGACCAGCGCCAGGGTCTCGTCCTTCGTGGCCTTGTTCCAGAAGCTGATCGCGCGCCAGTCGTCGCCCCAGCGGCTGGAGAACCGCGCTTCGCCGCGGTTTTCGACAAGGTGATCGTTCTGGCGGCGGTAGGCGATCAGATCGCGGATCGTGCCGATCTTCAACCGGTGCTTGCGGGCAAAGGCGATCAACTGGTCGAAGCGGGCCATGGTCCCGTCCTCGTTCATGATCTCGCAGATCACGCCGCTCGGGTTGAGCCCGGCGAGCCGCGAGATATCGACCGCCGCCTCGGTATGCCCGGCGCGGACCAGCACGCCGCCCTCGCGCGCAACCAGCGGGAACACGTGACCGGGGGTGACGATGTCGTCCGGGCCTTTCGAGGCGTCAATCGCGACCGAAATGGTGCGCGCGCGGTCGGCGGCGCTGATCCCGGTGGTGACGCCCTCGCGCGCCTCAATGGCGACGGTGAAGGCGGTTTCGTGGCGGGTGCGGTTCTTGCGGCTCATCAGTTCGAGCCCCAGCGAGTCCACGCGGGTCTTGGACAGTGCGAGGCAGATCAGCCCGCGGCCATGGGTCGCCATGAAGTTGATCGCATCGGGCGTCGCCATCTGCGCGGGGATGATGAGGTCGCCCTCGTTCTCGCGGTCCTCGTCGTCAACGAGGATGAACATGCGCCCGTTGCGCGCTTCCTCGATCAGCTCCTCGATCCCGACCAGCACCGGGCTGTCGTCGTTTTCGGAGAGAAAGCGGTCGAGCTTGCCGAGCGTTTCGGCCGTCGGGTTCCAGCCCGGCTCGGTACAGTCGCGCAGGGTGTTGGCATGGAGGCCGGCAGCACGGGCGAGCCCGGCGCGGGTCATCTTGCCCTCTCCAATAAGGGCCAGAACCTTGGCGAGAACCTGATCGGACATAGACAGTTCCTAAATCACATTTCAATGTGAACCCCATCTAGTGGTCACATTGAATGTGATCAAGCGCCAAAATCGAGCTATTGTCGTCAAGGACCGAATACGGCGTGGTCCAGCTCTGCCACACTGGTGACGCCGAGATAGGCGATGGTCCGTCGCAGCTCCTGCGCGAGCAGATCGATCGCGCGCGTCACGCCGGCTTCGCCACCAGCGGCAAGACCATAGAGCGTCGCCCGCCCGAGCAACACCCCCTTCGCACCCAGGGCCAGCGCCTTGACCACATCGCTGCCGCGCCGCACTCCGCTATCGAACCACACGTCGAGCCGGTCGCCCGCTGCCGCCAGCACGGCGGGCAGGGCATCGATGGCGGCAACCGAGTGATCGAGCGCCCGCGCACCGTGGTTGGAGACGACCACGCCGTCGATCCCGCGTCGCGCCGCCTCAAGTGCGTCATCGGGATGCAGCACGCCCTTCAGCACCATCTTGCCGCGCCACATCGCGCGCAGTTGCGCAATGCCGTCCCAGTCGAGATTGTCCTGCTTGAACTGTGCCCCCGGCTTGCCGCCCTTGCCAATCGAATGACGCAGATGCGGCGGCAGGTTCGCCTGCTGCGGCAACTTGCCCTCGCGCAAAACATACTGCCCGATCACACCAAGCAGCCAGCGCGGATGGGTCAGCACGTCAACCACATTCTGGCGATTGGGCTTGAACGGTATGCCGAAGCCGTTGTGAAACAGATACTCGCGGTTGGGCGGCACCGGCAGATCGAGCGTGACGAACAGCGTGTCGCATCCCGCATCCTGCGCACGGCGCACGACATCGAACGACAACTCACGGTTCTCCCAGAGGTAAAGCTGGAACCACACACGCCCGGCTTCGACCGCGATCATCTCCAGATCGAGGGTGCTGGCGCTGGAGATCGTGAACGGAATGCCTGCTGCCCGTGCCGCCCGCGCCAGGGCAATATCGCCGTTGTAATGGATCAAGCCAGCGGCACCGGTCGGGCCGATGGCGAAGGGCAGGGCGCTCGGCTCACCCAGCAGTTCAGCCGAGAGGTCGACCCGCTCGACATTGCGCGCCACGCGCGGCACGAAGGTCAGCGCATCGAGCGCGGCGCGGTTGCGGTCCATGCCGATCTCGTCCTCAACGCCGCGTTCGAGATACTCCCAAACACCGCGCGGAAGGCGCCGCCTGGCCTTGCGGCGCAGATCGGCGATATTCCAGCAGGCCAGATCTGCCGACATCGGAGGGTTTATCCGCGTCCGAGGAAGGGCAGCTTGTTCTGCACCATCAAGGCCTCATAGAAATTGAGGTGATCGGGCATGTCGCACATGTGGACGATAATGCCTGCCGCCTCTTCCGGCGTGGCGGCGAAGTTCTCGGGCAGCTTGACCGACCCCGGCATGATCTCGGTGACAACGATGCCGGGGTGGAAGATCGACACCGCAATATTGCTGTCGCGCCCGTCAACCGCCAGCGCATGGGTCAGCCCGGCGAGGCCAAACTTGCTGGCGGTGTAGGAGGGGCACTCCGAACGCGGCACCTTGGCCGAGATCGAACCGACATTGACGATGCGCCCGTGGCCGCCTTTGAGGAAGATCGGCCAGGCATGCTTGGCGCACAGGAAAGCACTGGTCAGGTTGGTGTTGATGACCTGCATCCACTGCTCAAGGCTGGTCTCATGCACGGGGGTATTCTCGGCGATCCCGGCGTTGTTGATCAGCACATCGACGGTGCCGAATTTCGCCACGGCCTCGGCAAACAGGTTGGCGACGGCTTGCTCGTCGGTGACATCGGTGGCCACGGCCAGCGCTTCGCCGCCCATCGCCTCGATCCTCGCCACCAGCCCTTCGAGCCGCTCCACCCGGCGCGCGGCAAGCACAACCTTGGCACCACGGTTGACGAACTCGACAGCACAGGCCTCGCCAATGCCAGAACTTGCCCCTGTGACGACGGCCACACGGCCCGCAAGGATCGACATGGTGCTGAATTCTCCTCTCCAATTTGCGCCGGGCGTACAGGAGGGGCGCGGCAAACGGAACCGTCAATTTTGCAGGAAGGATAGCGGCCGCTCAGCCCTTGGAGGCGATGAAGCGGGTCGCCAGCCTGGCGACCTTGGCAACGCCGCTGTGGGTCAGATCCCAGCCTTCTATCTCCTCGCGGACGAGGTCCGGGTGCTTCTTGCTGATGTCGCGCAGGGCATTGCCGACGGACTTGCGCAGATAGTCGCTTTCGCTGCTGCGTTGCGCGGAGAGAAGCGCAACCGCCACACCCGGGTGTTCGCGAAAGTAGGGGCGCCCGGTCCAGATCCGCAGCCCTTCGGTCACCGCCCGTCGCGTGTTCGGGTGATCGGCGGACAGCCACTCACGAATAACCGGCAGCGCCTTTTCATATCCGGTATCCTGACAGAACCGGTCGAACGCCTTGGCGAGGATTTCCTGCACGCGCCAATCGGGATCGAGGCTGATGCGCTGCTTCAGGATTTGCAGCGCATCAGGATCGCTTGCGGCAAGGCGTCCGAGGATGAAGGTTGCGATGCAGCGAGCCTGATGCACATCGGTGCAAAGCAAGTCCAGGGCCACAGCTTTGGCGGCCTGACCGTCGCAGCCTGCCACAAGCTCGTCGGCTGCGGCCTGCAGGTCCGTGAAACCATGCGCGGTATTCCGGCTCCGGCTGATCAGATCTTCGACAACGCCCATTCACCACCTCGTTCGCACATACTGACTTTGGCCCAGGGTCTTCCCGGTTCACCGCGAAGGACGCATTGCGATGGCACAGATCGCTCGCCCTCTGCACCAGTCTTTTTTACAGCGTCGACCTTGCGTCGACGACATGCTCGCCGGAATTGTCATCGCGGTTTTGAAAGGAACGGGGGACTGGCTGACGAGGATCTCGCCAGTCATGGTGTCCGGCACCGCCTCACCACCCAACTGGGAGGCGGTGCCGAACTATGGCTTCAGGAGAAGGGCAGGGGGTGGAGGGTTACGCTCCCACCTCCTTCAGCCATTGCGAAAACCCCTCATCCTCGAGGGGCTGCTCGAAAATGCCGAGGTCCTCAAACGGGACATGGCGGATCGCCACCGCGGTTTTCAGCATTTCTGCCCTCCTCGAAAGATGGGCTGGCCATAGATTGGCTCCGGACCGGCTGGGCGGTCCAGTTTGGGAATAATGAGCAGGCCGGTTGATAGGCCAGCTGTCGAAGGGCCGGATCTCGTCATGCCTTCACAATCCGGGCCTGTACGAAGGCGGCGCGCTCTGCGGGCGAAACGAGCGGAAGAGGCACGAGGACATAGCCCAGCTCCTCGTAGACGCGCACCATTGCGTCGTGTGTCGCCACGGCTTCGGCCCAGTCCTGCTTGCGTTCGGCATCGTTGGCATAGATCTCGGCCCACGGCGGGGCGATGAAGACGTGCCGGTTGTAGCGGCGGCGCTCTGCCTCGTGCACCAGGCGGTCCGGGATGGGGAGGCCGCAAAGCCGCCGGTAGCCGATGATGTCGGGAATGCCGCGGTCGAAAAACAGGACTCCCTCGCGCATCTGGCCCTGCGCATAGGCGTGGAGGTCATGCACGAGCATCCGGTCGGCAAAGGCCTCGCGGTCATCCCATGGCAGCGCCGTTCCGCCGGCGGCCATTTCCTCGCGGATCACGGCGCGCCCGGCCTCGGGCATATGCGGCAGCCCCTCATCGGCCAAGGCCTCGAGCAGAGTGCTTTTGCCCGATCCGGGGCCGCCGGTGATGACGAAAAAGCGATCCAAGTCCTTATCCTCCCTCAGCGCACCCGATCATGGCAAAGGTAAGGACAAGCGTGTCGCGCCACGCCGGGACGCCGGGTATCACAGCCTCGATCGGAGTTGTCCCATGACGGACCTCGCGGTCATTCAAAAGCAGGGCTTCACCGGGCTGGGCAAGCCTGTGCTCCAGCAGACAGGCCCCGTCCGCATCCTCGACGCGGCTTTCGCCGCCAGCGTAGTTGCTGCCACCGACAAGCAGGATAAGCACCCAGTCGCGACCGTCACGGTGCATGCCCTCAGGTGTGGGCAAACCGGGGTGGCCAGACAGAGCTTCGATGCGAAACTGATGCGCTTCGACGGACCATGCATGAGGCTCCCGTCCGCTGGCACGCGCAATAGCGGCTGCGGTGTCGTGAATGAGCGTGGCAAGCATCGGCAACCACGGCTGGTCCTGTTCGATCGGCGCAAACCAACGCTCGACCCCGCCATTGAGCGGATTGTAGCCGCGATCCTGAAAATGCGGGCGATGCGGCAGGCGCGTACACTGGCCATCAGCGACCTCGTAGGCAGCATAGCGACGCCGACGATAGGTGCCACCGTCGGCCATCCAGGTATCGCGCGGCAGATCGGCCCAACTGTTCGCGAAGGAGTTCCATGTGGGAGTATCCGGGTCAACCAGCTTGCCCTGCGGCAGCACGATCAGCCCCCTGTCCAACGTGGCCTCGCCCATGACGGGGCCACGTGCATGCAGATCGAAATCGTGGAAAGGAGCAGTGGGGCTGGATGACGCGTCCATAATTGAACCAGTACAATGTATGATTTGATCGACTCACGGTTTGATACAATGATGGAGGCTGAGGAACAAGTTGATGCGCACGAAAACGGGCAGAGAATGATGCTGCCGGTACTTTTGCTTCCGGGTCTGGGCGGCTCGGGGCCAGGCCATTGGCAAAGCCACTGGCAGCGGGCCGATCCTGCGATGACACGGCTTTCGGTTCCCGACTGGGACCGACCGGAGCTGGCCGACTGGTGCGCCGCGCTGGACCGCGCGGTGAACGCCCATGCCCGTCCGCCGATCCTCGTGGCGCACAGCCTGGCCTGTCTGCTGGTGGCACATTGGGCGCAGGCACGCGGGCCGCGCGCAGCCGGGGCGATCCTCGTCGCGGTTCCCGACCCGAGCGGACCTCAGTTTCCTGTCGAAGCACGGTCCTTCGCGCAAGTGCCGGAACAACCGCTGCCCTTTCCCAGTGTGGTGGTCGCCAGCGCAGATGATCCTTACGGCAGCCTCGATCATAGCGAACGACGCGCCCGCCAGTGGGGCTCGCGGCTGATTGCAGTGGGTTCGCTCGGCCATATCAACGCCGACAGCAATCTGGGCGAATGGGCAAGGGGGCGGGAAATCCTCGCGGTGTTCCGCACTGAACTGGAAGGCAATCGGGCATGACTCTGTGGACATCGCTTACCGGTTTCACGCTGGCCGCCGGGCTGCTTGTGCTCACCCCCGGTCTGGACACGGCGCTGGTCTTGCGCACTCTGGCGGTCGAGGGGCCGCGACAGGCTCTCGCCGCCGCGGCTGGCGTGGTGGCCGGTGTGCTCGGCTGGGGGCTGATCGTGGCCCTCGGGCTGGGGGCCGTGCTGGCGCTCTCCGGCACGCTTTACGCGATCCTGCAATATGCAGGTGCCGCCTACTTGCTTTGGCTGGGGCTGGGGATGATCTGGTCGGCGCGCAAGCCGGGCGCCCCTTCCGCAGCCGTAAACGCAGCGTTGTCAGCCGCCCCGGCGCGTTCCGGCAACTGGTTCGTGAAGGGGCTGCTGACCAATCTGTTGAACCCCAAGATGGGCGTCTTCTATGTGAGCTTCCTGCCGCAGTTCATTCCGGCTGGAGCCTCCGTGCTCGGGTTCAGCCTGTTGCTGGCGGGCATTCACGCCGTGCTCGGCATGGGATGGTTCGCGGCGCTGATCCTCGGCAGCAAGCCGCTGCGGCACTGGTTCGCCAAAGCGACCGTGGCGCGCTGGCTCGATGGGGTGACCGGCGGCGTGCTGATCGCCCTCGGCCTGCGGCTCGCACTCCATCCGGCACAGCGATAAAGCCCGCTATCAATTCCTCCCCGCAGCGCAGCCAGAAGCTTGCATCGCTGCGACCCGTCCACTAGCGCTATTGCAACTTAATTGCAGAGAAGAAGATATGGCCAAGCGTATGTCAGAGCAGATCAAGGACTGGCGGGGACAGGCAGATGTCCCATGGGTTGTGCATCAGGCCAGACTTGACCAGATGATGCTTCCATTCGGCGAGGCCGCCATCGATGCAGCTGCTCCCACGACGGGCGAGGCGGTGCTCGATATCGGCTGCGGCACTGGCGCGACCACCGCGCAGATATTCGACCGCGTCGGCGCCACCGGCCGCGTGACGGGGATCGACATCTCCGAGGCGATGATCGCGCGGGCGCGCGAGACCTACGGCCTCAGCAGCCGGGCCACCTTCCACGTGGCGGACGCCGAGCAGGCCGAGCTTTCGCCCCATCCGGTCGAGCTGATCTTCTCGCGCTTTGGCGTGATGTTCTTCACCAATCCCGTGAGAGCCTTTTCACGCCTGCGCCAGAGCCTCAGTCCATCGGGCAGGCTGGCGTTCATCTGCTGGCGCGAGGCGGGCGCGAATGACTGGATCCGCCTGCCCATGGGCGCGATCCGCAGGATACTTCCCGCACCGCCCCCGCCGCCGCCGGCCGATGCGCCGGGTCCGTTCTCGTTCGGAGACCGCCATCGCGTTGCGACGATTTTGCAGCAGGCGGGCTTTACCGACATCACCTTTCAACCCTTCGATCACGAGATCATGTTCGGCGAAGGAGATACGCCCGAGGCGGCGATAGACGACGCCGTGCAGATGGCCTTCGACATCGGCCCGCTCTCGCGCGCATTGGCGAACGAGAGCGACGATGTCCGCCAGCAGGCGAGCGCCGCTGTTCGCGAGGCTTTCGCACACAAGCTGCGCGGGTCGGCGGTGTTCATCAATGGCGCCGCGTGGATCGTGACGGCGCGCAATGGCGGCGATCCTTCCGCCGCTTGCGATTGACCTCGGGATCGACTACCGGATCGCCCGATGACCGGCAGAATCGCCCCTCTTTGCGTGAGCTATTGGCGCTCCTTCTAAGGAGCGGCATGTCGTCATCATTTGTGACCATCGCCGCCGTGTTCGGCACGCGCATGGTCAATCCAATGTCACGGTTCCGTTCACGGCGGCCCTTTTTGAAAGGGAAAGCCAGTGACGTTTCTGAACAAGGTGCATTGGGCGCTCGCCCCGGATCGATGTGCATTGCTGCTGCATGATCTTCAGCCCCACTACCTGGCCGGAGTTGCCGGGCGCGACAGGGTGATCGTCAACGCCGGCAGCATCGCCCGGCAATGTGTGAGCCACGGCGTGCCGGTGTTTGCCTCGCAAGTGCCGGGCGCGCGGGAAACCCGCGAACGGGGTCTGTTGTGCGAGATGTGGGGGCGGGGGCCTGCGCCCGCATCGGCAGCGCTCGACCCGGAACTGGCTCTCGCGGATCATGAGGTGCGGCTGCTGCCGAAAAGGAGCTACAGCGCCTTCTACGGCAGCGACCTCGATGTGATGTTGCGCCGGCTTGGCCGGGATTCGCTGATCATCGCCGGGGTTTACACCTCGATCGGCTGCTACCTTTCTGCCGCCGACGCCTTCATGCGCGACATTCGTCCTTTTATCGTGTCCGACGCCTCGGCCGATTTCGATCAGGCCGATCATGCCGCCGGACTGGCCACTGCCGCCAGGACCTGCGCTCGCATCGTCACGACGGCTCAGGTATCGGAATGCCTTGGCGATGCGGCGCGCAGGCCACGCTCGCATCGCATCGATGTCTGCTGAATGGCGCGTAGCTGCCCGTCCGCTGTTGTTTGCGGACGGGCGCCGGCATGGATGCTAGCTCGCGCTCTGAACGGCGCTTCGCCAATAGGCGTGAAGCTCGCTCACCGACGACGCCGTGAGCAAGGTCATCGCCTCACGCAGTTGGTCGTCGCTCCAATGCCACCATTGCAGCTCCAGCAGCCGGGCAATGTCGGCCTCGTCGAACCGCGTGCGGATCGCCTTGGCCGGGTTGCCGCCGACGATAGTGTAAGGGGCTACGTCCTTCGTCACCAGCGCGCGGGTGCCGATCACCGCGCCGTCGCCGATCCTCACGCCCGGCATGATCACAGCTTCCGAACCGATCCAGACATCGTGGCCGATCACAGTGTCGCCTGCGGGCAGGTAGCCGTTTTCCGCTCCGGCAAAGGCCTCGACTTCCGGCATCCAGTAGAATGGGAAGGTGCTAATCCAGTCGTTCCGGTGGCCCTGATTGCCTGCCATGATGAAGGCGGCGCCCGATCCGATCGAGCAGAAGCTGCCGATGATGAGCCTGTCCGCGCCTTCGTCCGGCACGAGGAAGCGGGCGCAGTCATCGAAACTGTGGCCGTGATAGTAGCCCGAGTAGTAGCTGTAGCGCCCGACGATAATGTTGGGATTGCTGACCTGACGGTCGAGAGGGATGCCCTTGAACGGGCTTTCGAAGAAATTGCTCATGAGATGTTCCACTGAATGCTGGCCGCTGTGGGCCATGCCGTTCTTCATGCGCTTCACGCACACAGAACCACCAACGGCGGACCACGAGTGTGGCCGCCGCGCAAACTCCTCACGCGAACCTGCGCGGGAGAGGCTTCAGATGGTACAGTCTGCGGACTTCATTGGCTCTCTATGGGGCGATTATCGGCCTCAAGGCAAGCTCTCCGCGTTTGTCGCGCTGACGATCCCGGCGATGTGATCGCGCAGCCAGCGGTGTGCGGGGTCCATCTCGCGGCGGCGGTGCCAGGTCTGCACGAAGGGGAAGCTGGCGAGGTCAAACGGCAGATCGCCGCATCGCAACCCTCCGGTGCCCAGATGCTGGATGCTGCGCCGGGCCGCGGTCAGCACCAGATCGGTGCCTCTGACCGTTTCGGGCGCCGCCGACCAATGCGGGAGCTGCACCGCAATCCGGCGCTTGTGGCCAAGGCGTGCGAGTGCCTCGTCGATCTCGCTATCGTCCTCCAGCGCGACGGTAACGCGGACATGAGGGGCGGCAAGATAGCGTTCGAGCGACAAGGGGCCGGGCAGGGCGGCCTCATCATAGAGGCAGGCGAAGGATTCCTCGAACAGCAGCGCGCTGGCGAGAGCCTTGTACCGCACTTGCGCCAGAGCAGGGTAAACGCCGAGCGCAAGGTCGATCTCCCCGTCCACCAGCGCGGCCAATGCCCGCTCGCGGCCATAGGATACGACCGTGAGGTCGATCAGCGGCGCGGACTTGCGCAATTGCGCGACAAGCCGGGGCAGCAGGATCGCCGCGCCATAGTCCGACAAGGAAAGGCGAAAGTGGCGGCTGCACTGCAGCGGATCGAATGCAGGCTGTTCGATCATCGTGCGGACCAGCGCGAGGGCCTGCGCCAGCGGTTCGGCCAGTTGCAGGGCCCGCGCGGTGGGTTGCAGACCGCCTTCGCCGCGCACCAGCAGCGGGTCGTCGAACAGGTCCCTGAGCCGGGCCAGCGCATGGCTGACCGCAGGCTGCGAACGGTTGAGCCGCAAGGCCGCGCGCGAGACATGCCGCTCTTCGATAAGCGCTTCGAGGATCGGCAGCAGGCTCAGGTCAGACGGGTTGATGTCATTCATCTGATGCATGGTAATCATATCGAATGGCAATTTCCATTCGTATGGCTAATTACCCAGATAGGGGGAGAAGGAGAAATGACCATGACCCCGTCGCCTGCAACAGATCTTGGCATGTCGCACATCGCGCTCGTGGTGCGCGACATCGACAAGACCATCGCCTTCTATGAGCAATTTGCCGCGCTTCACGTGGTGCATCGCCGCACTGCTGGCGGTGATGTGAAGGAAGTCGCGTGGATGGCCGATGGCCTGCGGCCCTTCGCGCTCGTCCTGATCGGGTCCAACGCGCTCAACGATACTCCGCTCGGCCCGTTCGGGCATATCGGGGTCGCCTGTGAGAGCCCGGACGAGGTGCTGCGCCTCGCAGCCGAAGCCGAGCAGCGCGGTATCCTGCGCTCGGCTCCGCGCGACGACGGACCGCCGGTGGGCCTGTGGACCTATATCGCCGACCCCGATGGCAATACGCTCGAACTCTCATTCGGGCAGGAGATCGCTTTCACGGTGAAGACCCCGCGCTAAGGCGAAGCCGCCTCAGGTGGGTGGCATTCTCACACGCTTCCCGCCCGCTCGATCACGAGGACGCGCGCCTCGCCGTGCGGGTGGGCAACATGCTCGTCACCCGTTTCGGCGTGAAAGATATCGCCTGCCTCAAGGTGCAACACCTCTTCGCCGCTGGCCGTGCGGACATGCATATCGACCCGCCCGTCGAGCACGGCGAAGACCTCCGGTCCATCGTTGACGTGCCAGCGATAAGGCTTGTCGGTCCAGTGGAGGCGCACAGTCGCATCGTCGATCCGCTCGATCAGGAGGGAAGCCCAGGCTCGCTCGCCGGTAAAGTCGCTGGCACGGATTACTTGCATTGCCGTTACCTTGTTGCTCGCCCGCAACGAGCGAGGTTTGCAATTAATCGGCTACCGCGGTCTGGTGCGCGCTGTAGAAGCTCTCGCCCTCGACCTGCCGGTCGCCGACGAAGCGCATCACTTCCAGCGCACGTCGCGCCTTGCCGTTGCGGCGCGCCACATAGTGCACGCCGAGCACCTGCGCCTCTAGATCGCACACCACGCCGATCAAGGTGAAATGCAGCTGGGCCGTCGCTTCGAGCGCCTTGACCCAGTATGCGCGCAGGTTGGCCTTGCCCGTCACCACCGCGGAGCCGGTAATTTCGGCAGCAAGCGGGCTGATAAAGCGGGCATCCTCCGCGAAATGCGCGAGAATGGCCTCGACATCGCGCGCGTTCCAGTTGGCGATCCAGTCCGCCGCAAAGCGTTCCATCTCCTCGCGGGTCATGGCCTTCTCCTTCAGATCAGAAACAGCAGCGCGGTGAGCCCGGTCAGGATGGCCATCACGCGCACGAACGCGGTCATACCCCGGCGGCTGTCCAGCAGCTCGCGCGCGCCTGCGCCCATGGCCGCCCAGGTCGCGATCGAGGGCAGGCCGACCAGCACAAAGGCGGCGACGATCACGCCAAGCTGCAACGCCAGCGGCTTGCCCGGAACGGTGAAGCTGGCGATAGCGGGCATGGTGATCGCCCAGGCCTTGGGATTGACGAACTGAAACGCCGCCGCCTGCAGGAAGGTCAGCGGATGTGCGCCCTCGCGGCGCTCGACGCCTTCGGATTGCCACAGCTTTATTGCCAGCCAGCCAAGGTACACCGCGCCGAAGATCCGCACCGCCCAGCGCAGCACCGGCCAGGCATCGAACAGCGCGCCCAGACCCAGCCCGCTCAGCGCCAGCATCAGCGCGCAGCCAAAGCTGATCCCGAAGATATGCGGTATGGTTCGCCGAAATCCGAACACCAGCCCGGATGAGGCAAGCATGATGTTGTTGGGGCCGGGCGTGGCCGTGCAGACAAAACTGTACAACACGAGCGGTGCAAGCTGACTCGGGTCCATGATGTTCTCCTCACCGCTCGATGATGCGCATTGAACCATGAGTCAAATGTGATATTGAACCAGTTCAATATTTTGCGGAGGTCACGATGACGCACTGGCAGCCAGACATCTCGAAGGGCAGTGCCCCGGTTTACGAGCGGCTGATCGCAGCGCTGGAGAACGATGTGCGCGATGGCCGCCTGTCGCCGGGCGACCGTCTGCCTCCGCAGCGCGAACTGGCGCATCGCCTGTCGCTGAGCGTCGGCACCGTCAGCCGCGCCTATGTCGAGGCGGAGCGGCGCGGGTTCATTTCCAGCCATGTGGGCAGAGGGTCTTTCGTTGCCGACCGGGCGCGCCCGCAGGCCGTGCCGCTCGACACCGGTCCGCTCGACATGGCGCACAACGTGCCGCCGCCTGACTTCGCGGAACGCTGGATCGCGGAGGGGCTGTTGCGCGTGCGCCAGCGCGCCGACCTCGCCACGGTGGTGAACTATGCGCCGCCCGAGGGCTTATCCGCGGTCCGCGAGGCAGGGGCCTCGTGGCTGAAACGTCGCCACGGTGTGATGCGTGCGGCTGCCGAGCACGTCATCCAGTGCAACGGCGGGCAACATGGCCTTGCGCTCGCCTTCGCAGCACTGGCACGACCGGGTGACACCATCCTGTGCGAAGCCGCCACCTATCCCGGCATTCGCAACCTGGCCGAGCATATCGGTTACCGTCTCAGCGGCGTGGCGATGGACGAACGAGGGATCGATCCCGAGGCGCTCGCCCGCTGTGCCCGTGAGACCGGGGCGAGGGTGCTCGTCGTGATTCCGACTTTGCAAAACCCGACTACGATCACGCTCGATGCCGCGCGCCGGGAAGAGGTGGTCGAGGTCGCGCGTGCGCACGATCTGATGATCGTCGAGGATGAGGCCTATCGCCTGTTCGCCGATGCCGGTGTGGCGGCAAGCTTTGCCGACCTTGCGCCAGAGCGCACGCTGATGGTGGCCGGCGTGTCCAAAGCGGTGGTGCCCGGCCTGCGGCTCGGCTACCTGCTGCCGCCCGAGAACGAGGATGTGCGCGACCGCCTGCTGCTGGGCATTCGCGCTTTCGGCTATAGCCCGCCGTCGCTCGGCGGACTGGTCTTCAGCCAATGGGAGCAGGACGGAACCGCCGACCGCATCGCTGACGGTGTGATCGCCGAATGCGAAGCGCGGACACGGCTCGCGACCACGATCCTGGGCAAGGCAATAGCGGTGCCGGGGGCAGGGCGCAGCCTTCATGTGTGGATGCCCATGCCGATGCTCGATGCCGAACGGCTGAGCGCGCGGGCCTTGCGCGCCTCCATCGCGCTGACCCCGCCGGAGGGTCCGATTGTCGACGCCGCGGCGCCATCGGGCGTTCGCCTGTGTCTTGGCGGTGTCCGCTCGCGCGACACGCTCGAACAGGCTCTGCATGACATTGCCGCGATGCTGACGCCTACCGATGTCAGCGCGGCGCGCGGTCTGGTCTGAGCGGCAACCGAGAGGCGCGTCACTCGTAGCTGGCGAAGACCCGCTGGCCGAAATCACCGAAGGCGATCACCTGATAGGGCTGGCTGCGACCGCCCATCTCCATGCCCGGCGAGCCCAGCGGCATGCCCGCGACGGCCAGTCCGCGCACGCCCTCGGGCCGCTCGCGCAAAAGACGGGCGATATCGCTGGCGGGCACGTGGCCCTCGATGACATACCCATCGGCCTCCATGGTGTGGCAGGAGACCAGATCACCCGGTACGCCCATCTGCGCCTTGACCTGCGCCATCGGCACGTCCTCGCGCGTCTGGACTTCGGCCTGCATCTGCCCGCGCACATGGTCCGCCCATTGGTGGCAGCAACCGCAGCCCGGATCGCGGAACATCACATAGGTTGCGGCCTGTGTTGCGCTGGTGCAGGCGGCAAGAAACACCGCGAAGCCAATCGCGCCGGACCTTGCGAATGTCCGGGCTGAAAAAGTCATGAACGCGCTCCTTCGTAGCTGATCTGCCCTCTATCCCCTCGGGGATCGGGTCTGCCCATGATGCGGGTCAATGTTCGGGTGCGGACTCGCAGCCCGAAATGCGGTCGATGATCGGGCAATCCGGCCGTTCATCGCCATGGCAGTTGGCGGCAAGGTGCAGCAGGCTCGACCACATCGCCGAAAGCGCCGCGGCCTTGCGGCCCAGCTCTTCCGCCTTGGCGAGCGCCATGGCCTTTACCTCGGCGCTGGCCCGATGGTCGTTGCGCCACAGGTTGAGCAGGCCTCCGATCTCGTCGATGGAAAAGCCCAGATCGCGCGCATTGGCGATGAAGCGCAGCCGCGCGACATCCTCGCTGGCATAGTCGCGGTAGCCGCTGTCCCGGCGGTGAGGCGCCGGGATCAGGCCGATCTTCTCGTAATGGCGGATCATCCGTTGCGAGATGCCGCTGCTTTTGGAAACCTGTCCGATATTCATAGTTTCGCTGCCTTCAAACGCAGAGCGTTGCCAATCACGCTGACCGAGGAAAGCGACATCGCCGCCGCCGCAATCACGGGCGAAAGCAGGATGCCGAAGTGCGGATAGAGCACCCCTGCCGCGACCGGTACGCCCAGCGCATTATAGCCGAAGGCGAACACGAGGTTCTGGCGGATATTCGACATCACCTTGCCGCTGAGCGTGCGGGCGCGGGCGATGCCGGTCAGTTCGCCGTTCAGCAATGTGATACCGGCACTTTCAATCGCCACGTCGGTGCCCGATCCCATCGCGATGCCGACATCGGCTGCCGCGAGGGCCGGTGCGTCGTTGACGCCGTCGCCTGCCATAGCGACGATCCGCCCTTCAGCGCGCAGCCGCTCAACCACGGCGCTCTTACGGTCGGGCAGAACGTCGGCCTCGACCTCGTCGATACCGAGCTGCCGTGCGACCGCCTCGGCGGTGGTGCGGTTGTCGCCCGTCAGCATCAGCACGCGCATGCCCTCGGCCTTGAGCGCAGCAATCGCACCGGCAGTGGTGGGCTTGATCGCATCGGCAATGGCGATGACGCCCGCCACCGTGCCATCAACGGCGACAAGGATCGCGCTGGCGCCGTCCTGGCGCAATTGGTCTGCATCGTCAGCAACAGGAGCCGGATCGACGCCGTTCTCCTGCATGAAGGCAGCGTTGCCGAGCAGCACGCGCTTGCCCTCGACCAGGCCCGAGGCCCCCTTGCCGGTGGGCGAATCGAAATCTTCGACCGCAGGCACCAACACGTCGCGGCGTGACGCCTCGTCCATGATCGCCATGGCCAGCGGATGTTCGGACGCTTGCTCGACACCCGCCGCGAGCCGCAGAAGTTCCTCTTCATCAAGGCCGCCAAGCGGCACCAGCTTCGTCACCGACGGCTTGCCTTCAGTCAGCGTGCCGGTCTTGTCGACCACCAGCGTATCGACCTTTTCCATCCGCTCCAGCGCCTCGGCATTCTTGACCAGAATGCCCAGTTCTGCGCCGCGCCCGACCCCGACCATGATCGACATCGGCGTGGCCAGTCCCAGCGCGCAGGGACAGGCGATAATCAGCACCGCCACCGCCGCAACCAGCGCATGGGCAAAGCGCGGCTCCGGCCCCCAGATCGCCCAGGCCGCAAAGGCCGCCAGCGCAATCAGCAGGATCAGCGGCACGAACCAGCCCGACACCTGATCGGCCAGTCGCTGGATCGGCGCGCGTGAGCGCTGCGCCTGCGCCACCATCTGCACGATGCGGGCCAGCAGAGTATCGCGGCCCAGCTTCTCTGCCGTCATCACCAGCGATCCGGTGGTGTTGATCGTGCCGCCGATCACCGCATCGCCCGCCTGTTTGGAGACAGGCATGGATTCGCCCGTAACCATCGATTCGTCGACCGACGACGCCCCCTCCGCCACGGTGCCATCGACCGGGATCTTCTCGCCGGGGCGGATGCGCAGCCGGTCGCCGATCTGAAGCGCATCGAGCGCGACTTCCTCGTCACCTGCATCGGTGATGCGCCGTGCGGTGCGCGGGGCAAGGCCCAGCAGCGCCTTGAGCGCACCCGAGGTGCGTTCACGCGCGCGCAGTTCGAGCACCTGTCCGAGCAGCACCAGCACGGTGATAACGGCAGCAGCCTCGAAATAGACCGCGACGGTGCCGTCCGCCCCGCGGAAGGCTGGCGGGAAAAGGCCCGGCGCGAGCGTGGCCACCATGCTGTATGTCCAGGCGACACCCGTGCCGAGCGCAACCAGCGTGAACATGTTGAGGTTGCGCGTGCGGACCGAGGCCGCCGCGCGCTCGAAGAAGGGCCAGCCCGCCCACAGGACCACCGGCGTTGCCAGCGCGAGCTGAACCCAGACGGAGATATGCATCGGCACAAGGTGGTGCAGCGCGGGAAACAGGTGTCCGCCCATTTCGAGCACGAACACCGGCAATGCGAGCGCAAGGCCAATCCAGAAGCGCCGGGTCATGGCGACCAGCTCCTCGTTCGGCCCGGCATCGAGGTCGACCATCTCCGGCTCCAGCGCCATGCCGCAAATGGGGCAGGCGCCGGGATGGTCCTGCCGCACCTCGGGGTCCATCGGGCAGGTCCAGATGGCGCCTTCCGGCACCGGCTCGTCATCCGCCGTTCCGCTCAGCCAGCGTTCCGGAGTTTCCAGGAAACGGGTCCGGCAACGCGCGCTGCAGAAGTGATAGGCCTGCCCGTCATGGCTGGCGTGATGCGCGGTTTTCTCCGGGTCGACGGTCATCCCGCATACCGGGTCGATGACGGTTGTAGCCGTCTTTTCCGCGTGGTCGTGGTGACAGTGATCGTGTTCGTGCATCGGGCAGATCTCCTTGGCCGATGCCCAATCTAGGGCCTGACATCATGTCAGGGTCAAGCCCTTCTTCCCGCACCGACCGCGCAACCATCTGTTGCGAACGTCTCGCAATTAGTCTATGGGGAGGCGGAATCAGGGAATTGCGGGGAACGGGCCTTGGCGGATAAGGCGTTGACGCGCCTCTATGTCGCTCACCGGCGCGGCATAAGGGCCTATCTGAACAGCAAGGTCGGTGACACGGCGATTGCCGATGACCTTACACAGGAAGCTTTCCTGCGGCTGGCCGAGGGCGGGGGCACTGCGGTGTTGAACGGTCGCGCCTGGCTCTATCGCACAGCGCACAACCTCGCCATCGACCATCACCGGCGCGAGGCCCGTCATCGCACCGATACGGTCGATACCGCGCAACTGACCGCCGTGCCCGACGACACGCCCGCCATTGACGACATGGCGGCCGCGCGGAGCACGCTCGACCGGGTAAGGTCGGTGCTGGGCGAACTGCCCGAGCGCACCCAGCAGGTATTCGTTGCCACCCGGATCGACGGGATGACCTACAGTCAGGCGGCGGAACAGCTCGGCATTTCGGAGTCTTCAGTGCAGAAACACCTCGCTCGCGCCGTGCATCATGTGATGCAGCGAATGAAAACGCGATAAGCGGGCGCAAGCAGATTACTGAAACCGGGAACCTCAAACGTCCTGTCATGTATGAAGAGGCGATTCAGCTGCATGTCGGGCGATAGAGACCAGACGGATGATCCGGACCTCGCGGCGGCGGAATGGGTCGTGCGCCTGGCGGGCGGCCCGCTCGACCCGCAGGAACGCCGCAAGCTGGACGCCTGGCTGGCCGCTGCGCCCGCCAATGCGGCTGCCTTCAAGGAGGCGCAGTCCGCGCTTGGACAGATGGATCGGCTTGCGCGCGCGCCCGGATCGTTGCGCCGGTACAGTGTCGATGCCCCGTCAGCGCGCAAGGCGCCCGTGCGCTGGCCGCAACTCGCCGCGCTGGCCGCCAGCGTGGCGCTGGTCCTGACAATCAGCAGTGCCTGGCTTGGTGACCCGATCACCCTCCTGCGTGCCGATCACCGGACGGCCATCGCAAAGACAGGCTCGTTCACGCTGCCCGATGGCAGCCGGATCGACCTTGGCCCGGCGAGCGCGATCGCGGTGGACTTTGACGAAAGCGAACGCCGGGTCACACTGTTGTCAGGCGTGGCCTATGTCGTGGCCGTACCGCAAGGCGAGGCGCAGGGGCGCCCGTTCGTGATCGAAGCCGCCAATGGCGAAGCACGCGCGCTGGGCACGCGGTTCGAGGTCGAGCGCCTGACAGACGCTGTTGCCGTCACCGTGATGGAACACGAGGTGGCTGTCAGCGCGGATAACGGATCCGGCCGCGCCGTTCTCTCGCCCGGAGAGAAGGTTCGCTATGACCGGAGGGGCAACCTCTCGCCGCTCGGCACGATAAGTGAGGAGCAGGCTCTGGCCTGGCAGAACGGCCAGCTCGTGTTCGACCGGATTCCGCTGGAGCAGGTGGTGGCCGAACTTAACCGCTATCGCGCGGGCCGCATCGTCGTGATCGGCGAGCGGCTGCGCAGCGAAACGATCAGCGGCGTGTTCGATGCCAGCGACATCGACGGCGCTCTGACCTCGATTTCCACCGAGGTCGATGCCCGCATCGTGGGCGCGCCGCTGTTCACCGCGCTTTATTGACCCTGCCAAATCAGCACCTTGCGTGCCTTCGAACAAAAACTGCGAAAATCTTTACCGAGTTCCAGCCCGCCAGACGTCTAGGCAATACGCTAATGCGAATGGTTAGCGATCAATGTCTGGATTTGTTCGAAAGGGTATATGATGGCGGTTCACGCTGGGGCACGGATTGGGCGCGGCAGGCATCTGTTGCTGGCTGCGACGGTCAGCGCGGCGGCGCTGGTGGCGGGAGCGGGTGTTTTCCCCGAACAGGCCGCAGCGCAATCGCGCGCCGAGCGCCGCATTGACGTCGCCATTCCCGCACAGGATCTGAACTCGGCGCTGCTCCAGTTCACCCAGCGCGCGGGCCTCCAGATCGTCTACACCGACGACAAGGTCGCCGGTCGCCGCAGTGCCCCCGTGGAGGGCCGGTTCACGCCGGTCGAAGCCTTGTCGCGGATGCTGGCCGGCACCGGGCTGACATTCCGCTTCACCGGCGCCAACCGCGTTACGCTGGAGCCGGCTCCGCAAATGTCAGACAGCAGCGCGATCCAGCTTGGGCCGGTGCGGATCGAAGGCGCGGCGGGCACGAGCTCGTCGGCACTTCCGCCCAGCATCAGCAGCGATCCCTCGGCCACCGAGGGGAGCGGCTCCTACACCGCGGAATCGACCAACAGCGCCACCGGCCTGCGGCTGTCGATGCGCGAAACGCCGCAGTCGGTGACGGTGTTCACGCGAACGCGGATCGACGATCAGGCGGTGAACGAGGTCAGCGAATTGCTCGAGCAGACCGTCGGGATTTCCTATGTGCCGAGCGGTGCGCTCGGGTCGGACGGTGTCAGCTTCTATTCGCGCGGCTTTCTGGTCGAGAACTTCCAGGTCGATGGCGTCTCGCGCCAGTCAACCATCTACGGATTTAAGGACTCAACCGCCGACCTTGCCGTTTACGATCGCCTTGAGGTGATCCGCGGTGCAACCGGGTTGCTGAGCGGGGTTGGAACGCCGGGGGCCACGGTCAATTTCGTGCGCAAGAAGCCGACGCCTTATTTCCAGGCGCATCTGGCCGGGCAGGTCGGATCGTGGGACCGTTATCGCGTCGAAGCGGACGTCAGCGGACCCTTGTCCGCCAGCGGTGACATTCGCGGTCGGATCGTTGCCGCATACCAGCAGAGCGACTGGTTCACCGCGCGCAGCCACTCGGAGAAATATGTCCTCTACGGCATTGTCGAAGCCGATCTCACCGACAGCACGCTGTTCACCCTCGGGGCGCAGTATCAGCGGTTCGAGAACGATGGCTCGTCCAATTTCGGCCTGCCGCTGTTCTTCGCCGACGGCAGTAAGGCAAACCTGCCGCGGCACTACAACTCCGGCTCCGCATGGAGCGAGATGACGAACTCCGACATGATGATCTTCGCCGGGCTGGAGCAGGATCTGGGCGGCGGCTGGAATGCGAAGCTCGATGGGGAATATTCGCGGCCCAAATACGATTCCACCTTTGGCGGGATGTACGCGACGACCATCGATCCCGTGACCGGCGAAGGCGGCGAGTTCTACACCACGCGCTGGGCGTCGGATCTCGAACAATGGTCGGCCTCGCTGCGCCTGTCCGGGCCGTTCGAGCTGTTGGGGCGCAGCCATGAACTGATGCTGGGCGGCAGCTACAGCCGGGGCAGCGACAACGGCCCCGAAGTGCCCGGATGGTATGGCGCGGGAGCTGCCACCAACCAGTTTCCCATCCCCGACGCCATCGCCTTCCTCGAAACCGGCGAAGTGCCTCGAGGAAACTACGAGCCGACCGGCGGACGCTTTGGCGGGTATAGCGAACAACTGGCGGCCTATGCCTCGACCCGCCTGAACCTGCACGACCGGGTAAAGGTCATTCTCGGCGCGCGACTCACCAACTGGACCGAGAAGGCATGGAATCAGGCCCCCGGCGAAGGGCGCATCTATCGTCTGCTTACACGCGATAAGGGGGTGTTTACGCCCTATGGCGGGATCACCATCGATCTGACGGACAATCTCACCGCCTATGCGAGCTATACCGACATCTTCAACCCGCAAACCAATGAGGACGCGAATGGCGACCGGCTCTCCCCGGTGGAAGGCGCGAACTACGAGGCTGGGCTGAAGGCGGAGTTTTACGAAGGCCGCCTCAACGCAAGCCTTGCCGTGTTCAAGATCGAGCAGGACAACTTCGCACTGGCCGTGCCGGGACAGCTCACCCCGAGCGGCAGTCAGGCCTACGAGGCCGTCAGCGGCACCGAATCCAAGGGGGTGGAACTGGAAGTCTCCGGCGAAGTGCTGCCCGACTGGCAGATCGCCGGTGGCTACAGCTACACCAAGGTTGAGGATCGCGACGGGCAGCCGCTCACCACCTATGCGCCGAAGGATTCGGCCAAACTGTTCACCAGCTATCGCTTCAGCGGTGCCCTGCAAGACCTCATGATCGGCGGCAACATGCGCTGGCAGGGAAAAACCTATATCGACGACGTTGGCCCCAACGGCGAGCGGTTCACGCAGGATGCGCTCATCACCGTCGACCTGATGGCGCAATACCCGGTGCTGCCGCAGCTTACCCTGTCGCTGAACGTGAATAACGTCTTCGATAAGACCTACTTCGCCGGACACAATTACGTCGGCATTTATGGCACGCCGCGGCAGGCGATCTTCAATGCAAAATACCGCTTCTGATCGGCCGGGAGCAGGATCATGAAGGAAACGCTCCGTCAGACAGCGGCCTGGCTCCACACCTGGGTGGGGCTGGTGGCCGGTTGGCTGCTGTTCTTCGTCTTCGTGACGGGGACAGCAGGCTATTTCGAACGCGAGATCACCCGCTGGATGCAGCCGGAGCGGCCTTTGGAAATCGCTCCGCCAGCGTTCGAGCCTGCCGCGCTGGCCACGCTGGCGATGAATCGGCTGGAACAGGTGGCTCCGGTTGCCGCCAGCTGGAGCATCACCCTGCCGCATCAGGACGGCAGCAAGCGCGCATGGACCGACTTCTCCATCCGCTGGGAAGAAATGCCGCAACCCGGTCACAGCTTCGGGGCGAGCACCCGCGAACGGCTCGATCCGGCGACCGGGGCCGTGTTGCCGCCCGAAGCCGAGCCACGCGAAACATCGGGGGGCTTCGGCCTCTACCGGATGCATTATCAGCTGCATTATCTGCCCTATCAATGGGCGATCCGCATCGTCGGCATTGCCACCATGCTGATGCTGCTGGCGATTGTCAGCGGGGTCATCACGCACAAGAAGATCATCCGCGACTTCTTCACCTTCCGTCCGGGCAAGGGACAGCGCAGCTGGCTCGATGCGCACAACGCCGTGAGCGTGATGGCGCTGCCGTTCTTCCTGATGATTACCTACACCGGGCTCGTCTTCTTCCTGTTCGAGTACATGCCCGCGGGGCGTGACGTGCTCTACGGCACCGGCGACGCCAACGCCGATGTCTACTACGAGGAACTTTACGGCGACCATGAGCATGCGGCGATTAGCCGCCCGGCGGCCTCGATCGCGCCTCTGATTACGCAGGCGGAGAAGGCCTGGGGGAAGGGCAACCTCGCCGGGATTGCAGTCGAACGTCATCCGGGCGAACCGGCTGAGATCGTGCTTTCGCGCGTGGCTTCGGGCATCGAGTACTACAGTCCGGCCCAGTTGCACTTCAATGCCGATACGGGCGCGCGCCTGCCTGACGAGCCGCGCGAAGGCGGCACCGCGCTGGCAACGGCAGAGGTCATGTATGCGCTGCACGAGGGCCAGTTCGTCAATATCGGTGGGCGCTGGCTCTACTTTGCCGCCGGGCTGCTCGGCTGCGGCATGATCGGCACGGGGTTGTCGCTGTGGGCCTCCAAACGCCGTCGTCGTCATCTGAGCGAAGGGCGCGAGGCCGACGAGCATTTCGGCATCCGTCTGGTCGAAATACTGAATGTCGCCACCATTGCCGGGCTGCCGCTCGCCGTGGCCGGGTTCTTCTGGGCCAACCGGCTGCTGCCGGTTGAGATGACCGACCGCGCCGCCTGGGAATTCCACTGCCTGTTCGCGGTCTGGCTGGGCACGCTGTTCTACGCGCTGGGGCGGCCCCTGCGCCAGGCGTGGAGCGAACTCCTGTGGGCAACAAGCGGTGCCTTCGCGCTGATCCCGATAGTCAATGCGCTGACCACCGACCGGCATCTGGGCGTGACCATAGCGCACGGCGACTGGGCGCTGGCGGGCTTCGACCTCACCATGCTGGGGCTGGGCGCCGCCTTCGGCTTAACCGCGCGCAAAGTGACGACGCGGCTCAGGCCGCAAACACCACCGGCCGAAGCGGCGATTCCGTCGCCGCTGCCGTCGACCCTGAAGGAGAGCCGGGCATGAGCGGCAAGATCGAAACGATGTCGGCGCGCTATCGCTGGACGGTGGCATCGCGTGTCGCAGCGGCGGCTCTGGGCGGCTATGCGCTGACCTCAGCGGCGACCGTCGTGTTGACGCTGCTCTGGCCATTGCCAAAAGCGCAAGCGCTGCTGGCGGCATCCATGCTGAGCTTCGTGCTCTATACCATCGTGGTGCTCTGGGCCTTCCATTGCCGGAGCCTGCGCCGTGTATGGACAGTCATGGCCCTCGGTACGGCGATGCTTGCGCTGGCGGCCTGGTCGCTGGGCGCAGGAGGTGCGGCATGATTGGTGCCCATCTGGCAATCCTCTCGCTCAACCTGCTCGGCTTTGCCGGGCTGGCCATCGGCACCGAGCGCTATGCTCCGCAACTGGTCGGGTTCAAGCCCGCGAAGCCCGAACGCAAGGCCAGCTGGATCATGGGCTGGCTGTTGCTCGCCCTCGCGCTGGCCCTCGCCACACAGCGCATGGAGACGGCAGTGGTGGGCATCGTCGTATGGCTCGGCTGGCTCAGCCTTACCGGGGTGTCGCTGGTGTTCCTCATGCCCGAGCTTCCGTGGCAAAAAGCAGCCAGATCCGCGCCGCGCCGTGCTCCGCGTGGAAAGGCGGCCAGCAACGATAACGCGCCGGTGCGCAAGCCGCGTCGCTGGATCGGCCTCAGCCTGCTCGCCGCGACTGCCGTGGTCAGCATCGCGTCGCTGCTGCGCACCGAGACGATGCCGCTGAGCCGTGAAGATACCATCGAAGGCACGGTCGGCCCCTGGAGCTTCACCCTTGCCGAGATCGACCGCGATCCGCCCGAGGTGATGCACCTCGACGTGCCGCTCAAGGCCTACCGCATCCGCTTTTGCGAGACCTGCGATCTGGAGATCCTGCGCGCCTATCTGAAGGTGAACAAGCCGCGCGCGCTGCGGGCTTCAGGCATGGCCTTCGGCGGCAACAGCTGGGACCGCGACGTGGAAATCCAGCTGCCCGCCAATCTCACCGCCGAGAGCGAACTCTGGCTGACGGTGGTCGGCAAGGATGGCTCGGTGCACCGGGCATCATGGCCGATGAGCGAGGTCTCGCCTGCGACCGTGCGCTGGTTCGAGCAGCAGGAGAAGACGCGATGAAACCTTTGCGATACACTCTGCGCTGTGCACTGGCGGGCGCGCTCCTTGGCGGTATCGCCGTGCCGGCTTTCGCTCATGAGCCTGTACTCAAATGCGTGTTGCTCGATGCCGATACCGTGCGCTGCCGCGGCGGCTATGCCGAGGGCGAGGCCGCGCCCGGCGGCACGATCGAGGTGATCGCCTATTCGGGCCAGACAGTGTTCTCTGGCAAGCTCGACAAAGGGTCGATACTCACCTTTCAGCGGCCAGCCACTGGATACTACGTGCTGTTTAACGAGGGGCCGGGAAGTCAGGCCATCGTCGAGCACGACGAGATCGGCCCGCCGCGTGCAAACGACCGCGCGCGCTGGATGCGGAGCCGCCGATGACCCTCCTGCACTTTGCCGAGGAGGAGCCCGCGGATGCGATTGGCGACGCCTATGCGTCCTATACGCCGGTCGCCCAAGTGCCGGAGACCTTCACCGATCAGGGCGGCTACACCGGGCACGGCACGGGCGAACGCTCCTTCGGTCTGATCCTTACCATCGGCTTGCATGTGGTTGTCCTCGGCGCGTTCCTCATCAACTGGGGCGTCAGCTATGTGCAGCAGGAAGAGACCACGCTGAGCGTGTTCGATGTCGCTCCGCCAGCCGCGCCGCCCGAACCTGCCAGCGAAACACCGCCCGGCCCGGAGCAAGTGCAGCAGGAAAAGCCGGTCCCCCAGCCGGTCCGCCCAGAGATCGAGCCGCCCGCGATCCGGATCCCGCGCAACACTCCGATCACGCTGCCCGACATCCAGCCTGCTCCCGATCCGGCCCCGCCAGTGGAGCAGACCACCGCACCCGAAAGCCGCCCCGCGCCGCCCGCTCCGCAAGTGAGCAATGCCGCGCCGACGTGGCAGGGCAGGGTGCTGGCCGCGCTCAACCAGAAGAAGCGCTATCCCGCGGCGGCGCAGCGTCGCCGTGAACAGGGCGTCCCGTGGGTCCGCTTCGTGATGAACCGGCAGGGCGAGGTGCTCTCGGTCACGCTGGAGCGCTCCTCGGGTTTCCGGGCGCTCGACGATGAGGCGGTGCGCTTGCCGACACGCGCCGCGCCACTTCCCGCGCCTCCCGAAGAGGTGACGGGCCAGACCATCGAGCTGGTGGTCCCCATCGAGTTCTTTGTCGGCGGACGGTAAAAATTATGTCTTTGGTGTTTACAAGCCTTGCCGCCGTGGCGGCAGGAACGGGATTGGCTGCCTCCAACGCAGGTGCCGCGCCTGAGCGCACCGCCACGGTAACGGTAGAGCCCGAGCCGGTCTATCCGGCGGAGTTCTATGCCGCGTTCCAGCCGCAAACCGCGCTCGACATGCTCGAACGCACGCCCGGTTTCACGTTGTCGGAAGGCAGCTCGGTGCGCGGCTTTGGCGGCGCTGCGGGCAATGTCCTGATCGACGGGCAGCGCCCGACGGTGAAGGCTGGCGGGATCGGCGAAGTGCTCCGCCGCATCCCCGCCGCCCGCGTCGAACGGATCGTGCTGCTGCGCGGAGCGGACACAGCCGAGGCACAGGGGCAGGTGCTGGTCGCCAATGTCGTGCTGCGCGCCGATGCCACCGGATCGGGCAACGCCACGCTGACCCTGGAGCATACGGCCGATGGCATTATCTCCCCGCAGGCGACGATCAGCTATGCACGGGCAATCGGCAGCTGGCAGACCAGTATCGAACTGTCGGGCGAGATTGCGCGTTATCCCTCCGATGCGGTCTATCGCATTGCAGACGCAGGCGGCGCACTGACCGCCACACGGATCGAGGAAATATCGGGCCGGTCGCCCGAACTGGGCCTTGCCGCCTCGGCCTCGCGCGCTGCTTTCGGTGGCACGCTGACGCTGAACGGCAGGCTTAACTGGGATCCCTACCTGATCGACCAGACAATCGCGCTGTTTGCAGGCGAAGCGTCCGGCGCGCCCGACGGATATCGCACCATCGACTACGATGAGGACAAGTCCAGCGGCGAACTCGGCGTCGACTGGACGCGCGCGCTCGGCAAAGGATGGAGCGCCAAGCTGGTCGGCCTTGGCCGGGTGGAGGCCTTTACCTCGGACGAGGACTACACCGAGCCCGGCTATCGCGGCGTGTCCGCGCTTGAGCAGAAGCCGCTCGAACTGGTGGCGCGGGGCACGATCACGCGTGGGGGCAGCGCGGCCTTCCGGCCCGAGCTTGGGGCGGAGATCGCTTACAACCGCCTCACCAGCACGCTCGACTATGCCGAGGATACCGGGGCAGGTCTGGTCCCGGTCGCGCTCAGCAATGCCGACACGCGGGTCTCCGAATTGCGCGGCGAGGCCTTCGCCAATCTGACCTTGCGGCTTTCCTCAAGGCTTGAACTGGAAACGGGCGCGGCCTTCGAAATGTCCCGCATCCGCGTCACCGGCGATACGGCCAGCGAGGAGAGCCTGTCCTACCTCAAACCGTCCGCCGCGCTGGTCTGGTCGCTGTCTGCGAACACGCAGCTGCGCCTCGGCGCGCGCCGTACAGTCGACCAGCTCGACTTCGGCGATTTTGCCGCCTCGGTCGATCAGGCTGACGGCCGTCCGCTCGGTGGGAATGCCCAGCTGCGTCCGGCGCGGGTAACGAAGGCGTCGCTGCGGCTCGATCATCGCTGGGGCGGGGGCGGGGCGCTTTCGCTTGAAGGGTTCCATCAATGGCACGAAGGCATGCTGGGCTACTTCCTGCTGCCTTCTGGCGACGAGGCGCTGGGAACTATCGGCAATGCCCGGCAATGGGGCCTTACCGCGCAGGGTGCCTTGCCGCTCGACGCGCTGCTGCCCCGCGCGCGGCTGAGCGCTGAAGGAACGGTGCGCGGCTCGCATTTCCGCGACCCGCTGACGCAGGAAGTGCGCGACATGGACGATGCGCTTCCGTTCAAGCTCTCAGCAGAGTTCCGCCACGATGTTCCTGCCCTCAGGTCCTCATGGGGCGTGACCTACAAGGCCGCCCAGCAGGGCGAGGTGTTCTACAGCGCCGAGCACCTGTTCTGGCGCGAAGCGGCGGTGTGGGGAGGCTATGTCGAAACCACGGCACTGGCCGGATACAAGGCTACCTTGACGTTCACCGCGATCGGCGGTGAGGACGACTATCGCCGCCGCCGCTTCTACCGCCCGAGCCGGATCGGTGCTTTCACGGGCAGCGAACAGCGCGACCGGACCAAGGGAATGCGCGTCTCGCTCAGCCTCTCGCGGCAGCTCTGAACTGATGGCGAAGCGCGTCTCGGGTTACGACTTGAGGCGCGCATGCCAGCACAGCGCCGCCACCACGATCCAGGCTGCAACCGACATGTAACCGAACCAGGCGACCGCCCCGTAACCAGCGCCGAAAGCCGCCATTGCGACGGCAAGGCTCGCCGCGATGGCAAGCGCCCCGGCAGACCTCGTCAGGTGCCGTTCCTTATCGGTAAGGGCTCGCCCGATCACCTCGCGCTGGTGCCGCTTCATCGCCAGCGCCAGTGCGGCAAAGCCAACCAGTGACAGGACAATCGCAAGCAGGTGAATCATGCCGGTGTCCTTTCAGGCGTCCGGTAGGTCTTTCGCGCCGAGGTCGAACGCTTCGCACCGCTGGCCTTGCGCGCGGCAAAGCCGAAGCCCGCCGCCAGCAGCAGCATGACGATGTCGAACCCGACATAGGCCCAGTCGCCTGCCATCAGGCTGGCGAGCAGGCCGCGCGATGTCGTCAGCGCATCGACCGGCACAATCGCGAGGAACAACGCCGCCGTTATGCCCAGCGTTTCGACCCACGCGCGGCGGACCGGTCGGATCGCTCCCCACAGCCCGATTGCAGACCAGGCCAGGAACATGGAGTTGATCTCCCAATCGGCACGCTGCTCCATGCCGAGCGGCAACAAACGGTTGGCGAGGAAATAGGTGGCTATACCCGCGCCAAGCCCGGCGATGGCGGCGATGTTGAGCCGCTCGACCAGACGGAAGCCGAAGTGCGGGCGCTGCGGATCGGGCAGGCGCGTGCGGCGCTTGGCGGTCCACATTACCAGCCCGCTGCCAACCATGATCGTGCCGCCGAGACCGGAGATGAAGTAGAGCCAGCGCAGGCCCCAATCCGCAAACCGGCCAGCGTGGAGACCGATCATCACACTTTCGGTTTCCAGCGCGGGGCCCTTGGCCTGTGCGGGCTGCACCAGTTGCCCGCTCGCGCCATCAAAGCGCAGCACTTCGCCCCTGACGCCGATGGCATCTTCTGATGAGCTTTTGAGTGTTACGCTGGCCGAGCTGTCGCCCGGATTGGTGATAGTGACCGATCCGGGCATCGCGCCATCCCAGTGGGCGGCAGCCTGCCGCATCATCGCATCGACCGGCGCCAACGGCGTCTTTTCACCCGTTCGCGGAACTTCCGGCGCCGATGAGAACAGGCTTTCAAAGAAGGTCTGCGGCGCGGTGTAGTTGGCGGCGATGCCCCAGGGCATATACATGGTCGCCAGTGTCACGAGCCCGGTGAAAGTAATCATCAGGTGGAATGGCAGGGCCAGTACCGCCGTCACGTTATGCGCGTCGAGCCAGCTTCTCTGGCCCTTGCCGAACCGCAGCGTGAAAAAGTCGGCAAAGATCTTCTTGTGCGTGATGACGCCCGACAGGATCGCGACCAGCATGAACATCGCCGCAAGCCCCACCAGATAGCGCGCCCAAATCACCGGCATGTAATGCAGATCGAAATGGAACCGGTAGAGGAAGTAGCCGCCGCTCGTCTCCCGCGCGGAGACTTCCTTGCCATCGGGAGCCAGAATCGCGCTGCTGTAGGTCTTGCCCTCCTCCTCGGACGGGCTCCAGAACAGCTGGGTTGTTGCGCTGCGGCTGTTGGGCAGCGTGATGATCCAGCTATCGGCATCGGGCGCGGTCTGCCCGAGATAGTCCACCGCCTGTTCCGCCGCCGTCAACGGATCGCTGCTGCCGACGATCTCGGGCTGCATCCAGCGGGTGATCTCGCTCTCGAAATAGGCTGCGGTGCCGGTGGCGAAGACCGCGAACAGCAGCCATCCGAACAGCAGCCCGGCCCAGGTATGCAGCAAGGCCATCGACTGACGCAGACTATCCTTCACAGCCGGCCTCCCAGCACGATCGACAGCCATAAGGTGCCTGCCATGACGCCGCCCGCTACGAGCATCCACAACCACAGCGCCCGCACCGAGCGCACGGCGAAAGCGATCAGGGCGATCACCGCGAGCAACGCGAATGACAACAGTGTCGCCGTAAGGGTCGCCTCCGCCGTGGGCATTGGCAGCAGGCGCGCAAGGCAGGCCGTTGCCAGCGAGGTGAGCAGATAGTTCGCCGGTATCGCTGCAACAACGCGCGCCGCGATGCCCCAGCCGTTGCCCGTCCTGGCTTTGACCGCCTTGCTTGCCATCGTCAGTTCACCACCGTCGATCAGAACTGGTAGCGCAATGTGAAGGTGACATTGCGCGGCTCACCGTAAGCGAGCTGACTGTAGAACCCGATCTGCGAATAGTAGGTCTTGTCGAGCAGGTTCTCGACGTTGAGTTGAGCCGAGAGACCGTTATCGAACTGATAGCGGGTCATCAGGTTGACGAGCGCATGACTCTCGATCTCCAGCCGCTCGTCGAGCCCCGTCACCGGATTGATGGTGGCGGTATAGCTCGTGTCCTCCCAGTTGACGCCGCCGCCAAGCATCAGGCCGTCGAGCGCGCCGCCGAACTGATAGGTGGTGAACACGCGCAGCAGCTTTTGCGGATAGAGCGTGTTGATGCGCTGGTCGTTGGCGTCTTCCGCCGTGAACTGGGTGTAGTTGGCGGCAACCGACCAGCCGGGCAGGATCTCACCATTGGCCTCGACCTCGAAGCCGGTGCTGGTCGCGCCCTTGGCGGCATAATAGGCCTGAGCGGGCGGGGTGGTGCCCGGCACGATCTGGCCCACGTCGGGCTGAGCCAGGTTCTCCTGCTTGATGTGGAACACCGACAAAGCCGTGTTCAGCGTGCCGTTGAAGAAGCTGCTCTTGAGACCGGCTTCGAAGTTCTCGCCAGTTACGGCCGGCAAAAAGTCGCCATTACGGTCGCGGTTGCTCTGCGGATTGAAGATCTTGGTGTAGCTCGCATAGACCGTGTGGTGTGGAACGATATCGTAGAGCACGCCGGCGTAAGGCAGGAAGCGATTGTCGTCCCCGAAATCGACAGTCGCGCCATAGCTCAGCCCCTTGCGCTCCCAGCTCGACAGACGCCCGCCACCGATCACCTTCAGGGAATCGCTCAGCGACAGACGCGTGACGGCGAAATAGCCCCACTGCTTCGTGGTCAGGTCAACGGCCTGTGAGAACGCACCCCAGGCAGGTTCAGGATAGGAGCCATCCCAGGCGTTGAAATCGCCGACTGGCGGCAGCGCACCGGAGGGAGAGGTCTGCGATTCGAAATCCTGGCTGGCATAGCTCGCCCCGAAGACGAGATCGTGCGTCCGGCCGAACAGACCATAGGTGCCGCTGGCACGGAAGCCGACGTCAATTTGCGAGCGCTCGGTATCGGCGCGGTAAGCGGATGACCCCATGCCAAGGCCGGTCGCCTCGTCGGGTTGGCCGGAAAGATAAAGCAGCCGCAGGTCGCCATTGTTGACCGCATGCGAACCGTAAAGCTCGACCGACCATGACGATCCGATGTCCTGTGTCAGGTTGGCGAAATAGGTCTCGTTGGTCGATGCCCAGCTGCTCCAGTCGGTGCCTACGGTCTTCGAGCGCGACCAGTCGGTGCGCGATCCGTCGGCGTGCCAGACAGGCAGGCCGCCCCACAGCGTGCCGCGCGGATCGTTATCCTGATAGCTCGCGCCGAAGCTGAGCTTGGTGTCTGGCGTGAGGTCAGCATCGATCACACCATAGAGCACCAGCTTCTTGTCGTGCAGCAGGTCGACGTAGCTGTCGTTCTCGGCATATTTGGCGACGGCGCGGGCCCGGACCGAGCCGTCGGCCGTGATCGGGCTGCTGATGTCGCCCATCACCGAATAGGCATCCCAACGCCCGGCGCTGGCCCAGATGGTGCCGGTCAGCCGGTCGCTGTCGGCATGCTTGCGCACCAGATTGATCGAAGCCGACGGTTCGCCCGCGCCGGTCAGCAGACCGGTGGCCCCGCGCACGATCTCAACGCGGTCGTAGATCGCGATGTCGAGCAGCGTTTCGCCAGCGGAATCGCCTGCGCCCCATTGCAGCGGCACACCGTCGATCTGGTAGTTGTTGATGCCGAAGCCGCGGGCCGAGAACCCGTTGCGGGCGCTGTCGTAGGCACGGGCCGAAACACCGGCGGCGTTGTTCACCACGTCCGACAGGGTACGGATCGCCTGATCCTCCATCCGTTGTGCGGTCATCACGGTGACCGACTGGGGGGTCTCCTGGATCGAAAGGCCAAGCCCCGTGGCAGAATCGATATTCGCGTCAGTGGTGTAGGAGCCGGTGACGATAATGTCGGCGCTTTCGTCAGAACCGGCGCGTTCGTCACTCGCCTGCGCTACAGCGGGGGAGGCCAAGGCGATAGCGCCAAGCGCTGCCGAAATTGCCAAAGTCTGCAAACTCGAAGCGGAAAATAGTGCTGTGCGAATAGCCAAAATAGCCCCCATCTGGTGAAATTAATAATGCGAATGAGTCGCATTTGAGGGTCGGTTAGAGGGGGCTACGCATGATGTCAACGATAGCCTTCGCAGCAACCGTTTGCCGCCGGCTTGGGCGGATGCGCAGCCGAAACGGCCGCAGGTCTGCTAGAGAAATCGAATATGAGCGATCATTGCTATTGCGAGTGATTGGCGTTAGTGGCGAGCCATCAACTGAGGGATCCCATGAAACTCGCCCATATTGCACCGCTTCTCGCGACCGTCGCCGTACCCGCACTTGCTCAGGAACAGGCACAGGCGGATCGGCAGGTCTCTTCCAACGATGTCATCATCGTCACCGGCACGCCGCAGGAGCGCTATGATGTCAATGCGGTCGATCAACTTACCGGGATTGCGCTGGAATTCCTCGAACTCCCGCGGGTGGTAGAGACGATCCCCGAACAGATCCTGCTCGACCAGAAGGTCACCGAACTCGATGAAGCGCTGCGCAACGTGCCGGGAGTCAGCCTCGGCGATGGCTTCGGCGGCAGCAACAATGACTTCTTCATTCGCGGTTTCCGCCGCAACACCGTCTATCGCGACGGGCTGCGCACAGCCTCCAACTTCCGCGTCAATACGACCAATCTGGCGGCGGTCCGTGTGATCAAGGGGCCCGCTTCGATCACCTATGGGCAGGTCGAGCCGGGCGGACTGGTCGACATCGTAACCAAGAAGCCGCTCGACGATCAGCGCATCTATGCCGAGGCCCGGCTTGGCTCTTACGACAGCAGCCTGTTGCTGCTCGACTGGTCGCAGCCGCTGGGCGACAAGGTGGCAGTACGCATCAACGCCGCCAGCGAGCGGTCCGATTCCTTCCGCGACCTGTTTGATATCCGCCGCGACACGGTCTCGCTGACCGGTCGCTACGACATCACAAACCGCACCCGGCTCAACCTGTCCTACGAATATCGCGACGAGTTCCGCACCTTCGACCGGGGCACCATCACAGTGCCGACCGCACAGGGGCGCGAAATCGTCAATCGCTTGCTCGACATCCCGATCTCGCGGCGCTTCGGCGAGGCTTACGAGAAGTTCGACACGCAGGTGCAATTCGCCACCGCCGACCTGACGCATGAGTTCAGCAACCAGTGGAGTATCCGTGTTGCAGGTGCTTGGGAGCACTCGGACTCCGACGACCTCCAGTCGCGCCCGGCATCCGTGCTCGTCCTTGGCGCTGATGCCCCGATCCAGAATGGCTTCCTCACCGGACGCCCCATACCCAAGCAATTCTTCGGCGACCCTACCGATCAGGTCTTTCTCGTGCGCCGCACCGATGGAAGCCGGGATTACGATCAGACGTCCTGGTATGCCAACGCGCAGATCAATGGCGAATTCATGACGGGCGCGCTGAACCATCGCGTGGCGCTGGGAGGCAACTGGCGTTCGTACAGTTCGACCCGCTATTTCGCGGCGACGCCCCTCACCAACGGCGTGCCTGTCGCCGATGGCGGTGGCGGACCGCTGTTCGACGTGCAGATCCCGGTTTACGGTACGCTGCCCACGCAGATTTCCATCGACGGACTCGACCCGATTATCGACGATACCCGCGATTACGGCTTTTTCCTCAACGACTACATCGACCTCACCAACAGGCTCTCGCTGCTGCTCGGCGGGCGGTTCGATTTCGCCGATGTCGACGGCAATGGCCCGGCCGAAATGGTGAGCGCCTTCTCACCGCAGGCCGCGCTGACCTACAGGCTGGTCGACAATGTCTCCGCCTTCGTCAGCTATGCCGAAGCGTTCCAGCCCAATACGGCTTTCATGCTCGATCTCGGCGGAATGCCGTCGACCAGCAAGCTGTTCGATCCTGAGGATTCCACCCAATACGAGGGGGGGCTCAAGGCTCAGCTGTTCGACCGCAAGCTCAACCTTCAGGCCTCGGCCTACAAGATCAAGAAGACCAACGTGCTCTCGGTGGTCGATGGTGTGCCGCAGCTGACCGACGGGCAGGATTCCAAGGGCTTCGAGATCAGCGCCAATGGTCAGCCGCTGCCCGGCCTCAATGTCGTGGCCGGCTATGGCTATACCGACGCCGAAATCCTGACTGGCGCGGACGCCGGCAATCGACCGCGCAATGTGGCCGAGCACACGTTCAACTTCTGGATGAGCTACGAGCAGAAGGCCGGCACGCTGCGCGGCCTCGGGGCGGGGGCAGGTGCGTTCTACATGTCCGACCGCTATGGCGACGATGCTAACAGCTGGCATCTGGGCAGCTACACGCTGGTGGACGGGTCTGTCTGGTACAATCTGCCGTTCGGCCTGTTCCAGCGCAGCAACAATGTCCGCCTGCAGCTCTCGGTGAAGAACATTCTCGACGAAGAATACTATCCGGCGAGCGGCGGCGATCTGCGTGTCAGCATCGGCGCGCCGCGCACGGTCTTCGGGTCGGTCGCTGTGACCTTCTGAGGTGCTTGCGAGAACCAGCGCCAAGCCTGTGTCCCGCAAGCCGCCGGGGGTGCGCCGCTGGTTTGAGTGGCACAGCTGGGTTGGCGTCGTCACCGGGCTGCTGCTGTTCATCATCTGCTGGAGCGGCACCTTCGCGACAATATCCAACGAACTGGACTGGCTGACCACGCCTGCCATGCGGGTGAGTGCCGGCGAGACGGCGCCGCCGGACGTGATCGACATTCATGATGCAGTGGCAAGGGCAATGCCCGATGCCACCATCATTAATGTCTGGGCCCCTGACCGGGCGCACTTCGCAGCACTGGTTCATGCGACGATGCCCGATGGCCAGATGCGCCATGTCTATGTCGACCCGGCGTCACTGGAGGTGACCGGCAGTACCTCGGCGCTTACCACTCAGCGGTTCTTCCGCGATCTGCATATGGATTTCTTCGGGCTGCTTGGCTGGGGCAAGTTCGCTGTCTGCATCTTCGCGATTCCGCTGCTGATCTCGGCACTGACCCCGCTGCTGTTCTACAAGCGCTGGTGGCGACGCTTTTTCGACCTGCGCACCGACAAGGGTCCCAAGGTGTTCTGGAGCAGCCTGCACAAGGTGACCGGACTATGGAGTCTGTGGTTTGCGCTGGTGATCGGTATTACCGGCACCTGGTATCTGGTCGAAGAAACCCGGCTGAAGGCAATCGACGGCAAGTTCGCGCTGGTGGACTCCTATCCGTTGGCGGTGCATCAGCTAGCGGAGTTGAACTGCGAAGACAGCGAAGAGCTGCCCTTCGAAAAGCTCATCGCCGCTGCTCAGCGCCATGCTCCCGGCCTCAAAATCACGGGGGCGAGCGCCGATCGCGCAGGCTATTTCTACGTCGAGGGCCAGACCGACGCGTTGCTGGTGCGAGATCGAGCGAACAAGATGTTTCTCGATCCGGCAACGGGCAAGGTAGTCTATTATCAGACCGCCGCCGACCTCAGCCCCTACTGGCGCTGGACCCACATGGCCGATCCCATTCACTTCGGGACATGGGGCGGGCTGACGACAAAGATCCTCTGGTGCCTGTCCGGACTGGCGTTATCAGGTCTGTCGCTTACCGGCGGATGGCTTCACCTGCAACGCCTGCTGAACAAGAGACCGGGCATGCGGTGGCGGGGCACAGCTCTTGCCGCTGGCACAGGCATCGCGATCACGCTCTATTGTCTTGCGGTGGCGGTTGTTGCAGCCTTTACAGCCGGTCCGCCGCAAGGCGCGGCATGGCCCGGCGTGACGCTGGGCACCGCAGTGATTGGTGCGATCTGGTTTGCCTCGACCTTCGGTGTCGGCCTTAGCTGGATATATTGCCTTCGTCCTCGCTCATTACAGAGGCGAAGGTAGGATCGCTTTAGGACGGGCGGCTCAGATCTGCTCTTGCATACAGAAGGCGAATACCGCGATGGACCGTCATCGTCGTGTTCAAACAATCGGCACGGATCACCAGCACCGACTTTATTGCCCCTTTTCGCCTATTGGAAATTGGCTGTGCTATTCATTTTTGGATAGCGGATGCAGCCGATCAGCGAATTTTCTGGCTGAAGTCAGCCGTTCTCGGGTGCACGCCATGCAAATGGCCCCTCCATTAAATCGTTTGCTCCTCTGCCAGCCCCAGATTACGTATACGACATACGCACGGTGGAAGATGCGTGACCGAGGAGAGGATACCACGGCTGCTTGTGATGGGCGCAAATGCTCTTTCTGACCGCAGCGTAGTGGCGCAAATGATCCTCCTCAGCGCTCCCAAACCGACGTTACCAGGCGCTTTCCGTAAGGAAAGATCGCTGAACGAGTACGAAGTTGCCCAAAAGAGATGCAAGCAAGGTTGAGGAAGATCGATGAACGCAGCAACAATTGCGCATGGTGCGCTGCATGGAGACGCAGGGCATGAGGTCAGACTGCCGCCAGCCCGGATGCTTATCGGCGGTGAATGGGTCGAAAGCGCAAACGGGCGGAGCATCGATGTCGAAGATCCTGCCACCACCCGGGTGTTCACCAGTGTGCCCGATGGCTCCGTCGAGGATGTCGACCGTGCGGTAAAGGCCGCGCGGCGGGCTTTCGAGGCCAGGAGCTGGGCGCGCATGCGTCCGCTGGATCGCGGCAAGATCATCGAAAACATTGCCCGCAAGATCGAAGAAAATGCTCAGGAACTGGCCCTTCTCGAAAGCTACGACAACGGCAAGACGGTGCACCATGCGCTGGCTGTCGATGTGCCGGCGGCGGTCGATATCTTTCGCTACATGGCGGGGTGGACCTCCAAGATCGGTGGGCAGGTCAACCCGATTTCGGGCGATGGTCAGCAGTATCACAGCTATTCCGTGCGTGAGCCGGTCGGCGTGGTGGGCCAGATCGTTCCGTGGAACTATCCGCTGGCAATGGCCGCATGGAAGATTGCACCGGCGCTGGCTGCGGGCTGCACCATCGTCCTCAAGCCCTCCGAACTCACACCGCTGACTGCACTGCGGCTGGCTGAACTGGCGCTGGAGGCGGGACTGCCCGAGGGCGTTCTCAATGTTGTGACCGGCTATGGGCAGGCAGCGGGCCAAGCGCTGGTCGAACATCCCGGCATCGACAAGATCGCTTTCACGGGATCGACCCGCGTGGGCAAGCAGATCGTGCGCACGGCGGCCGAGGATCTCAAACGCGTGACGCTGGAACTCGGCGGCAAGTCACCCTCGCTGATCTTCGCAGATGCGGACCTTGAAAAGGCGACGCTGGGGGCTGCACTCGCCATCTTCTTCAACTCGGGGCAGGTTTGCCTCGCGGCGTCGCGGCTGTTCGTCGAGCGCAAGGTCTATGACGAGGTGGTGGAAGGCATCGCCAAGGCGGCGCAGAGCTTCAAGCTTGGCCATGGCCGCGACCCGGAGACCATGCTCGGCCCGCTGGTGTCGCGCCAGCAGCAAAGCCGCGTGCTCGACTATATCGAACAGGGCCGCAACTGCGGCGCAGAAGTCGTGACGGGCGGCGGCACCGGCGGGAAGGACGGCTATTTCGTCGAACCGACGATCTTCGCCAATCCTTCGCCTGAAGCCAGCATCGTGCGTGAAGAGATCTTTGGCCCGGTGCTGGTCGCCACGCCTTTCGACGATATCGACGAAGTGGTGAAGGCGGCAAACGACACGCGCTATGGCCTTGCCGCCAACATCTGGACTCGAGACCTGTCGCGCGCTCATCTGACGGCCCGCAGGCTTGAGGCAGGCGTGGTCTGGATCAACACCCACGGCATGAACGACCCTTCGGCGCCGTTCGGCGGGGTCAAGGAATCGGGCTGGGGCCGCGAAGTCGGTGAAGAAGGCCTGCTCCACTACACCGAAACCAAGACCGTCACCGCCCTTTTGGACGAGTGATCCCGGTGCTGGCGCGCGGCGGGGACATTACCCCGTCGCACCGGCAGTGAATTTTCCGCGTCAAGGCGCGTATGGAGGACAGCATGAAAGCAGCCATTCTCAACAATCTCGATGGTACGTTCCAGATCGAGGAAATCGAGATCGACGAGCCACGCGATCACGAGGTTCTGGTGGAAGTGAAGGCATCGGGCCTCTGCCATTCGGATCTGCATTTTGCCGAAACCGATTTTGGCGTGCCGCTTCCTGCCGTGCTGGGGCACGAATTGGCAGGTGTGGTGATTGCCGTAGGCCCCGAGGTGCGCGAGTTCGCGATTGGCGACCATGTCGTGGGTTCGCTGATCCAGTTCTGCGGCCACTGCAAGGCGTGTCAGGGCGGTCGCACCTGGCAATGCACGCAGCCGGAGCAGACCCTGCGTACCGATGAGGCCGAGCATCCGCGCCTGTGCAGCCACGGCGCGCCGGTCACCCAGGTCTTCGGTACGGGGGCGTTCGCGGAAAAGGCGCTGGTGCATGAAAACCAGCTGGCCAAGGTGCCCAGGGAACTGCCCTTCGCACAGGCCTCGCTGCTCGGGTGCGGCACAATCACCGGGGCCGGTGCTGCGATCAACACCGCCTCCGTCCGTCCCGGCGACACGGTCGCCGTGATCGGCATCGGAGGCGTGGGGCTCAACGTCATCTCAGGGGCAAAGCTGGCGGGTGCTGGCCGTATTGTCGCGGTCGACATGCAGTCCAAGAAGGAGGAACTTGCCCGCAAATTCGGGGCGACCGACTTTGTCGATGCATCAGCTGGCAACAGCGTCGAAGCGGTCCGCGAACTGATCTCCGGCGGCGTCGACCACGTGTTCGAGGTCGTCGGCACCAAGGCTACTTCGCAGCAGGCAATCCAGATGGCGCGCAAGGGAGGCGGCGCCTATCTGATCGGCGTCCACGCCCCGACAGAGACGATCGAGGTCAACGTCACGGTGGATCTCCTGACCAACCAGGTCGATGTTCGCGGCGTCTACATGGGCTCGACCAATATCAAGCATGACATTCCGATGTATGCCGAGCTTTACCTGCAGGGTAAGCTCAATCTCGACGATCTGATCTCGCGCGAGATTGCCATCGACGAGATCAACGATGCCTATGCCGAGCTGAAGGGTGGTGCGATCGCGCGCAGCGTGATCACGTCGTTCTGAGGCTTTTGTATACAGTTAGGCAAAAGAAAGGAGCGGTGCTGCGGCATCGCTCCTTCTTTCGTTCAGGTTCGGGGAAAATATGCCCGATCAGGCGGCGATGTTCTGATCGTTTTCAGCTTCGTACATCGCGCTCAACAGGCGGCGTGCCTGGTTGACGGCACCGTCGCTGGCAATGCCCACGAAATTGCGTTCGGGCTCATCGTCGATACGCTGCTGCTGCAGCTCCAGCGTTTCCTCGTCCTCGGTAATCGTGTCGAAGAACTGATCGAACAGAGTCTCGGGCACGCCGGTCGCCGGATCGGCAGTGGTGCAGATGGTCCAGAGATAGTGGCTGGTCGTTTCGGTCTCAGGCGTGATGAAATGGTTGTTTGCCAGCACGAAACCGTTGTCGCGCCTGCCTTCATAGGCCCCCGTGCCGGCATCGCATCCACCGGCATTGACCCGCAGGCACATGCCGCGCCCAGGCTGGAAGCGGACCTCTTGCCAGCGATCGACCCGGCCCTTGAAGCCGCCGGCATCGATATAGGAACGCGGCGGAACCGAGTTCGGCATCTTGCGCAGCAGTTCGACACGTTTGCCGTCAAATTCGACCTTGGTGTCGGCACCGTAGTGCTGTTCCGGATTACCACCGATCGTGCCAGCGTGGATGTAGGGCACGTGCGTCAGATCCATGATGTTATCGACGATCAGTTGCCAGTCGGCCTTCACGGGGAAGTTGTTCGGGCGCCAGGTCCACTGTGGATCGTTGTGTTCGGGATTGTCGATAATCTGCTCGGGATCGGCCAGTTCGGCATCGCCCATCCAGATCCAAATCAGATGATCCTTCTCGACCACCGGGTAGCTGCGGACATTGGCGGCGGGCGGAATGCGCTGCTGATTGGGGATGCGCGCGCATTTGCCGTCGGCCTCGAACTCGACGCCGTGATAGGCGCAGCGAATGCGGCAGCCTGCGACGTGACCAGCGCTAAGCGGCATGGCGCGATGGCTGCAACGATCTTCGAGCGCAGCAATCGCGCCCTCTTCGGTGCGGAACAGCACCACCGGCTTGTTAAGGAACTTGCGCGCAAGCGTCTTGCCGGCTTCGATCTCGGCAGCGAAGGCGGCAACATACCAGGTGTTCTTGATGAACATGTCTCTCTCCAGAAAATTCTCGCCGATTGGTGCGGCCGTGTTCTGCTCTGTATTTTCAGTATGGTGGATGGGTGCGGGCAAGCCAATTCCAATAGAATAATGCCATTAGATTTCCGGGATCGAGAGAGCCGAAAATTCACGCACATAGCCGCCGCCGAGCCGGATTGGCGCAAGGAGGCAACCTTCGAATGGCGTTACCGAAATCGAATGCGCCTGTGTCGTCGCCAATAAAATAACACTAATTCAATATTATATCATGAACTCATCGGCCACATCGGTCCCGACACCCTTAGGTTTGGGCCCAATCTGACCATTCCGCCATCACGATTTAAACGATGGGCACTTGCAATGGTAGGACCATTATGCTTCTTCAGGATGGAAGGCGATCAAGCTACCTGAAAGGCACATCATGGATTTTGAACTTCCCGACGAAATCAGGGACTTCTGCGAGGCGACCCGGAGCATTGTAAACGACCTGCTGCCGCTGGAGCGCGACTTCGTTGAAACGGGGGTCGTGCCGCCTATCGTCCGCCAGACGCTGATCGAGAACGGCTATTTCGGCATGGCCTTGCCAGAGGAATATGGCGGACTCGGTCTCGGCGCGCTGGCACAGGCGGCGGTGCAGATCGAACTTGCCCGCCTACCACCGCAGTTCTGGACCGAGATCCGCCCGTTGATGGGGCCGGGCGCGAAGAACATCGCCTATCACTGTACCGAGGCGCAGAAGGAACTGCTGATCCCCGGCATGACGACGGGCGAAATTCCGGTGGCCTTTGCGCTCACCGAGCCGGGATCGGGGTCCGATCCGGGCTCGATGCGCACCACTGCCACCCGCAACGCCGATGGCTGGGTGATCAACGGTTCGAAGACCTATATTTCGAACGGCAAGAACGCCAAGTACGTCACGGTTTATGCCTATACAGACAAGAGTGCAGGGCCGCGCGGCGGCATTTCAGCCTTCCTGATGCCAGCTGACACGCCCGGCTTTGCGGTCACCGGTGTGATCGAACTGATGGGGACATCGCCCGCCGTCTACGAACTCACATTCGACGAATGTCAGGTCGGTCCCGACGCGCTTATCGGTGAAGAAGGCAAGGGTTTCCACTATGCGCTGGAATGCCTGAACGAGGGTCGCATGAACGTGGGTGCCACTGCGGTGGGCATGGGCGAGTACGCGCTCGAACTCGCCACGGAGGAGGCCAAGGTGCGCCCGGCTTTCGGCAGTGTCATTGCCGATTTCCAGGCCATCCGCCACTACCTTGCGGGGATGGCAACCGACATGCGTGCGGCGCGCCTGATCCTGCTCGATGCGGCCTGGCGCTACGATCAGGGCGAGAAGCGCCGCGAGCTGGCCTCGATGGCGAAACTGTTTGCAACCGAGGCGGGCAGCCGCACGGTCGACACGGCGCTGCAGATCTATGGCGGCGCAGGCTATTGCAAGGGCTACGCGATCGAGCGGCTTTACCGCGATATTCGTATCACGCGCATTTATGAGGGGTCTTCCGAAATTCAGAAGAACACCATTGCGCGCGAGCTGCTCCGCTAATCCCGCCAACATGGAGAGTCTGGAATCATGAAAGCCCTGGTGCCCGTGAAGCGGGTAATTGACTATAATGTGAAGCCTCGCGTGAAGGCAGACGGGTCGGGCGTCGACCTTGCCAACGTGAAGATGAGCATGAACCCGTTCGATGAGATCGCGGTGGAAGAGGCGGTTCGGTTGAAGGAAGCCGGCCAGATCGACGAGATCGTGGTCGTTTCCATCGGCCCGGCAAAGGCGCAGGAGACGTTGCGCGCAGCGCTGGCGATGGGCGCGGACAGCGCGCTGCTGATCGAGACCGAAGAGGCGATAGAGCCGCTGGCGGTTGCGAAGATGCTCAAGGCCGTGTCCGGAGAGGTCGAGCCCGGCCTGATCATCCTTGGCAAGCAGGCGATCGACGACGACAGCAACCAGACCGGACAGATGCTGGCCGGGCTGATGAATCTGCCGCAGGGCACCTTCGCCAGCAAGGTCGAACTTGAGGGCGACCATGTGCGCGTTACGCGCGAGGTCGATGGCGGGCTGGAGACCGTGCGGCTGTCAACGCCTGCTATCATCACCACCGACCTGCGCCTCAACGAGCCGCGTTACGCATCGCTTCCCAACATCATGAAGGCGAAGAAGAAGCCGCTCGAGATCAAGACTCCCGCCGATTACGGCGTCGACATCGCACCGCGCCTCAAGACGCTGAACGTGTCCGAACCGCCGGTCCGGCAGGCTGGCGTGAAGGTCGCAGATGTCGATGAACTGATTGCCAGGCTGAAGGCCATGGGCGTCGCTTGAGAACAGGCGTGGGAAGGAAGAAATGATGAAGACACTTGTTTATGTCGCTCACGACAATGTGCATCTGGGCGACGCGACGCTGGCCACGGTAACCGCAGCCTCGAAGCTGGGTGAGGTTCACCTGCTGGTTGCGGGCGCCGGCTGTGGTGCAGTCGCCGAAGCCGCGAGCAGGATCGCGGGTATCGGCAAGGTTCATGTCGCGGACGATGCTGCCTGCGAACACCAGCTGGCGGAGAATATTGCGCCGCTGATTGCAGGGCTGATGACGGATCATGATGCGGTGCTGTTCCCCGCCACCACCACGGGCAAGAACATTGCCCCGCGTGTGGCCGCACTGCTCGACGTGATGCAGATATCCGATATCCTGTCGGTCGAGGGCGAGAGGACGTTCACCCGCCCGATCTATGCAGGCAATGCCATTGCCACGGTCGAGAGCAGCGATGCCAAGCTCGTCATCACGGTGCGCGGTACTGCCTTTGACAAAGCCGAAGCCGAAGGTGGAGCCGCCGAGATCGCGGCGGTCGCCTCCACCGACGATGCGGGTAAGTCCAGCTTTGTGTCTGCGGAACTCGCCAAGAGTGAACGTCCGGAACTCACCAGTGCGAAGATCATCGTCTCAGGGGGGCGCGCGCTCAAGGACAGCGCCACTTTCGAGAACATCGTCATGCCGCTGGCCGACAAGCTCGGCGCAGGCGTGGGCGCCTCACGCGCGGCGGTGGACGCAGGCTATGTCCCGAACGACTATCAGGTCGGCCAGACAGGCAAGATCGTCGCCCCGGAAGTGTACATTGCCATCGGCATCAGCGGCGCGATCCAGCACCTTGCCGGGATGAAGGATTCCAAGACCATCATCGCCATCAACAAGGACGAGGACGCGCCCATCTTCCAGGTTGCCGACATCGGTCTCGTCGCAGACCTCTACCAGGCCGTGCCGGAACTGACCGCCGCACTATGATCCAGTGAGAATGCGCTTGGCCCCGCCACGTCGGTGAGGACGTGGCGGGGTCTTATTATTGGCCGAGTGCGCGTGGCGGCCTCCTGAAATACCAAAAGGCAGGCACAAGGTGGATTATCAGCCCGCCCCAGAACGCTTCACGGATCGCTCCCGAAGGCGGCGTTAGAACTCAACGAACCTTATCAGCGAACATAGAGCCCGCCGTTCATATCGAGCGTCGCGCCCACGAAAAAGCCGCCACGGTCGGATGCTAGCAGCGCCGCAGCAGCTGCAATTTCGCTGACTTCCATGAAACGTCCGACCGGCACCTTGCCTTCGACCATGGCGATCTGTTCGTCCGACAGACGTGCCTTGGCGGTGGCAATGGGGCCCGGCGAAATCGCGTTCACCGTGACGCCCTTGTCAGCCAGCAACTGTGCAAAGTACTTCGTCAGCATGATCGCTCCGGCCTTGGACGAAGCATAATGCGGTGATGCCACCGTGCCGCCGTTCTGGCCCGCCAATGAGGTGATGTTGACGATCCGGCCATAGCCGTTTTCCGCCATGTGATCCTTGAAAACCTGGCAGCTCAGAAACACGCTGCGCATGTTGATGGCCACGATTTCATCGAACTCATCGGGCGTGATGTCGTCCACGGGCGTGCGCTTGGCGTAGCCCGCATTGTTGACCACGATATCGACCTTGCCCCATTTTGCGATCACCGCATCGCGTCCGGCGATGAAATCATCTTTGCTGCGGACATCGAGTGAAACGACCATCGCGGTATCGCCCGAGGGATCGAGTGACCTGGCGACGGTCTGAGCCGCCGCCAGGTCGATATCGCAGATCGCAACATGCCCGCCGCCGGCATGGATTTCGCGGCAGATAGCTTCGCCGACGCCTTTGGCGCCGCCGGTGATCATTGCGGTCCGTCCTTCGAAAGAGAAGGAGCCGGGTTCGGGTAGTTTGGTAAGGGTCATGTTGCCATCCAGTTGCGCCCAAGGGCTCAGAATTTATAGCCCAGTGTCACGCCATAGCTGCGCGGGGTGTTGGTGAAGATTTTCCAGTATCGGCTCTGGCCGTTCGGCACGACGAGGAACGCCGTGATGTCGTCGGCATGCATTATCTGGTAGTTATTGGTGAGGTTCTTGCCCCACAGGCCCAGATTCCATCGGCCATCGGCACTTTCATAATTCAGACGCGCGTTGAGTGTGCGCCCGCGCGTGTCGTCATAGAGGTTCTGCCAGGTCGAAAGATCGTTCGCATCGTCGGTCGAGATGCGCGACGAATAGTTGAACTCGACCTGCGGGGTGAGAATGGCACCATCGGGCAGGTAGGCATCATATTTCACGCGAGCCAGAAACGAGTGCCTCGGGGCATATTTTGCCGGATTGCCCGAATAGTCGACATCGACCAGTGGATCGTAGAGCGAGGTATATTCGCCATCGAGGTAGGTGTAGTTGAAGGTCAGCAGTAGACCGTCGAGCGGACGCAGCTTCGATTCAAGCTCCATGCCCTGCATTTTCAGCGTGCCGTTGAACGTATGGGCAACGCCTCCTGCGCCAGAGAAGTTCTGCAGGTCCTTGGTCTGCTGGTCGAACAGCGCGATATTGAGATCGAGCATGTTGTCGAACAGGCGCGTCTTGGCACCGATCTCGAAGTTACGCGCCTTCTCCGGGTCGAGCGGGATGGTGGGGTTCAGATAGGCATTGTCGACGAAGCCGCCCGATTTGAAGCCCTTGGCGTAGGTCGCATAAAGGTTCACGCCATCGACCGGCTCGTACTTGATGGTGAAGCGAGGGGTGAACGCATCCCAGCTCTGGCCACCGGAGGCATCCACTTCACCCGGAAAGCCAAGGCCCGGAATGCCGGTGGGATCGGTGGTTGAGAAAGCGCGATAGTCGATCGACTTCTTGTCCTTGGTGTAGCGCCCGCCTGCGACCACAGAGAGGCGGTCGGTAACCTCGAAAGTCAGTTCACCGAAGATGGCATAGGAACGAACCTGACCGTCCTGCACACGGGTGATGTTGGAGACGTCCGGATTGGTGGGAATTCTGCCGTCGAACACACTTCCGGGCAGCGGACTGTAATAGAAGGTGTTTGTCGTCGAGACATCCGCGTTCAGATAGTAGGCACCCACGACATAGGACAGACGATTGGGCGCAGAGGCAAAGCGAATCTCCTGCGTGAAGCTGCGATTCCTCACATCCTGACGGCGATCGAAGACCGGAACCACCGTGCCCACCGGAATATCGTCGTTGATCGCGTGGCTGTCATTCATGCGATAGCCGGTAATCGCCGTCAGTGTGCCGCCAAACAGGTCAAGATCACCGCGCAGATAGCCGCCCCGCAAACGCTGGCGATAGGGCGAGGGGGCGTAGTCGTTGTTGGTCCACTCGTCGTTGGTAAAGTCGCCAAATGAGGCGGGCACGACCTGATCGCCGCCGATGCCGAGCTGGATCGAACCGGCATTGCCTGTGGTGTAGGAATAGTCGCCCGCGAGCACGATCTCCAGCGTGTCGGTCGGCCTGAACAGCAGCTTGCCCCGCATGGCGTAGCCGTCGGTCTCGCCATAGTTGCCAGGCTGGTTGGGGGTCTTGATCAGCCCTTCGGAACTCTCGGTCGAAAAGGCGAAGCGGGCTGCGAGCTTATCTTCGATCACAGTGGTGTTGACCATGCCCTCGGTACGGAAGTAGCCGCCGTTTCCGGCAGTCACCTGCATCGAAAACTCGTCGTCGAACTTGGGATTGTTGGTCACCACCGCGATGGCGCCACCCACCACGTTGCGGCCGAAAAGCGTGCCCTGCGGACCGCGCAGGACCTCGACGCGCTCCACGTCATAAAAGTTGGCGTTCAGGTCATTGTTGAAGACGTAATAGATGTCGTCCTGAAAGTAGGCGACGGGCGTGTCCAGCGTGGCGGTGCGGAAGGTCGAGACATTGCCGCGGATCGACAGGATCGAGAGGGACTTGTCAGAGGTGTTGACGGTGATGCCGGGAAGTTCGGTCGTCAGCGCGGAGGGGCTGAATACCTGCTGCTGGGTCAGTTCGCCGCCACTGAAAGCCGCGATCGAGAAAGGCACTTCGCGTACGGTCGATTCGCGACGCTGTGCCGTGACGATGATATCCTGGCTTTCGTTGCGGCGAGCAGAGGAAGCAGCAGGGGTAGCCTGCCCCTGATTAGTATCTCCGACCAAATCCGATGACGTCGGTGCGTTGCCATCCTGTGCAACAGCCGGGGCGGCACAGCATACAGCAATGACAGTAAGCGACGTAAATGTCTGGAAAATATGTCTCATTTCTAGATGTCTCTCCCTAGGACCTTGTGGCCCGCGTTGTTATCGAGCGCAGAAAGAGCGACGAACGGGAAGAATATCAATAGCTTCATCCCGTTTTTTGAATGGTACAACCATAATCCGATTGGGGACCGGCGGACTGACGATCTAGCTCGGGAATGGAAATGGCGTTCGGATCTCCGGGCAGACATGAGGGCCGGCAGGAAGTCGGGCCCGCACTGACGACAAAACAAAAACTACGAGGATGAGATGCAGACCAAGGACAGTGAAGATCTAACTCGCGTGGGCCCCGGCACCGTTATGGGCACCTTCATGCGTCAGTACTGGATTCCGGCGTGTCTTTCGTCGGAATTGGTGGCTGATGGTGATCCGGTCCGGCTGATGCTTCTGTGCGAGAAACTGATCGCTTTCCGCGACAGCGAGGGCCGGGTGGGAATCATGGACCATCGTTGTCCGCATCGCTGCGCCTCGCTGTTCATCGGCCGCAACGAGGAAAGCGGTATTCGTTGTGTCTATCACGGCTGGAAGTTCGACGTGAACGGCAACTGCGTCGACATGCCCTCGGTTCCGGCCCGCATGGATTTCAAGGAGCGGGTCCACGCCAAGGCCTACAAGACCTATGAGGCGAACGGACTCGTCTGGGTCTACATGGGCGCCGATCAGGACAGCCCCCCGCCGCACCCGCAGATCGAGGCTGCTATGCATCCCGATGCGGAAATCTGGTGCCTGCAGCGCGACTGCAACTGGCTCCAGGCACTGGAAGGGGACCTCGACACCAGCCACGTCGGCTTCCTGCATGTCGGTTCGCTGAAGCCGGAGGACCTCGACGAGGATCACCCGATGCGTCCAACCGTTCTCAACCGTGCGCCGGAGTATGAGGTGCGGCAGTCCGACTGGGGGGTAATGTACGGCGGCTATCGCCCCAATGACGATGGGCAGATGTCGTGGCGCGTGGCCCATTACATGTTCCCGTTCTGGACGCAGACGCCCAACAATCGTTTCGCAACCCGCGCAATCGCCCGCGCCTGGGTGCCGATGGACGACGAGCATTCGATGCTGTTCGACATCACCTGTGGAAGCGATGCTGGGAACCCGGCCTATACCTCAACCCTGAAAGACGGGACGCCGCTGTTCGAGAAAATCAGCTACGCGCCCAACAACACCGATTGGTACGGACGCTGGCGCTCGACCGACAGCGAGGCGAATGACTGGGCGATCGACCGGGATTCCCAACGCAACGGCACCCAGTTCACCGGCATCCCGAACATCACCATGCAGGATCAGGCCGTGACCGAAAGCATGGGGCCGATCACCGACCATAGCTTCGAGAACCTGGCACCAACCGATCAGATGATCGCCCGCGTCCGTCGTCGTGCTCTCATGGCCGCGCGCGCTCTGGTCGAAGGAACGGCTCCTGCGCCTGGGGCGAACGAACCTGAGGTCTTCTACAATGCGCGTGCAGGCTCTTTCCTGCACGATCCTGAGGACAGCCTTGCCGGCGCCTATGAAACCGCGCTCAGCACGGCAATGCGTTGGGGCAAGGAAGTCGAGGCGGCCGAGTAACGCGCTCGTTTCCAGGGAAGAGCAACCCCTGACAGTGGTGGCATATAGTACGCAGGCGTGGGCGACGTGGTCATGATCGACGACACGCCTGCGTACAGCCAAGGAAGTATGATGAAAGCAAGAATCACGACAATTGAACGTGAGGCCGATGGGATCAATTCCTATTTCCTGGCCTCTCTGGACGGGCAGGAAATGCCGCCCTTTGAACCGGGCGCGCACGTCGATGTCGAGCTCAGACCCGGACTGACCCGCAGCTACTCGCTGGTCAATGACCCCAAGGAGCGCGGCTATTACGAAATCGCGGTCCACCACGCGATCAACAGCCGTGGCGGGTCGCGCCATATCCACGAGATGTGGAACGTGGGCGAGGTGGTCGAGATCTCGGCACCGAAAAACAATTTCCCGATGAACGAAGATGCCGCCCACACGGTGCTTATAGCCGGGGGCATTGGCGTCACTCCGATGCTGCCGATGATCGCCCGGCTGGAAGAACTGGGGAGGAGCTGGGAGCTGCACTACGTGGCGGGAACGCCTGAACGTGCCGCCTATGTCGACAGGCTATCCGCTTACCCGAACGCGCGGGTCGTCTTCGATGGGATCGAGGGCGGTGTGAGGCTCGACCTTGCGAAGCTGTGCGCAAGCGCGCCCGGCGATGCGCATCTCTACTGCTGCGGGCCGGGCGGAATGCTTGATGATTTCGTTGCTCTCAACAAGGGGCGCCCGGCCGATAACGTCCATATCGAATATTTCAGCGCAGAGACCGAGGTCGCGACCGATGGTGGCTACTCGCTGGAACTCACCCGCAGCGGCAAGACGATACAGGTGGCAAAGGGCGAGACGATGCTGGATGCGCTGCTGACGGCGGGCGTCGATATCGGCTTTGCCTGTTCCGAAGGCGTGTGCGGCACCTGTCAGGTCGCAGTGCTGGAAGGCGTGCCCGATCATCGCGACCACTTTCTGACCGATGAAGAGAAGGCTGCGAACAGATCGGTGATGGTCTGCTGTTCCGGCTCATGCTCGCCCAGGTTGGTACTCGACATCTAAAGCACCGCAATCCCGGTTTTACAGAGCCGCTCAGCGGCCGGCCGGTTCAACCTAAGGAGAGGGTTTTGGCAGTTACGCTGAGCAGCAATCAGCAGGGCGGATTTCTCGATGCCCTGCCGCTGTCCTATTACCAGATATGGTCGGTGCTGATGATCGCGGCGACCGTCGTGCTCGACGGGCTGGATAACCAGATGCTGGGCCTTGCCGCACCGTCGCTGCTCGCTGAATGGAGCATCAGTCGCGATACCCTGGGCATGGTTTTTGCGCTGGGCTTCGTCGGCATGGCGATCGGCACGATAGTATCCGGCGTGATCGGTGATTTGTTCGGCAGGCGCGGGGCCCTGCTGATGGGCGTCGGCATTTTCGGTGTTGCAACGCTCCTCACCGGTCTTTCGACAGCCCTGTGGCAAGTTGCGTTGCTCAAGTTTCTTGCAGGGGTCGGGCTTGGCGGTGTTCCGGGGACTGCTTCGGCCATGATCGCCGAGTTCACACCCGCGCGCTGGCGCAGCCAGGCGGTGACCTTCGGCGTGGTTTGCGTTTCGATTGGCGGCGTGCTCGGCGGCCTTGCGGCGGCGTTGATCCTGCCGACGCTTGGCTGGCGCTGGCTGTTCTATCTCGGCGGCGGAATCACGATGGCCTTTGTCGCCTATCTCTGGTCCGTCCTGCCGGAATCGCCGCAATACCTGCTCGACCGCCGACACAGACGGGCCGAATTCGAGAAGGTGATGACGCGCATCGGGCATCCCGATCCAGCAGGGGTCGTTCCGCACGGCACACACGGCGAGGCCGAGAAGCTTCCTTTCTCCACCCTGTTTGGCGCAGCGCACCGTCGTGACACGCTGGCGCTGGCGCTCGCCATGTTCTCGGGCATGTTCATGATCTATCTCATGTTCAATTGGGCACCCACCATGCTGACGAGCAGCGGCTATGACCTTCAGGCAGCCAGCCTTGGACTGACCAGCTTCAACATGGGCGGGGTGATCGGTGCGATGCTGGCGTCGTTTGCGATTATCAGGCTGGGTTCGCGCATCACGCTGGTGGCGATGGCGACCGTGGGCACATTGGTTTGCGGGGTATTGGCGGTGCTGCCGATGACAGACGGGGGTAATGAAACGGCGATGCTGGGCCTGCTGGTGGCAATGGGGCTGTTTGCCAGTGCCGCGCAGTCGGCGATGTTCGCGGTAGGCGCACACGCATTTCCCACCGGTGTCCGGGCGCGTGGTCTTGGCACAATGGGCGTTGCCGGCCGTGCCGGTGCCATCGTCAGCGCGGTCGCGGGGGCATGGCTGATCGGCGGCGGTCCGCAGACATTTTTCGGCGCGCTGGCCGGGCTGATGCTTGTCAACGCGGTCGGATTCCTGGTGGTGCGCAGCCATATTCCGCGACTTGTGCGCAAACAGGAGGTGCCCGCATGACGCGCTCCTTCGACTATATCGTCATAGGCTCCGGTTCGGCCGGTAGCGTGCTGGCCAACCGCCTGTCCGCCGATCCGGCAATCTCCGTTGCGCTGATCGAGGCGGGGCCTTCGGACCGCAAGTGGCCTGTCAACATCAAGACCATCATGCCGGTCGGCAATATCTTCCTGATCCCGCACGCACGTTACAACTGGCAGCAACAATTGAGCGGGGGCAAGTCGATCGATGGCCGCGTCATCGGTTTTCCTCGTGGCAAGCTGTTTGGCGGCTGCAGCGCCATCAACGGCGGCGTCTACATTCGCGGGCAGGAAGAGGACTACGCCGGTTGGGTCCAGGCCGGAAATCGCGGCTGGGGCTGGGAAGACGTGCTTCCGGTGTTCAAGCGGCTCGAAAACTACCACGGGCCGGACAAGCCATGGCACGGCAAGGGCGCTGAGCTGGATGTCGAGAAGCCGGCCTCATTCAACCCGATCACCGCTGCAATCCTCGATGCCGCCGAACAGGCTGGCCATCACCGCAATGATGACTTTGCCGGCGCGCGCAAGGATGGTTTTGGCCGCTATGACCTGAACCAGAGGCGTGGCACGCGTCTTTCGGCGGCGCGCGCCTTCCTGCATCCGGCAATGGGGCGAGCGAACCTCACCGTGTTTGAGGAAACGCTGGTCCGACGGATACTCATCGAAGATGGCCGCGCCACCGGTGTCGAGATCGAGCGCGAAGGCAGGCGCGAAGTCCTGAACGCGGATGGCGAAGTTCTGGTCAGTGCCGGCACCACCAACTCGCCACATTTGCTTATGCTGTCCGGTATCGGCGATCGCGACGTGCTTGCCGCGGTAAACCTCGAGACGGTGCACGAGCTTCCAGGCGTGGGCGCTCATCTGGAAGATCATCCCACCGTCCATATCGCGGTCGAAAATCCCAGTGGCGAATCCTATGCCAATTCGCGCGCTGCCCTGCCGCGCAATGCGCTGGCCCCGTTCCAGTATCTGCTCAAGCGCGAGGGCATGTTTGCTTCGAACGTCGCGGAATGCGGCGGCTTCGTCTGCACCGATGGCAGCGGCCGGCCCGATATCCAGATGACCTTCCTCGTCGGGCTGAAGGGCAATGCGCGTGTCGTACCCAGCGATCATGGCTTCATGGCGCTGATCCAGCTGCTTCGGCCCAACAGCCAGGGTCGCGTGCGGCTGGCCAGCAACCGGCCTGAGGACAAGCCGATCATCGAACCCAATTTCTTCGACGATCCGCGCGATATGGCGACCTTGATCGCAGGCTTTCGCGAGGCACGCCGCATTTTCGGCCAGCCTGCTTTGGCGGCGATGCGTGGCAATGAGATCGAGCCGGGGGCCGAACATGTCAGCGACGAGGATTTGGACAAGGCGCTGCGCAGGATCGTCAACACCGCCTACCACCCGACGGGTACTTGCAAGATGGGACCGCCAACAGATCCGCTTGCCGTCGTCGATGAGCGGCTGCGGGTGCACGGGGTGAAGGGGCTGCGGGTGATCGATGCCTCGGTCATGCCGTCGATTGTCAGCGGGAATACCAGCGCGCCCACCATGATGATCGCCCAACGTGCCGCCGATTTCATTCTCGAAGAGCGCAAGGTGCAAGGGGCCGCAAGGGCTCGCGGCGCAGAAACGGAGCTTCATTCATGAACGCAAATACGGTTATCGCCACGCGATATCAGGACATGCTGATCGGCGGGAAACGCGTACCCGCCACTTCGGGGCAGCGGTTCGAAACACGCAATCCGGCGACCGGCGAACTGCTCGCCGAGGTCGCCCAAGGCGGGAGAGAGGATGTCGACCACGCGGTCAGGGTAGCGCGTGAAGCTCTGAGCGGCCCCTGGAGCCGCATGAAGCCCGCCAAACGGCAGGCTATCATGCTGCGCCTTGCCGACCTCGTCGAAGAGAACTGGGACGAGCTTGCGATGCTCGATACGCTCGACCTGGGCGCGCCGCTTTCGCGCACCCGGCTGGGCAAGGTGCGTGCGGCGGGACTGCTGCGATATTACGCCGGGCAGGCCACCCTGATCGCTGGAGAAACACTGCCCAATTCCGTGCCGGGCGATGTTCTCAGCCACACGCTGAAGGAGCCGATCGGTGTGGTCGCGGCGATCAATCCGTGGAACGGTCCGATCGGCATGTCGGTGTGGAAGTCCGGCCCGGTTCTGGCGACCGGCTGCACGCTGGTGATGAAGCCCGCCGAACAGACGCCGCTGTCGGCCTTGCGCTTTGCCGAGTTGTGTCTTGAGGCGGGCGTTCCCGATGGGGTTATCAACGTGCTCACCGGCTTGGGCGATGCAGGTGCCATGCTTTCCGCTCATCCCGACGTCGACAAGATCGCCTTTACCGGATCGACCGGCGTTGGTCAGAAGATCATCGAAGCCGCTGCGCCGACGATGAAGCGCGTGACCGTAGAGTTGGGTGGCAAGTCGCCGAATATCGTCTTTGCCGATGCCAATCTTGCCAAGGCCGTGCCGGCTGCCGCAAACGCCGTCTTTGCCAATGCAGGCCAGATCTGCAGCGCGGGCACGCGGCTGTTCGTACAGTCCTCAATCCATGATGAATTCATGGAACGCCTCGTCGAACACAGTCGCAGCATCCGGGTGGGCGATCCGCTCGACCCCGACACGCAGATCGGCCCCGTCGTTTCACAGGCGCAGATGGAGCGCATTCTCGCCTTCATCGAGGGTGCTGAGGGCGAGGGCGCAAGGCCGCTCTTGGGTGGCGCGCGAAAGGCAGGCGATGGATTTGACGCGGGCTATTTCATCGAGCCCACGATCTTCGGCAATGTCACCGACACGATGACCATCGCGCGGGAAGAAATCTTCGGCCCGGTCCTGTCGGCCTTTTCCTTCGACACTATCGACGAGGTTCTGGCCCGCGCCAATGCCACCAGCTTTGGCCTTGGCAGCGGCGTGTGGACGCGCGATCTTGCCACGGCGCACCGCATGGCGCGCGGGATCAAGGCAGGTTCGGTCTGGGTCAACTGCTACCAGATGCTTGATCCGGGCGTGCCATTCGGCGGCTACAAGATGAGCGGTTTCGGTCGTGAATCCGGCCCGCACCATGTCGAGGAATATCTGGAAACGAAGGCGGTCTGGATCGATCTCGACTGACCGCCAAGGCCTGGAAGTTCCGGCACGTGGATCAGATCCACGTGCCGGTCAGGTCGGGGTTGGAATTGCGCTCGCACGCAGCCTGTTCCAGCTTGTCGAGGAAAAGGCGCTGCGTTGCGGTAGGGCGCCAGCTGCGGCGTGTGGTAATGCCCACGACGCGGCGGCTGCCTTCCAGCGGACCGCCAATCTGCGTCAGGAGCCCGCTGCGGATCTGCAACGCAACCTGATCGGGTGACAGCAATGTCAGCAAGTTGGCATCGGTCAATAGACGACCGATGATCATCACCGATCCGCATTCGATCTGAGCTTCGGGACGAGGTCCTTCTGCAAAGACCTTCTCCCAATGGTTCCTGAGCGGAGAACCCGCCGGTGCCACGATCCATGGATATGCCCGCAGCTGATCCATCGTCGGCCGTTCAACAGAGGCGAGCGGATGCTGGCTGCCTGCTGCGACCACCAGCATGTCATCGAGCAGGGGGCGCTGGTAGAGGTCGGTGATTTCATGCGGACGCAAGGCGCCGACGATGATGTCGATCACTCCATCGCGGAGGGGCTCCACCAGTTCGTTCCAGTTGCCTTCCAGTACCTTGAACGATGCCTTGGGGATTTCCCTGGCAATATCCGCCATGGCGCGGGGTACAATGAATGGCCGGGCTAGGGGCAGGGCGCCGAACGATATCAGCTCGCTGCGACTATCGCTGTCGATCGCAAGATCGACCAGCGCCGCCTGTATCTCCGCCACGGCCAGACGGGCACCGCGCGCAAGTTTCTTGCCTGCGGCATTCAGCCACACGACCCGGCCGCGCCGTTCGACCAGATCGGTGCCGATGACCAGCTCCAGGTCGCCGACTGCCCGGTGCACCGCGGTCTGTGAGATCGAGATGCTGCGCGCGGCTTCGGCAAAGCTGCCCGCATCGGCCAACGCGAGAAAAGCGCGAAGCTGCGTCATCGTCATCAAGCGCTCGGGATTGTTGAAGACGTTGGAGAGGCCCTGTGCGCTGTCGGCCAGATGTTTGAGCGCTGCCTCGGTCCGCTCGATCACGATGCGCCCCATCGCCGTCGGGACCATGCCGCCCGAAAGCCGCTCGAACAGAGTGTAGCCGAACTGGCGCTCCAGCTTGGCGATGCCCTGGGTGAGGGCAGGCTGCGAGAGATTGACCAGCGAACCGGCCGCGGTGATGCTGCCATGTTCGTGAATCGCCAGCAGACCGCGCAAGTGCCGGATGTTAATTTCGAAGACTTCGGCCATTCCCCCTCAATCCGATGACGCCCAGGCGCTTGCTGTTTTTGCGGCGCGGATTTTCATCACGCTTATAGCATCACCCCGTCTTGACGATAGGATTCAATCTCATCGTCCCGCATTTTCAATATGTCCTGCATGATCGCGGCGCCATCTTCACCAAGCGCGGGCACATGGGCGCGGGCGTGGGTTGCCGATGCCGACATGCGGAATGGCGGATTGGTCACCTTGAATGCCCCTGCGCCATCGTCGAGCGTCGCAAAGGCGTTCCGCGAAGCGAGATGCTCGTCGGTCAAAACCTCTTCGACCGTACGATAGACCGCGCATGGTACGCCCTCGGCAGTCAGAAGGGCCTCCGCCTCCGCAGACTTGTGCTCCAGCGTCCAGCTCTCGGCTTCGGCCAACAGCGCATCCCAGTTGAGATTGCGATCCGCATTGGTGGCAAAGCGTGAATCCTGCGCCAGTTCCTCGCGCCCCATTGCCTTGATCAGGCTCAGGAAGTTTGCAGGACTGGTGGGGGCGACCATGATGAAGCCATCGGCGGTGCGCAGCGGCTTGTACAAAGGGCGGCGCTGGTCGAGCGGTTGTTGCGCGATCTGCGTTTCATAGACCAGCATGCCGACCATCGCTTCCAGCATCGATACGTCGATGAACTGGCCCTTGCCGGTGCGTTCGCGCTGAAACAGCGCGGTCTGGATCGCGCCGAACGCGTGGGTGCCGCCCAGTACGTCGGCGATGAAGATACCGCTGGTTGCTGGCTTGTCGGCATCGTCCTGATATTCAAGATTGGTCATGTCGAAGCCGCTGCTGGCATGAATAACCGGGGCATAGGCGGGCGAATGGGCCTTGGGGCCAAGCTGTCCGTAGCCCGAAATCGAGCAGTAGATCAGGCGCGGGTTAAGCTTGCACAGCGTTTCATGATCGAGGCCGAAGCGTGCCATCACGCCCGGGCGGAAGTTCTCGACCACAATGTCGCACTGCTTGGCCAGTTCACGAATGGTCTCCTGCATCTCAGAGCTTTTGAGGTTGCAGGCCAGGCTGCGTTTTCCCGCATTGAGCTGCGCGAAATAGCGGCTTTTGCCATCGCGCAACGGGGGGCGGGCGCGCACCTGGTCTCCGCCCTGCATCGTTTCGATCTTGATCACTTCAGCGCCAAGATCGGCCAGCATCCGCGTGGCAAATGGCCCGGCCATTACGGCAGTGAAATCCAGCACCCTGATCCCGTCGAGGGCACCCGCCGTCTTTTCTTCCACGCCGCTCTCCACTTCTAAAGGCTTAATGGTCCTACCTATAGAAATTGACGGCGAGAATGCAAGCGGTCTTCATTGGATCAACCATGCAGGAGCGCGGTGCCTAACGCGCCGCGTTTTCCTGCATGTGCTGATGAATGCGATCGAGATGGGCGGTCATTTCCGCCACGGCAGTGTCGCAATCCCGTTCACGCAGGGCGGTGACAAGGCGGTGACGGGAATCGATCAGTGCTTCCTGCAGCGTCTTGTAATTCGGACCGGCCACGAACTGCTGCAGGATCGAGGACAAAGCGCCCACGAACAGCGCATAAATCCGGTTGCCCGTTGCTTCAGCCAGGATCTGGTAGAATTCGACCGCACAGCGATAGCGCGCCTCGACATCGGTTTCGATCCGGGTCTGTTCGACAGTCGCGGCAAGCCTGTCGAAATGGGCTTCTGTACCGCGTTCGCAAGCCAGCCGCACCACGATGGCCTGAACGCCCAGACGCGCCTCTGTCAGTTCATCAAGCGATACTTTTCCAAGGTGGACGAAGTCCTGCATTGCTTGCGCCACATGCTCGTTCTCGGCCGTCTGGATGAAGGCGCCGCCCTTGACCCCCTTTTCATTGCGGATGACCCCCGACATTTCGAGGCTGCGCAGCGCCTCGCGCACCGCGTTGCGACTAATCTGGAAGCGCGTCGCCAGTTCCCGCTCAGCCGGGAGCTTGTCCCCAGCCTTGAGCGTACCATCGGCCACCATCTGGCGCACCTGATCGCACACCGCTTCAAATGCACGCTGCGTCTTGATCGGTTTGAAGCTTGCCGCTCCACGGTTTCTTGCCGGTTTTGGCATTGTTCTGTTTCGCCTTATGCGCTGGTTTTCCAGCAATCGGTATTCTGCGTTGCAAGTGGTGACAAGGGTTGGCTCAATGGTCCAACCTCTCTTCTTGGTGCGATTAGGTTAATAGGTTATCGAACGGCATTGATCTGTCGCAAGTCACCGCGGCAACAAGGCTGCGCCTATCTTGCGAAGCGCCGCGCTGCATGCTGTAGATCTGCGCATGAAGATGAAGGAACTGGAAAAAGCGACTGGCGTGAATCGGGAAACGATTCGTGTTTACCTGCGCGAAGGCCTTGTTCCTCAGCCCGAACGAAGTGGCAGGACAGTGGCCGATTACGGCGAGCAGCATGTCGAAGCGATCCAGGCGGTGCGGCGGCTCCAGCGCGAAAACAGGCTTACGCTCGCGCAGATCAAGACTCTGGTGACGGGGAGCATCATCGGAGAGGGCGTCAATGAAAGCGCTTTCGACGATCTGGAGACTCTCGTTGCTCACCGTGATGCCTCGGATCAGGCCCCCGTTCCGCTGGACTCGCTTGTCGAGCGCTATCCCAAGGCCCGCCAGGACGCCCGGACCTTGAGCGATATCGGGATCATTGAGATCATCGACACCGAGCAAGGACAGGCATTGAGCCTGACCTCCGCGCAACTCGTCAGCATCTGGGGCGACATGCGCGAGGCCGGTTTCGACGAGACGCTGGACTACTCACCCGATATTCTCGGCTTCTACGTCGAGGCATCGGACTTCGTCGGTGCTTGGGAAGCCAAGACTTTCCTCGATCACGTCGAAGGCCGAATGGATGTCGAGGAGGCGGCGCGCATGGTTGAGGTTGCGATGCCGCTCATGCTGAACTTCTTTGGACTCATGCGTCGCCGCGCTTTTTTCCGACATGTCGATGCGATCCAGCACGCGCGCGATATGTCGGAGAGCCGAACACTGGGCCACCCCAAGCGCATCGACAGCTGAACGCGGCATTCGATCTTCAATCGAACATTCGATTATTCGAACGAGCATCTGCGATTTTCCGCCAAATCCTTGCAATCAGAGAACTGGTCGCACGCCAGTTTCATTGGTTGGACCATTTTGCTTCTTGACCAAAATCAGCACCCTAACTTACGTATATGGCATACGCAAAAAGTGGCGTGACAGCCGCGGTTCGGGAGATAGATATGGCTTCGGCAACGCAGACGACCTCGCGTCCCCTCATACCCCAGCACATCGCGGAGACCGTCATTGCGGCCAAGTCCTACGCCGATGATGCGGTCATTTATGATGCCTTTAAATGGTTGCGCGAGAACATGCCCCTGGGGGTCGCCGAAGTGGAGGGCTACGATCCCATCTGGATCGTCACGCGCCATGCCGACATCCGCACGGTCGAAAAGGATGCAAAGCTCTTTCACAACGCGGATTTCAATCCGATCTTGAATGATCGCGCATCCGACGCTTTCACCCGTGAGATGACTGGCGGATCGGTCAGCGGTCTTGCCTCTCTCACCTACATGGACCCGCCGGTTCACCAGCAATATCGGATGCTGACAGCGAACTGGTTTCTGCCCGGCAAGATCAGCAAGCTGGAAGACCAGATCCGCGAATTGGCTCGCAAATCGGTCGAGAATTTCCTGAGCTTCGATGGTGAGTGTGATTTCGTGCGCGATTTCGCGCTGCACTACCCGCTTCGCGTGATCATGACCCTCTTTGGCGTTCCGCCTGAAGACGAGCCCAAGATGCTCAAGCTGACGCAGGAGTTCTTCGGCGGGCATGACCCCGAGGAGCAGCGCGAAGAGGTGAAGGAAGATCCGGTTGCGGCGGCCAAGATGTGGGCAGCCGCGCTGGAGGACTTCTTCCAGTACTTCGATGTGCTGGCTGAAAAACGCCGGGCCGAACCCAGGGACGATCTGCTGACCCTGATTGCCAATTCGCGGATCAATGGTGCGCCAATCGGCCGCGACGAGGCGAATGGCTATTTTGTCGCAATCGCCACCGCAGGGCATGATACGACCTCCTCCTCGGTCGCGGGTGGTATGCATGGCATGATCGAGTTCCCGCAGAATTTCGAGAAGGTGAAGGCCGATCCGTCCCTGATCCCCGGCCTTGTCGATGAAGCGATCCGCTGGACCAGTCCAGTCAAGCACTTCATGCGCAATGCCACGCAGGACACCGAGGTGAGTGGACAGGCGATCAAGGCGATGGACCGTCTTATGGTCTGTTACCCTTCGGGCAATCGCGACGAGGCGGTGTTCGAAAACCCCGACCGCTTCGACATCACCCGCAGCCCGAACCGTCATATCGCCTTCGGCTTTGGCCAGCACATGTGCCTCGGCCAGCACCTTGCCAAACTGGAAATGCGAATACTGTTCGAGGAACTGCTTCCGCATATCTCCTCAATCGAACTCGCCGGGCCGCCCAGGCTCGTCGAAACCAATTTTGTGGGCGGTTACAAGAGCCTCCCGGTTCGCTTCCGCAAGGCCTGAGCAAAATTTCAACATAAAAACAGGTGCCTGTGCCGGAGTTAGAGTCCGGAGATGGGCGCCCATGCAACAAGGAGAGAGGGACAATGAGGACAGCAATGATGCTTGCCGCGTCGGTTTCGGCATTGGCACTTGCCGGCAATGCTGCCGCGCAGGAGGCACCGCCCCCAGCCGATGTCGGGCAGACCGCCCAGCCAACGCAGGGCCTGCAGGAAATTATCGTGACCGCACAGAAGCGGTCGGAATCGCTGAACGACGTACCACTATCGATCACTGCCGCATCGGGCGACCAGTTGGCGAACCAGGGCGTCACCGACGTGTCGGATCTGGTGAAGATCGTGCCGGGCTTCAACTATACCGAAAGCGCCTATGCAACGCCGGTTTATACATTGCGCGGCGTTGGCTTCTACGACACCAGCCTGGCGGCGAAGCCGACCGTCAGCGTCTATCAGGATCAGGTGCCGATCCCGTTCTCGATCATGACGCGCGGCGCGACACTCGACCTCGAACGCGTCGAGGTCCTGAAAGGCCCGCAAGGCACGTTGTTTGGCTCCAACGCGACGGGCGGTGCAATCAACTATATCGCCGCCAAACCGACCGATTGGTTCGAAGGCGGTGTGCAGGCCAGCGTACAGAACTTTGGCGAGGTGACCCTCAGCGGCCATGTCAGCGGACCGCTCGGCGATACGGCAAAGGCGCGGCTGGCGGTGCAGACCGTGCAGGGCGGGGCATGGCAGCGCAGCTATACCCGTGATGCCAAGCTGGGCGACCAGCGCTTCACAACGGCGCGCATGCTGCTCGATTTCGAACCCTCGGACACGCTGCGTTTCGAAGTCAATCTCAACGGCTTCATCGACAAGAGCGATGGGCAGGCCGCCCAGCTCATCGGGGTGGTGCCGCTAGGCAATCCGGCGCGTCTGGGTGATCTGGCAACCTATCCGGTTGCGCCCGAGAACAACAGGGATGCCGACTGGACCGATAGCCAGGCACCCAAGCGCGACAACTGGTTTTACCAGGCCTCGCTGCGCGGCGACCTCGACCTGTCGGACACGGTCATGCTCACCTCGATCACCAGCTGGTCGGAATATTCGCATGACACCGACATCGACCCCGATGGCGTTTCGTTGCGCGACTATTTCTACAACACAACCGGCGAGATCACCGCCTTCTCGCAGGAACTGCGTATCCAGGGCGAGGCAGGCGGTCTGACGTGGATGATCGGCGGCAACTATGCCCGCGAAAAAACATACCAGCAGGACGATGCAGGGCCATACGACCAGTCGACCTCGGCCTATAATTTCGTGGACGCGGGGCTGAGCGGACCATTCTTCATCTACAGCCAGTATGCGCGCCAGAAGTTCGTGAACAAGGCGCTTTTCGCCAATGTCGACTATGAAATCGGCGACCTGGTCACCCTTCACGGCGGCATTCGCTATACCGATACCGACATCGATTTTGCCGGCTGTACCGCAGACCGTGGCGATGCGCTGGGGCAGGGGATCGAGAGCCTCCTCAATGTCATTCGCTCGGGCGCCGGGCTCGATCCCATCACCATCGCAGACAACGCCTGTGTGACGATCGATTCATCGACGTTGACGGTGCTGGAAGTGACCGACGAGTTGAACGAAGACAATATCTCCTGGCGGGCGGGCATCGATCTCAAACCCTCGGCTGATGCGCTGATTTACGCCAGCGTCAGCAGGGGCTTCAAGTCGGGCAGCTTCCCGCTGCTCTCGGCCAGTGAAGCGAACCAATTCAACCCGGTGACGCAGGAATCGGTGACGGCCTATGAACTCGGCACAAAGCTGACTGTTCTGGACCGCACGGCACAGATCAATGCCGCGCTCTTCTACTACGACTATGCTGACAAGCAGTTCAAAGGCCGCGTCGTCGCCAATCCGGATATTTTCGGTCCGCTTGAGGCGCTCGTCAATGTACCCAAGTCCGAGGTCAAAGGCGCTGAACTTCAGGTCGACCTTGCGCCCATCGATGGGTTGCGCTTCACCGTCGGGGCGACCTATCTGGACACAAAGATCAAGGGCAGCTTCGTCAATTACGACTCTTACGGCAACCAGGTCGACTTTGCCGGGTCGAGCTTCCCCTATACGCCCGAGTTTCAGCTCCTGATGGATGGTCAGTATGAATGGGCGGCAAGCGATACCGTCTCGCCCTACATCGGTGCGAACATCAGCTACCAGAGCGACACCAAGGCCGTGCTGGGCGATGCGCGCGCAACGCCCTCTGCCGATCTCACAAGGCGAGGCGGCCTGACAATCGATGACTATATGCTGGTGGACCTGCGCGCAGGCTTGAACATCGCCGACAACTACAAGGTCGGCGTATTTGTCCGCAATCTGACCAACGAGTATTACTGGAACAATGCAACACGCATCACCGACACAACCGTGCGGTATGCCGGACGGCCGCGTACCTTTGGCGTTTCCGTCTCAGCAAACTTCTGACGGGCTCTCCCGTGAACCGAGAAGTGGCTCGGTTCGTCTGAACAGCCTTTGACGTTTGATAAGTGGATCGTC
>NZ_QXFM01000140.1:127622-170954 GCF_003584015.1 Aurantiacibacter xanthus
CAATTCACGCTGCCACGGCCTGTGGCAGATTGTCAAAGTAGGTTTGATCGGGCGTAGGCCCGCCGAGGCTCGAATGAGGTCTCGGGGCATTGTAGAAGCCCGGATATCGGCCGATTGGCTGCCCTGATCCGTATTGAATATCTCTGGCTTGCCATAGTGCGCCAAGGCTCTCGAGCGCTTCCACGCAGAAGTCGGCGTCCAGCGTAATCGAAATCCGGTGGCTGAGGACCTTGCGGCTGAACCAGTCAACGATAGCGATGAGATAGACGAAGCCACGGACCATGGGAACCGAACACGCCCGCCGCCCCTTTGCGCAACTGCGTATACTATCTCTCGAATCTGCCTGCCGACACCTCGATCAAGGTCCTCACCGGAGCGATCAAGACGCGTTGGATCTGCGAGCAGGCCCATCAGCAACTCAAGGAGGAACTCGACCTCGACCACTTCGAGGGCCGGTCCTGGACCGGGCTCCATCGCCACGCCTTGATGGCGATGATGGCCTATGCCTTCCTGCAAACCCGCCGGATCGCTCAGTAGGGACGGAAAGAGAGTCCCCGGCCCGCCATCTAGCCGTTGCTTTTCAAGCCCGAGAGAAGAAGGTTCACGCTTGCGGTGGCGGTGTCGAGGCGGTGCTTGGGCACATCTGCCTCCCCAATCCATAGCGCCGCATCAACCAAGGCACCGTTGATAAGTCGGGCAAGCATTTCGGGATCGCCCCGCTTGATCGTCTTGTCTGCCATCAGCCGGGTAAGGATCGCCGAAAGCGAGGTGAGACACTGACGCTGGCTGGCTTGTGTGTAGATCGCGCCGAGAACTGACGGCGCATCGCGCAACACGATACGCTGGACCTCCTGTTCCAGCGCCATTTCCAGATAGGCATGGCAGCGGTGCAAGAAACCCTGCCAGAGATCGGCGTCGTTGTCCGTTATGGCCGCCAGCCGCTGGTCCATCTCCGCGTCGATTGCTTCCGCGACAGCGAGCAACAGACCCTTCTTGTCACCGAAATGATGGTAGAGCGCGCCGCGCGTCAGACCGGCGGACGCCGTGAACGTGTCCATTGATGTTTCGGCATATCCAACGTCGCCAAACGCTCGACGCGCCGCTTCGATCAGCTTGCCACGGGTCTCTTCGATCATCTCGCTGCGTGCCCTGCGCTTCATTCTGACTCCTGACTGACATACGTCGCGGATGCCAATTGACATACGCAGCGTATCAAAATAAGCATCTTATACGCTTCGTATGTTAATATTGCGATCTGACAGCCAAGTCCAGTTCGCGTCAGTGGTCGGAGGCCACCATGTCCAATCCTTATCGTGAACTGTTCCGCGCGCCGGGAACGGTGGACTTCTCGGTCGCGGGCTTCATCGGCCGGCTGCCGCTGCCGATGACCGGCATCGGTATCATCACCATGCTCTCCCAGCTCCGGGGCAGCTACGCACTCGCCGGGGCCGTGGCCGCAACCTTCGTCTTCACCTACGCGCTCGCCGCGCCGCAAATCTCACGATTGGTCGACAGGCAGGGCCAGGCAAGGGTGCTGCCCATCGCCACGCTCATCAGCGTTCTCGGCCTGATCGGCCTGATCGGAATCGCCTGGACCGATGCGCCGGACTGGCTGCTTTTCGTCTTCGCTCTGCCGGCCGGCTTCATGCCGAGCATGTCAGCAATGGCCCGCGCCCGGTGGACCGCGATCTATCGTAACAAGCCCGAACTCCAGACCGCCTATTCGCTGGAGACGGTGTTCGATGAAATCTCGTTCATCGCTGGACCTCCAATCTCGGTTGGGCTGAGCGTCGCCGTCTTCCCGCAAGCCTCCCTCATAGCCTCGGCCGCCGCGCTTGCACTCGGGGTGTTCGCCTTCGCCGCCCAGAAGCGCACCGAACCTCCTCTCGAAGCGGGTGAGGATCGCAGCAGCGGATCGGTCATACAGGATCGCGGTATCGTCATCCTCGCCTTGCTTCTGGTCGCGATGGGCGTCGTCGTGGGCACGGTGGACATTGGCAGCGTGGCTTTTGCGGAGTTGCAAGGGCAGCCGGCCGCCGCCAGCATCGTCCTGGCGGCGTATGCCGCTGGCTCATGCATCGCGGGGCTGGGCTTCGGAGCACTCAAGCTCGGTGTGCCGCTTCCGAGGCTCTTGCTCATCGGCGGCCTTGCGACGGCGGCGACCACCTTGCCGTTGATCGTCGTCGGCAACGTCGTGGCTCTTGCCGTGGCCGTCTTCGTCTCCGGCCTGTTCTTCGCGCCCACCATGATCGTCGCCATGACCCTTGTGGAGCGGCTTGTCCCGGAAGCGAAGCTAACCGAGGGGCTGACATGGCTTCTCTCCAGCCTCAACACCGGCACTGCCATCGGCGCGGCGGTCGCCGGGCAAGTGGTTGATGCCTACGGAGCGCAAAGTGGTTTCCGCGTCGCGGTGGCTGCCGGGGTCATCATTTTGATCTTCGCGGGATTGGGGCAGTCCTTGTTGTCGACTCGACTGAAGGCCCGCCCTGCCTTCGCCGATACAGCATCGTCATAGGAGACCGCATGGGACAGATAGAACAACACGAACTGCCGAGGTCTTAGCGCAACGTTGACCCGCTATTAGTGCGGCAGGTCTAGCAAAGCCGCCAACGCGCTCGGCGTGGCGCAATCCAGCGTCAGTGCGCGCGAGAAGGCGCTAGAGGAAGACCTTGGCATTCTCCTGTTCGATCCGGGGCGCGGCAGGGCGAAACCGGCTGCAAAGGCCGCGCGGCTCGACCGCATGGTGGTGACGCATATCGAGGAAAGGCTGCTGGGCCCCGAGCGGATCGAAGATGTGCTCGCAAGCTCCACCCACCAGCGTCTCACAGGGGCAGCCGTGCGGGAAATTGGCGAGCGAAGTCCGCACCCGACTGCGGCTTGGAAAGGGCGGCTATCGGCGGGAACACGTCCGTGCCTTTGCCCAGCATGTCGAGGTCGCGGATGACGCGATCTACATCAAAGGGAACAAGAACGTCCTATTGCGAACGCTGGTAGCCGCCAAGGGAGGGAAATCGGCGGTAATCGGCGTTCCCGGTTTTATACCGAAGTGGCGGACAGGGTGGGATTCGAACCCACGGAGGACTTGCATCCTCGCCGGTTTTCAAGACCGGTGCATTCAACCGCTCTGCCACCTGTCCGTGGAGCCGGTTGGCGCGCGCTAGCCGCAATTCAGGCAAATGTCATCATAGGTGATGAAAAGTAGTGTCTCTTCGTTCCAGACACAGTCAACTTGTTGATGACACGCTTTTGCCCATTGGGTATCGAAGGCGCGAACTACCGATGTGACGGGCAGCTGCCCAGGCGGCGCGACATAGCAGCTCATGCTTGATATGGCGCGCCTGCACACGGCGAAAAGCCAATCGCATCAAAGCGTATAGAGAGAGGATGATACCGACCATGGTTCGCAAGATTTCCGCATTCCTTTTCGCCGGCGTGGCCATGGCCGTGGCTTCGCCTGCTGCCGCGCAGGGCGGGTGCGATCGTGCCATGCTTCAGGGCATCGCCGATGACTGGGTTTCGGCAATTCAGCAGGGCACCATGATGACGATGAAGCTCGGCGAATGGGTCGATTATAACGAGAACGGCAAGCGGTCCTCGCTTGGCAATTTCCTCTATCCGGAGCGGAATGTGGACTGGCACATGGCTCTCCTCGATACCACGCAGTGCAAGATTTATGTCGAAAGCGTCATGCTCGACGAGGAGCGTCCGATCGTTGCCGCCACCCAGATCGGCAACGGCTTCTTCGGCGTTGGCCCGTTCGACAACATCGTCACCGATGAGGGTGACTGGCTGTTCGATGCCAAGGCCACTTACGAATATGCTCGCCGCGAAGACTGGAGCGAGATTCCCGAAGGCCAGCGTGGCACGCGCGAACAACTGATCGCCGCCGCCAATTCCTATCTTGACCTGTTCAACGATCCCGGCGTCGAGGTTCCGTGGGGCACGCCTTGCGCACGGCTGGAGGGCGGCAGCTACACCGGCACCGGCGCGGACACAGACAGCTGCAATGTTGGCGTGCCCACCGGCGTCGAACTGACCAACCGCCGCTATGTCGTCGATGAGGCGAAGGGCGCGGTCAACGTGTTTCTCGATTTCGGTGCCAGCGGTCGTCCCGACAGCCACACCTTCCGCATCGAGGACGGCAAGATCCGCTATGTTCACACGGTGACCTATTGCGCCGAGGACAATTGCGGCTTCAAGCCCTTTGCCGAGATGCTGGCCGAAAACCCCGGCATGCAGCCGCCCTACGCGGACTGACCAGAGTTTGCGACAAACCGGGCTGGCGGGGCAAATTTGCCGTTTGCCCCGCCAGCCCGGCAGCCTAAGATCGCTGGCATGATTACTCGATTGCTTGCTTCGGCCGCCGCTTTTTCCCTGTTTGCCTCGATCGGAAGCGCCGCTTCCGCCCAGCAGGAGACCTTTTCCGCCTATCTCGCAAGCGTCGGCCAGAAGGCCCGCGCCGAGGGTGTGAGCGATGCCACCATCGCCAACGTGTTCGCCGGGCTGACTCCGAACGAGCGCGTTATGGCGCTCGACCGTGACAATGTTTCGTCGAGCGGCTCCACCACCAGCACCGGCTTTCCCTCGATGGCCAATTACATCGACCGCCACAATTCGCGGGCACGGATCGACGGCGGGCGTTCAGCCTATCGCTCGCTTGGCTCGCTGGCGGCCCAGGTGGAGCGCGAATATGGCGTTCCGGCGCAGTATCTGGTGGCGATCTGGGGACACGAAACGGCCTATGGCGCGGTGAAGGGCTCGTTCGATCTGCCGCGTTCGCTAGCGACGCTCGCATGGGAAGGCCGCCGCCGCGACCTGTTCGAGCGCGAACTGATCGACGTTCTGAAGATCGCCGACAGCGGCATTCCGAGGGCCAGTCTGGTGGGAAGCTGGGCGGGCGCTTTCGGCAATCCGCAGTTCCTCCCCAGCGTTTATTTGCGCCTTGCCCGTGACGGCGATGGCGACGGCGTGCGCGATATCTGGAACTCGCGCGCCGACACGCTCTATTCGATTGCCAACTATTTTCACGATGCTGGCTGGCGACCGGGCCAGCCCTGGGCTGTGCGCGCCTTCGTGCCCAATTCGGCAGACCGCAGCGGGATCGAAAGCGCTGCCATTGCTCCGGTATGCCCGCGCGTACACGAGCGGCACAGCCGCTGGCTGACCGTGCGCGAATGGAAGGAGCGCGGCATCACCCCGATGGCTCCGATCGGCGATGACGTGCTCACCGCGCTGTTCGAGCCCGATGGTCCGGCGGCTCCGGGCTATCTCTTAACGCAGAATTATAGGGTTATCCTCGAATACAACTGCTCGAATTACTACGCGATGAGTGTGGGGTTGCTTGCAGATGAAATTGTTCGATAACCGGCGTGCCCGCCTGCTGGCGGGGCTTGCTGCCGTATCAGGTCTTGTCGTGCTGGCCGGCTGTGCCAGCGCGTCCGGCGCTGCAGAGCGCATCCCGGTCGTGGCAGCGGCTGCGGTCAACGGACCAAGCGCGGACTATCCGGTGCTGGTGGGCGAGCCCTATGTTATCGCCGGCACCACCTTCACGCCCAGCGACACGCTCAACTACGATGAGGTCGGCTACCTCGCTGCTCCGACGGACATGGCCGGGATTACTGCCGCGCACCACACCCTGCCGGTGCCGAGCTATATCGAGGTCACTTCGCTGGAAAGCGGCCGCACGATCCTCGCCCGGGTCGAACGGCGCGGACCGATGGACTCGACCAGGCTGCTGGCCCTTTCGCCCGCTGCGATGACGCAGCTTGGCGTGAGCGCGGATACGCCTGTGCGCGTGCGCCGCGTCAATCCGCCCGAGGTCCAGCGCGCGGAGCTACGCGCAGGCGGCGAGGCGCCGCTGCGGATGGATACGCCGATGTCGCTGGTCGCCGTGCTCAAGCGCCAGTTGCCACCCGCGCCCGTGAGTACGGCCCCGGCGCCGCAAGCGACCGCGCAGGCACCGGGGCCTGCCGTTCCCCAAGCTCAGGCCGAGGTGCTTCCTCCGCCCGCACCCGAGTTCGCCCCCCTACCTGCTCCTGCTCCTGCACCCGCCGCTGCACCGCGCGAGCCGCAAGCGTCCGTCGCCAGACCCACTGCGCCGATTGCCAGTGGCTTCGTCGTTCAGGCGGCCACCTTTTCCAATCAGACCAATGCGGAACGGGCCGCTCGTGCTCTGGATGGGATGGTTTCGCCATCTGGCCGCTTCTACCGTGTTCGCACTGGCCCCTTCGCAAGCCGTGCAGAAGCTGAGGCCTCGCTCGCCAAGGTGCGGGCTGCGGGCTATAGCGACGCACGAATCTTCACCAACGACTGAGCGGCGACCAAGCAGCGTCCGCCGCCACGCAATGCGGAGTGGGCGTGAAAAAAGTTAAGGTCTGGCTTGTTGTTCTTGCCGCCGGTGTGTCGCTGACGGCCTCTGCCCATGCCCAGCCTGCCACGCCCGCGCCGGTTCCGGATGAAATCCCGGTCGCGCTGCTGGTCGATCTGTGGACCGGCCAGCCGCTCTATGCGCGCGAGCCCAACCGGCGGTTCGTGCCTGCCTCGGTCACCAAGGTGATGACCGCCTACACCGCCTTCAAGCTGGTGGGCGAGGGCAAGCTCAAGCTCGATCGGCATTTCCTCTATACCCAGGCGCTGGAAGACGAATGGTATGCCGAGGGCTCGAACATGTTCCTGCGCGCGGGCGAGCGGCCGACCATCGGCCAGCTCTTGCTCGGGATCACGACCGTGTCGGGCAACGATGCCAGCATGGCACTGGCCGAAGCCGCCACCGGTTCGACCGGGGCCTGGCTGGATCTGATGAACGCCAATGCCGCCGCGCTGGGCATGAATGACAGCCATTTCGGCTCGCCCAACGGCTACCCCGATGGCGGCAAGACCTACACCACGGCTGCCGATCTGGTGAAGCTGGGCCGCGCTGTCACACAGGACTATCCGGCGCTTTACGGCCGTTTTTTCGGCCACCGCCGGCTCAAATGGGGTGAGATTACCCAGACCAACCACGATCCGATTACGGGCCAGGTGGAGGGCGGCGATGGCCTCAAGACCGGCTATACTGCCGAAGCTGGCTATACCCTGCTGGGTACGGCGGCACGGGGCGGGCGCAGGCTGATCGTGGTGATCGCGGGCTCTCCGACGGCGCGTCTGCGTGACACGGTAGGCCGCAATCTCATCGAATGGGGTTTTCGCGACTTTGATCCCAAACGTCTGTTTGCGGCCGGGACGAGGATGGGCCGCGCACAGGTCCAGGACGGGGCATCGCGTTCGGTCGGTCTTGCGCTGGAGAGCGACTTTGCCGCCGCCCTTCCGGCGGACCCTGCGCATACGATGAAGCTGGCCATCGCCTATCGCGGCCCGGTCGAAGCGCCGATTGCCAAGGGCGATCCGGTCGCGCGGCTGCAATTGCGCGACGCCAGCGGAGCAGTGGTGGTCGACGCGCCGTTGCTGGCGACCGAGGATGTGGCCAAGGCGGGCCTGATCCGCCGCATTGGCAATGCCTTTGCCAAGTGGTTCGGGTAATGCGCGGACGGTTCATCACCTTCGAGGGCGGGGAGGGCGTCGGCAAGTCGACGCAGGCGCGCATGCTCGCCGCCGCGCTGGAGGCGAGGGGGCATAGACCGCTGCTCACCCGCGAGCCCGGTGGCACCCCCGGTGCCGAAGCGATCCGGACGCTGTTGCTTGACCCCGCGCAGAGCTTCGGCCCCGCCAGCGAGACGCTGCTGTTCGCCGCCGCCCGCGCCGATCATGTCGCCGAGGCCATCGAGCCTGCGCTGGCTGCGGGGCGATGGGTGGTGTGCGATAGGTTTCTGGATTCGACCCGCGCCTATCAGGGTGGGGAAGGGGGGCTGACTGACGCCGATATCTGCACCCTCCACGCCGTCGGTTCGCGCGGGCTGCTGCCTGACCTTACCCTGCTATTGAGTGCGGCTCCCGAGCAGGTCGCTGACCGTTTGGCCGCACGAGATGGCGACAACAGCGACCGCATCGGTGGCCGCCCGGCAGACTATCACCGCGCGGTCGCGGCGCGCTTCGCGGCGCTCGCCGCGATGGAGCCCGAGCGGTTCCGCGTGATCGAGGCCACCGGCTCGCCCGAAGAGGTCCACGCCCGGATCATGGCCGAGGTCGAGGCGCTGGCATGAGCTATATCGGCCACGAAGAGGCCTGGGCCGAGTGGCGGCGCGCGCTGTCGGGCCACCGGATGCACCACGGGTGGATTCTGTCGGGCAGACGCGGGGTCGGCAAGTCGGCCTTCGCGCTTGCCGCCGCACGCGAGCTGGTGGCCGAACCCGGCGTGCCGCAACCCAGCGGCGAGCACCCGGACGTGCTCTACGTCACCCATCCGCCCAAGGACGACAAGGAAGCGCGCAAGAAGGCCGACGGAAAGCCCTACGAACTGGCGCGCAACATCAAGATCGACCAGATCCGCGCGCTGCAACAGCGGCTCAACACCCGTCCGAGCCTTGGGAGCCGCCGCGCGGTCATCATCGACCCGGCCGACGACATGGAAACCCCGACCGCCAACGCGCTGCTCAAGAGCCTTGAGGAGCCGCCGGTGGGCACCTTCTTCCTGCTGGTTGCTCATCGCCTGAGCCGTCTGTTGCCGACGATCCGCTCGCGCTGCCGGGTGCTGCGTTTCCCCGAGGTCGGCCCTGAGGATATGGACGCTGTGCTGGCGCGCGAAGCTCCGCAGGCCGATGCCGCCATGCGCGCCGCCGCTATCGCCGCCGCGGGTGGATCGCCCGGCGTGGCGATTGATTTCGTTGAGCTGGACCTCGGCACCATTCATCAGCTGATGCAGCGCATTCTCGCCGAGGGCGACCGCGACTTCGCGCTGCGTGGGCGGCTCGCCACCGCGATGGGCGCACGGCCCGATCGTCAGCGTCAGCAGGCCGCCATTGAGCTGGCCCGCGCGGTGGTGGCCGAGCACATGCGCCATGTCAGCCACGCGGAAATCCCGGCTTTGGTCGAGGCACACAGCGAACTTGTGCGCCTTGCAGGGGAAGTGCCAACCTACAATTTCGACCCCGGACTGCTGGTAATGGAGATCGGCACCTTGCTCAGCCAGTTCGCCGCTTCTAGAGCATCCGCCAATGGCTGATCCTTTTTATCTTACCACCGCGATTCACTATCCCAACGGCAAGCCGCATATCGGCCATGCCTACGAGACCATTGCCGCCGACGTGCTCGCGCGCTTCCATCGCCAGATGGGGCGCGAGGTCCGGTTCCAGACCGGCACCGACGAGCACGGCCTCAAGATGGCGCAGAAGGCGCGCGATCTTGGGCAGACCCCACGCGAACTGGCTGACGAAATGTCAGGGTATTTCCGTAGTCTGTTTGAGCAGCTTAACATCTCGTATGATCGTTTCATCCGCACCACCGAGGCTGATCACCACCGCGCCAGTCAGGCGATCTGGAAGGCGATGGAAGCCAATGGCGACCTCTACCTCGACCGCTACGAGGGCTGGTACTCGGTCCGCGACGAAGCATACTACGACGAAAGCGAGCTGACCGAGGGCGAGGGCGGGGTAAAGCTCTCGCCGCAGGGCACGCCGGTCGAGTGGACGGTTGAGGAGAGCTGGTTCTTCAAGCTGTCCGAATATGGCGACAAACTACTGGCGCTGTACAACGAAAACCCCGATTTCATCCGCCCGGAAAGCCGCCGCAACGAGGTCATGCGCTTTGTCGAGGGTGGCCTGCGCGATCTGTCGGTGAGCCGCACCAGCTTCGACTGGGGTGTGAAGGTGCCGGGCTCGGAAGACCACGTGATGTATGTGTGGGTCGATGCGCTCACAAACTACCTTACGGGTGTCGGCTATCCCGATGATTGCGAGGACTTTTCGAAGTTCTGGCCCGCCGATCTGCACCTAATTGGCAAGGACATTACGCGGTTCCACACGGTCTACTGGCCCGCCTTCCTGATGAGCGCCGGGATCGCGCTGCCCAGGCAGGTTTTTGCCCATGGTTTCCTGCTCAATCGCGGGGTGAAGGAATCGAAATCGCTCGGCAATGTCACCGATCCGGGCGAGCTGGCCGATGCCTATGGCGTCGATACGCTGCGCTATTTCCTGCTGCGCGAGTTCAGCTTCGGACAGGATGGCGGATGGTCGCGCGAAGCGATTGTAAATCGCAACAATTCGGAACTGGCCAACAGCTTCGGCAACCTTGCCCAGCGCACGCTGAGCCAGGTGTTCAAGAACTGCGACGGCGCGCTGCCGCCGGTCAATGGCCTGACCGAAGCCGACGAGACGTTGCTCGCGCAGGTCGCGCGGGTGGTGGGTGAGGAAATGCCTGCGCACTACACCGAGCTTGCCTTCTCGCAGGCACTTGAGGCCTGGATGGGCGCGGTCTTCGCCTGCAACGCCTATATCGACGCCGAGGCGCCCTGGGCGCTGAAAAAGACCGACTTCGCCCGGATGGAGACGGTGCTGGCCGTGCTCTACCGCTGCATCGCGCAACTGGCGGTGGCGGTGGTTCCGGTCATGCCGGGCTCCATGGGCCGCCTGCTCGATGCGATGGGTATCAGCGAGGATCTGCGCACATTCGCAGCCATCGGCTCCGACTGGTATGCGCCGCTTGCGGCCAGCGATTTCCGCCTTGCCAAGCCCGAGGGCCAGTTCCCGCGCCTCGACATGCCGCAGGCCGAGGACGCCGAGGTGTGACCACAACCGCCGCCACTCTGATCGACAGCCATTGTCACCTGAATTACAAAGGTCTGGCCGAGCAACAGGACGCAGTTCTGGGCCGCGCCCGTGCGGCAGGCGTCGCAGGTTTCCTCAATATCTCGACCCGGCAGAGCGAGTGGCAGGACGTCGTCGCCACCGCCGAGCGTGAGAGCGATGTCTGGGCCACGGTCGGCATCCACCCGCACGAGGCCGACCAGCACGCCGACCTCGGGCGCGAAGTGCTGCTCGAAGCGACGCGTCACCCGCGCGTGATCGGGATCGGCGAAAGCGGGCTCGACTACTATTACGACAAGTCCGACCGCGCGGTGCAGCAGGCGCTGTTCCGGATGCACATCGGTGTCGCGCGCGAGACCGGGCTGCCGCTGGTGATCCACACCCGCGATGCCGACGACGACACCGCCGCGATCCTGGCCGAGGAAATGGGGCAGGGGGCCTTCCCCGCGCTGATCCACTGCTTCACCGCCTCGCCCGAGTTTGGCCGCAAGGTGCTGGACCTTGGGCTGACGATCTCGATTTCGGGCATCGTCACGTTCAAGAATGCGACCGATCTACAGGAATTCGTGAAGGAAATCCCGGCTGACCGGTTGCTGGTGGAGACCGACAGCCCGTTCCTCGCGCCGGTCCCGCATCGCGGCAAGCCGTGTGAGCCGGGCTTCGTGCGCGACACCGCGCAGTTCGTGGCCGACCTGCGCGGCGAAGACCTTGCCGGGCTTTCCGCCAGCACCAGCGCCAATTTCTTCCGCCTGTTTGCGAAGGCCGCTCCATGAAGCTGATCATGCTCGGTTCCGGCACTTCCACCGGCGTTCCGCGCGTGGGCAACAACTGGGGCGACTGCGACCCGGCCGAACCGAGAAACCGCCGCACCCGCGTGTCGATCGTGGTCGAAAGCGAGGAGGGTAACCGCCTGCTCGTCGACACCTCGACCGATCTGCGCCAGCAGCTGCTCGCCAACGGCATCGACCGGCTCGACGGCGTGTTCTGGACTCACGACCACGCCGACCATTGCCACGGCGTCGATGACCTGCGCCCGCTGCGCTATGGCCGGGCGGCGGCAATTCCGGGGTTCGCCTCGCAGGAAACCGCGCGCAGGCTGCGCCGCCGGTTCGACTATGTGTTCGCCGGTCAGCACGGTTATCCGACCATCGTCGAGCTGAACACGCTGGAGACGCTGCGCATCCATGCGGGCTTCAAGGTCGGCTCGGTCGAGATGCCGCACGGGCCGACGATGAGCACCGGCTATCGGTTCGATGCAGACGGCAAATCAATCGGTTACACCACAGACTTCAGTGAAATTACGGATGACATGCTGGCGCTGTTCGCGGGCGTCGATGTGCTCGTATGCGACTGTCTGCGCCGCGCGCCGCATCCCACCCATTGCCACCTCGATATGGCAGTGGATTTCGGCAGGCGCGTGGGTGCTGGCAAGACCGTGCTGACGCATCTCGACTTCAGCATGGACTATCAGACGCTCTGCGCGGAAGTTCCGGCCAATGTGCTGGTCGGGTTCGACGGGCTTGAGCTGAAGGCATGAGCGAAGGCGACATTCTCCAGATTGTGCTGCTGGTCGGTTGGCTGGCGCTGGTTGTAAGCGGTTACCGCAGCTGGCGCGTCAGCCGCAACAAGACACTGGCGATGGCGCTGGCATGGATTGTCATTTTCGGGGTCGCCGCCCTGATATTCGGGGCCATAAGCTGAGCTGCTGTCCGTCCAATAGCACTCAATATTTAACATAATATATATTATCAGTCTCTAGTCAATCAGGAAGAGGGCCCGTGTCCGAGCAACTCACCCGCCTCCTTGCGATCATGGCCACGCTGCGCGATCCTGAGCGGGGTTGCGACTGGGACAAGGCCCAGACCTTCGCCACGATCGCGCCGTACACGATCGAGGAAGCCTATGAGGTCGCCGACGCCATCGAGCGCGCGGCCATGGACGAGCTGCGCAGCGAACTTGGCGACCTGTTGTTCCAGGTCGTGTTCCACGCGCGCATGGCCGAGGAAGCCGGTCACTTCGCCTTCGACGATGTCGCCCGCGCCATTTCCGACAAGATGGAAGCGCGCCACCCGCATATCTTCGGTGACGAAGGCGGCACGATGGACAAGGCCCGCTGGGAAGACATCAAGGCCGCCGAGCGCCGCTCCGAAGGCGCGGTCAGCGCGCTTGACGGCGTGGCGCGCGCGCTCCCGGCGCTGATGCGCGCTGACAAGCTGCAAAAGCGCGCCGCCCGCGTTGGGTTCGACTGGCCAGACACCAGCGCTCCGAAAGAGAAACTCGCCGAGGAGCTGGCGGAACTCGACGCTGCCGAAACAGACGAGGAACGCCTGCTCGAAGCCGGTGACGTGCTGTTCGCGGCGGTCAATGTGGTGCGCCGCTACGGCGTCGACCCGGAACAGGCGCTCAAGGCCACCAATGCCAAGTTCGAGCGGCGCTTTCACGCGATGGAAGCGATGTCCGCCGCAGATGGCGTCGATTTCGCGGCGCTTACGCTCGACGAGCAAGAAGAATACTGGCAGCGCGCCAAGCGGGCCGAAGTTCACATGAACTCTAAGGACTAATCCTTAAGTGCTTCGAACCGGCCACGTTCTTTCTCGGTAAGGCGGACGCGGATTGTCCGCAGGGGGCCCTGCTCACCCTCGCCGCCATCAGCATCTTCGAGCACCTCGCCGTGCGCATGCAGCCAAGCGATGCGCTGGCCGTCCGAGGCAGGCAGGACCATCTCGTGCAGGCGCGCCCCTTCCGTCAGCAACTGGCCCAGACGCGCCAGCAGATCATCGACGCCGAGCCCGGTCATGGCCGAGATTGGCAGGATATTTTCGTCACTTGCGGCAAGGCCCTCAAGTTCGATCCGGCGTTCCTCGTCGATCAGGTCCCACTTGTTCCACACCTCAACGATGGGCATGTCGCTTTCACCGCCCTCCCCGTCGATCACGTCGAGTTCGGTCAGCACGTCGAGCACATGGCGCTTCTGCGCGGCGCTGTCGGGGTTGGCCATGTCGCGCACGTGGAGCACGATGTCAGCCGCCGTCACCTCTTCAAGCGTCGCGCGGAAGGCGGCGACAAGCTGGGTCGGCAGGTCGGAGATAAAGCCCACCGTGTCGGACAGGATCGCCTTTTCGACACCCGGCAGGCCAATGGCGCGCATGGTCGGGTCAAGCGTGGCGAAGAGCATGTCTTCGGCCATCACCCCTTCCCCGGTCAGACGGTTGAACAGCGTGGACTTGCCGGCATTGGTGTAGCCCACCAGCGCCACCACCGGCCACGGCGCCCTGCCCCGCCGCTTGCGGTGCAGCTCGCGTGTCTTGCGGACCTGTTCGAGTTCGCGCCGCAGCTTGCCCATGCGGTCGCGGATCATGCGGCGGTCGGCCTCGATCTGCGTTTCGCCGGGGCCGCCGAGGAAGCCGAAGCCGCCGCGCTGGCGTTCAAGGTGAGTCCAGCTGCGCACGAGACGGCTCTGCTGATAGTCGAGGTGCGCGAGCTCGACCTGCAACCGGCCTTCCGCCGTTGCCGCGCGTTCACCGAAGATTTCGAGGATCAGCCCGGTGCGGTCGATCACCTTGCGCTTGAGCTTTTCCTCAAGGTTGCGCTGCTGAATCGCGGTAAGCGCACCGTCGACGACGACCAGATCGGCCTCGTGCAGCTCGCAGTCGGTAGCGATCCGCTGCACCTGCCCCTCGCCGAACAGGGTGTTGGGACGGATATCGCGGATCGGAATGATCGCAGCGTCAGCCACCACCAGCCCGATGGCCAGCGCCAGTCCCTTCGCCTCTTCGAGACGCGCTTCAGGATCAGCGCCAGAGCGGGCGCGGCGGATGTCAGGGCACACGACGAGGGCCCGCGCTCCGCGGGTGACCTCGCCGGCAATCTCGTCGTTTTCGAAAATGGGGTTTACCTAGTCCTCGTCACCATCGTCGTCGAAGTCACCGGACAAATCGACCGGGCTCGCGGGTTGAATGGTGGACACTGCATGCTTGTAGGCCAGCTGTACATAGCCTTCGCGTTCGAGCAGCATGCAAAACAGATCGAACGAAGCGATCCGGCCCTGCAGCATCACGCCGTTCACAAGGAACATCGTCACCTGCACGCCCGCTTCGCGAACGCGGGTGAGGAACACGTCCTGCAACAGGCGCTGCTTGCGGTTACCCTCGGCGCTGGCGAACTGGTCGGCATCGACCGGGTCGCCCGGCATGATGGTGGAGATCGCGTGCTTGTAGACCAGCTGCGACTGGCCATCGCGGCGCAGCAGGATCGAGAAGTTGTCGAACCACGTGACGATCCCCTGCAGCTTCACGCCTTTGACCAGAAACATGGTCACCGGCATTTTCTCGCGGCGCAGGTGGTTAAGGAACTGGTCCTGCAGGTTGCCGTTACCGTTGCCCTTCGCAGGGGCCGGTGCGGATGCACGCGCAGGTTTCTCCACTTTCGGTTCGGGTGCCGGTTCCTTACGGATACGCGCGGAAAGTGTGCCTTTGGTCATTCTTATGACTCCATCGTCTTTATGGTCTTGGCAACTGTTCAGGCCTCAGGCCGTTCCAGCGGCAGTCTGGCGTCACCACATTTCACTATGCGGTCACACCGGTAACTTCTGTTAGCAGATGCAGCATTCAAAGCGCGCTTGCAACAAACTTTGTCTTTAGTCTGCCCCGTTTCCAGTGCCATCGCGCTCGGTCATGCCGAGCAGCTTAAGCTTTCGATGCAGCGCCGAGCGCTCCATACCGATGAAACTCGCAGTGCGGGAAATATTTCCCGAGAAACGACGGATTTGAATCCGCAGATATTCGCGCTCGAAGCTCTCACGCGCCTCACGCAGGGGAACCCCCATCAGGGCCGCAATGCCTGCCCCGCCCTCGCTGGACGAGCCGGTGATTTCGGGTGGCAGCATGTCGGCGCTGATTGTCGAGAACTTTTCACGCGGCGCGAGAATCACCGTGCGTTCGATCACGTTGCGCAACTGGCGCACGTTGCCGGGCCAGTCGTAGGCCTGCAGCGCGGCATTGGCCTCGTCCTCGATCGCGCCCGGTTCGAGGCCCTGCTCGCGGGCGTAGCGGGTGAAGAAATGGTCCGCGAGCGCGGGGATATCCTCGCGCCGGTCGGCGAGCGCCGGGATCGTGATCGGCACCACGTTAAGCCGATAGAACAGGTCTTCCCGGAAGCGCTTCTCGGCGATCTCGGCTTCGAGGTCGCGCGCGGTGGACGAGACCACTCGCACGTCGACACCGATCTGCCGGTTGCCACCCACGCGCACAAAACTCTGGTCGGTCAGCACGCGCAGGATACGGGCCTGCGTGCTTTCGGGCATGTCGGCGATCTCGTCGAGATGCAGTGTGCCGCCATGCGCCATTTCGAGCAGGCCGGGCCGCACGAGATTGCCATCGACCTCCTCACCGAACAGTTCCTGCTCGAACCGCTCGGGCGTGATGCGCGCGCAGTTCACAGAAACGAATGACTTGTCGGCCCGCGGGCTCCACGCGTGGAGCAGCCGCGCGGCGACTTCCTTGCCGGCCCCTGCCGGACCACTCACCAGCACCCGGCTTCCGGTGCCCGCCACGCGCTTCAGCGTCGCGCGCAGCTGGTTGATGATCGACGAATTGCCGGTGAACTCTTCCACCGAGGCAAGATCCTCGCGCAGCCGGGCGTTTTCGCGGCGCAGGCGCTCGGTCTCGGTGGCGCGGGCGACAAGGTGGAGCAGCCGCTCGGCCTCGAACGGCTTTTCGATGAAGTCCATCGCCCCGCGGCTCACCGCGGCAACGGCGGTGTCGATATTGCCGTGCCCGGAGAACACGATCACCGGCAGATCGGGCTCGCGCGCCTTGATCGCCTCCAGCACCTCAAGCCCGTCCATCGGGCTGCCGTGCAGCCACACGTCGAGCAACACAAGGCTGGGGCGGCGCTCGTCGATCATGGCCAGCGCGCTGACGCTGTCGCCGGCGGTGCGGCTGTCGTAGCCTTCGTCGCTGAGGACGCCTGCCACGAGGTCACGGATGTCACGTTCGTCGTCGACCACGAGGATATCGAGGGCCATGTCAGAGTACTCCGCTAAAGGTCATTCCGCCGCCTCGTTGTCGCGGCTGCGGTCGGGGGCGGCCGGGTCGACCGCGAAACGCAAGGTTGCCCTGGCTCCGCCTTCGGGCAGATTGGCAAAGCTGAGATCGCCGCCGTGTTCCTCGACGATCTTCTTCACGATTGCGAGGCCAAGGCCGGTGCCCTTCTCGCGCGTCGTCACATAGGGCTCGATGATGTTTTCGCGCCCTTTGGGCAGACCGATGCCGTTGTCGCTGACGTCGATCTGCAAGGTTTGTCCATGCAGGCTCGCCTCGACGTTCACCCGCCCGCGCCAGTCGAGCGGCGCATCGCGGCGGCGCGCATCGATTGCTTCGGACGCGTTCTTCAGCACATTGGTCATGGCCTGCCCGAACTGGTGCCGGTCGCAGGCAATGTGCGGGATATCGCCGCTGGCCGTGAAGCCGTAGCTGATTTCGGGATGCCCGACTTCCTGCAGGAACAGAGCCTGCCGCGCGAGGTCGAGCGGGTCTTCCGGGCGGAACACCGGCTTGGGAAGCCGCGCAAAGCTGGAGAACTCGTCGACCATCTTGCGCAGATCGCCCACCTGCCGGATGATCGTGCCAGTCAGCTCGTCGAACAGCGCCACATCCTCGATGATCTGACGGCCATAACGGCGCTTGAGGCGTTCGGTGGCAAGCTGGATCGGAGTCAGCGGGTTCTTGATCTCGTGCGCGATACGCCGCGCCACATCCGACCATGCCGCCTGTCGCTGATCGAGCAGCTGGCGGGTGATGTCCTCGAAAGTAATCACGCGCCCGCCTGCCGAGCGGGTCATCTTGACCGCCAGCGTCAGCAACTCGTCGCCGCGGCTGATCTGGAGGATGCCGCTGTCCTTGCCGCTTTCCGCCAGCTCGGCGAACTGGGGGGCAACATCGCCCAGTGCGGCCCCGATGGGCGGCTCCCCTTCCCCGCTCACCAGCAGCTCCTGTGCCGACTGGTTCATCAGCATCACCTTGCCCTCAGGATCGACCGAGACGATCCCGGCGGTGATCGATTGCAGCACGGCTTCGATAAAAGTGCGCCGCTCGTCGAGCTGGTGGTTGGCCCCGATCAGGGCATCGGTCTGGCGCTCGATCTGCTGGCTCATGCGGTTAAACGCGCGGTTGAGCAGGCCGATTTCATCCGGCCCGGTGCGCCCATCGACGCGGATCGCATAGTTGCCAGCGCCGATCTCGCGCGCGGCGGTGGCCAGCTTGGCGAGCGGCTTCACCTGCCGGTCGGCAAAGCGCAAAGCGGCCCACACGGCAATGCCCACCAGGATGAGCGACATCGCGAACAGGGCAAGATTGTAGCGCAACTGCAACGACCGCATCCGCGAGATCAGCGCGTCATAGTCGCTGACGACGTTCTCGGCCCGGGTGTAAAGCGCCATCACATCGGGGTCGGAATTGCGTGCGGCATAAAGATAGACGCCAAGGTCGGCATCGAGCGTGCTCACCGCCTCCACCCGCTCGGGCGTGGCATTGATGACGACCGGCTCGCCGCTTTGCAGCCGCTTGATGGTTTCCGGGGTGACGCGAATACGGTCTGGATCGTCCTGCGGGTCGACGATGGCCGCCGTGCGCAGGGTGCCATCGGGCGCGAGTTGCAGGATCGCACTCTCGTTCAGCTCGCGATAGTAGACCTGAAGCCCGAAGAACTCCTCGAACTCGGGGCTGGTGACGGAGTTCTCCTCAAGGAAATACCTGAGGTCGACCGCCATCGCCGTGGTGTTGTTGCCGACATCGAGCTGGTTCTCGTTGTAGAACCCCTGCGCGACCTTGTTGGCGTTCTCCATGATCCCGCGAGAATCGCTGGAAAACCAGAACTCGACGCCCGACTGGAACAGCAGGCTCGCGAAGACCGCCACGATCAGGGTCGGGATCGCGGCCACCAGCGAGAAGAAGAACACCATGTTCACGTGCAACCGCGCGGTGGTGCCGCCGGCGCGGCGGATCGCGATGCGGCGCCCCCACAGCACGATCAGCGTCAGCGCGGGGATGAGCGTACCCACCAGCAGCATGGCGGCCTCGACCGAAGGCACCAGCTCGTCAGGGTCGGAGCGGCCCGTGAGGTAGAACCATGCCGCGCCCAGCATCGCCACCAATGAGATGGCGGCCAGCACTTCGAGCCACAGAAACAGATTCATCCGCCGTGCGGCCAATTGCGTGCGCCGCCACCAGCGGGGCGAATGCCGACCGACGACTGTCTCTTGGGCGGAGGGGCTGGCAGAGTTCACGTGGCAATCATACAACACTGCTGTTGCCGATGAGCAAGCGTTATTTTGTGCAGCGCAGCTAGCCTTGCGTATAGTGCTCGGGGTCGATGTCCAGCTCACCCAGCCGCTTGCGCAAGGTGTTGCGGTTGATTCCAAGCAGTTGCGCGGCCTTGAGTTGGTTGCCTCCGGTGCGGCGCAGCGCGTGGCGCATCAGCGGCCTCTCGAACTGCGCAAGCGCCTCGTGATAGAGCACCCCCTCGCCGAACTGCTGCTGCGTCAGCCAGCGTTCGACCGTGGCGGCGAAATCGGCGGGCTGCTCGGCACTGCCCATGTCGCCATCATCGACCAGCAGTTCCTTGATGGTGGCGGCATCGATCTCGTCCTGCCGGGCGAGCAGCGCGGCGCGATAGACGAAGTTCTGCAACTCGCGCACGTTACCGCGCCAGGGCTGGCGAGCCAGCAGCGCAGCCGCTTCGCGCGACAGGCCGCGCCGAGGCAGGCCATCGTCAGCCGCGCGGGCGAGGAAGTGCCGCGCCAAGGGCTCGATATCGTCCTGACGGTCGCGCAGCGGCGGCAGGCGGATCGGCACCACGTTGAGGCGATAGAACAGGTCTTCGCGGAACATGCCCGAGGCGATCATCGGAGCAAGGTCGCGATTGGTGGCAGCGACGATGCGCACGTCGACCGCGATTTCCTCGCTCCCGCCCACGCGCCGGATGCGCCCCGATTGCAGCGCACGCAGCAAGCGGGTCTGCGCCTCGGCGGGCATGTCGCCGATCTCGTCGAGAAACAGCGTACCGCCGTGGGCCTGCTCGAACTTGCCGACGCTGCGCGCGGTCGCGCCAGTGAAGGCGCCCTTCTCGTGGCCGAACAGCTCGCTTTCGATCAACTCGCGCGGGATAGCCGCTGCGTTGAGCGCGACGAACGGCCCGCTCTTGCGTTTGCCAAGCTGGTGGATAGCCTCGGCCACAAGTTCCTTGCCGGTGCCGCTTTCGCCGAGCACCAGCACCGACAGATCGTTCCCCAGCAAACGCGAGATCAGGCGATAGACCTCCTGCATCGCGGTGCTGCGGCCAATCAGCGGCAGGCCATCGCCCGGCTCTTCGCTCTGGGCATCGCTGCTTTTGCGGTTTGCCACCGCCTGGCATGCCGCTCTGACCAGCTCATCGAGGTCGAACGGCTTGGGGAAGTACTCAAAGGCCCCGCCGCTGGTCGCGCGCACGGCGGTGTCGAGGGTGTTCTGGGCCGAGAGAATGATCACCGGCATATCGGGATAGGCCTCGCGCACCGCGCCGAGCGTGGCGATGCCGTCGCCGTCGGTCAGCATCACGTCGGTGAGCATCACGCCATAGCCATCGCCAGCGAGCAGCCGGTCGCGCTCGGCGATGGAGTCGCACGAATCGACGGCGAAGCCCTCGTCCTCCAGCGCGCTGCGGATGACGGTGGCGATGGCGTTGTCGTCTTCGACCAACAGGGCCTTGCGGTTCATGCAGTCTTCTCCGGTTTGGCCATGGGGAGGTGGATACGGAAGTGCGTCCATCCTCCCGCTTCATCGCGTTCGTGGGTGATGCGGCCATCCATGTCGCGCACCAGCTTCTGCACCAGCGCGAGGCCAAGGCCCTGCCCATTGGGCTTGCTGGAGACGAACGGCTCGAAAATATGGTCGCGCAGGCTGGCGTCGACGCCCGGCCCGTTATCGCTGACGGTGATCTCGATCGGCAGTTTCACCGAACGCCCCAGCCGCATGACATTCATCACCAGCCCGCTGACAAAGCGGGTGCGAATAACGATTTGTGGCTCGGTGGCAGAGGCGCAGGCATCGCGGGCATTGGCCATGAGGTTGACCAGCACCTGCACCAGCGCCCCCTCGTTGGCCATCACCGGCGGCAGCGAGGGGTCGAACTCCTCGCGCCAGGTGACGGAAAGGTCGGTCGCGATCTGCACCGTCTCGTAGGCGCGGTGGATCGCGGTGTGGAGATTCACCGGCCCGATGGGTTCTGCCCGCTCGCGGCCCAGCCGCTGCATCCGGTCGATCAATGCGGCGATGCGGTCGACCTCGTCGGCGATCAGGCGGGTCCAGGCCAGTTCGCCCTCCTTCGCCTTGCGCCCGAGCAATTGCGCCGCCCCGCGAATGGCGGCGAGCGGATTCTTGATCTCGTGCGCGAGCACGGCAGGGCCGCGCAAATTCGCGCGGCGTTCCTCGTCGTCGAGCAGCTCGCCCTGCCCCTTTTCGGACAGGGTGACCACGCGCCAGCCGGGATGGACCGGCATCGGCGATACCGTGAGATTTGTGCGTAAGCGATTTTCGCCGAGCTTCAGCTCAAGCCCGCGCACGATCAGCTGAGTCTCGCCCTTGCGCAGCTTGTCGACGAGATGCTGCTGCTCGACGTTCACGATCTCGAGCAGGCTCCGGCCCATCAGCCTCCGGGCGCTGATCCCGATCATGCTCTCGGCGGCGGGGTTCGCCTCGGCAATGGTGAGATCGGGGCCGACCAGCAGCATCGCGAAGCTGACCCCCGCGATCTGGTCGCGCGCGTCGGGGCGCGTGCCGGACTGGGGAGCGAAGCTCTCGCTCACGCGGCCCTTCGGTGCACGAATGGGTCGTAGAAGTCGGCGAGATCGGCCAGCACCTGGCGCGGGTCGTCGACGAAGTTGACCCTGTTGCGGAACTCGGCCGAGCCGTGCATTCCCTTGGTGTACCAGCCCAGATGCTTGCGCGCGATCTTCACGCCGACATCCTCGCCATAGTGATCGAGCATCATGATATAGTGCTCGACCACGAGGCGATATTGCTCGTCGAAACCGGGCGTCTCGCGCTTTTCGCCGGTCTGCCACCAGTGCATTACCTGACCGAGCAGCCAGGGCCTGCCATAGGCGCCGCGCCCGATCATGATGCCGTCCGCACCCGACTGGTCGAGCGCCTTGGCGGCATCGTTGATGGTGCAGATATCGCCGTTGGCGATGACGGGGATGGTCACCGCGTCCTTCACCTTGCGGATAAAGGCCCAGTCTGCGCTGCCCTTGTACATCTGGTTGCGCGTGCGACCGTGCACGGTGATCAGCTGCACGCCCAGATCCTGCGCGATGCGCGCCAGCTCGGGCGCGTTGAGGCTGGCGTGGTCCCAGCCCATGCGCATCTTGACGGTGACGGGCACCTTCACCGCCTTCACCGTGGCTTCCATCAGCTTGATGGCGAGCGGAACCTCGCGCATCAGCGCGCTACCGGCAAATTGGCCCACGACCTTGCGCACCGGGCAGCCGAAGTTGATGTCGATGATCGCCGCGCCGTTGCCCTCTTGCAGTTTGGCCGCTTCGGCCATGCTGGCGGGATCGCAGCCCACGAGCTGCATCGAGACCGGCTCTTCGGTCGCGTGCCAGGCCGCCTTCTGCACCGACTGGCGCGTTTCGCGGATGGCGGCCTCGCTGGCGATCATCTCGGTGACGTTGAGCCCCGAGCCATAGCGGCGCACGATGCGGCGGAACGGCAGGTCGGTCACGCCGGTCATCGGCGCGAGCACGACCGGACAGCCGACCTCGACCGGGCCGACCATGATCGGCTTCAAGGCCGGTGGAGGGGGCAATGTGCTCATAGGAAAAAGGTGTGCCTAAAATATGGGCAGGCGCATAGTGGATTGCGAGGGACGCGGCAAGTCGCTAGCCCGCGCGGGTTTGTTATGACCCAGTCTCACGCCCCTGCCCTGCCCGCCGGATGCGCTGCGGTGATCGTCGCCGCCGGCAAGGGCCTGCGCGCAGGTCAGCCGCTGCCCAAGCAGTTTGCGCTGTGGCGCGGCAAGCCTGTGTTGCGGCACGCGGTCGAGGCGCTGGGCGCTGCCGGAGTCTCGCCGATTGCCGTGGCGATTCCCGAGGGTGCGGACGCTCTGGTTTCCAAGATGTTGGGCGGGATTGCAGACATTGTGCTCGTCACCGGCGGTGCCACGCGGCAGGAGAGCGTCGCGCGCGGGCTGGAGGCTCTCGCCGCGCATGATCCGCACACGGTCCTGATCCACGATGCCGCCCGCCCCGACTGCCCACCTGACGTTATCGCGCGGCTTGTTGCGGCTCTGGCCGGGCATCCCGGCGCTATACCGGTGCTGCCGGTGGTCGATTCGATGGTGATCGCGCGCGAAGGCCTGATGGAGGCGGACGCAAAGCGCGAGCAATTGCGCCGGGTGCAGACCCCGCAGGCATTCCGCTATGCCGATATCCTCGCCGCCCACCGCGCATGGCAAGGCGCGCCCGAGGCTGGCGACGATGCGCAGGTGCTGCGCGCCCATGGCGGTACGGTAGCGCTGGTCGATGGCGACGAACGGCTCGCCAAGCTCACCTTCAAGGAGGATTTCGTGGACCAGCAAGCAAGCGCCCTGCCCCCGGTCCGCACCGGGATGGGCTATGACGTTCACCGTCTCGCGGCGGGTGAGGAGCTGTGGCTGTGCGGGGTGCGGATCGCGCACGACAAGGGCCTTGCGGGCCATTCGGACGCCGACGTTGCCATCCACGCACTGGTCGATGCGATCCTCGGGGCCGTGGCGGCGGGCGATATCGGCCAGCACTTCCCGCCGTCCGACCCGCAGTGGAAGGGCGCTTCTTCCGACCGGTTCCTCGTCCATGCGACAAAGCTCGCGAACGAGCGCGGCTATGCCATCGGTAATGTCGATGTCACGATCATCTGCGAAGCGCCCAAGATCGGTCCGCACCGCGAGGCCATGCGCGCGCGGCTGGCCGAGCTGCTGAATGTCGGCACCGAGTTCATTGCCGTGAAAGCGACCACCACCGAAAGACTGGGCTTTGCCGGTCGCGGCGAAGGCATTGCCGCGCAGGCAATTGCCACCCTGGTCCGGCTGTGAAAGGATCCTTGTCATGACTCTCGCAAAGACCTCTGCGCTGGCCGCTGCCGCCCTGGCGCTTGCTTCCCAGCCTGCCCTTGCTCAAGCGCCGCGCGATTGCATCAGCGAGGCAGAAGTCAGCGCGATGGTGATCTATGCGGTCCCGTCTGCCCTGCGCGGGGTGCAGAGCCGCTGCGGCGCAAACCTTGCTCCCAATGGCTTTCTTGCCACCAGTGGCGCGCGGCTGGCACAGCGCTATGCCGCGGCATCCGATGCCAACTGGCCACGCGCGCTGAGCGGGCTCAACCTCATGGTCGGCAGCGGCGAGCTTAAGCAGCAGGCCCCCATTCAACTCGATCAACTGCCTCCGGAATTCGTGCGCCCGCTGTTTGACGAGATGATCGCACAGAAGGTGGCGACACAAGTGGCTGTGGCCGATTGCCGCCGCATCGAGCGTGCGGCGGAGGCTTTCTCTCCGCTCGAACCCGAGGAACTGGGGCGAATCTCCGCCGTTGTTCTTAGTCTGGTCGGGGTCGACAAACCCAAGATATGCACGGTGAACTGATCATGCCCGATTCCGTCCTTCCCAAGCAAATCGCCGATCTGGCCGAGCGGGTTATCGCCGAGAACGCCGCTATCGGTCGCAAGGTCGTGCTGGCGGAAAGCTGCACGGGCGGCCTCGTCGCGGCCGCGCTGACCGAGGTGCCGGGCTCCTCCGCCGTGCTGGAACGCGGCTATGTCACCTATTCCAACACTGCGAAGATGGGCGATCTTGGCGTGTCCCAGGACATCATCGACGCCTTTGGCGCGGTGTCGGTGGCCTGCGTCTATGCCATGGCGCAGGGCGCGCTTGAACGCAGCGAGGCGGCGGACGTATCGGTCGCGATCAGCGGCATTGCCGGGCCGGATGGTGGCACCGCCACCAAGCCCGTCGGCACCGTGGTCTTCGCCCGGATGGTGCGCGGCGAGGAGCAGCCCACCGCCGAAGAGCGGCTGTTCGACGAACACACCCGCGCCGGAGTGCGCTTTCAGGCGACGCTGTGCGCGCTGGAGCTGTTGCTGCCGTAAAGCTCGGCGGCGCGCGTCTCGAATGCCGCCACCATCTTGCGGAAGGCGCGGTCGACATACTGGCCCGCCAGCGCTTCGAACATGCGATTCTTGAATGCAAAGTCGACGCTGAAGTCGATCTCGCAACCGGCTTCGCCTCGGTCGTGGAACAGCCAGCAGTTGTCGAGGTCGCGCATCGGCCCATCGACATAGTGCACCTCGATCCGGTTCGGCCGGTCGAGCAAGACGCGCGAGGTGAATTTCTCGCGCAGCGCCTTGAACCCCACCAGCATATCGGCGGTCATGCCCTCCTCAGTGCGGTCGCGCACGCGCGTGGCCACGACCCAGGGCAGGAACTTGCTGTAGTTGCCGACGTCGGCCACGAGGTCGAACATCTGTTCGGCGCTGTAGGGCAGCGCACGGGTCTCACGGATGGCAGGCATCAGGCGTTCTTTTGGGCCTGCTTTGCCAGCTTCGCCTCGCGCGCGGCGCGCATTTCGGCAAAGTCTTCACCCGCGTGATAGCTCGACCGCGTCAGCGGGCTGGAAGCGACCTGCAGGAAGCCCTTCGCCCGCGCGATCGAGCCATAGGCGTTGAACGTCTTGGGCTCGACGAACTCGATCACCGGGGTGTGCTTCGGCGTCGGCTGGAGGTACTGCCCCATGGTGAGAAAATCGACCTCGGCCGAGCGCATGTCGTCCATCACCTGATGCACTTCGAGCCGCTGCTCGCCCAGCCCGAGCATGATGCCCGACTTGGTGAAGATCATCGGATCGTGCCGCTTCACCTCTTCGAGCAGCCGCAGCGAGGCATAGTAGCGCGCACCGGGCCGGATCGTGGGATAGAGCCGCGGCACGGTTTCAAGGTTGTGATTGTAGACATCCGGCCCGGCGGCGCAGATCGCCTCGACGCTCGCGCGCATTTTGCCGCGGAAGTCGGGGGTGAGAATCTCGATAGTGGTGTTCGGCGTCTCGCGGCGCAGCGCCTCGATCACCTTTACGAACTGCCCTGCCCCGCCATCGGGCAGGTCGTCGCGGTCGACGCTGGTGATGACGATATGCTCCAGCCCCATTTCGGCGGCGGCCGTGGCGACATGCTCGGGTTCGAGCGGGTCGACCATCCGCGGCATGCCCGTTTTCACGTTGCAGAACGCGCAGGCGCGGGTGCAGACGTCGCCGAGAATCATCACCGTGGCGTGCTTCTTGGTCCAGCACTCGCCGATGTTCGGGCAGGCGGCCTCCTCGCACACGGTGTTGAGGCCCAGATCGCGCATCAGTTTGCGCGTTTCATTGTATCCCTTGGAGACGGGAGCCTTGACGCGAATCCAGTCGGGCTTGCGTCGTCTTTCGGGGTTCGGTGCGGCGGAGAGATCGTTCATCACGCCCCCACTTAAGCAAGCCTCTTGCCATAGGCAATGCCGCTGGGGCACAGGATCGCCTCATGACCAAGCTGACGCCCGATTTTGCCGCCCTTCTCGATGGCTACACCCGCTTCCGCAAGAACGGCTATGTCGAAAGCCGTGAACGCTGGGAGGCACTGCGCGAAGGGCAAGAGCCGAAGGTGATGATTATCGCCTGCTCCGACAGCCGGGTCGATCCGACTCAGATCTTCGACGTCTCGCCGGGCGAGATCTTCGTGGTGCGCAACGTCGCCGCGCTGGTCCCTCCGTTCGAGACGACGCCGGGCCAGCACGGTGTGTCCGCTGCGCTCGAATTCGCGGTGCAGTTTCTGAAAGTAACCGAGGTGCTGGTGATGGGGCATGGCATGTGCGGCGGCTGCAATGCCGCGCTGACGCAGGCGCTTCATGGCAACCGTCTCGGCGAAGGCGGCTTTGTCGCTTCGTGGATTTCGATGCTCGACCCCGTGCGCGATCCGATCGTCGCCGAGCACGGAACCAGCGGCCGCGAGGCCGAACGGGCGATGGAGCACGAGGCGGTCAAGGTGAGCCTTGCCAACCTGCGCAGCTTCCCCTGCGTGCAGGAAAAGGAGCCGACCGGCGAACTGACGCTGCGCGGTGCCTATTTCTCGATCAACGAGGGCATCCTGCACCTGCTCGACGAGAGCGACGGCAAGTTCAAGCCCGCTTGAGCCTTAACCAACTTGCCTTTGCGGCAGGCGGAGACCATTTGAACGCGATGCAACAAGCAGCCCTCAAGAACATCGCCCTGTTGATCGACGCCGACAACGCCAGCCACGCCGGGATCGACCCGGTGCTGACGGTGCTGGCCGAGCTGGGGCAGGTCAACATCCGCCGCGCCTATGGCAACTGGGCCAAGCCCACGCTCTCCAAGTGGAGCAAGATCACGCATCGCTTCGGGCTTCAGCCGATGCAGCAGTTCGACCTCACCAAGGGCAAGAACGCCACCGACATGGCGATGACAATCGATGCAATCGACCTGCTCTATCGCGGCAAGGTCGATGGCTTCGGCATCATGAGTTCGGACAGCGATTTCACCCCGCTGGTCACGCGGCTGCGGCAGGACGGTTTGATCGTCTATGGCTTCGGCAGCGAGAAGGCACCCGAAGCCTTCCGCACCGCCTGCACCCGCTACATCGATGTCGACCGACTGATCCATACCGCCGCCAAGGACGACGACGAACGCCCCGAGCAGGAGGGCGAAAGCGAGGCGCTCGATGCTGACGTGATCGAATTGCTCGGCAGCGCGTGGAAGGCCGCCAGCCGCGACGAAAACGGATTTGCACGCTTGCAGGAGGTTGGCCAGATCGCCGGCAACCGCTCCAGCTTCGACGTGCGCAACCACGGCTACAAGAAGCTGGCCGATCTGGTCCGCGCCAAGAGCGACCGCTTCAAGCTCGAAAAGCGCGAGAACGGCCAGCTCTATGTAAAACGGCTGCGCTGAGGCACCTTTCCATTCGCCAAGCGTATGATCCCCAAGCTCTTTTGGGGGAATATGCATGGTCGACAAGTCCGAGAAATTCGAATGGCTGGTGCGCCTCGGCTATGTCAGCCGCGCCATCCTTTATGCGGTACTCGGCCTGATCGCGCTCACCAGCGCCAGCCAGATGAAACGCGGCACCGAAGGCATATTTGCCGCAGTCGAGAACTTTGCGCTGGGGCAGTTCGTGCTGTGGGTGATGGTGCTGGGACTGTGCGCCTATGCGCTGTTCCGCCTCGCCTCGACCTTTTTCGATATCGAGAACAACGGCAGCGACGCCAAGGGCTGGGCCAAGCGCATTGGGCACGCGGGCAGCGCCATCGGCCATTTCGCGCTGGCGTGGACGGCGTACAAATTCGCCACCGGGCCGAACTCCGGCGGCGGCGGTGCGCGGGACGCTGCGGCAGGCCTGATGAGCCTGACCTTCGGGCCAAGCCTGCTTGGCCTGCTGGGCATCGCTTTCGGCGTGACCGCGCTGTTTCAGCTGAAAAAGGCGATATCGGGAGCGTTCATGCACCGCATCGGCGCCGGCGCGCCCTCGGCCACGCGCTGGCTCGGCGGCCTTGGTTATGGGGCGCGGGCGGTGGTCTATGGGGTGATTGGCTGGTCGCTCGTAAAAGTAGGCTTCCTCGCGGCCGGCACCGGCGAGGTGAAGACCCTGGGCGACGCGGTAGCGAGTCTGGCCGACGATGGTGCGGTGTTCACGATCACCGCGCTTGGGCTGCTGTTGTTCGGGCTCTTCAGTCTGGTGCTGGCGCGCTACCGGATCATCCCCGAGCTGGATCTGGACCGCAAGGTGCCCGCTTTCCGGGCCTGATCTGTCAGACCCCGCAGCTCACCGTTCCGCTGCCGGTGTAGACGTTGCGATCCCACCGGTCGCGCAGCCAGATCGTGCCCTGATAGATCGTGCTCTCGCTGGCATTGGGGTCTTCCTGGCCTTCGCCATCGATCTGGAGACGCAGGGAGAAGCGCCTGCCGTTATAGAGCGAGCGGGTCCGGCCCGCGAGTTCGCGTGCGCCCGGATCGGCGGCAAAGCGCACCATGTCGCCGTCGATCTTCATATAGGCGTCGGCCTCGCGTGCGATCACGCGCGCGCCCATGCTGGTGCCCGGCGCATAGGCGCAGGAGGCCCCGTAAAGGTCGGCCTTCTCGATATCGGGATAGAGGATGGCCTGCGGGATCACCTCCTCGATCGGTGGCGGCGCATCGTTGGCGGCGCGCACCATCTCGACGATCTTCTTGTCCTCGGCGGCCTGTTCGGCCGGGTCGGGGTCCTGCCCGCAGGATGCAAGGGCAAGACCCAGCGAAATAAGAAGTGCCCCGCGCATCAGTGTCTCCCGAACAGTTTTTCGACGTCGGCCAGCGACAGGCGGACCCAGGTGGGACGCCCGTGGTTGCATTGGCCTGAACGTGGGGTCGTTTCCATTTCTCGCAGCAGGGCGTTCATCTCGGCAACGCTCAATACCCGCCCTGCCCTTACCGAACCGTGGCAGGCCATGGTTGCCAGCACATGCTCGATCCGTTCACCAAGAAGCAGCGCGCCGCCATTGGCGGCAATGTCGTCGGCAATGTCGGCGAGGAGCTTCGCCGGGTTCGCCTTCTTCAACGAGGCAGGCATCGCGCGCACCAGCATGGCCGCGGGGCCAAACCGCTCGACCGCAAGGCCGAGTTGCGCAAGATCCTCGGCGCAGTCCTCGATCCGGTCGCAGGCGGCTTCGTCGAGTTCGACCACTTCGGGCATCAGGAGCGCCTGACTGGCGGCAACCTTGTCGCCCACCCCTGCCGCGCGCAACCGTTCGAGCACGATCCGCTCGTGCGCGGCGTGCTGGTCGACGAGGATCAGCCCCTCCGCCGATTCGGCCACGATATAGGTGCCCGCAACCTGTCCGCGCGCAATCCCGAGCGGATAGTCGGCCTCTTCCTCGGCGATGGGCTCGGCAGGTTCGGCGCGGCCCTGCGGTGCATCGAGCACGGCGGCAGGCGTGCTGAACATCGCGGGGCTTTCGGCCACAGAGGACGGCGCAGAGAACGAAGACGACGGCGCGGTCAAGTCGCGCCCGGTGAACAGCGAGCGCAGCGCTGGAGCGGGCGTGGTCGGCTCCGCCTGCCAGCGGCCCATCGCTGCGGCATCGGGTGCCTGAGCGCTGCGCCGGTCGCCCGTTGCCAGCGCCTGCCTCAGCCCCGAAACGATGAAGCCGCGAATACCGGCGGAATCGCGAAAACGAACCTCGGTCTTGGCCGGATGGACGTTCACGTCGACCTCTTCCGGGGGCAGATCGAGAAACAGCGCCAGCACCGCATGCCGGTCGCGCGCGAGCATATCGGCATAGGCTCCGCGCACGGCCCCGGTCAGCAGCCGGTCCTTTACCGGGCGGCCATTGACGAACAGATACTGGTGGTCGGCCACGCCGCGGTTGTAGGTCGGCAGCCCCGCGATGCCCGACAGGCGCAGCTCATCGCGCTCGAACTCTATGGCGACGCCGTTTTCCTTCAGCTCGCGCGCGACGATCTGGGCAACGCGCGCTTCGGTCCCCTCCCCGCCCTGCACCGAGAAAATGCGCCGTCCGCCGTGCTCGAAGGTGAAGGCGATGTCGGGGCGGGCCATGGCGAGGCGACGTACGACCTCGTTGCAGGCGGCATATTCGCTGCGCGCGGTGCGCAGGAACTTGCGCCGCGCCGGAACCTTGCCGAACAGCTCCTCCATCCGCACCCGCGTGCCCGGCGGGAGCGCAGCGGGCTCGTCCGCGACCACCGCGCCATGGTCGACCACGCGGCGCCAGCCCTGCTCGCTCCCGTGCGGTCGGCTTTCCAGCGTCAACCGCGCAACGCTGGCGATGGAGGGCAAGGCCTCGCCCCGGAAGCCCAGCGTGGCGACCTGTTCGATAGCCTCGTCGGGCAGCTTGGAGGTCGCATGCCGTTCGAGCGCCAGCGCCATTTCCTCCGGGCTCATGCCGCAGCCGTCGTCGGTCACCTCGATCCGTCCGAGCCCGCCGTCCTCGATGGCGACGAGCACCCGCGTGGCCCCGGCGTCGATGGCGTTTTCGACCAGCTCCTTGAGCGCGGAAGCCGGGCGTTCGACCACCTCACCGGCGGCGATCCGATTCACGAGATGCTCAGGGAGACGACGTATTTTCGACATGTCCAGGCACGTCTAACGCCTCGAGCGAGGCAATTCGAGCCGAGACGGGGCAAAACTACGATGTTCTCTACAAAATTTTTGGCCTTTGCCGCCGAGCCGCGCTAAGGAGCGCGTCTTCCACCACCCGGTCGGCTGACTGCTCCCGTGAGTCTGGGCCGCCTGCCACTTATCGCATGGATAGCTTGATGAGTTCGTTCCTCTCGAAAATGTTCAAATTCGGTTCGCAGAACATGGCCATCGATCTCGGCACGGCCAATACGCTGGTCTACGTTCAGGATCGCGGGATCGTTCTTAACGAGCCTTCGGTGGTGGCGATTGAGACGCTCAATGGCGTAAAACGCGTGAAGGCCGTCGGCGAAGACGCCAAGATGATGATGGGCAAGACCCCGGATTCGATCGAGGCCATTCGCCCGCTGCGCGACGGTGTCATCGCCGACATCGAAATCGCGGAAGAGATGATCAAGCACTTCATCCGCAAGGTCCACGGCAAGCGCACCCTGCTGCGCTACCCGGAAATCGTGATCTGCGTGCCCTCGGGCTCGACCTCGGTTGAGCGCCGCGCGATTCGCGATGCCGCCAGCAATGCCGGCGCTTCGGAAGTGTTCCTCATTCTCGAACCGATGGCCGCCGCGATTGGCGCCGACATGCCGGTGACCGAGCCGGTCGGCTCGATGGTCGTCGATATCGGCGGCGGCACCACCGAGGTCGCAGTGCTGTCGCTGCGCGGTCTTGCTTACACCACCTCGGTCCGCACCGGCGGCGACAAGATGGACGAAGCCATCGTCTCCTACGTGCGCCGACACCACAACCTGCTGATCGGCGATGCCACGGCGGAGCGGATCAAGAAGGACTACGGCGTCGCCATCGTGCCCAAGGATGGCGTGGGCGAAACCATCGTGCTCAAGGGCCGCGATCTCGTGAACGGTGTGCCCAAGGAAATCCAGATCAACCAGGCGCACATCGCCGAGGCGCTGTCCGAACCGATTGGCGCCATCGTCGAAGGCGTGCGCATCGCGCTTGAGAACACCGCGCCCGAACTCGCGGCGGACATCGTCGATCAGGGTATAGTGCTTACCGGTGGCGGCGCGCTGATCCGCAGCCTCGACGAACATATCCGCGACGAGACCGGTCTGCCGGTGTCGGTGGCGGAAGATCCGCTGTCGTGCGTGGCGCTGGGCACGGGTCGGGCCATGGAAGACCCGATGTATCGCGGCGTATTGATGACCGCCTGATCGGCGGCTGAAACAAGGAGAGCGCGCGGGCCATGGCACCGCCGGCGGCACAGCGCAGCGGCATCAATCGCAGGGCGCAGTTTGGCGTCTTCGCGGGCTATCTGCTCGCGTCGATCGGGGCTGCGATCGGCGCACTGCTCCTCATCGTCTCGCTGGTTCGTCCGGAAGCCTTCGCCGGCCTGCGGACCATGGCGAGCGACGTCTCGGCGTCGGTGGGCGATGCAGGGGCTGCCAGTCGCGTGGGCACCAGCAACTTCTTCGATGCCATTGCCGGCTACTATGAGGCGGGCAGCAAGAACGCGCGCATGAAGGAAGAGATCGCCATCGCGCGGGTGAAACTCGCCGAGGCACGCGCGGTCGAGCAGGAAAACGAAGAACTGAAGGCGGTGCTCGGCCTCTCGCAGGACGAGCGCAAGCCGGTCGCCATCGCGCGCCTGATCGGCTCGACCTCGGTCAGCGCACGGCGCTTTGCCTACCTTTCGGCGGGGCGTAACGATGGCGTGAAGGTTGGCATGCCGGTAACGTCGCCGATGGGGCTGGTGGGGCGCGTGCTCGAAGTCGGGCGGACCAGTTCGCGCGTGCTGCTGCTGACCGACAGCGAATCGATCGTACCGGTGCGCCGGGCGACCGACAATGTGGTCGCTTTCGCCGAGGGGCGCGCCGATGGCTCGCTGCGGCTGCGGCTGATCTCGCTCGGGATCAACCCGCTGAAGATCGGCGACGTGTTCGTGACGTCGGGTTCGGGCGGAATGTTCCGCCCCGGCATTGCGGTGGCCATGGTGACCGAACTGAACGACGACGGCGGTATCGCCCGCCTCCTGAGCAACCCGGCGGCGACCGACGTGGTGCTGGTCGAGCCGGTGTGGCAACCCGAAGCGGTTGCCATGCTTCGGCGTCCGCCCGCCGGCCCGACCGACGAGGGCATCAAGGAGGTCGCCGAGGCCTTGCCCGAGCGTCGGGCCTCCCCCCCGCCTCCGCTCCCCCAGCCCGAAGCCTCGGCCGGAGCGGCTGCGGCTGACGAATGATGGAAAAGCTCAGCCCGACCGCGCGCAGGGATCTGTTCGGAAGCAAGATCAACCGCGATCACTGGGCCGTGCTCGTTTACGGGGTTCCGTGGCTCTCGATCATTCTGGCGTCGATGGTGCCAATGCTGCCGGTGATCGCCCCCGCCCCGGTGGTGCCGCCGCTGGCCTTCATGTTCCTGCTTGCGTGGCGTCTGCTGCGGCCCGGAGTGCTGCCGCTGTGGGCGGGCTTTCCGCTCGGCCTGTGTGACGATCTTCTGTCCGGCCAGCCGCTTGGCAGCAGCATCCTGCTGTTCTCGCTCACCCTGATTGCGCTCGATCTGTTCGAGCTGCGGTTCCCCTGGCGGGGCTTCTGGCAGGACTGGATTGTCGCTGCCGTGCTGATCACGCTGTTTCTGCTGCTTTCAGCGGTGTTTTCAGCGGCTAAGCTCGATTTGCTGCATTTTTGGCTGCTGGCGCCGCAGCTCTTGCTGTCGGTGGTGCTGTTTCCCATTATTGTGGGGGCCGTGGCGATGCTGGATCGCCTGCGTTTGCTCCGCGTGAAGCGAATTAACTGACCGATGGAACCGAGACTGAGCAGCAACTCCCTGAAGGAAACCTTCGACCGGCGCAGCTTCGTGCTGGGGGCGGTTCAGGGCGGTGTGGGCCTGCTGCTGGCGGCGCGCATGGGCTACATCGCCGTGGCCGAGAACGAGAAATACAAGATGGAGGCGGAGAGCAACCGCGTCAATCTTTCGCTCATCCCGCCGCGCCGTGGCTGGATTCTCGACCGCAACGGCTCGCCGCTCGCATCCAACCGCAGCGACTTCCGCGTCGACATCATCCCCGAGCGCCTGCACGACCGCGACGCAACGGTCGATCTGCTGGCCAAGGTGCTCGCCTTCGACGACCTTGAGCGCAAGGATCTGATCGAGCGGATCGAGAACGCCTCGAGCTTTCAGGTGGTGCCGGTCGCAAGCGGGCTCGATTTCGAGAAATACGCCGCGCTCACGGTGCGCCTGCCCGAACTACCGGGCGTGCTGCCGCAGCAATCCTATGCCCGCTACTATCCAACCGGAACCTCGGTCGGCCATCTGATCGGCTATGTCGGTGCACCCAGCCGCGAGGAATACGTCCTCGAGCCCAAGCCGCTGCTGCTCACGCCCGGTTTCAAGATGGGCAAGAACGGGATCGAAAAGCAGTTCGAGCAGGAATTGCGCGGCGTGCCCGGCGCGCGCCGCGTGGAAGTCACCGCGACGGGCCGCCGCGTGCGCGACCTCGAAACACGTGAGGACGTGCCCGGCAATCCGATCCGCCTCACCATCGACGGGCCGTTGCAGGACTATGCCGCCCGCCGCATTGGGCTCGAATCGGGTTCGGTGGTGGTGATCGACTGCCTGACGGGCGATCTTCTGTGCATGGCCTCGATGCCGAGTTTCGATCCCAACAGCTTCTCCGACGGGATTGGCCGCGTCGAATATTCGATGCTGAGCGAGAACGACCGGGTGCCCCTGCGCAACAAGGTGTTGCAAGGGCTCTACCCGCCCGGTTCGACCGTGAAGCCGATGGTGGCGATGGCTTTTCTGGAAGCGGGGCTGTCACCCGATGCCAGCGTCAGTTGCAACGGCGGTTTGCGCGTCGGCAACCGGGTATTCCACTGCTGGAACCGGCGCGGCCATGGCCGGGTCGACATGGCGAAGGGCATCTATCAGTCCTGCGACGTCTATTTCTATCACTTTGCCCAGCAGCTCGGGATGAACGTGATTTCCGACATGGCCCGCCGCTGTGGCCTGGGGCAGGAATTCCCGCTTCCCGTGGCCAGCCAGTTTTACGGCACCGTGCCCGATCCCGCATGGAAGCTGAAGAAGTATGGCCGCGAATGGCAGGCGTTCGACACGGTGAACGCCACGATCGGCCAGGGCTACATGCTCTTCAATCCGTTGCAGCTCGCCGTCTATTCCGCGCGCATCGCCACCGGCAGAACGGTGATGCCGCGCCTGATTCTTGACGGGAAGACCCCGAAGTTCAGCAGCATGAACTTCCATGGCGATCACGTGCAGGTCATCCAGAACGCGATGAGCGACGTGATCAACGGCCCCGGCACCGCCGGACGCGCGCGGCTGCCGATCGACGATGTGCTGATGGCTGGCAAGACCGGCACCGCTCAGGTGGTCTCGCTGGCGATCTCGAACGGCAAGAGCGGCCCGTGGAAATACCGCGACCACGGCCTGTTCATCAGCTTCGCCCCGTTCAACAATCCGCGCTATGCCTGCGCGGTGGTGATCGAGCACGGCGGCGGTTCGGGCTCGGCCTATCCAATCGCGCGCGATGTCATGACTTTCCTGTTCGATCCGGCCAAGGCGCTCGATGCGCTGCACGGCTTCGAGAAGCAGTGGGGCGGCACCGCGCAGCAGCGGCTCGCGCAGTCCTATGCCGCCTATGCTGCGGCGGCCGGGGTCGATCTGCCCCCCGCCCCGCCCCCGTTCAAGCTGGCGGAGAAGGTCGATGCCGAAGCCCGCGCTGCTACTGCCGAACCCGATACGCCAGTGACCGATGCGCTGGTGCCGCGCGAAGACCCGGTCGCCAGCGCCAATGGCAACCTGACATGAAGCGCGCGGTAACGCTGCCGGCGCCGCTGGCCCAGATTCCCTGGCAGGTTATTCTGCCGATTGCCCTGCTGGTCGCCTTCGGCGGCGCGGTGCTCTATTCGGCCGCGGGCGGATCGATGTCGCCCTATGCGACTTCTCACCTGCTGCGCTTCGTCGTCACGCTGTCGATGGCGATTGTGATGTCGTTCTTCCCGATGAACCTGGCCAAGCTGGCGGCCTTGCCGATCTATGCCGCCGTGGTGCTGCTGCTGATGCTGGTGGAGACGCTGGGCGCTATCGGCGGGGGCAGCCAGCGATGGCTGAACCTGGGCTTCATGGTGTTGCAGCCGTCAGAGTTCATGAAACCGGCAATCGTGCTGGTGCTGGCGTGGTTCTATCACGGCTTGCCGGTGGGCATGATTGGCACCTGGCGGGCCATTGTGCCCGCAGCCGGGCTGATTGGATTGCCGATGCTGCTGGTGCTGTTGCAACCCGATCTGGGGACGGCGCTGGCGATTGCCTTTGGCGGCGCGGTGGTGATGTTCCTCGCAGGCCTGCCGGGCAAGTGGTTTGCGGGCGGTGCGGCGGCGGCGCTGGTGGCGATCCCGCTGGCCTATTTCTTCGGACTGCAAGACTATCAACGGCGGCGCGTGACGACCTTCCTCGACCCCGAAAGCGATCCGCTGGGAGCGGGCTATCACATCACCCAGTCGAAAATCGCGATCGGTTCGGGCGGACTGTTCGGCAAAGGGTTTGGTCACGGATCACAAAGTTCGCTCGACTACCTGCCCGAGCCGCACACCGATTTCGTGTTCGCGACAATGGCCGAGGAGTGGGGGCTGGTGGGCGGCCTGTTCGTGCTGTTGATCTTCGGGCTGGTGCTGCGCTGGGGGCTGACAGTGGCACGCGATGCCGACGACCGATTCTCGCGGCTGCTGGCAGGCGGTATGGTGGCGACGATTTTCTTCTACGCGGCGGTCAACCTGATGATGGTGATGGGCATGGCGCCGGTGGTGGGAATCCCCTTGCCATTCATGAGTCACGGCGGATCTTCCATGCTTACCAACATGATATGTGTGGGTACTCTGATGATGGTCGACCGGTGGAACAAGCAGCCTGGCGGAAAGAATTAGCGAGAGGCAAAAAAACCTCTTTTCAAGCGCAAAACAATCGCTATTAGACGCCTCTCCCCGCGAGGGGGCCCGGAAAAACCACCGGTGTGGACGCATAGCTCAGTTGGTAGAGCAGCTGACTCTTAATCAGCGGGTCCTAGGTTCGAGCCCTAGTGCGTCCACCATTTTTCTTCCTTTACAATCAAGAGCTTACGTCGAGGCCGGCGACAAGCTTGAGCCGCGGACGGCTCTCACTGTGACCATTTTTGTGACCTGAGCTTTCCAGCTTTTCCGGGCAGTTAGACTTTTTCGTGTCTGTGACCGGATTAATCAGCGGGTCTGTGCCCGGTAAAATCAGCTGGTCGGCATAGGGCTGGAGGTGCTTCACCGACATGTGCGCATAACGCCGCACCATCGACTCCGATTTCCATCCCCCCAGCTCCTGAAGCACCCAGGTGGGCACATCATTCTGCCGGAGCCAGGTCGCCCAGGTGTGCCGCAGATCGTGCCAGCGAAAATCCTCGATCCCGCAGGCCTTCAATGCCGCACGCCAGGTCCGCGTATTCGCATTGGCAAGGCGCTTGCCCCGAAATGTGAACACATGAACCGGATGCTTGCCCTTCTGCCGCCGTAATACGCCAAGGGCCGCCTCGTTCAGGGGCACGCCGAGCGCCTCCCCGTTCTTGGTCTCGCCATATCCGATCGTGACGATGCGCCGGGTCATATCGACCTGATCCCATCGCAGATGGAGTATGTTGCCCTGACGCAGGCCGGTCGACAAAGCGAACAGCACCACCTCGCGCTGGTGTTCAGGAAGCCGACCCATGAGCTCGGCGGCCTGATCATGGGTGAGAAACCGCACCCTGACCCGGCCACTGCGCGCATAGGTCTTGAACGCCGGCACATGCGCGATCCATTCCCATTCCCGCATCGCCTTCCGGAAGATCGCGCGGATGAGCGCGACATAGAGATCCTTGGTGCGATCGCTCTTGCGGGCGAAATGGCGCGATATGAGCCGGTCGATCATGTCCCTGCTCACCTGATCCAATGTCTTGCCACGCAGATGCTTGGTGAACCACCGGATCCGGCTCACATCGTCCCGGTAGGACTTCTTGTGTGCCTTCTCCTTCAGCCACCGCAAAGCCGCCTCGTCCCAAGTCCGTTTCGGCTTCTGCTTCAGCCTGGCAAGGTCCCACAGCTCGGCCTTCAACTTGTCGTGAAATTCGAGCGCCTTCAGCCTGTCGGTCGTTCCAGTAGAGCGTCTAATGAGCGTTCCGTCAGGTGCTGTGAGCTTGACGTAGTATTTTCCTGCACGTTTCCAGAGTGCCATAATGCCTCCTTTCGTTGGGCACCTGACTGCATTCGTGCAGGCGCAGAGTAGCCCGAGCGAATCCAGGCGACAAGTTCGCCTTCCAAAAAGCGCCACTGGCGCCCGACGCGGGCCGCCGGAATGCGGCCCTCGGCCAGCAAATTGCGGATGGTGTTGGGGTGCACCTTGAGCAGCGCCGCCGCTTCCCGGATGGTCAGAACGCGCTCGGCATCCTCGCCCATGGTCAGACCTGCAGCACCAGTTGCGCGGTCATGCCTTCGGCGTCGGGGAACAGCATGGCGCTGAGCGGACAGAAGGGATCGTCGATCCGCACCCGCCAATATTCACGGGGAGGCTCGGTGCGCGACAGGCGCTCCCAGGCGTCCCCGATATGCTGCCAGCCCAGCATGACCCGGAACGCCGGGGCGTTGTCGCTGACCCTATTGTCGTTGGGCACAAGCCGGATCGCACGCTGGATGGAGAGGGTGTTGATCTCCCCTTCCCATCCGCCCTGCTTAGAGCGCCGGAAGCGGCCGATTGTCCGCTTCCGGGTCATGTCCCCGCCTCCATGTCCCTGCGCGCCTTGGCAAAGGCACGATCGCTGGCCAGAAAGCTGTCGAGCATGGCGGGAACGAGATCCGCCACTTCGGCCTTGTCGCCATAGGTCCGGTTGTAGATCGTCACATAGTCGCTGAGCGCATGGGCGAGATCGGGCGTGATGGTGATGGCCAGTTTGACCGGTGTCCGGTCGGGCAGTTTGGCGAGCTTGAGCATCGCGGCTCTCCTTGTCTAGCGGGCGCCCGCCCAAGGCCGCAGCACGATGTCCTTGTGGACGATCACGCGCAGCGGCCATCCGGGACGGACGGTGATGGTGGGCTGGATGTTGAGGTTCTTCGAGACGATCTGCTGCCCCGCCTGATTGGCGTATGCCCCGCCACTTGTTCCCCGCCGAACGGCGCGCGGACCGCTGGACGCTCGCCTTGCGTGCGCACGATGCGAGGGCGCACGGCGCGAGCCAACGTGAAGTGGCCGAAGCGTTGTTCGGAGTTGCACCCGTCCGGCGCGAGTGGGACGCAGCATCAGATCATCTGCGCTCCAAGATCCGGAGGCTGCTGCGCTTGGGTACTGGCATGACTGCGGGCGGGTGGCGGACCTTGCTCGCTCCTGCTTCGATCGGAGCCGCAGCAGCAAAAGATGGAGAGGAGAAGACAGGCGCGCCTCGCGAGGGGTAAACGGTCGGGAGCAAGGCTACCGACAGCCGACCGCGGAAACCCGCACGTCTATGCTGCCGTCTATCCGACCGCCCACGCCGAAATCGTTGCATTTCGAAGCGCCAGCAAACACTCGAAGCGCCGTTCCTCGATTGCTGCATTCTACACTCAAGCTCCGAGCCGTGCCCCCATGTGCATGTCAGCCCTTTACTGGCCGTGGATTTCGGCTGTCCGGTTCGCAACGGACCGACACGCTGCGGTGCGCGCCGGGCAGCCTGCCGGCCATCATTTCACGTCGCCTTATCTCTCTAGGTCGGTTTCATAAACCGTTCTGATCCAGTTGGGCAGGCGCGGCAACGCAAAGGCCAGCCGCCCGTTCGCGAATGTCAGGCAATGGCTCGGCGGTTCGTTGAGACGCGAATTGTCGAAGACCATGCCGCGATCTGCTTTAAGGACTGCGGCGCGGATGAATGGCGCGCCGCGCTCGTAACGGGCGCGGATTTTGTCCTCGGGTACGATATGTCCGCCTTCCTCAACGCGCGTACCGACACGCGCGACAGAGAGGTCTGGCGTATCGACGCCGACATGCATGACGATAACGGTGAAACCTTTGGTTCGTGCTTCGTCGATCAGTTCAAGCTTGGAGGGGTGCGAGAAGACCGTCTCGGTCACGAAATCCCGACCTCGAGAAAGATAGTCAGCCCGGCGCGAAGACGCGATCCTGGCTGCTTCGTAAGACGCGGCTGGAGAGGGATCGCGCAGTTCGTCGCGCTGGATGATGTCGGCGTTGATGAATGGTCCTGCGAAGCTTGGTGCTACGCGGGTCTGGTAGAGGGTCGACTTACCGGCACCGTTGGGTCCGGCAAGCACGATCATCGTCGGCGTCATGCCTTATGCGCGGCCTTCTCACGCACGAGATTGCCGGCTGCATCGAGACCGACACCTAGTCCAAGCTGCCGCCGCCGGGCAAAGAAAGCGTCTTCATCGGCCCCAGGCTGCCGCATCTTCTCGACAAAGCTGTCGAGCCAGACATCTTTTTCCTCATCAGTGAGGTCGGTTGTCTCGATGTCGCCAGCGAGCGCGGCGATGATGCGGGCATGATCGAAATTGCCCGATTTTTCGATGGCGCGGCCTATGCGCACCCAATGCGCGATCTGGCCAGCAATCGAGCGGCTCTGTAACTCGGACTCGCGGCGGACGATCTTCATGATGTCGTCAGCAAGTTTGATGGACTGGGCCATAGGTCACCTCCAGCCTATGAGGTAGCATTTTGCTACCTCTTTTTCAAGCGCGTCGCGCGAAGTTGAACCTAAGCGCGGTACGGCCGCATCGAGATGACGCCGGGCAACGGCGCAGAAGTCGGCGCGAGCTTTTCGGAAACGCCACGGGCGCCCGCTGAAATCGAAGTCCTATGCCGAAGCTGTGGCTGATATGCTTTGCGGCTATCTTGGAGAATTTCGCCGATCGGCTCGCGGGACCGGAGTCGCCAACAAAGCTGCCATTCTCTGACTGAAATCGCCTTGTCAAAAACCGTCGTACATTCATGTTAAGTGAATGCCCTTATCTACCGACCAACTCGCATACTTTGCGCAAACCGCCCATCGCTCGGCGATCGATCTTTTGTTCGAGCAATCTTGGGTAACGCTCTATCGCTGTGATGACGACGAAGCGTGGTTTAGCGGCCTTCTTGCGCCCGATCAGGTTAGCAAGGCGCTGAGTGACATCACCTGGGATCTTCACTGGCACAACATGCGTCCGTCGATCGTGACCTATGGATCCGGCCCTGATGCGCACGTCGAATATGAGCGGTTTCAAGACGAAGGCGTCGAACCCATCGTGATCGCGCGTGAGCATGGGAAAGGACCATTCTTCGTAGAGCTGGCTGAGGATATACGCCTTTATCTCAATCTCTATCCGGGTGAGGATGGCGCCCTCATCCGACATGGTGCGAGCGGTGAGCCCGAGGTGGTCGCAAGGGTCGATGCGCATGAGGTGTGCATCCGCAAAGGGCCGTTGCTCCAGTATCTTTCCGCGCGCCAGATGTATCTCGCTATCTATTTCGATCATATCGTGACGCTCAAAGGCGAGACCTCTAATCCGCTCCCGGAAGCTGAGCATTATGTCGATGTTCGCGAGCATGACCGCAGCTGGAGCTTTGGATCGCTCGACGATTCGGGGGGCCCTCTTTCGCGGCTCTGCGGCAAGCGGCTGCTCGCTCCACCGCCGAGATCTCGCGCCGACGATCGAGTTGAAGAAAACGATCGCTGTGGCTCGTTCATCATCCGTGAGGACGATCTCGGGCGCCCGGTTGAGCGTTCGGCCGACCCGAAAGCACTGGCCAATCTGTTCGGCGCCAATCCCGATGCACCGAACTATCTTACGCCGGTTTATTTCCAACGGGACGTGCTCGACCGCTATTTCCACAATCCGGATCGCTACGAGGTGAGCGATGGCGTCGTGCGCTGCGACCCGCATTGGGTGCTGCGCATGGACGATGATCATAGTGAACGCGTAGTCGTGTTCCTAGGCGATCTCGGCCGCGACCTGCCCTATACCGAGCAGCTCCATTGGCGTGCGCACAATATTCTGCCTGACGGCGGGTTGAGCGTGACCGCACGAACGCGAAGCTTCGACGCGCAGTTCGCCGATGGCGAGCAGCCCGAGCACCGTTTCAAATTTGCCTATCGACGCTTCTGCGATCGCTGGCTCGACGCGCATGGCTGGCCGCTTTTCAGGCCGCTTGCGAGGGGAGACGAACATCTTTTGACGAAGCTGCATGTGCCGACCTGCGACAATCCCGCCGAACTCGATGCCCAGTTGCTGGGGCTTGCCAAGATACTTGTCGACAGTCTCAACGATGGCGCGTTCGATGCTCAGTTAGGCGAGATCGAGGCGGGCGAACGCAGCCTCGGGAAGCTCCAGCGCTTTCTCGACGAACGCGGCTATCTCCATGCCGCGCGCGATCTCGCAACGCTTCGGACGATACAGTCCCTGCGCTCTACCGGTGCAGCGCATGGGCGTGGATCAGGCTATACAAAGGCCCTGAAGCGGTTGGGGCTCGATAATAAGCCGGCCCAGGCAATCGTGACCGCGTTGATCGAAGAGGCAATTCTCATGCTGGATGGGCTCGCCGATGCTGCCGACGATCTGGCTGCTGTGCCAACAACCTAGACGTTGGTCTAGACCGTAGACTCATTACGCGGCGCACCAAATGCGTGCACAGATAAGTTTGACTGCAGCGAGATAGTTTTGCGGGCACTTGTCGTAGCGGGTGGCGATGCCTCGGAAATGTTTGATGCGATTGAAGAAGCGCTCGACCAGATTGCGTTGGCGGTAGAGCCAGCCCGAGAATGCGAAGCGGTGCTTGCGATTGGAGCGTGACGGGATGTTGGCCCAGACGTTTTTGTTGGCGGCAGCTTCGCGGATGGCATTGCTGTCGTAGCCCTTGTCGGCCAGCAGCGTGGCGCCCTCGGGCATAACATCGAGCAGGGCCTTTACTTCCTGGCTGTCGTGGACCTGCCCGCCGGTCAGGCGCAGCGCGACGGGACGACCGTCAGCGTCAACGAGGGCATGGATCTTGCTCGTGAGGCCACCTCGGGAACGTCCCATGCCGCGATCTCCAGGTCCCCCTTTTTACCCGTCGCACCGTGCTGGTGAACGCGGACGCAGGTGGAGTCGATCATCACGATCTCGCCTTCGAAAGCGGCGGAAACTGCGGACAACAGTCTGTCCCATACCCCGGCTTTGCGCCAGCGGACAAACCGGTTGTAGCAGGTGGTCGAGGGGCCGTAGCGCTCAGGCACCTCGGCCCATGGTGACCCGGTCCGAAAACGCCAGAGTATCCCGTTCAGCACCCGCCTGTCATCGACGCGGGGAACGCCCCGCGGCTTGTTCGGCAGCAGGGGCTCGATGATCGCCCATTCTCTATCCGTCAGTTCGTATCGCCGCCGTGTCATCCTGCCTCCATCACAATGGAGAGCCTGAATCACGCAAACCGCCTAACCTCAAGACGGTTTATGAGTTTACCGCCTAGC
>NZ_QXFM01000141.1:0-20152 GCF_003584015.1 Aurantiacibacter xanthus
GAAGCGCTTGGCGGAGAGCTGGTGCCGATGGGCAGCGCCGGGGCCAAGGCCATGGCCGTGGTGCGCGGCGAAGCGGAAATCTATCTCCATTCGGGCGGCCAGTTCGAATGGGACAGCTGCGCGCCAGCCGCCGTGGCCGCCGCGCATGGCCTTCACATCAGCCGCATCGACGGTAGCCCGCTGCTCTACAACCGGCGCGACACCTATATGCCCGACCTGCTGATCTGCCGCCGGGAATGGGCCGAGCCCGTGCTGGCGCAGGTAAGGGCCATGGCGAGCGTCTGAGCCCGTGCTCACCCACATCGACCTCGGCTACAGCGCTGCGGGGGCCTTCGTCAGCTTCCTCATCGGGCTGACCGGCGTGGGCGGCGGCTCGTTGATGGCGCCGATCCTGATCGTGCTGCTCGGCGTGCCCCCCGCGATGGCGGTGGGCACCGACCTGTGGTTTGCCGCGATCACCAAGTCGGTTGGCGGGGCGACCCATCACAAGCTCAGATCGGTCGACTGGCAAGTGGTGCGCCAGCTTGCCAAGGGCAGCGTGCCAGCCGCGATTGTCACGCTTGTGTGGCTGTGGCTGTTCGAAGGCGGCAGCCTCGATGCCAAGCCGCTGATGCGTCTGCTCGGCGCGGCCCTGTTGCTGACCTCGCTGATGATGATCCTCAAGCCGCGTATTCAGCCCGCGCTCGTCTCCATGGCGAGCCGGATGGGAACCACGATGCGCGCGCAGCAGGGCCTTGTCGTGACCTGCGGAGCGGTTGGCATCGGGGCCTTGGTGGCGCTGACCTCGGTCGGCGCGGGGGCGCTGGTGGCGGTGCTGCTGGCCACGGTCTATCCGCTGCGACTGGGCACCAGAACCATCGTCGGCACCGACATCGTCCACGCCGTGCCGCTGACGCTGGTGGCGGGCATGGGCCACTCGTTCCTCGGCAATGTCGATGGCTGGATGCTGGCAAGCCTGCTGCTGGGCTCGATACCGGGGATCGTGGCCGGCTCGCTGGTGAGCGGCAAGGTCAAGGAAGACTATGTGCGCTATGCACTCGCAGCGATGCTGGTGGTCTCGTCGCTCAAGATGCTGACCAGCTAGAGGCTCTCCGCCAGCCTGCGCGCGGCGCTGCTCACTTCCTCCCAAGTGCGGGCAAAGCCTTGCTCGTCGCCATAGTAGGGGTCGGCCACCGCTTGCCCCTCGTGCCCCGGCACCACATCGAGCAGCAGGCCGAGCTGCGCCGTGCCATCGGCCGGAGCGATGCTGCGCAGATCGGCCAGATTGCTGTCGTCGAGCGCGAAGACATGGGTGAAGCGGCGGAAATCCTCCGGCACCGCCTGCCGGGCGCGCAGCCCCGCGATATCCACCCCGCGCCGCGCCGCCTCGGCGATGGCGCGCGGATCGGGGGCCTTGCCGATATGCCAGTCGCTCGTGCCCGCCGAATCCACTTCCCAGCCGAGCCCGCGCGCAGCCAGTTCGGCACGCATCGCGCCTTCGGCCATGGGCGAACGGCAGATGTTGCCGAGACAGACGAACAGGATCGCGGGCTGACGGCTCATGCCGGCCATGGTCCGGTGATGGCCAGCGTCATGGCGGGCGAATAGGCGTTCACGAACAGCGTCTTGCCATCGGGCGAGAAGCAGGCCCCGGCCAGTTCGGTCTGCATGGTCAGCCGGGCGAAATCGTAGGCACCACCCTGCGGCGTGATCCCGCGCAGGTGGTTGTCGACCACCTCGGTGTACTGGTCCTCGCAGACGATCAGGTGGCCATTGGGGGCCACGGTGAGGTTATCGCCGAAGCTGTACTCGGCGATGTCGGGGCTCTCGTAGAACAGGTCGAGCATGTCCGCGCCGTGCAGCGCGGGCTTGAGGCGGAAGATCTGGCCTTCCTTGGCCGCACCGCCGCTGGTGCAGCAGAAGTACATTTCGCCCTCGCCCATCCAGATGCCCTCGCCGCGCGCGAACAGGGTCGCTCCCATGGCCGCGCCGCGCTGGCGCAGATCGTCCTCGGGCGCTTCGACATTGTCGAGCGTGATCCAGCGCGCCGCGGTGGGTACGCCGACAGCGATATCGGCCCCGGTCCAGTTGCGCGTATCGGCCATGCCGTCGATCGCCAGCGCCTGCAACGTGCCGCCACGCGCCAGTTCGCCCGGCTTGGTCGGGAGGAAACGATAGAGCAGCGAATCGTCGCGATCCTCGGTGAGGTAGACGATGCCCGTGGCCGGATCGACGCAGGCTGCCTCGTGGTTGAAGCGCCCCATCGCCTTCAGCGGCACCGGATCGACCAGACCCGGCGCGGCGGCAGGCACTTCGAACACGTAGCCGTGCTCCTTGTTGATGCGGCCGTTGGGCTTGCGGGTATCCTCCTCGCACGACAGCCAGCTGCCCCACGGGGTGATCCCGCCCGCGCAATTGCGGATCGTGCCCGCAAGGCTGCGATACTGGCGCTTGACCGCCAGCGTCGCTGCATCGAGCACCACGGTGGTGGTGCCCCCCGGCAATGGCACGAGGCTGCGGGCCACGGTATCGTAGGCCGGGCCTGCCGCGCCGCCGCTATCGTGCTGCGGCGTCAGTTCGTGATTGCGCACCAGCGCGATTTCACCGTTGCCGAGATCGAAGCAACCCATACCGTCGGCATGATCGGGCACCGTGCCGCCATCGCTCATGGCATCGCCCAGCCGCGAGATCACGCGGTAGGAAAAGCCCGGCGGCAGGTCGATCACCCCCGCCGGGTCTTTCTGCAAAGGCCCGACCACGCCGGCACCGCCAGCCAGCCCCGCGCCCGCCGTCATTCGCGCGGCAGGCGCGCAGGAAACGGCGAACAGACCGGCAAAAGCGGTGGCGGTGCTGCCGAGAAAACGGCGGCGATCTTGCGGAATCATCATGGCGAGCCTCTTAACATTGAAGCGCGCCCTCTCCACCACTTTTGCGACCGGAGTGAGACAATCAGGGCAGTTCGAGCGCGGCCTTGATATCCTGCCAGCTCACCAGCTTGAAGTTCTGCGCCGCCGGGGCGTTCTGCCCATCCTGCGCGATGAACAGGCCTTGCGGATAGTCCGGGCCAAAGCTGCCGAGCGCCAGCTCGATCCCGTCGGTTTCCTCGGTCGCGCCGAACGTGCCAGCGGCGATGCGGAAACGCCCGACCGGACGCCCATCGGGCAGAGCGAAGAGGGCATAGGCGTTGTCGCCCTGGCTCGACGCCAGCAGATAGCCGCCGTCCGCCCCTTCCGGCGCAATCGCCAGCCCCTCAAGGTCAGCCACCAGATAGCGGTTGTCCACCGGGGCGACCATGCGTTTGGGATTGCCCGCATTGCGGCCATCCATCGCCCACAGGCCGACGTCTTCCTCGCCGATGTAGAGCGTGCCCGAACGTTCGTCGTAGATGCAGCCTTCGGGCTGGGTATCGACGCTGTTGAGCACATCGGTGCTGGCGGCGATATCGCCGCCGGCAAGGCTGAGGCTGGTGCGATAGATCGTGCCTTCCTTCGGCACGCTGTAGATCACAAAGCGGCCATCGGCTGCCACGTCACCCTTGCAGATGCCATAGCCCTCACCCGCACCCACCGGCACCCGGCCAAGCGGCGCCAGCGTGGCGCGCGCCGTATCGAGTTCGGCGAGATAGATGTGGATGTTCGCCTCGTCGCTGCGGTCGCTTGCCGCCACGATCACCCGGCCATCGGGCAGCGTCAGCAGATCGACGTTGTTGAGCCGGTCGGCAGGCAGGAAGCTCTTCTGCGCGCCGCTCAGGTCATAGACGTAGAGCCCGCCCTTCTTGTCGGTGGCGACGATCAGGCTGGCGGCGGGGTTCGCCGCATTGCGCCAGATCGCCGGATCGTCGGCGGCGTCCTCGTTGGCGGTGCCGACAGGTGCGGTTTCGGCCAGAGCCGTAACGGTAACGGCAGGCAAACCTTCGATGGGTGTGGTGGTGGAGCAGGCCGAAAGACCCGCCGCCACCATGACCATGGCAATCGTGTTCCGCATCAGAAGTTCACCTTCGCGCCGAACTTCACGGTCGAACCATACTCTTCGAACTGCAGCAGACGCTGACGGCTGTCGTAGTTCTGATAGGCAAAGTACTTGGCGTTGTTGACGTTGATCCACTCGGCGAACAGGCGGACGTTCTCGATCACCTCGACCTTGGCCGACAGGTCGAGCTGGAAGTGATGATCGACATAGCGATCCTCGCTCGCATCGCCGCCCAGCTCGTCGAGGTATTTGCTGCGATAGGTGCCAGCCGCGCGCAGTTCGAGCGGGCCCTTTTCGTAGCCGAGCACGAGATTGCCCGTGTTGCGCGAGGAGGACGGCAGCTGGATGTCACGCGGTGCGCTGGCGTCGCCATTGGTGAAGACCGTGCCGGTGGCATCGGTGAAGGTGTAGTTCGCCTGCACCAGGAAGCCATCCAGCGGCGCGGGCAGGAAGTCGAGCGAGCGGCTGAAGCCGACCTCAAGGCCGAACACCGTGGCGGTGTCGCCGTTGATGGCGCGGGTCAGCTGATCATAGGCGATGCCCTGGAAGCTGCCCGATGCCTGCGTGGTCTGGTCGACGATGAAGTTGTCGATCGACTTGTAGAACAGGCCGAACGAGAACGCACCGTTGCCGGGCAGGTAGAATTCCACCGCCGCATCGGCGTTCCATGCGCGGTAGGGTTCGAGATCGGGATTGCCGAACTCTGCCTCAAGGTCATCGTTGACGGTGAAGCGCGGGGCCAGCTTTGAAAGCTTCGGCCGCACGAGGCTGCGATAGCCCGCGAGACGCAGCACCACATCTCGCTGCGGTTCATAGCGGACGGTGAAGCTCGGCAGCCAATCGGTGTAGTCGCGCTTGAACGACAGCGGGATCACGTCGGTCACGTCGTCACCGTCGTTCGCCACCAGCTGGCCGGCAAGGCTGACATTGGTGCGCTCTGCACGAACGCCGCCGACCATGCGCAGGGTGTCGCTGCTGTAGCGGCCCATCAGGTAGCCCGCGAGCACGTCTTCCTCGGCCGAATAGTCGTCGGGCAGCGAGAGCATGTCGGTTTCGTACTGGTCGATCTCGAATGCGGAACGGTTGGCGAGGAAGAACTGCGCCGGTGCGTACTTGTCGGCCACAGGCCCCATGTCGGTGAGGCGATAGGTCTGGCTGCCGAGCATATCGGCCAGCGTCAGGTCGCCATCGAAGTCGCCGTAATAGATGCCGTCCATGTTATAGCTCTTGTCGCGCCAGCGCGACTTCACGCCGCCCTGCACGGTGAACTCGCCATCACCGGCAACGAAGGTGCGGCCAAGGTCAGCCTTCAGCGCATATTCTTCGTCGACGCTGTCCGACAGCGTGGTCAGTTCGAGGCGGTTGAAGCCGTAGCTCGCCGGGTCGAGGAAATCGGCGGTATTGCCCAAGGCGGTGAACAAGGGCACGCGGCGGTCGGAATAGTCCATCCTGATGTCGAGCCCGTCGCCATCGAAGCGGCTGCGGAAGCGGATCGGGTCGACCGAGAAGTCTTCCTTTTCGCTCGCCCGCGCCCAGCTGCCCGAGAGATGGGCCTTCCACTCGCCATCGTCATGGTCGAGGCCGAGCTGGGTGGTGGCGATACGCTGACGCTCGAAACGGTCCTTGAGATCGCGGCGCACTTCGATGCGGCCATCGGCATCGCTGAACAGGGCGCTGTCGGCATCGCCCGAAGCCGGATCTTCATCGAACTTGAAAGTGGTGCGACGGCGATATTCGTGATCGTCGAACTGGCTGAAGCTGCCGCGCGCGAAGACCATGGTGAACGGCGACACGCGATAGTCGAGGTTCAGCGTGCCGCTGAGGCGCTCGCGCTCCACGTCATAGTCGCGATATTCGGTTTCCTTGGCGAAGACGACGTCGTTGGCGGTATCCCAGTCGGCTGCCTCGATGTTGTCGGTCTCGAACTTGCGGCGATAGTAGCTGATGCCGCCGGAAACGCCGAAGTTATCGGTGAGGCGGGTGGCGAAGTCGATGCTGCCCTTGGGCGAGACCACACCGGCATAGTCGTTATAGCTGCCTTCGAGCTTGACCGAGAGCAGATCGCGGCGGCGGTTGAAGGCGCTGGTGGTGTTGATCTCGATCGAGGCGCCAATGGTGTCGCCATCCATATCCGGGGTGAGCGACTTCTTCACTTCGATCGATTCGATGATGTCAGCCGAAATCACGTCGAGCGCGACCGAGCGCACATCGCTTTCCGGCGCCGGCAGGCGCACGCCGTTCAGCGAGGTCGCGTTCAGTTCCGGGTCGAGGCCGCGCACCGAGACGAAGCGGCCCTCGCCCTGATCGTTGAGCACGTTGATGCCCGGCAGACGGCGCAGGCTTTCCGCCACGTTCTGATCGGGGAACTGGCCGATGGCGTCGCGGGTCAGCACGTCGGAGACGCCGTCGCTCGCATACTTGCGGCTGAGCGCGGAGGCCTGGTTGGCGGCCTGACCGACGACGACGATCTGGTTGTCACCACCGAGCGTGAAGTGCGCGTTGACAAGGCCACTCTCGGGCACGGTGATGCTGCGGGTCACGGTCGGCGCGCCGACATAGCGCACGACGACCTCGTAAGTCCCGGCGGGAAGCTCGGCAATCGAGAACGAACCGTCGCGGCCCGTCACGGTCTGACGGCCGAGCGAGGGAATACTCACCGTCGCCGATTGCAGGGCAACGGTGTCGGTTTCGTCGGAAACGGTGCCGGCGATGTCACCGGCGAGCGCGGGCGTCGCAACGATAGCAAGCGCGGCGAAGCTGGCGCCAGCAAGCAAGCGGGTCGAGATCATGAAATGTGTCCTTCCGATGGATGTCGGAGGCGCGGCTAGGTGGGGCAAATGTCAGCTTGGCGAAAAATCCGTGACACATCCGTGACACAGATCGCCTGTTGCACTGCAGCAACACATGGACTCAACCGGGGGCGAACCGCCCCGACAGTCAGTCGACCGGATCGTCCTTGATCGCCTGGGCCATCGTTGTGATCGCGCTATCGAGCACGGCCCGTTCCTCGGGCGGAATGTTCTGCACCAGTTCGCGGAAACGCCGTCGGCGCGCGGCGACCACGCGGGCGCGCAGTTCGGTGCCCGCGGGCGTGACCGAGATTATCAGGCGTTTGCCGTGGTTGGGATCGGCCTCGCGCACGACCAGCCCCTTGGGTTCGAGCTTGCGCATGGCGCGGCTGATCTCGGCCCGGTCGATCCCGCCTGCGCCGCCGATGTCGCTGGCGGTGCACGGCCCCATCGCGCAGGCGATGGCCAGCAAGCGCCACTCGGCCAGACTGAGCGAAAACTGCTCCATCAGCTGGTTCTGCGTCTCCCGCTCCAGCATTCTTGCGAGCAGCAGAATGCGATACGGAAGATGATCCTCCCCGAAGAGGTACCAGACTTTCGGCAATCCCATGCCCCTTGGTTGCCCTGCGACGAGGCGCTTGGCAATCCCGCTGCCACACCCGCCACCAAATATTTGTTGATGGCTCAACTTTTTGTTGACGCCTCAACTCAGAATCGGAACTAGGGGCGCATGACTGAAATTCATCCCTTTGCGCCCCGGTTCGAACACGCCTTCACGATCTCGATCGAGCTGTCGAAGCCGTACTGGATCAAGCCCAGCGCCCGCGGCGACACCCGCGCGGCGATCTATGCCGCCTCTGGCAAGGTCGAAGGCCCGCGCCTTAACGGCACCGTGGTGCCGATGTCGGGCGGCGACTTCCCGCTCAGCCGCGACAACGGCGTGATCGACTTCGATGCGCGCTACCTGCTCGAAGCCGACGACGGGGCGATCATCTACCTCCAGAACTGCGGCTATCGCTGGGCCAAGAACGACGAGATCGCGGCCAGGATGTCGGCCAATCAGGATGTCGGCTTCGACGACTATTACATGCGCGTCACCCCGCGCTTCGATGCGCCTGCCGGGCCGCACGAATGGATGTCGCGCCACGTGTTCGTGGGCGTGGCCGAGAAGGTGCCGGGCGCGAACCGCATCCACTATTTCGTGGTGCTGTAATGAGCGCGCGCGCGCCCTTCGCATGGCTGACCCGCCCCGGTGTCGATCCGTTCAGCGCCAGGCACAAGCCGCCGCTGCCGCCAGCCGACTATGACCGGCGGACGGAGCAAGGCCTGCTGATCGAGCGCAACTGCGCAATCCCGCTGCGCGACGGCACGCAGATCTTCTGCGACCTCTATCGCCCCGAAGGCGCGACGCGCGATGTGCCGATCCTGCTGGCCTGGGGGCCTTACGGGAAACACTCGCATTCCAATCAGGTGTTCTGGCCGCGCTCGGGCGTGAACCCGGAGTGGCTGTCCACGCTCACCCCGTTCGAGGGGCCGGACCCGGTCTGGTGGGGCCAGCAAGGCTATGGCGTCGCCGTGGTCGACCCGCGCGGCGCGTGGCTGTCGGGCGGGGACTTTCATCACAACGGCATTCAGGAAGCCGAAGACTGCGCCGATGCCATCGAATGGCTCGGCGGGCTCGACTGGGGCAACGGCAAGGTCGGGATGACCGGCGTCTCCTACCTCGCGGCGATCCAGTATCTGGTCGCGCCGCTGAAGCCCGAGCCGCTCGCCGCGCTCAACCCGTGGGAGGGGTTCTCCGACTGGTATCGCGAGTTCGCCTATCACGGCGGCATTCTGGAGACAGGCTTTCTGCCGCGCGCCTCGGACAATATCGTCTACTCGCTCGGGCGCACCGAAAACACCTGGGAGAACGCCAGGGCCCATCCGCTGATCGACGACTTCTGGGAATCGAAAGCGCTCGATCTGGAGGGCGTCACCCAGCCAGCCTATTGCGTGGCGAGCTGGTCCGATCAGGGCCTGCACCTGCGCGGCACCATCGAGGCCTGGCGCCGCTTCTCCAGCGAGCAGAAGTGGCTCGATATTCACGGGCAGAAGAAATGGGCGCACTACTACCTGCCCGAAAGCCGCAAGCGCCAGCTCGCCTTCTTCGATCACTTCCTGCGCGAGCGCGAAACCAGCATCGCCGCATGGCCGCCCGTCCGCATCGAGGTACGTGACCGGCATGGCGAACAGGTCGAGCGCGCCGAGCAGGAATACCCGCTCGCCCGCACCGCCTACCGCACGCTGCACCTCGATATGGCCAGCCGCGCGCTGGTTGACGAAGCGCCAGCCGAAGGCAGCCTGCGGCAGGACGCGGTCGAAGGCTCTGCCAGCTTCGACTATCGCTTCAAGGAAGAGACCGAGATCACCGGCGAAGCCTCATTGCGGCTGTGGGTCGAGGCCGAGGGCAGCGACGACATGGACCTGTTCGTCGCGCTGGAGAAGCTCGATTCCAATGGCGAGAAGGTCGGCTTCATCTTCTACGCCTTCTACGAATATGGCCCGGTGGCGCTCGGCTGGCAGCGCGTCAGCCACCGCGCGCTCGACGAGGCCCGCTCCTCGCCGGGTCGCCCGGTTCACACGCATCGCAGCGAGGAGCGGCTCAAGCCCGGTGACATCGTGCCGGTCGAGATCGAGCTGTGGCCGTTCTCGACCCGCTTTGCAGCCGGCGAAAGCCTGCGCGTGATCGTGGCCGGCGCGGATATCTACCGGCGCGAGGAAGGCGTGATGCTGCCCTTCCCCATGCACGAAGAGACCCGCAACGCCGGCACCCACATCTTCCATTCGGGCGGCGCTTACGACTCCGTTCTGCGCCTGCCCGTCATCCCGCAAAGGAACCACGCATGAGCCCCGCAGACTGCAAACTGGAGCATGTGTTCGATGTCGAAGTGCTGTTCGGGGCCGACCGCGCGATCTTCGGCCCGCTGCCGAGCGGATCGAGCCAGGGCTATACTCCGGCCATCGGCGGCACCATCAGCGGCCCGCGTCTGAGCGGCAAGGTCGTGCCCCACAGCGGCGCGGACTATGCCACCGTGCGCGTCGACGGCGTGATCGAGCTGAAGGCGCACTATCTGCTCGAAGCGGACGACGGCACGCGCATCTATATCGAGAACAAGGGCTTTCTCGTCCGCCCTGCTCCCGGTGATCCGCAGCCCTCCTATTTCCGCTTGACCCCCTATTTCCGGGTGCCCCAGGGGCCGCACGACTGGCTCGAACGCACAGTGATCGTCGGTGGTGGCGAACGGCGCACCGATCCCGATCGCACCCTATTCAGATATTACGCACTCAGGTGACGGAAAGGAGCATGAGAGCGCAGCGCAACAGGAATTGATAAATCAACACTTTTACGCTGATCCGGCGCCTTTGTCCGGGTCGCAATGAAGCCCCCGCGCACGTGCCGCCAGCAAGGCGGACGTGCTTTTTGACTATTTCCCATGGGAGAGAATGACATGGCCAATCGGCTTGAAAACCGCGCCCGCAATCGGCGCGTGCATCTTGGAGCAAGCGTAATCGCACTCGGCATGGCGCTCGCAATGCCGGGCACCGCACAGGCGCAGGATAACGAGGAAAATGCGGGCACCATCGTGGTCACCGGCTCGCGCATCGCCCGCGACGGGCTCGATGCCCCGACGCCGATCACCGTCGTCGGTGCCGAGCAGATCGACCGGCAGGGCGCGACCAACCTGTCGCAGGTGCTGAACGACGTGCCCGCCTTCCGGCCGCAGAGCACGCCAGCCACCACGGCCATCTTCCAGAACAACATCGGCGCGAACACCGCCGACCTCAGGGGCCTCGGTGCCAACCGCACACTGGTCCTCATCGACGGGCGGCGCGTGGTCCCGGCGACCGTTCAGGGCAGCTCGTTCGCCCCAGCCGGTGCGGTGGACCTCAACATGGTGCCCACCTCGCTCGTGCAGCGGGCCGAAGTCGTGACCGGCGGTGCTTCGGCAGCCTACGGTTCGGACGCGGTTGCCGGTGTGGTCAACCTGATCCTCAACACCAACCTGCAGGGTATCCGCGCCTCGATCCAGGGCGGCATCACCGAACAGGGCGACAACGAGGAGCTGGCCCTCTCGCTGGCTGGCGGCACCGGCTTTGCCGGCGGACGCGGCCGCGTGGTCGCCGGGATCGACTATGTCGACAACCAGGGCTCCGGCGACTGCTATTCGCGTGACTGGTGTGCGCTCAGCTACAACACCATCAGCAACCCGTTCGTCGATCCGAACGACCCGTCGAAGGGCCGGGTTCTCGCGGGCTCGCCGGCCACGCTGATCATGCCCAACGCCCGCACGGCAACGGCAACGGTCAACGGCCAGATCATCGGCGGTCCGCTCGCTGGCACCGAATTCCGACCCGACGGCACGCTGTTCAAGCACGACGCAGGCACCTACTACGGCGCCGGTATCTTCCAGAGCGGCGGCGGCGATCCGCAGCTGGCCTTCTATGAGAACTTCCCGATGTCCTCGCCCAGCGAGCGGCTGAACGTCTTCTCCCACCTCGAATATGACGTCTCCGACGCCATCACCTGGTTCGCCGAGGGCTCGTTCAGCAAGGTCAGTGCCAACACCATCGGGGCCCAGCTCCGCGATCTCGCCCCGCGCGTGATTACCCGCGACAACCCGTTCATCCCCGATGCCCTCGCCACGCAGATGGATGCGGCGAACCTGTCCTCTGTCCGCGTGTCGCGCATCTGGAACGATCTGGGTGCGCAGACCGGCACGGTCGACCGGAAGATCTATCGCGGTGTGACCGGCATCAAGGCCGATCTCGGCGGCAGCTTCACGCTCGATGCCTACTACCAGTTCGGCCAGACCGACTACAAACAGCGCAGCTACAACGCCAACATCAAGCAGAACACGATCTTCGCGCTCGATGCCGTGACCGATCCCGTCTCGGGCGATCCGATCTGCCGTGCGGTGTTGCTTGGCAATCCCGCTGCCGAAGGGTGCGAGCCGCTCAACATTTTCGGCAACGGCAGCCCCTCTGCCGCCGCCGCAGCCTATGTCAACGGCACCGCCATGCAGGATACGACGCTGAAGCAGCACGTGGCTTCGGTGGCCGTGCAGGGCAGCCTGTTCCAGCTGCCGGGCGGATCGCTCGGCGTTGCGACCGGCGTCGAGTACCGCTCTGACGACGCGCAGGGCACCGCCGATCCGATCTCGACCGCGCTCGGCTTCTATTCCGGCCCCGGCGCGCCGATCTCGGGCAGTGTCGACGTGTGGGAAGGCTTCGTCGAGGTGGTCGCCCCGGTGACCGACATGGTCGAACTCAACGGTGCCGTGCGTGTGACCGATTACAGCACCAGCGGCTCGGTCACGACGTGGAAGGTCGGCGCGGACTTCGCTCCCACCGACTGGCTGCGCTTCCGCGCCACCCGCTCGCGCGACATCCGCGCGCCCAACATCTTCGAGCTGTTCGGCCCGCTGCAGAACTCGTTCCAGTCGGTCAACGACCCGGAGAACGGCAACGCGCAGGTGCTGGCTTCGGTGCTGCTGGGCGGCAATGCCAACCTCGAACCGGAAAAGGCCGACAGCTGGACGGCGGGCGTCGTCCTGCAGCCGCGCCTTGGCCCCGGCACCCTGCGGTTCTCGCTCGACTATTACGACATCCAGCTTGACGGCGCGGTGTCCACCCTCGGCGCGCAGGTGCTGGTCGATCGTTGCTCTGGCGGTTCGGCCGAACTGTGCCAGTTCGTCGATCGCAACGCTTCCGGCGAGATCACCACGATCCGCAACTTCAACTTCAACCTCGACACGCTGATCACGCGTGGTTGGGATATCGAAGCGTCCTACCGGATTCCCGCAGGCAACGGTGACGTGACCCTGCGCGGCCTCGCCACGATCGTCGACGATCTGATCACCGTCGATTCGACCGGCAAGGAGCAGGATCGGGCCGGCATGAACGGTTCGCCCGTGTCGCAGCCTTCGGGCGTTCCGCGCTATATCCTGAACGGCTATGTGACCTATACGACCGATCCGTTCACCGCGCAGCTGCAGGTCCGCCACATTTCGGCGGGTGCCTACAACACCAGCCTCGTGGGGCCGGGTGACGAAGGCTACGATCCGATGCGGGGCAACAGCATCAACGACAATCACATCGGCGGCTGGACCTACTTCAACCTCAATGCGAGCTACGATGTGTGGAGCAAGGGCGACAGCCGCCTGCAACTGTTCGGGGTCGTCAACAACCTGTTCGACAAGGATCCGCCGGTCGATGCGCCCTCCAGCTTCGGCCCGACCAACAACGTGCTCTATGACGTTCTCGGTCGCTCCTATCGTCTGGGTGTGCGCTTCAGCTACTAAGGCGTGAAATCTGCTGGCAGGCGGCCACCCGGGCCGCCTGCCAGTGTTTCTTGCGGGCCTAGCCCGCCATGCGGCGGAAGTTTGCTGTCCTGATGCGAACGAACAGCCCGTCGCGAATATCGTAGAACGCGAAGTTCACGCTCTGCCGCCTTTGCCCTTCGCGCATGGCGCCGCCGGGAAAGTCCGGCCAGTCTCCCTTCGAAACCAGCGTCGTCACCAGTTCCACGGCCAGCAGTTCGCTGTTGCCAACGAGACTGCGCGCCTCGACCGTCTCGACCACCTGCTCGTGGATGCGGCGATAGAAGTCCATGATCGCCGCCCGGCCCGCCAGCGTCGCCGCTTGCCCGCGAAAATCGACCTCGGGGTGATAGTAGGCCCCGAACGCCTCATAATCGCGGGCATTGAACGCGCTCAGATAGCGCGCGAACCAGCCTCTGCTGCCGACCGGGTCCATCGCCTCAGACCCGGCTGGCCTCGGGGGCCAGCTCGGCCTTGCCGGTCTTGATGACGCGGCCCAGCACCAGCACCAGACAGGCCACCGCCAGCGGCACCCCGGCCGCGAGGCCAAGCGCCAGCTGGAGCGAGAACTCCTGCGCCACGGCATAGCCGCCGTAGAACGGGGCCAGCACCCCGCCGACCCGGCCCGCGCCCCCGGCCCAGCCCAGCGCGGTGCTGCGCATGCGCGGGGGATAGACCTTGGTGATGAGCGTGTTGAGCCCGGCCTGACCGCCCGTCTGCAGGAAGTTGAAGGCCACCAGAAGGACGACGAAGATGCCGGCCTCGAACGATACCCAGCTGATCCCGAGATAGGCCAGGAACAGCCCCAGATAGAACAGCGGGATCATCCGCGTGGCCCGGAACCGGTCCATCAGATAGCCGATCAGCAATGTCCCGGCGATGCTGCCCATGTAGCCGATCAGCGCCGATACGGCGAATTGCTGGATCGGGATGCCGGCCATTTCCTGGAAGAACGTCGGCAGCCACTGGCTGGTCAGGGCAATGCTGGTCATCGACAGCAGACAGGCAGCCCAGATGACACAGGTCATCAAGGTCCGGCCTTCGGTGAAGATGTCGCTCAGCTTCGCCTTGCGCGCCTTGGTGCCCTTGCCCTCGCCGAGCACGAACACGGCATCTTCGGGAACTTCTAACGCCGGGTCCATCTTGCGCATGGTCTTGCCGATAGAGCTGTCGTGCGGATTGCGCTCGGCGCGGAACTTGAGCGATTCGGGCACGAAGAAATAGAGCAGCGGAATGCACAGCAGCGGCGCCACGCCGCCGATCCAGAACGCGCTCTGCCAGCCGTAGATATCCAGCAGCCATGCCGCGACCCCGCCGCTCGACGCATTCCCGCTCGAATAGCCCACCAGCGACAGCGCAATGAAGCTGGCGCGGCGATAGGCGGGCGTGACCTCCGAAATCATCGCCAGCGCCATCGGCAGGCCTGCCGCCATGAACACACCGGCCAGTGTGCGCAGGATCGTCAACTGGGTGAGCGTTTCGGCCCGCACGCTTGCCAGCGTGATCGCCCCGAACAAGGCGCACGAGAGCATGAGCATATTGCGCCGCCCGAACCGGTCGGCCAGTGGCGACACCGCAAAGGCCCCGACCGCCAGGCCGATCTGCTGCCACACGAACAGGTTGGCCATGGCTTCGGGTGGCTCGCCAAAGCCCTCGGCGATGGCGGGGGCGATCTTGCCGATCATGAACATGTCGAACCCGTCGATGAAGCAGACCAGCCCGCAAACCAGCAGAACGATCAGATGATGGCGGCCGACTTTCTGCTGGTCGACGAAGGCCTCGATATCAATGCGGGTCATGTGTTTTGAAAAGTCCTCTCCTGCCTTGCCCCTCGCCTTATGGTACGGGATGGCCAAGCGTTGATCGATCAACTTGTTCGATCAGCAAGCGGCGCCTGTCAAGCGACGGCTGCCGAGAGAGACAGATGTCCAGGGCAGGCGTGACAGGAGGCGACACCCGAAGTGCCGCCCAAAACGGCCAGTCGAACGGCTGGCCTCCTGCCAATGCCCCAGTGCCGGCTTGCCATCACCTCAGAAAGGGATGCGGACATGCGCTTCGACTGTGCCCTGCCGCAAGCGATCGCTGAGGCGGGTGTCGAAACTGGCGCCGATCTCCAGCCCACCGGTGGAGGTATAGGTCACCCCTCCGCCGAGCACGCCAACCATCTCCTTGAGCGGCGTGCCATCGACCGAGAAGCTGCCCAGCCCGAACGGCGTGCCCGAAAAGCGCATGTTCGTGCGCGCCTTCAGATCGCCCCAGCTCCGCTCCAGACCGCCGACGAAAAACGGTGCTATGCTGCCTCCGGCCATTTGCGTCTTCATTTCCAGCCGCATCTGCGCGCGTGCGGTGGTGATGTCGCGCACCTCAGTGGCCACTCCGAGGTTGAGCGGATCCGCCCCGCTTTCCGTGAAGGCGTCACGGTCGATGTGGATGTTGGTGATCGCGATCAGCGGGGTCAGCGTCATGTTCTTGCTGATCGGCGTTCGGAACCCGGCATAACCGCCGAGAGACTGGCCTTCCATGGCGATCTTGGCGCTCGCGGTGTAGCTATTCGAGACAGAACGAACCGCACGGCTGCTCTCGACATGGCTGGTCTGATGCGAGCCGTAGACCCCGCCGAACCGCTCACCGTCGTCATAGCCGAGATAGCCGCCGAAGTGCACAAAGTCGCCGTCCAGACGCGTCTGCAGCGAAGAGACGCTGGAATCGCTATCCGAATAGCCCAGGGCGAGACCAGCCCGGAAGTGGCCCATCTGCGCTTCGACACCGCCAACCAGGCCCTTGGCATCTTCACGCAGATTGCGCGTGCCGGAAGTGCCTTCCAGCCGCGTTTCGCCGCCGAAGCTCTGCATCCACATGCCGACCGTAACCGGCTGCGACTGCCCGGCTTGCGCGGACGGGGGCGCGCCCGGCACCAGCGCACGGGCCTGCTCGGGCGCCGCGCCCGTCAGTTCGCCCATTTCGCCATTGGAGAGACGCTGGAGCAGCAGGCCACTGAAGCGCTGCGTTTCAAGGAAGCCCCCGGTGGTGATGCTGGCAATGCCTTCGCCACTGAGGGTGTCGAGCAAGGCCAGCTGCTCCTCAAGCGGCAGCATGCCAATCGGCAGGATGGCCTGGAGGAAGGCATCATCCATTTCGCCCTGCCCGACGCTCAGCGCGGCGGCGACAGACTGTTCGTTCCTGGTCCCGGCATTGCCGATTTGCGCGGCGAGATCGAGCATACGGCGCACTTCGAGAACCACGCCATTGGGCTCAAGGTCATAGCGCAGACGCCAGGCGATACCGGTGTTCTGGCCAAGATCGGTGAAGTCCTGCCCATTGGCAAAGCTGCCCGAGAAGCTGCCCCCTCGCACGATCAGATAGCGCTGAATCGGAGGAGAGCTGAGCGACGGGTTGACCATCCGCACTTCAACCGTCGTGCCATTGACGGTGATCGAACCGCTCGACCGCAGCATGTCCGACAGATAGCCCGAATCCCTCGCGGCAAAGTCGAACTGCACCAATCCGCCGGTCAGATTGATGCTGCTGGCGGTAATCGTGCCGAACGGGTCGTCCGCCGTTCCGGGCGAGATCACGCCGCTTGTCATCGTCAGCGCTGAATTGAAACCGCTGGTGCCGGAGAACGTCCCCCCGTTCACCAGCAAGCCGCCATCGCTGACGCCAAGGAACTCCAGCGTACCTTCCAGCACTTCGAAATCGCCGATCAGCGCCTGATCGCCGACCACGGTGAATATGCCCGAGCCGATCTTGCGGACGCTGCCGCTGCCGGAGAAAGTGCCGCCGAAGGCAAAGTCCGCATTGGTGCCGCCGAGGGTCAGCACATTGCCACTGCCTCCGGCTGCGGCGATGACATCGGCTTCGGCAAAGGTGCCCGAGGCGCGCGCGCCATCGCTCAGCAGATATCTGCTGGAGCTGGCCGCAGCGCTCAGGCCAGCGGTTGCCGAAGCATCGCCCAGCACGACCGATCCGGTGCCGGTGAGAGTGGCGATGCTCTCGTTATAGCCGTCGAGATCGAAGGTTGCGCCTTCGGCCAGAACGATAGCGCTCGTGTCGGCCAGCCGTTCGCTCGCCCCCAGTTGCACGGTGCCGGCGGCCACTGCGATCGTGCCGTCAAAGCTGTTGTCGGCCGATAGCGTCAGCGTGCCGGTGCCCAGCTTTGCGAGCGTGCCCGATCCAGAGACCTCACCATCCAGCGCAACACTGTCACTGCCGAGAGCGAAGGTCACCGCCCCGGCGAGGTTCATTTCGTTGGCAAACGTGCGGTCGCCCGCGACGCTCACCGTGGTTCCATCCGCCGCGGCAAGCTTGCCCGTGCCCAGCGCGCTGTCATCACCGAGGATCACTGCACCTTCGGACAGCGTAACCCCGCCGGTGAAGGTGTTGGCTCCGGTGAGAACCAGCGTGCCCGCGCCGGTCTTGGAGAGGCTGCCCGTGCCGCTGATCGCACCGCTCTGCGTTGCCGTACCGCTGGCCCGAACCACCTCGACCGTACCGTCGAGACCGACGGCATTGGCAACCGCCACACCCTCCGCATAGACAACGGTCGTGCCATCAGCGGCCATCAACGAACTGGTGCCCAGCGCATCGTTGTTGGCCAGTTGCAGCGTGCCGCCCGAAAGCGCAGTGTCGCCGGTAAAGCTGTTGGCGGCCGTCAGGATAAGCTCGCCGCTGCCCGCTTTCGTGAGGGTGCCCGCCCCGGAGATCACCCCGCTTTGCGTGGCGGTTCCGTTACCTTGCGTGAAATCGACTGCGCCGTTGAGCGTAATCGTGTTGGCGATCGTCAGGTCATCGGCATAGGTCACACTCGTTCCGTCGTCCGCCGTCAGCGAGCCTGTCCCCAGCGCGGCATTGTTGGCCAGCGCCAGGGTTCCGCCCGAAAGCGTGGTGTTGCCGGTGAAGCTGTTCGCTCCCGTCAGGATAAGCGTGCCGCTCCCGGTCTTTGTGAGCGTGCCAGTGCCCGAGATCGTGGCGGAATAGGTCGTTACGTCGGCGTCATCCGCCCCGAGCGAGATCGTCCCGGCGAGCGTCAGTGCATTGGATATCGCAATCCCGTCGCCGAGCACGATCGCCGCATTATCGTTGAGGGTAACGCCGCCACTGCCAAAAGCGGAAGCGTCCATGACCGTCACCGTGCCGCCATTGATGGTGGTGCCGCCGCTATAGGTGTTGGCGCCCGAGAGGGTCAGCATGCCCGCATCTGCCTTGATGAGGCTGCCGGTGCCGGAAATCACCCCGCTTTGCTCGCCGTCGCCGGAGTCCATCTTGAAGGTGACGGTGCCGGTCAGGCTCATCGCATTGGCCACGGTCACATTCTGATAGGTCAGGCTGGTGCCATCGGCCGCAGCAAGTGCGCCGGTGCCCAGGGCATCGGCATTGCCAAGCGATAGCGAACCCGCATCAAGGCTGGTGCCGCCCGTGTAGGTGTTGGCGCCGGTCAGCGTCAGCGAGCCTGCCCCCGACTTGGTCAGCGAGCCACTGCCGGTTGCAATCGCCGAGGTGACGGATGCAGCCCCCGCACCCGTGAAGGTGAGATCGTGATCGCCGCTGATCCCACCGCTTAACGTCAGCAGCGTGCCATCCGCAGCAATGGTGGAGGCATCACCCAGCGTCACCGCACCGCTGAGCGTGCTGGACCCGCTGCTGTTATGCAGCGCACCCACGCCGCCGTTGCCGCTGCCAGAGATGGTGATGCTGTCCCCGCTGCTCGCGCCCGAAAGAGCCAGCGTTGCGCCGCTCTGCACGGTGGTGGCGCCGTCGGTCGTGCCGAGCGCGCCGTCACTGGCGACGATCAACGTCCCGGCGGACACTGTGGTCGTGCCCTGATAGCTGTTGGCACCGCTGAGGGTGAGGCTGGCGCTTCCGGTCTTGGTGAGTCCACCCGATCCCGAAATCACGCCGCCCTGCGTCGCGCTGCCCCCGGCCTGGTCGAAACTGACTGTGCCGGTGACCGCCACCGCATTGGCGATGGTCAAGGTATCGGCATAGGTGATCTTGGTGCCATCGGCGGCACTCACATCCCCCGTGCCGAGCGCGGTGTCCGTCGTCAGAGAGAGCCCGCCGCTGCTCAGCGTCGTGCCCCCAGCGTAGGTGTTGGCTCCCGTCAGCGTCAGGGTGCCGCTACCCGCCTTGGTGATACCACCTACCCCCGAAATCACGCCGCCAAGCGTTGCACTGCCACCGGTCTGATCAAAGCTGACTGTGCCCGTGACCGCCATCGCATTGGCGACCGTCAGGCCATCCGCATAGATGACCTTGGTGCCATCGGCGGCACTCACAGCCCCGGTGCCAAGCGCCGAGTCAGTGGTCAGGGAGAGCCCGCCGCTGCTCAGCGTCGTGCCCCCCGCATAGGTGTTCGCGCCCGTCAGCGTCAGCGTGCCGCTGCCCGTCTTGGTGATACCACCTGCCCCCGAAATCACGCCGCCAAGCATTGCGCTGCCACCGGTCTGGTCGAAGTCAACCGTGCCGGTCACCGCCACTGCATTGGCGATGGTAAGGCCATCCGCATAAATAACCTTGGTGCCATCGGCGGCACTCACTGCCCCCGTGCCGAGCGCGGTATCGCTCGTCAGGGAAAGCCCGCCGCTGCTGAGCATGGTGCCACCCGCATAGGTGTTCACTCCCGTCAGCGTCAGCGTGCCGCTGCCCATCTTGGTGATTTCACCCGATCCTGAAATCACACCGCCAAGCGTTGCACCGCCGCCGGTCTGATCAAAGCTGACCGTGCCGGTCACCGCCATCGCATTGGCGATGGTCAAGGTATCGGCATAGGTGATCTTGGTGCCATCGGCGGCACTCACACCCCCCGTGCCGAGCGCGGTGTCGCTCGTCAGGGAAAGCCCGCCGCTGTTGAGCGTCGTGCCACCCGCATAGGCGTTCGCCCCGGTCAGCGTCAGCGTGCCGCTGCCCGTCTTGGTGAGTCCACCCGATCCCGAAATCACGCCGCTCTGCGTCGCACTGCCGGCGGTCTGGTCAAAGCTGACTGTGCCGGTCACCGCCACCGCATTGGCGATGGTAAGGCCATCCGCATAAATAACCTTGGTGCCATCGGCGGCA
>NZ_QXFM01000141.1:20202-27702 GCF_003584015.1 Aurantiacibacter xanthus
CCGCATAGCTGTTCGCTCCCGTCAGCGTCAGCGTGCCGCTGCCCGTCTTGGTGAGACCGCCTGCCCCCGAAATCACGCCACCCAGCGTTGCGCTGCCACCGGTCTGGTCGAAGTCAACCGTGCCCGTGACCGCCACCGCATTGGCGATGGTGAGGCCATCCGCATAGATGACCTTGGTGCCATCGGCGGCACTCACAGCCCCCGTGCCGAGCGCGGTATCGCTTGTCAGGGAAAGCCCGCCGCTGCTGAGTGTGGTGCCACCCGCATAGCTGTTCGCTCCCGTCAGCGTCAGCGTGCCGCTGCCTGTCTTGGTGAGACCACCCGATCCCGAAATCACGCCGCCAAGCGTTGCGCTGCCACCAGTCTGGTCGAAGCCAACCGTGCCGGTGACCGCCACCGCATTGGCGACCGTCAGGCCATCCGCATAGATGACCGCGGTGCCATCGGCGGCACTTACATCCCCCGTGCCGAGCGCGGTGTCCGTCGTCAGGGAGAGCCCGCCGCTGCTCAGCGTCGTGCCACCCGCATAGCTGTTCGCTCCCGTCAGCGTCAGCGTGCCGCTGCCCGTCTTGGTGATTTCACCCGATCCTGAAATCACACCGCCAAGCGTTGCGCTGCCACCGGTTTGATCGAAGCTGACCGTGCCGGTCACCGCCACCGCATTGGCGATGGTAAGGCCATCCGCATAGATGACCTTGGTGCCATCGGCAGCACTCACAGCCCCCGTGCCGAGCGCGGTATCGCTCGTCAGGGAAAGCCCGCCGCTGCTCAGCGTGGTGCCACCCGCATAGCTGTTCGCTCCCGTCAGCGTCAGCGTGCCGCTGCCCGTCTTGGCTATTCCGCCTGCCCCTGAAATCACGCCACCAAGCGTTGCGCTGCCACCGGTCTGGTCGAGGCCAACCGTTCCGGTGACCGCCACCGCATTGGCGACCGTCAGGCCATCCGCATAGATGACCTCGGTGCCATCGGCAGCACTAACTGCCCCCGTGCCGAGCGCAGTGTCGGAATTCAGAGCCAGGCCACCGCCGCTGAGGGTCGTGCCGCCGGTGTAGGTGTTGGCGCCCGAGAGGGTCAGAGTGCCGCCACTAGTCTTTACGAGACTGCCATTTCCGGAAACCACCCCGCTCTGCTCACCGTTGCCGCTGTTCATCTTGAAGGTGACGGCGCCGCTGAGCGTTATCGCATTGGCAATAGTCACATTCTGATAGGTCAGGCTGGTGCCGTTGGAAGCGGTAAGCCCGCCCGTGCCGAGCGCCCCCGCGTTGCCCAGGGTTAGCGATCCGCCAGTGAGGCTCGTGCCGCCGGTGTAGCTGTTGGCAACGGCCAGCCTGAGCGAACCGGTGCCGCTCTTGGTCAACGAGCCGCTGCCGGTCGCAATTGCGGAAGTAACGGCAGTATCGCCCATGCCCGTGAAAGTGAGGTTGTGGTTGCCGCCGATTCCTCCGCTTAAGGTCAGCAAACCGCCATCTGCAGCGATGGTCGAGTTTCCAACCAGCGTCACTGAACCGCTCAGCGTGCTCGCACCGCCTGTGCCATGCAACGCGCCGATGCCCCCATCACCCACGCCGGAGATAGTGACGCTTTCTGCCGTCAACACCCCCGCGAGTTCCAGCGTCGCGCCGGACTGCACAACCGTGCCCCCACTGGTCGAACCGAGCGCATTGTTGTGAGCGGCGACCAGCGTGCCTGCGGCAACCGTGGTCACCCCGGTATAAGTGTTGTTGCCGGTGAGCGTCAGCTTGCCCGCACCGGTCTTGTTGACGGCGAGAGTGTTTGTGCCAGTGTTGCTGATAATGCCACCAAAAGCAGCCTGTAGGTTCGACTGATTGAGCGTGACCGAGCCAGAAGAAGCACCGTTGAGCGCAAGCCCGTTCGAAACCGTCACGCCTGCCCTGAAGTCGATAGTAGTGCCGGCGCTCGCGGTCACAGAGCCGGTGCCCAATACGCGCGAGCCGCCGAGGCTCAATGTTCCGCTAGTGAGCTGGACGACACCTGTATATGAACTGTCCCCGCCCGTAAGTGCGAGCGTGCCAGTACCAGTCTTCGTCAGCGATGCGTTCCCGTAAAGCGTACCGGATACTTCGGTCGTCTTTCCCGCAGCGGTTTCGATTGTACCGGCAGTAGACAGCTCAATGTTGCGGGCCATCGTGACGCTGTCATTGACAACCAGCTTTGCTCCGGAGCCGTTGAAGGTCAGCTTTCCAGAAGAATTTCCGAGCGCCCCGTCGTTGGTGATAACCAGCGTGCCACCGGTGATCGTCCATGGCGTTGCCTGGGTCGTAGTGCCGGTCAGCGTGAAGGTCGACGTGCCCGCCTTTTCAAAGCTCCCAAAGCGTTGGATATCCGTACCAATTCCCGAGACATTGAAACTGGTACTCGTAGTGCCGCCGAGCCGGAATGTGTCGTCTTTTCCCTCGTCACCGACGATAGCACCGACCACGGTGCTACCGGCCCGATATTCGAACACATTGTTGCCGCCCGTGAAATAGACCGCTTTGGCACGCACAGTGCCATCGGCATTCAACCCGCCTCTGATGGTGCCCGAGTTGATTATGGTAAGGTTCGCTCCACCAGCACCGAAACCGCCGCGCCCCTGCAGCCCACCCACAGAGCCTCCAGCGCCTCCATTGCCGCCAGTCACAGTCGCATTGTTTTGGAAAGTCACACCCGAGGTTGCGAAGAAAATTCCATATCCGCCGTCACCACCTTGTGCGCCACGCCCTGAATTGCCACCGCGCCCCCCATTACCGCCGGTTTTCGAGGTATTTAAAACAACAGTGCCCGCCGCACCGGTGTAATATTGACCATAGCCGCCGGCACCACCACCGCCACCGCCACCCTCGAAATGCCCTCCACTGGAATTGCCTCCGTCCCCCCCATTGCCGCCAACGCCGCTGGTCGTGCCATGAGCGCCACCACCACCACCGCCTGCGCCAGCTTCACCCGACGAACCTCCGCCGTTCCCGCCGTTCCCTCCGTCACCCGTACCTCCGGCACCGCCGGCACCGCCACCGTTTCCGCCGGCACCACCAGCGCCTCCCCCGGCACCACCGCCGCCGCCGCCGGCACCATAGGTGCCATCGCCGCCGTTGCCACCATTTTGCCCGATGCCTCCAGTGCCGGGAGTACCTAGGGCAGCATTCGTAGACGCCCCCGACAACCCACCAAACCCCGCGGCATCTCCTTGAGGATCCTCTGCGAGGACTGGCACGCTGACGGTCAGCGCCAAGGCAGAAACCCCTGTCACAAGAGCGGCGCGCTGAAGTGCATAGAGCTTTCGGCTTTCCGAATTAAACCCGCCTGCTTTGCGCCCAACCATGACAGCCATTGAATTTACCTTTTGAGAACAACAATTCTTACAATTTTCGCAAAGTAAGATGCATGCATGCTTCTCACTGCCCCCCGGACCTGTCCATAAGGACTAGTCCTGAGGCTCGCCGGTTCGTTCTATGCTATTCACAGCTCGGGAATTGAGCGCAGATGCATCCAACAAGGAGCAATTCTTGCTCGCCAATATTATGATAAGGGCTTTGCAGTTCCGTTTGGACGGAAGACATGTTCAGCTGCAACGGCCTCGGCGCCGGGCAAGCTTCAGGCGAGGACAGCCCGCAAAAGCAGACCACTTGGCGTGAATAAGGCGATCATTTTCGCGGAAATCTCGCGGCATGGAGACAATGAGAGGGCGCGGAGGCTCTCGGATGGATGGAGGTATTCCGGAGGTCAGGGCCCGGCTGCCGAATGCCCGCAATGGTGCGGGATCGCGTTCGGATCCAGCAATGGCAAGGAGCCACCAATTCGGAAGCAATATGTGCTCTGGAGCTGCGCCCATGCCCCTCGAACGCAAACCGCCCACTTTCCTCTGGCGGCTCAGGTTTCGGTCCGATCCCGCACCGGGCAGGCCAGCGCAAACGGCCCAACCGCATAGAGATCATGCTCGCTGCCACCGTACCCCTCGGCCATGAAACACGATGGGGCTGGAGCCTGACGGTGCACCGAAGTTGCTTCAGGCAGCGCGAGCGACAGGTCGCTCTCCTGTCAGGTCAGCCCTTCGTCAAGACGCGCCCAGAGGGCTGTCGCGACCGGCCCCGGAGCCTGATCCCTGCGACGGATCGCGAAGATTTCGGATCGGCGCGGCGGGAAGCCCTCGACCGCCAGCGCGACCAGCGCTCTGGCCGCAAGATCGGCCTGGATCAGATGGTCCGGCATCCCGCCCCAGCCCTGACCCGCCAGAATGACCTGCCGCTTGGCGTGGAAGTCTGACACCGTCCATTTGCGCCCGCCGGGCAGCAGATCGCGGCTCTGGCTGTCCTCCGGCCCGTTGGTTCCGGCGACGATAATCTGCGGGATGGCCTGCATCCGGGAAACCGACAGCATCTCCGGCCCCAGTTCCGCAGCCATCCGGCTGCAGGCCACCGGACGGATGATGACCTCGGCCAGACGGCGGGTCTCGACCTCATCCACTGGCACACCATCAAGGGTCGCGATGGCCAGATCGGCGCGGCCCTGCATCAGCCGGGCAATCGGGCCGCCCATCATTTCGGTCGACAGGCGCAGATGCGTCGCGGGAAACTCCTGCCCGATCGCCGACAGCACCGGCAGCAGAGGCTCCAGCGGCAGGGTTGCAGTGATGGCGAGGCGCAGTTCCGGCTCTTCGCGCGCCCGAAGCCGCGCGGCGGTCGCCCCGAGATCGCGCATCTGGACCAGAACCCGGCTGGCCTCGCGGTAGAACACGCGGCCCTCGGCAGTCAGCTGCGGGCGATAGCTGTCGCGTGAGAAGAGCGTCAGCTCCAGCTCCTCCTCCAACTGACGGATGGTGTGGCTGATCGCGCTTTGCGATTTGTTCAGCCGCTCTGCCGCCCCGCGAAAGGTGCCGGTGGTGACGATGGCCTCAAGGGCGAGGAGCTGGTCATGTTTCATAATGATCCAAAAATCAGATCGTTTAGATGAGAACTCGATATTATCATCAAATCATGACTCGGGCTAGCCAGAGGCACCACGCAAAGCTCGGAGACCCGACCATGAAACTCTACTACAAGCCCGGCGCCTGTTCGCTGGCCAGCCATATCGCGCTTTATGAAACGGGCACCGATTTCGCGGTCGAGGCCGTCGATACCGATGCGGGCCGCACCGAGACCGGCGCCGATTTCCGGGCGATCAACCCCAAGGGCTATGTGCCCGCGCTGCAACTTGCGGGTGGCGAGGTGCTGACGGAAGGCGCCGCCGTGCTGCAATGGATCGCAGACCGGCATCCGGGCGCGGGCCTTGCGCCAGAGGCCGGAAGTCTTGAGCGCGCCCGGTTGCAAGAGGCGTTGAACTGGATTTCCTCCGAACTGCACAAGGCTTTCGGCCCGCTTTTCCGCCCCAGCGCGACGGAGGAGGAGAGCGCCCGTGCCCGCCTTCAAGTGGCGGCAAAATTCGACCGCGCCGAGGCGCTGCTGAAAGAGGACCGCGACTGGCTGGTGGCCGGGCGCTTTTCGGTCGCCGATGCCTATCTGTTCGCTGTCGTGAACTGGGCGAATTTCACCGGCATCGACCTTGCCCGCTGGCCTGCCCTGGCCGCCCATGGCGCACGGGTGGCAGCGCGGGCCTCGGCGCAGAAAGCCCTGAAAGCCGAGGGGCTGATCCAATGACCCCCGCCGATTACGCTGAAATCTCTACACTGATGCAGCGCTATTTCGAAGGGCTGCATCAGGCCGACAGCGCCATGCTTCGCAAGGTTTTCCACCCGCAGCTTGCCTATGCCTGTGCGACCGAGGGCGACCCGCTTTACCTTGACCTCGACAGCTATATGGCCCGCATCGATGCCCGCGAACCACCCGCGAAACGCGGGGACCCGAGAGATGAGGCGGTGCTGGAAATCGCCTTCGGCAGCGACCGCCTTGCCCGCGTCACCGCGCGGATGAGCATGATGGGCCGCGGTTATCTCGATTTTCTGACCCTGGTGCCGCACGAGGGCGAATGGCGCATCGTCACCAAGGTTTTCACCTATTTGCCCCGGAAGGACTGAGACATGCCCTATGTGAATATCAAGATCACCCGCGAAGGCGGACCCGAAGGCAAAGGCCCCTCTGCCGAGGAAAAGACCCGGCTGATCGCGGGGGTCACCGAGCTTCTTCAGACGGTGCTGGACAAGGACCCGGCGACCATTTTCGTCGTGATCGACGAAGTGGCGCTGGAGAACTGGGGGATTGGTGGCCTGTCGGTGCCGGAATACCGGGCGCAGCAATGAGAACCCGGCTGACGGAACGCTTCGGCCTGTCGCTGCCGGTGATCCAGGCCCCCATGGCCTTCGTCGCCGGCGGCGCGCTGGCGGCCGCCGTCTCGCGGGCCGGTGGACTGGGGCTGATCGGCGGTGGCTATGGCGATGCCGCATGGATCGAGGCGCAGTTCGATATCGCCGGCGATGTGCCGGTCGGCTGCGGTTTCATCTCTTTCGCCCTGCAAGAGCGGCCCTTGCTGCTGGATCAGGCGCTGGCGCGACAACCGAAGGCGCTGTTTTTGTCCTTTGCCGATCCGGCCCCCTGGCTGGGCAGGGCGCGCGCGGCGGGTGTTCCGGTTATCTCTCAGGTCCAGACCTTTCGCGATGCCTGCCATGCGCTGGATCTGGGAGTGGATGTCGTGGTGGCCCAGGGTGGCGATGCAGGGGGCCACGGGCAGAGCCGGGGCACCATGGCCTTCGTGCCCGAGGTGGCGGATGAGATCGCCCGGCGGGGCAGCACCACGCTTCTTTGCGCGGCGGGCGGCATCGCCGATGCGCGCGGCGTTCTCGCGGCGCTGGCGCTTGGGGCAGACGGGGCGGTGATCGGCACCAGGTTCTGGGCCGCACAGGAGGCGCTTGTCGATCAGCGGCTGGTCGGGCCAACGCTGGCCCATGGCGGCGATGACACCCTCCGCACCCGTGTTGTTGATACAGTCCGCCGGATCGACTGGCCCGGACGCTATTCCGGACGGGTGCTGCGCAGCGCCTTTGTCGAGCGCTGGCATGGGGACGAGGCCGGGCTACAGCAGGACCTGCCAGCACAGGAACAGCGCTGGCAAGCCGCTGTCGCGGAGGCGGATATGTCGGTGCTGGCCCCGTTCGTGGGCGAAGCCATCGGCCTGGTGCAAGCCCGCCAAAGCGCTGCGGAGGTGATCGCGTCGATTGGAGCCGATCTTCAGAGAGGCTTCCGCCATGCCCCGGATGCCGCAGGCGATAGTTGATTTCTCTGTCGCTTCATAACGATGCGGCAGAGGCTGGCACCATGACGGGCACATATGCGCCTTTGATCCGCGCGGACTGGAGGGGCATCGTCCGGTCTGGTGACAGGCGCTATTCTGGTGCTGGCACCAGATCCTCGACGGTGATGCCGGTCTTGCCCGCCCGGATCCGCAGATCCAGCCCGCTGCCCTCTGGCCAGGCGATATTGGCGATCTGTGCCATATCCTTCAGATCGTAAACGCCGAGCCTTGGCCCGGCCTTATACCGGTGGCGGCGCAGCAGATGGGTCTCGTCGACATCGA
>NZ_QXFM01000141.1:32702-35987 GCF_003584015.1 Aurantiacibacter xanthus
TCGCCCTATTCAGACTCGCTTTCGCTGCGCCTACACCTAACGGCTTAAGCTTGCTTGCTAGATTAAGTCACTGACCCATTATGCAAGAGGTACGCTGTCACCCCCTATGGGGCTCCAACTGATTGTAAGCATTCGGTTTCAGGTACTGTTTCACTCCCCTAATCGGGGTGCTTTTCACCTTTCCCTCACGGTACTGTGTTCGCTATCGGTCATGTACGAGTATTTAGGCTTGGAGGGTGGTCCCCCCATGTTCAGACAGGATTTCACGTGTCCCGCCCTACTCAAGTCCTTCATCATCACTTTCGCATACGGGGCTGTCACCCGCTATGGCCACACTTTCCAGAGTGTTCTGCTAGTTGAAATGAAGGCACTGGCCTGGTCCCGGTTCGCTCGCCACTACTACGGGAATCTCGGTTGATGTCTTTTCCTCCAGGTACTGAGATGTTTCAGTTCCCCGGGTTAGCTTCACCAAGCCTATATATTCAGCAAGGTGATACCCTATCCACCTCTTCTACAATCCCCAAAGGGATCACAGAGGAAATGGTGAGGGTGGGTTTCCCCATTCGGAAATCGCCGGATCGAAGCTTGCTCACAGCTCCCCGACGCTTATCGCAGCGTGCCACGTCCTTCATAGCCTGTACATGCCAAGGCATCCACCAAATGCTCTTACCTCACGCTTGAGAATCCACACCATCAACGACAAGTCTGCATAACGCTTGCCGATACAATGGCGCGGAGGAATTATCTCAGCCAGATAATCAATTTGATTGATTTGCGATTTGCCATCGACTGGACCAGACCCAAAGGCCTTGCCAGCACGACGACACCTCGCGGCATCGATTTAAAAACCCATTCACAATGTCAAAGACGGCAACCAGTGTTGCCTACCCGCCAAGGCGGGATCCGCTTTCTCTTCATCTCTGGAAATACTTGCCTGGTGGAGCCTATCGGGATCGAACCGATGACCTGATGCTTGCAAAGCAACCGCTCTCCCAGCTGAGCTAAGGCCCCTTACCCAGACAACAAGCAACCCTCGAACCCGAAGGGTTCGCAAGGCCGACCGGCCGTCGGCGTTAGCCGAAAGCCGAGCCGCCGGATGGCGGCGCTGGCGCTTGAAGCCAAACAAATGGTGGGCCTGGGTGGATTCGAACCACCGACCTCACCCTTATCAGGGGTGCGCTCTAACCAACTGAGCTACAGGCCCATGCGCCACAAGCGGGCCAAACGGCCGCGGGCGGCATAAGCCAGCTCAGGCGTAAACACGACAGACATGAGCCTGTGTGTCTTTCCAGTGATGAAGGGACATGAGGACGACGGCAATGTTCTTTGGAAACGGAGGAAGCACTTCCGAACGCGAGGTCCGGCGCTTTCCGCCAATATCCTTAGAAAGGAGGTGATCCAGCCGCAGGTTCCCCTACGGCTACCTTGTTACGACTTCACCCCAGTCGCTGATCCCACCGTGGCTGGCTGCCTCCTAAAAGGTTAGCGCACCATCTTCGGGTGAAACCAACTCCCATGGCGTGACGGGCGGTGTGTACAAGGCCTGGGAACGTATTCACCGCGGCATGCTGATCCGCGATTACTAGCGATTCCGCCTTCATGCTCTCGAGTTGCAGAGAACAATCCGAACTGAGACAACTTTTGGAGATTAGCTCACCCTCGCGGGATAGCTGCCCACTGTAGTTGCCATTGTAGCACGTGTGTAGCCCAGCCTGTAAGGGCCATGAGGACTTGACGTCATCCCCACCTTCCTCCGGCTTATCACCGGCGGTTTCCTTAGAGTGCCCAACTAAATGATGGCAACTAAGGACGAGGGTTGCGCTCGTTGCGGGACTTAACCCAACATCTCACGACACGAGCTGACGACAGCCATGCAGCACCTGTCACTCTGTCCCGAAGGAAAAAATCAGTCTCCTGATTCGTCAGAGGATGTCAAAGGCTGGTAAGGTTCTGCGCGTTGCTTCGAATTAAACCACATGCTCCACCGCTTGTGCAGGCCCCCGTCAATTCCTTTGAGTTTTAATCTTGCGACCGTACTCCCCAGGCGGATAACTTAATGCGTTAGCTGCGCCACCCAAGTTCTATGAACCCGGACAGCTAGTTATCATCGTTTACGGCGTGGACTACCAGGGTATCTAATCCTGTTTGCTCCCCACGCTTTCGCACCTCAGCGTCAATACTTGTCCAGCGAGTCGCCTTCGCCACTGGTGTTCTTCCGAATATCTACGAATTTCACCTCTACACTCGGAATTCCACTCGCCTCTCCAAGATTCTAGCATTGCAGTTTCAAGGGCAGTTCCGGGGTTGAGCCCCGGGATTTCACCCCTGACTTACGACGCCGCCTACGTGCGCTTTACGCCCAGTATTTCCGAACAACGCTAGCCCCCTCCGTATTACCGCGGCTGCTGGCACGGAGTTAGCCGGGGCTTATTCTCCCGGTACTGTCATTATCATCCCGGGTAAAAGAGCTTTACAACCCTAAGGCCTTCATCACTCACGCGGCATTGCTGGATCAGGCTTGCGCCCATTGTCCAATATTCCCCACTGCTGCCTCCCGTAGGAGTCTGGGCCGTGTCTCAGTCCCAGTGTGGCTGATCATCCTCTAAGACCAGCTAAGGATCGTCGCCTTGGTGAGCCATTACCTCACCAACTAGCTAATCCTACGCGGGCCCATCCAAAGGCGATAAATCTTTGGTCCGAAGACATTATCCGGTATTAGCAGCGATTTCTCACTGTTATTCCGAACCTAAGGGCAGGTTCCCACGCGTTACGCACCCGTGCGCCACTAGCTCCGAAGAGCTCGTTCGACTTGCATGTGTTAGGCATGCCGCCAGCGTTCGTTCTGAGCCAGGATCAAACTCTCAAGTTTGTGTCACACACCAATCAGACACGGGGATAACCCCGCTAACCCAACTGGCATGAGCTTCAAGGAGCCGATACCTGCACTGTCAAACGTAATGGATACGAAGGACATGCTTGACATCATCCAGACCGTGGTAGGTCCGAACAATGCGGCTCGGCTTATGAATACCGGTACACGCGGCCTTGAGCTCCGCGGACCGGGCGCCGTCGCCCACATGTCCCTTCATCTAAAATCAACGATGTCAAAGAACCACCAAACTCAAAAGCGGACAGCGATCGGTTCCCCGATTTTCACCGGGGGAGCCGGCTATCCGTCAAATTTGGCGACCGTTGCGGATGCGCCGGTCGAAACCGTCAGCGCCGCGTCGGTGGAGCCCATCTAGGCCCGACCCAGGATTCGGTCAACACCCAAATTGCAGTTTT